>NZ_JBSFJE010000014.1:0-318099 GCF_053597895.1 Streptomyces sp. NPDC001220
GATGGAGGTGGCGGAGGCACCGATCAGGGTGCGTTGCAGCAGCGGGGTGACGGACAGGGCGCAGGACGCGGCCATCAGCGACAGGCTGCCGCTCAGTCCATGTCGGTTGCCCGGCCCATGGGCGCTCGGCCCACGTGCGCACGACCCATGGGGGCTCAGCCCATGTCGAAGGTGGCCGGGTCCGGGCCGATGCGGCGGTCCTCGTTGAGCGCGCTGATCGCCGCGAGGTCCTCGGTGTCCAGGCTGAAGTCGAACACCTCGATGTTCTCCTTGATCCGGGACGGCGTGACCGACTTCGGGATCACCACGTTGCCCAGCTGGATGTGCCAGCGGAGCACGACCTGGGCCGGGGTGCGGTTGTGCTTCTGCGCGATGGCGACGATCGCCGGCACCTCCAGCAGGCCCTTGCCCTGGCCGAGCGGGGACCAGGCCTCGGTGGCGATGCCCTGCTCGGCGTGGAACTCCCGGGCCGCGTGCTGCTGCAGGTGCGGGTGCAGTTCGATCTGGTTGACCGCCGGGATGACCGACGTCTCCTCGATCAGCCGCTCCAGGTGCTCCGGGAGGAAGTTGGAGACGCCGATCGACTTGACGCGGCCGTCGGCCAGCAGCTTCTCGAACGCCTTGTAGGAGTCGACGTACTTGCCCCGGGCCGGCAGCGGCCAGTGGATGAGGTACAGGTCCAGGTAGTCCAGACCCAGCTTCGCCAGCGACGCGTCGAAGGCCCGCAGCGTGGCGTCGTACCCCTGGTCGGCGTTCCAGAGCTTGGTGGTGACGAACAAGTCCTCGCGGGGGACGCCGGCGGTGGCGATGGCCTTGCCGGTGCCCTCTTCGTTGCCGTAGATCGCCGCTGTGTCGATGCTGCGGTACCCGGCCTCCAGTGCCGTGGCGACGGCCCGCTCGGCCTCGTCGTCCGGCACCTGCCACACACCGAAGCCCAGCTGGGGCATCTCGACGCCGTTGTTGAGGATTTTCGGGGGGACCTTGCTGCTCACGAGCTCTCGATCCTTAGGTTGTCGACAGGTGGTACATCCATCGTCAACGATCATCGGCCGTGATGCATTCCTGAGTCCGGAATCCGCCGGAACCGAGCGGTGAGCCGGCCTCTGGGACGGAGATTGGCCGGAAATGCATCCGACCTCCTGGGCCCGGGCCATTGACCGCGGCCCGTTCCTGCCGAGACTCTGGTTCGCATCGTCGGACGTATCGCTGAACCCGGTACAGGGATGTGAACCATCCTGTGGGTTTTCCAGCGGATCCCTGTGAACGCGACTCCCTGTCTGCGCTCTGAGAGCCCCCAACCTCAGGAAAGCAGGTATGCACCCATGAACGAGACGACCATCGAAGACCTCCTGGCCGAACCCACTGTTCTGCAGACATCCGATGAAAAGGTCTGGCGAAGCCCTGGTTGTCAGGTCGTGGAGACCGCCCTGGAAGTGACCGGCTACGCCCTCGGCGACCGCTGACCGCGCACCATGACCGTCACCAGCGTCCACGCCGGGACGACCGCCGGCCCCTGGCCGGTCACGGAGTTCACCGAACGGCTGCGGGCCGTCACCGCCGACCGCTACCGCGACCGGCACCCCTTCAACCAGCGCATGCATCGGGGCGAACCGCCCCCGGCCGAACCGTCCCCGGCCGAACCGCCCCCGGCCGAACCGCCCCGCTGGATCACCAACCGCTTCCACTGCCGGCGGTACAGGCGGTACATCCCCGTGGCCCCGCCCTGGGCGTTGCTGGTCGAGCTCACCCATGCCTGCCCGTTGCGCTGCGGGTGCTGTTCTCACCCCGTCCGACTGACCGGTCGGTCAGCCACCGTGGCTCCCGACGGCACGGTCCTGCCCTGCCCGGCCGCGGCCACCCTGCCCGGCCTGGACCCGCCGAACGTCCGGGAGTGCGAACCCGCCCGGATCCGGCGGGAGTCGAAGGCCGTCAACGCCTACCCCCGGATGCGCGAGCCCTGCCGGGGCTGCGCCCCGCGCACCGCCGACTTCGGCGGCTGCCGCCGTCAGGCGTACGCGCTCACCGGAGACGCCCGCAACACCGACCCGGCCTGCCGCCACGTACCGGGCCACCGTGCCGTACCCCTCCGGCGGACCACCGAGGCCGCCGCCTACCGAGAAGGAGGACCATGAGACGTCTTCGAGCCGCTCTGGCGGCCGTCGCACTCACCACCGCCGCGGCGGCCACGCTCCCCGCCGCGGTATCCCCGCCCGCCACCGCGGCCACCGAGACCAGGCCCGCCGCCGCGACCAGGCCCGCCGCCCCCGACTGGTCCACCGCGGTCGTCGACTCCACCATGGCCCGCTACACCCCGGGCACCATCGGCGGCTGGTCCTACCCGGTCGGCCTCTATCTCTACGGCCAGTACCTCACCTACCAGCGCACCCACGACCCCCGCTACCTCGCCTACCTCAAGAGCTACGCCGACCGGTTCGTGAGGAGCGACGGCTCGATCGACCAGTCGTTCAACAGCCTGGACAGCATGCAGGCGGGCCGGCTCCTGGTCATCCTCCACCACGAGACCGGCCAGGACCGCTATCGCAAGGCGGCCAAGAAGATCCGCGACCGCCTGAACACCTACCCGCGCACCGGCGACGGCGGCTTCTGGCACGCGGACAACTCCAGCCGCGCGCACCAACTGTGGGCGGACGGCGTCTACATGGTGAACCCGTTCCTCGTCGAGTACGGCAAGGAGTTCGGGGACAGCGCGTACGCCGACGACGAGGCGGCGAGGCAGCTCGCCGTCTACGGCGGCCACCTTCAGATCGCGAACGGACTGCTCAAGCACGCCTACGACGAGTCGAAGAGCGCGAGTTGGGCGGATCCGGCGACCGGGCTCGCCCCCGAACACTGGTGCCGTGCCGTCGGCTGGTACGCGATGGCGATCGTCGACGTGCTGGACGCGGTCCCTGCGAACCAGTCGCGCCGACCCCGACTTCTCACCATCTTCAGGAACCTGGCGGCGGGGTTGGAGAAGTACCAGGATCCGGCGACCGGACGCTGGTTCCAGGTGATGGACAAGGGCGGGCGCGGGGACAACTGGACCGAGACGTCCTGCTCCAGCATGTTCACCTACGCCCTGTCCCGCGGCGTCCAGCAGCACTACCTCGACCCGCACTACGCGGATGTCGCCCGCCGCGGCTACCAGGGCGTGCTCGCCGAGCTGTCGGTCGGCCCGGACGGCCGCACCGACCTCGCCGGCATCTCCATCGGCACGAACGTCGGCGACTACGCGTACTACGCCGCCCGCCCCCGGGCCACGAACGACTTCCACGGCCTCGGGGCCTTCCTGATCATGAACGAGCAACTGAGAGGCGAATCAGTGTCATGAGCACGGCATTGAGAAAGACGGTCCTCGGAGCCGCACTCGCGGGTGCCGCCGCGGGGCTGCCCGCGAACACCGCGCACGCCGTGGGCCTCTGGCGCTCGCTCGGCGTCATCTCGGACTCGCAGGACACCTGCCTCCCGCTCACCGATCTCCGCGACCACCAGCTGGTGTGAGGAACCGCCACCATGAAGCCCCCCACTGCCGCGCGGCGCAGAGCCGCCGCGATCGTCCTCTCGGTCCTCGCCGTCGTCCTCGGGCTCTGCCGCCCCGCGGCCCTGGCATCCCCGCACACCGCGCCCCGCGCGGCCGTCTACGACGTACGTGACTACGGCGCCAAGGGTGACGGCTCGGCCAACGACACCCAGGCCATCGACAGGGCCGTCGACGCGGCCGCTTCGGCGGGCGGCGGCACCGTCCGCTTCACCGCCGGCACCTACAGGTCCAAGAACACCATCCACATGAAGAGCCATGTGACGCTCCAGCTCGACAAGGGCGCCACCCTCCAGGGCTCCAGCGCCGACACCTACGACAAGGCCGAGCCCAACCCGAACGACGCCTACCAGGACTACGGCCACAGCCACTTCCACGACGCGATGATCTACGGCGACAGGCTCACCGACATCGGGTTCGTCGGCCAGGGCGTCATCGACGGCGCCGGCAACCTGATCACCGGCAACCCGAAGTCCGGCGAGGCCGACAAGATCATCTCGCTGACCCGGTGCGACGGACTCAGGATCGGCGACGGTCTCACCCTGCGCCGCGGCGGCCACTTCGCGGCCCTGGTCAACGGCTGTACGAACGTCACGTCCGACCACCTGACCATTGACACCGCGAGCGACCGCGACGGCTGGAACATCATCTCCACCACGAACGTCACGGTCACCGACGCGGACATCAGGGCCAACGACGACGCCCTGGTCTTCAAGAGCGACTACGCCCTCGGCGCCAAGCTCCCCAACGGCCACGTCCGGGTGAGCGATTCCCGCCTGTCGGCCAAGTGCTGCAATGCCCTGATGTTCGGCTCCGAGACCTGCGGGGACTTCTCGGACTACCAGTTCGAGAACATCCGTATCGAGGGCGCCGACAAGTCCGGGCTCGGCATGGTCTCCATGGACGGCGCGAACATCTCCGACGTCCACTACAAGGACATCACCATGACCGGAGTGCGCTCCCCGATCATGGAGAAGATCGGCACCCGCAAGCGCTGTGGAAACAGCCCGGGCACCGGCTCGATCAGCGATGTGACGTACGAGAACATCTCCGCCACCGGCACCACCCCGTCCTTCAGCCCGACCCTGTGGGGCGAGAGCGGACACCGGATCCACGGGGTGACCTTCACACACGTCGACATCACCGTGCCCGGCGGCAACGGCACCATGTCGACCGCCGTACCGGGCAACGATCCCAAGGACTACAACCCCAAGGCCATCGGCACCCGGCCGGCCTACGGCTGGTACCTGCACGACGCCGATGACGTCCGGTTCACCGACAGCTCCGTGAAGTTCGCGTCGGACGACGGGCGGCCGGCGGTCATCGCCAACGCGGCGAGCGGCATCCGCCTCACCCGCTTCACCGCGCAGAAGGGCGGCGGCTCCCCGTACGACATCGGCCTCCAGGACGTCACAGGCGCCTGCCTGACGGACAGTCACAACACCTCCGGCGGTGTGCTCCGCGTCTCGGGCGGCCAGGACTGCGGTAAGGCCGCGAAGCCGCTCGACCTGGAGAATCCCCGGCAGGACTTCCTCCGTGGCTCCGTCGGCGGCCTCTTCCTGCACTGGGGCCTGCGCACCGCCCCCGCCCACACCAGCTGCACCGCCTGGGAGAACGACGTCACCGGCGGCGGCTGGACCCCCGACTACTGGGTGAAGGAGGCCCAGAAACTGCACACCCAGTACCTGGTCCTCGCCACCTTCCACAGCCGCCTCGGCTACGCCCGCCCCTGGCCCTCGAAGATCCCCGGTTCCTGCGCCACCAAGCGGGACTTCCTCGGCGAGCTGATCACCGCCGCCAAGGCCAAGGGCATGAAGGTCATCCTCTACATGACCGACGACCCCCAGTGGCACGACGAGGGCGGCCACGAGTGGCTCGACTCGGCCGCCTACTCCGCCTACAAGGGCAAGGACGTCGACCTCACCACCCGCGACGGCTTCGGCCGGTTCAGCTACGACAACTTCTTCGAGGTCATGGACCGCTATCCCGACCTCGGCGGCTTCTGGATCGACAACGACAACGCGTACTGGGAGAGCCACGACCTGTACGCGCAGATCCAGCGGAAGCGCCCCGGGTGCACGCTCAGCAACAACAACGAGGACACGCCGATCATGGACATGATCAGCAATGAGCAGAAAACCGGGATGACCCCGTCCTACGACTACCCGCAGGCGCTCTACACGGCCCAACCCCGCCTGACCGAGGCCGACTTCAAACTGCCCTCGACGGGTGCCTGGTGGTACGACGGCTCGGACCCGACCGTCGACCGCACACTCACCCTCGGCCGGCTGGTCACCAACGCCGGCTCCTCGGTCAAGGCCCTGATGGCCGAGACCGCCCAGGTCAACGGCAGGTTCCCGGCCAACCAGGCGAACTTCAACACCTTCGTCGACTCCTATCTCGACCCCATCTGGGAGTCCCTGCACGGCACCGAGGGCGGGGGCTACCTGAACGGCGGCCTCAAGCCCGGCTTCTGGAACGACGGGGCGCACGGCGTCACCACCATCGCCAAGGGCGACTCCGCCCGCCAGTACGTCCACGTCCTGACCCCACCCTCGACCGGCACCCTGCGGATCCGCGACAACGGCTACCGCATCGCCTCCGTCACCAACCTCCGCACGGGCAGGGCGGTTTCCTGGTCCCAGTCCGGCGGTGTGCTGACGCTGACCGGTCTCGGCGACTGGGATCCGTACGACACCGTCTTCAAGGTCATGACCGCAGGCCGTCAGGGCATCCTGTCCGGAGTCGAGGTCACCGCGAGCGCCTCGGCGAGCGGTCACGCGGGCTCCGCCGCCGGTGACAGCGACTACCTCACCTACTGGGACAGCGACAGGACGCTGCCCGTGAACCTGACCTTCGATCTCGGCTCCGCCAGGAAGATCCAGTACATCGGCCTCAACCAGCGCGAGGACTCGGTCGCCTACGCTCGCTCCGGCACCGAGCAGTCGGCGCGCATCAAGGCGTACAAGGTGTTCCTCAGCGACGACGGCACGCACTGGGGGAGCGCCGTCAAGTCCGGGGAGCTGCCCAGCCGACGCGGTGTCCAGGGCATCGACCTGACCGCCGCCACCGCCCGCCATGTCCGCCTGGAGGTGGACTCCACCTGGGCCGCCGCCACCGACACCACGCGCTACCGGCGGCTGCGCGTCGACGAGGCCTGGATCGGCACGGCCTACGCGACGCCCGTGAACGGAGGACGCCCGTGATCCGGGTCAGCACACTGACGGCAGCGGTCGCCGGACTGCTGGTCGCCGCGGCGGTACCGCTCGTGGGCACCACCCACCCGGCCGCCGCCTCCGACAACGGCCAGGCCGTCCGGCCCGCCATGGGCTGGAGCAGCTGGAGCTTCGTACGCCGCCAGCCCACCGAGGCCAAGATCAAGGCGCAGGCCGACGCACTGGTCGCGAGCGGACTGAAGGACCACGGCTTCGTCCACGTCAACCTCGACGACTTCTGGCAGAAGTGCGACGCGAACGGCTTCACCGTCGACTCGTACGGCCGCTGGGCCGTCGACGCCGCCAAGTTCCCGGGCGGCATCAAGGCCGTCGCCGACTACGTCCACTCCAAGGGCCTGAAGTTCGGCTTCTACGTCACCCCGGGCATCGCCAAGAACGCCGTCACCAGGAACACCCCGATCGAGGGCACCTCATACCACGCGAAGGACATCGCGGACACCTCGAGGACCGAGAAGAACTACAACTGCAAGAACATGTACTACATCGATTACTCCAAGCCGGGCGCGCAGGAGTTCGTGAACTCCTGGGCGGACCAGTTCGCCTCCTGGGGAGTCGACTACCTGAAGATCGACGGGGTGGGCAGCCAGGACATCCCGGACGTGAAGGCCTGGTCCCAGGCGCTGCGCGGCACCGGACGGCCCATCACCTTCGCGCTCTCCAACAACCTCCCGATCGCCGACGCCCCGACCTGGCGGCAGCTCGCGAACAGCTGGCGCACCCAGGGCGACGTCGAGTGCTACTGCGGTCCCGGCGACCACGGCAGCGGTTATCCGCTCACCGACTGGTCCCATGTCTCCGCCCGCTTCGACACGGCCGCGAACTGGCAGCCGTACGCCGGTCCAGGCGGCTGGAACGACCTGGACTCCCTGGAGATCGGCAACGGCGACCAGGCCGGTCTCACCGCCGACCAGCGGCGCTCCCACTTCACCCTGTGGGCGATGGCCGCCGCCCCGCTGCTCCTCGGCACCGACCTCACACACCTCGACACCGTCGACAAGGCCATGCTCACCAATGACCGGCTCATCGGGGTCGACCAGGACGGGGTGGCCGCGAAGCGGATCGTGAACAGCGGGGTCAGGCAGGTGTGGAGCAAGAAGGAGAGCGACGGCCAGTACGTCGTGGCCCTCTTCGACACCGGTACCTCCGGCAGCTCCACGGTCTCGGTGAACTGGTCCCAGGTCGGCTTCTCCGGCTCCGGGGACGTCACCGACCTGTGGTCCGGCTCCCACAAGGGCGTGACGGCCGACTCCTACAGCGCCACCCTGCGGCCGGGCGAGACCCGTCTGATCCGCGTCAGGCCCATCGCCCCCTACCGGCACAGCGGCTGAGAGAGGCCAACCTCCATGGAAATCCGCAGAGTTCTTCCCTACGGGCTGGCCGCGATACTCGCGCTGCCGCTGGCCGGGCTGAGCCAGGGCACCGCGCGGGCGGCCACCGACTACCAGGCCGAGAGCGCGACGATCTCCCAGGGCACGGTCGCCACCAACCACACCGGATACACCGGCACCGGCTTCGTCGACTACACCAACATCAAGGGCTCCTACGTCGAGTTCACGGTGAGCGCTGCCACCGCCGGCACCTCCGCGCTCGCCCTGCGCTTCGCCAACGGCACCGACACCGACCGGCCGCTGGACATCTCCGTCAACGGCACGGTCGTCGCCGCCGGCGTCTCCTTCCCGGCCACCGCCGACTGGAACACCTGGGTGACGAAGACGGTGAACGTCCCGCTGACCGCGGGCAGCAACAAGATCCGCGCCACCGCCACCACTGCGAACGGCGGCCCCAACCTGGACAAGGCCAGCGTCGGTACGGCCGCCGACACCCAGGCCCCCGCCCGGCCCGGCCAGCCCTCCTGCTCCGACATCGGCGAGGACGCGCTCACCCTCGGCTGGGGCGCCGCCACGGACAACGTGGGCGTGACGGCGTACGACCTCTACGAGCACGGCAACAAGATCGGTGAGGCGCCGGGGAGTTCGGCCTCGAAAACCCTCACCGGCCTCGCCCCGAACACCACCTACGACCTCACCGTCATCGCCCGCGACGCGGCCGGCAACACCTCGCCGGCCAGTCCCGTCGTCGACTGCACGACCCGGCCGAGCAGCGACAGCACCCCGCCCACCGCCCCCGGCACCCTGTCCGCGGCCGGCGTCACGGCGAACACCGTCGACCTCTCCTGGGGCGCGTCCACCGACGACCGGGCGGTGACCGCGTACGACATCCGCAGCGGGACCACCGTCTACAAGACGGTCACGAGCGGCACGACCACCACCCTCACCGGCCTCGCCTGCGACAGCCCGTACACCCTTGACGTCGTCGCCCGGGACGCGGCCGGCAACGTCTCCGAGCCGAGCAACAGCGTCACCTTCACCACCAGGGCCTGTGCCACCGACGGCGGCGTCCCCTCCTCCGTCGCCACCCTCTCCTCCGGCTGGACGATCCCCTGGGGCACCTACTGGATGCCCGACGGCAGGACCGCCCTGGTCACGGAGCGGGACGACTTCCGGGTCTGGAAGGTGACCGAGGACGGTACGAGGATCCAGGTCGGGACCGTCCCGAACGCCGTCACCACCAACGGCGAGGGCGGGCTGCTTGGGGTCGCGGTCGACCCCAAGTGGGGAACGAACCACTACGTCTACTTCATGCACACCGCGGCCGAGGGCAACCGGGTCGTGCGCATGACCTACGACGGCAGCGGGCTCAGCGACTACAAGGTGCTGCTCCAGGGCATCAAGAAGAACCGCTACCACAACGGCGGACGGCTCCTCTTCGGCCCCGACGGCTATCTCTACGTCTCCACCGGTGAGGCCCAGACACCCGACCTCGCCCAGGACCGGAACTCCCTGAACGGCAAGATCCTGCGGATGACGACGGACGGAAAGGCGGCCCCGGGCAACCCGCTCGGGAACTACGTCTACAGCCTCGGCCACCGCAACCCCCAGGGCCTCGCCTTCGACCGCAACGGGCGGCTGTGGGAGGCCGAGTTCGGCAACAGCTCCAAGGACGAGCTGAACCTGATCAAGCCGGGCGCCAACTACGGCTGGCCGACCTGCGAGGGCACCTGCTCGGTCGCGGGGATGACCAACCCGAAGGCCACCTGGAACGTCTCGGAGGCCTCGCCGAGCGGTATCGCGATCGTCCGCAACGTCGTCTACATGGCGTCCCTGCGCGGCGAACGGCTGTGGCGCATCCCCATCAACGGCAACGCCGAGAGTGTCGGCACACCGACGGCGTACTACGTGGGCACGTACGGTCGCCTGCGGACCGTGACCAAGGTGCCGGGCGCCGACCAGCTGTGGCTGTCCACCACCAACTGCGACAACAACGGCAACGAACCCGACGGGTCCGACAAGGTCTTCCGGATCGACATCAGGTGACCGGCTGACGGGGCCGTCAGGCCCGGTAGAGGGCCTCGACCTCGTTGGCGTAGGCGTTCTCGATCGCCTTGCGCTTGAGCTTCAACGACGGGGTCAGCAAGCCGTGTTCCTCGGTGAACGGCTGGGCGAGGATACGGAAGGTACGGATCGACTCGGCCTGTGAGACCAGGGTGTTGGCGGCCACCACCGCGCGCCGCACCTCGGTCTCCAGGTCGGCGTCCCGCACCAGCTGGGCCTCGGACATCCGGGGCTTGCCGCGCATCTGCAGCCAGTGTTCGACGGCCTCGGTGTCCAGCGTGACCAGGGCCGCGATGTAGGGGCGGTCGTTGCCGACGACGATGCACTGGTTGACCAGCGGATGGTCGCGAACCCGCTCCTCCAGGACACCGGGGGAGACGCTCTTGCCGCCGGAGGTCACCAGGATCTCCTTCTTGCGGCCGGTGATGGTGAGATAGCCGTCCTCGTCCAGGGAGCCCAGGTCGCCGGTGGCCAGCCAGCCGTCGTGCAGACAGGCGTCGGTGGCCTTCTGGTTGTTGAGGTAGCCCTGGAAGACGTTGCCGCCGTGCAGCCAGACCTCGCCGTCGTCCGCGATGTGCACGGTGGTGCCCGGTACGGCCTGGCCGACCGTGCCGTAGCGGGTGCGCTCGGGCGGGTTGGCGGTGGCGGCCGCCGTCGACTCGGTCAGGCCGTAGCCCTCGTAGATCTGCACGCCCGCGCCGGCGAAGAACAGGCCGAGCCTGCGGTCCATGGCCGAGCCGCCGGACATGGCGTTGCGGATCCGGCCGCCCATCGCCGCCCGCACCTTGGAGTAGACGAGCTTGTCGAAGAGCTGGTGCTGCACCCGCAGGGACGCCGACGGGCCGGGCCCGGTGCCCCACGCCTTCGCCTCGACGGCGTCCGCGTACTTCACCGCGATCTCCACCGCCTTCTCGAACGGGCCGCCCTTGCCCTCCTTCTCCGCCTTCCGCCGGGCCGCGTTGAACACCTTCTCGAAGATGTACGGCACGGCCAGGATGAACGTCGGCCGGAACGCGGCCAGATCGGGCAGCAGCGCGGCCGCGTTCAGCTGCGGCTGGTGGCCGAAACGCACGCCGTGCCGGATCGCGGCGACCTCCACCATGCGGCCGAAGACGTGCGCGAGCGGCAGGAAGAGCAGGGTGGAGACCTCCTCGCCCTTCTTCGCGCGGAACACCGACTCCCAGCGGCCGACGACCGCGTCCGCCTCGTACATGAAGTTCCCGTGCGACAGCACACAGCCCTTCGGGCGGCCGGTGGTGCCCGAGGTGTAGATGATCGTGGCGACCGATTCGGGGGTGACCGCCTGCCGGTGCCGGTGCACGACCTCGTCCTCCAGGTGCGCGCCCGCGTCGTACAGCTCCTGCACCGCACCCGAGTCCAGCTGCCACAGCTGGCGCAGCTGCGGCAGCCGGTCGATGACGGTGGCGATCGTCATCGCGTGGTCCTCGTGCTCCACGATCGCGGCCGTGCACTCGGCGTCGTACAGCATCCAGAAGCACTGCTCGGCCGACGACGTGGGATAGACCGGCACCACCTGGGCGCCGATCGTCCACAGGGCGAAGTCGAACAGTGTCCACTCGTAACGCGTGCGGGACATGATCGCGACCCGGTCGCCGAACCGGATGCCGCGCGCCAGCAGCCCCTTGGCGAGGGCCAGGACCTCGTCGCGGAACTCGGCGGAGGTCACCTCACGCCACTGGCCGAGGTCGTCCTTGCGGCCCAGGGCGATGTGCAGCGGGTCCGCCAGGGCATGCTCGAACACGCAGTCGGCCAGACCGCCGACCGGCGGCGCCGACGCCAACGGCGGGTTGGTGAACTCGCGCAAACCCCGCTCCCGCTTCTCGCTCCCCAGTCACGCTCCGCACAGCGCCGTGAAAGCTACCCCACCGGCAGACCGTTCGGGAGGGGGGTGCGAAAACGAGCATTGCTCTCGTATGGGCCCGTCAGGGCCTGGCAAATACCCATACATGGGGAAGGTCCGGACAGAATCCTTACGGTTGAGTAAGTTCCGCCTCCGTAATCTCCACTGAATCTGTACGACCCGATTACCGCCCCCGGCCGGTTACCGGCCGGTCAGGTACGCGGCACTGACGTGCCCTTCGAGGACTGCGCCGCCGGCGCCGATTTCGTCACCGGGCCGTCCGTGCGCGGAGCTCGTACCAGCACCAGGACCAGGGCGCCCGCCACCACCGAGGCGCCGCCCAGCATCAGCAGGGCGCCGTTCAGGCCGGAGGCGAAGGCCGTGCGCAGGGTGTGCTCGGCGAAGGTGCCGCGCAGCGCTCCGGCGCCGCCGCCCGCCAGCCTGTGCGCCGCGTCGTGCGGGAGCGTGCCGGTCATCCGCGAGGTCACCACGGTCCCGGAGACGGCGACCCCGAGGGCGTACCCCAGCTGCCGGACCGTGTTCACCGCACCGCCCGCCATCCCGGCCCGCTCCGCGGGCACCGCGGCCAGCGCCGCGCCCGCGACCGTCGGCGACACGAGCCCGGTACCCACCCCCACCAGCACGAACCCCGGTATCAGCGCGGTCCAGGAGGAGCCCGCGCCCAGCACCGCCTGGCAGAGGTCGCCCGCACCGATCAGCAGCAGCCCACCGCCGACCGTCAGCCGGGCCGGCGCCCCGTGCAGCAGCCGCCCCACCAGCACCGCGACCACCATCGCCGCCACCGTCATCGGCAGCAGTGTCAGGCCGCCCCGCACCGGGGTCATCCCGAGCAGGGTCTGCATCCAGATCGACACGTACGGCAGCGCCCCGAACGCGACCCCGCTGAACGCGAACGCCCCCACCATGACTCCGGTGAACGACCGCCCGCGCAGCAGCGACAGCTCCAGCAGCGGATGCGCGGCCCGCCGTTCCGCCAGCACGAACACCAGCAGCCCCAGGGCCGCCGCGGCGAACGCGCCGAGCGCCGCCGACGCCGTCCAGCCGTCCTCCCCGGCCCGCACGACCCCGTAGGTCACGCCACCGGCGAACAGCGCGAACGCGGCCGTACCCGCCCAGTCCACGCGCATCCCCCGCGGTCCCCGCGACTCCGGTACGACCCGCAGCGTCAGCCACACCGCGACCACACTGACCGGCAGGTTCACCAGGAAGATCCACCGCCAGCCGGGCCCCGCCGTCAGCAGCCCGCCGACCACGGGACCGACCGCCGCGGCCCCGCCGCTCACCGCACCCCACACGCCGAGCGCCGCCGAGCGCCGGCGCCCCTGGTAGACCGAGCCGAGCAGCGGCAGTGTCGTCGCGAACATCGCGGCCGCGCCCACCCCCTGCACGGCCCGCGCCGCCACCAGGGTCCCCGGACCCGGCGCCAGCCCGCACAGCAGGCTGGCCGCGGCGAACAGCGCGACACCGGCCACGTGCACCCGGCGCCGGCCGAGGATGTCGGCCGCCGCCCCCGCCCCCAGCAGCAGCGCGGCCAGCGCCAGGGCGTACCCGTCCACCACCCACTGCAGGTCGCTCAGCGACGCGTGCAGTGCCGCCGCCATGTCCGGCAGCGCCACCACCACGATCGTCACGTCGAGCAACAACATGAACGTTCCCAGACACACCGCGGTCAGCGGCCCCCACCTGCGCATCTCTTCACTCCTCGGCCGAACGGCTTGCTGTCGCTCCGTACCATGGGGCCAGTCCGGCCGATCAGGACCGTGGAACCTGGGTGATCGGCGGAATCCGATGGGAGAGACCATGCTGGCGCTGGAATCCGACACGTTCGACGAGTTGGACCTGCGGCTGCTCAGCGCCCTGGAGGTCGACGGCCGGGCCTCCTTCAGCCGGATCGGGGCCGTGCTCGGCGTCTCCGACCAGACGATCGCCCGCCGCTACCGCCGACTGTGCGCCGAGGCCGGGCTGCGGGTGGTCGCCGTCCGGGACCCCGAACGGCTCGGCCAGGACCAGTGGATGCTCCGGCTGCGCTGTGCGCCCGACGGCGCCACCGTCATCGCCGAGGCCCTCGCCAAGCGCCCCGACACCGCCTGGATCGGGCTGGCCGCCGGCGGCACCGAGATCGTTTGCATGACCCGGCCGCGCCACCCCGGCGACCACGACGACCTGCTGCTCGGCAAACTGCCACGCACCCCCAGCGTGGTGGAGATCCGCGCCCAGCAGCTCCTGCACCGGTTCTACGGCGGGCCGTCCGGGTGGGTGCGGAAGTTCCGGGCGCTGACGGACGACCAGGTCGCCGCGTTGCGCCCGGCGGTGCCGGAGTCCGACGGGCCGGTGCGGCTGGAACCCGAGGACGCTCCGCTGCTCGCCGCGCTGGAGCGGGACGGGCGCGCGACCTACCCGGAGCTGCAGCGGGCAACGGGACGGTCCGAGTCGTCCGTGAAGCGCCGGCTGGCCGCGCTGCTCGCCTCCGGGGCGGTGTACATCGACGTCGAGTACCGGTCCGAGGTGCTGGGGTTCTCGAAGTCCGCGGTGCTGTGGATCACCACCACGCCGGCCGCGATGCACTCCGTCGGCCAGGCGCTGGCAGGGCACGACGAGGTGGCGTTCGCCGCGGCCACCGCCGGGCCGTCGCACGTCGTGGTGACGGCCGTGCTGCGGGACACGGCGCATCTGTACGCGTACCTGAGCGGCCCGGTGGGACAACTGGAGGGGGTGCAGCATGTGGAGGCCATGCCGTTCTTGCGGCGGGTGAAGCAGTTGACGTATCAGGGGCTGTGGTGAGTCCACGGGGCGGTGCCGGCCGTTCGCGCCCACGCGGCGGCGGCCACCGTCCGAGTCACCCCCGCGAGCGTGCGGGCCGCAACTGCTCGCCTCCTTTCAGGATCGCGGCCGCCAGTGCGTCCGCCGCCGCCTGTGCCGGTGTGCGTCTCGGGCCGTGTACGACGACGAAGTCGACCTTGCCCAGTTCCGGGAGGCCCGAGCGGTCCGGGACGCGGAACAGGCCCGGGGGGATCAGGCCCTTCGAGTGGGCCATCACGCCCAGGCCCGCCCGCGCCGCCGCGATCAGCCCGTTGAGGCTGCCGCTGGTGCACACGATGCGCCATGGGCGGCCCTGGCGTTCCAGCGCCTCCAGGGCCAGTGCGCGGGTGATGCCCGGCGGGGGATAGACGATCAGCGGGACCGGACGGTCGGGGTCCAGGCGGAGCCGCTCCGCGCCGATCCACACCAGGTCGTCGTGCCAGACCAGCTCGCCCAGCGGATCCTCCGCGCGCCGCTTCGCCAGCACCAGGTCCAGCTTCCCGGCGGCCAGCTGCTCGTGCAGGGTGCCCGACAGCTCCACGGTCAGCTCCAGGTCGACCTCGGGATGGTCGTAGCGGAAGCCCTCCAGGATCTCCGGCAGCCGGGTGAGGACGAAGTCCTCCGACGCGCCGAACCGGAGCCGGCCGCGCACCCTGGTCCCGGTGAAGAAGGCCGCCGCCTGCTCGTGCACCTCCAGGATCCGGCGGGCGAAGCCGAGCATCGCCTCGCCGTCCTCGGTCAGTTCCACCGAGTGGGTGTCCCGGGAGAACAGCTGGCGGCCGGCCGCGTCCTCCAGCCGGCGCACGTGCTGGCTGACGGTCGACTGGCGCAGTCCCAGGCGGCGGGCCGCCTGGGTGAAGCTGAGGGTCTGGGCCACCGCGAGGAAGGTCCGCAGCTGCGAAGGGTCATACACTCGAACATGTTATCGCGGAACGCGATGGCAGTCAGAACGGTATACCGGATTCCCGATCGCCTGCCGGAGGAGGACGATGGAGAGGGGCCTTCCGGCCACCGGTGAGAGCCCCCGCGAGAGCCCGGCGTACGCGCCGGCCGGACACCATGGACCGACCGCAAGTGGAGCACCGTGAAACGCCTGAGCTGGCCGAGTTGGATGCCGATCGACCCGTACGTCCTGCTGTTGCTCGGGACGGTCTGCATCGCCGCGCTCCTCCCGGCCCGGGGCACCGCCGCCGACGTGGCCTCCGGCGCCTCCACGGCCGCGATCGCCTTCCTCTTCTTCCTCTACGGCGCCCGCCTGTCCACCCGCGAGGCCGTCGACGGACTGCGGCACTGGCGGCTCCATGTCACGGTCCTGGTCTGCACCTTCGTAGTCTTCCCGGTGCTCGGCCTGGCCGCCCGCGGCCTGGTGCCCGTGCTGCTCACCCATCCGCTCTACCAAGGATTCCTCTTTCTCACCCTGGTGCCCTCGACCATCCAGTCGTCGATCGCCTTCACCTCGATCGCCCGGGGCAACGTGCCCGCCGCGATCTGCGCCGGTTCCTTCTCCTCGCTGATCGGCATCGTCCTCACCCCCTTGCTCGCCGCCGCACTGCTCGGCGGCAGCGGAGGCGGCTTCTCCGCCGACTCCATCGTCAAGATCGTCCTCCAGCTGCTGGTGCCGTTCGTCGCCGGGCAGCTGCTGCGCCGGTGGATCGGGGACTTCATCGCCCGGCACAAGAAGATCCTCGGCCTGGTCGACCGCGGCTCGATCCTGCTGGTCGTCTACACCGCGTTCAGCGAGGGCATGGTCCGGGGCATCTGGCACCAGGTCAGCGCCGTCCGGCTGGCCGGGCTGCTCGCCGTCGAGGCCGTGCTGCTCGCCGTGATGCTCCTCCTGACCTGGTACGGCGCCAAGGCGCTCGGCTTCGGCCGCGGGGACCGCATCGCCATCCAGTTCGCCGGATCGAAGAAGTCCCTCGCCTCCGGGCTGCCGATGGCCAGCGTCCTGTTCGGCGCCCACGCCTCGCTGGCGGTGCTGCCGCTGATGCTCTTCCACCAGATGCAGCTCATGGTGTGCGCCGTCATCGCCAAGCGCCGCGCCCACGACCCGGAGGCCCAGGACGAGGGCGCCGCGCCCCCGGCCGCCCCCGCGGCGGAGTCACGGTCCGCGGTCGGCACCGGGCCGCTCCGCCGCTGAGCCGTGGCCGCGGTCGTGGCTCAGGGGAGCTGCCCGCCGCGCCGTCGGCTGCCGAACGCCACCAGTTCACGGGCCTGTTGATCCGGATTACCGGTACGGACGGCTGATGACGGCTAACGTTCCGTCATGACCGCACCTCTGGCGCTCGACCCGGCGCGCACCGCTCTCGTCCTCGTCGACCTGATGGACCGCATCGTCGCGCTGCCCCTGGAGCCCCGCAAGGGCACCGAAGTCCTGCACACCGGCGAGCAGCTGGCCCACTCCTTCCGCGCGGCCGGCGCACCCGTGGTGCTGCTCCGCGTGGAACGGCCCGCGCTCGCCGAGCAGCCGCCGGGCAGCGGGCTGGTGGCCGGACTCCGCAGAGAGGGGGACGTGGAGATCGTCAAGCGCACGATCGGCGGCTTCCAGGGCACGGAACTCGACGCCCGGCTGCGCCGGCTCGGCATCACCCGGCTGGTGTTCGGCGGCATCGCCACCAACCTCGGCGTCGAGTCCACCGCCCGCGCCGCCGCCGACCTCGGCTACGACCTGGTCTTCGTCGAGGACGCCATGGCCGCCCTCACCGGCGCCGAGCACGAGGCGTCCGTCCGGCTCGACTTCCCGCGCCTCGGCACGGTCGTGACCGCCGCCGACGTCCGCCTGACCCCCGCCTGACCGCTCAGACCAGCGTCCCGCCACCGTCCACGACCACCACCGACCCGGTGCTGTACCCCCCGCGCATCAGGTACAGGTACGCCTCCGCCACATCCGTCGGCTCGCCCATCCGCCCCACCGGCAGCGACTCGGCGGACGACCGGAACAGCTCCTCCCGGACCGCCTCCGGCAGCTCCCGCCACAGCTCCGTCCGCACCACCCCCGGCGAGACCACGTTGACCCGCACCGGCGCCAGCTCCACGGCCAGCGCCCGGGTCAGCGACTCCATCGCCCCGCACAGCGCCGACGCGACGCTCGAACCGGGCAACGGCCGGCGCCCCGCCGTGCCCGTGGTCAGCACCACCGACCCGCCCGGGCGGATCGACCCGGCGCCGTACTTCACCGCCGCGTACGCACCCCACAGCCGGGTGTCCAGGAAGCTCCGGGCCGCCGCGACCTCCGTGTCGGCCACGGTCTCCAGCAGGAGCGAGTCACCGGCCGTGTACACCAGGTGGTCGTAGGCTCCGACCCGCGTGAAGAAGCCGCGCACCGCGTCCTCGTCCGTGGCGTCCAGTACCTGCCCCTCGGCGCCGTCCGGCAGCACCTTCAGCGCCGCGTCGACGCTCTCCTGCCGCCGCGAGGCGACGACCACCCGCGCGCCCTCCCGTGCCGCTCCCTCGGCGACCGCGAGCCCGATGCCCGCCGTACCCCCGATGACGACGACACGCTGTCCTGTCAGACCCATGGCAGATCCCCTTCCAAGCCGGTGTTCCGTCCCGTTCGGACACCTCCAGCCTGCGGCCCCGCCCCAGCGGCCGTCCAAGACCTCTTCCGGCGGTGGCGATACCCTGAAGACATCGCCCCCCGGGAAGGAGCCGCGGTCATGGACCTGGACCTGCGCAAGGTCCGCTACTTCACGGCGGTCGCCGAACTCCTCCACTTCGGCCGGGCGGCGGAGCGGCTGCACATCGC
This sequence comes from Streptomyces sp. NPDC001220, assembly GCF_053597895.1. Classification (NCBI taxonomy): domain Bacteria; kingdom Bacillati; phylum Actinomycetota; class Actinomycetes; order Kitasatosporales; family Streptomycetaceae; genus Streptomyces; species Streptomyces sp. NPDC001220. The sequence goes on from NZ_JBSFJE010000014.1 coordinate 18,590, forward strand.
CCAGCCCGTGCTGAGCCGTCAGATCCGGGCGCTGGAGAAGGACTTGGGCGCCGAACTGTTCGTACGGGACAGCCACGGCGTGACCCTGACCGACGCCGGGCGGCAACTCCTCGAGGACGCACGTCAGTTGCTGGCCGTCGCCGACGGAACCCGGCGCCGGGTCGTACAGGCCGCACGCGGCCGGCGGCGGCTCGTCGTCGGCTTCCGGGCCGGCGTCGTGGTCACCGAGGCGCTGCGCGCCTTCAACGCGGGCCACCCGGACATCGAGGCGCGCGCCCGCCGGGTCGAGTGGGACGACCAGGAGCAGCTGATCCTCGACGGCACCGTCGACATCGCCTACGTGCGACTCCCGATCCGCGAGGAGGGGCTCGAACTGCGGACCCTGTACAGCGAGCCCCGCGTGGCCATGCTGCCGGACCGGCACCGGCTCGCCGGGAAGCAGGAGATCTCGCTCGCCGACCTCGACGGCGAGCAGTGGCTGCGCTACAACGACCCCCGGCCCGGCGACCTGCCGCTGCGCACCATCGAGGAGAAGTTCGAGTGCGTGGCCGCCGGCACCGCCATCACGATGGTGCCGCGCTCGGCCGCCGAGCAGTACTCCCGCCCGGACATCGTCTACGTCCCGGTCGTCGACGCCGAACCCGACCGGGTGCTGCTGGCCTGGGCGGCCGGCCGCCGCTCCCCGCTGGTCGCCGCGTTCGCCGAGGCCGCGGCGGGCGTCGGGGCGCCCGGCTCCGGCTGAGGCGGGGCCCCTGCGGCGCAGGGGGCGCTCCCCGCCGGTCGGGGCCCCGCCGCCGTGCCGCGGGGAACCGGTCAGCCCTGGGCGGCCGCGGCCCGCAGGGCGATGCGGTCCTCGCCCGCGTACACGTTCATGTTGGGGCCGCGCAGGAAACCGACCAGGGTCAGCCCGGTCTCCGCCGCCAGGTCCACCGCCAGCGAGGACGGCGCGGAGACCGCCGCCAGCAGCGGGATGCCCGTCATCACCGCCTTCTGCGCCAGCTCGAAGGAGGCCCGCCCGGAGACCAGCAGGATCGCCCGGGACAGCGGCAGGTCACCGTTCTGCAGGGCCCGGCCGACCAGCTTGTCCACCGCGTTGTGCCGGCCCACGTCCTCGCGGATGTCCAGCAGCTCGCCGTCCTCCGTGAACAGGGCCGCCGCGTGCAGCCCCCCGGTCCGGTCGAACACCCGCTGGGCCGCGCGGAGCCGGTCGGGGAGGCTCGCGAGCAGCTCGGGTGCGACCCGGACCGGGGGAGTGTCGGCGATCGGCCAGCGAGCCGTCGTACGCACCGCGTCCAGGCTCGCCTTGCCGCACAGCCCGCAGGACGAGGAGGTGTAGACGTTCCGCTCCAGGGTGAAGTCGGGGAGCGTGACGCCCGGCGAGGTCCGTACGTCGACCACGTTGTAGGTGTTGGAGCCGTCGACGGTGGCGCCCGCGCAGTAGACGATGTTCTGCAGATCGTCGGCGGTCGCCAGGACGCCTTCGCTCACCAGGAACCCGGCCGCCAGCGCGAAGTCGTCGCCGGGCGTGCGCATGGTGATGGCCAGGGGTTTCCCGTTGAGCCGGATCTCCAGCGGTTCCTCGGCGACGAGCGTGTCCGGCCGGGCGGAGACCGCTCCGTCGCGGATGCGGAGGACCTTGCGTCGTTCCGTGACTCGTCCCATGGTCTGATCAGCCCCGGTTCTGTACGTGCTGGTAGCCGAAACGGCCCTTGATGCAGAGGTTGCCGTGGGTCACCGGGTTGTCGTGCGGCGAGGTGACCTTGACTATCTCATTGTCCTGCACGTGGAGCGTGAGGTTGCAGCCCACACCGCAGTACGCGCACACGGTGGTCGTCTCCGTCTGCCGCGTCTCGTCCCAGGTACCCGCCGCCCGCATGTCGAACTCCGACTTGAACGACAGCGCCCCGGTGGGGCACACCTCGACGCAGTTCCCGCAGTAGACACAGGCCGAGTCGGTCAGCGGGGCGTCGTGCTCCACGGCGATCCGGGCGTCGAAGCCGCGCCCGGCGACCGAGATCGCGAAGCTGTTCTGCCACTGGTCGCCGCAGGCGTCCACGCACTTGTAGCAGAGGATGCACTTGTCGTAGTCGCGCACATACAGGTCGTTGTCGACCCTGGGCTCCTCGTCCAGACGGGCGGCGCCTGGACCGAAGCGGTCCGGTTTCGCCTCGTACTCCTTGATCCACTCGGCGGCCCGCGGGGTCGTCGACAGGTCCACCGAGGAGGCCAGCAGCTCCAGGACGATCCTGCGGCTGTGCCGGACCCGCTCGGTGCCGGTGCGCACCACCATCCCCGGCTCGGCCTTCCGGGAGCAGGCGGGCACCAGGGTCCGGGCCCCCTCCACCTCGACCACGCAGACCCGGCAGGCGTTCTTCGGGCGCAGGGTGTCGCCCTCGCACAGCGTCGGGACGTCCGTCCCGGCCGCCCGGCAGGCGTCCAGGATCGTCGAGCCCTCCGGGACCCGGGTCTCCTCGCCGTCGATCGTGAACTCCAGCAGCCGGCGCGGGATCCCCAGCGGTGTGACGGTCATCGGTACGCCCCCAGACGGTCGATGGCGGATTCCACGGCGTTCCAGGCGGTCTGGCCCAGACCGCAGATCGAGGCGTCCCGCATCGCCCGGCCGACCTCGCGCAGCAGCGCGAGGTCGTCGGCCGCGCCGGGGCCGGTGCGTTCGACGATCCGGTGCAGCGCCTCCTGCTGCCGGACCGTCCCCACCCGGCACGGCACGCACTGCCCGCAGGACTCTTCCCGGAAGAACTCGGCGATGCGGAGCAGGAGCCGGGGCAGCGGCACGGTGCCGTCGAAGGCCATGACCACACCCGAGCCGAGCGTGGTGCCCGCCTCCCTGGTGCCCTCGAAGGTGAGCGGGATGCCGAGCTCGTCCGGCCGTACGAAGCCGCCGGCCGCCCCGCCCAGCAGCACCGCCCGCAAGTCGTCCCGGACTCCGGCGAGTTGCAGCAGCTCGCCGAGCGTGGCATCGAAGGGGAGCTCGTAGACACCGGGGCGGGCCACGCTCCCCGACACGCAGAACAGCTTGGGTCCGGTGGACCTGGCGGTCCCGATCGCCGCGTAGGCCGGGGCGCCCATGGTCAGGATCGGCAGGACGTTGACCAGCGTCTCCACGTTGTTCTCGACCGTCGGCCTGCCGAACAGCCCTTTCTCCACCGGGAACGGCGGCTTCGAGCGCGGCTCGCCCCGGTATCCCTCGATGGAGTTGAACAGGGCCGTCTCCTCACCGCAGATGTACGCCCCCGCCCCGCGCCGGATCTCGATGTCGAAGGCGAAGCCCTGGCCGAGGATGTCGTCGCCGAGGAAGCCACGGGCACGCGCCTGGTCGACCGCGTGCCGTATCCGCCGTGTCGCGCGCGGATATTCGCCGCGGATGTACAGGAAGCCCCGGTGCGCGCCGATCGCGTACGCCGCGACGGTCATCGCCTCCACCAGCGCGTACGGGTCGCCCTCCATGAGGACGCGGTCCTTGAAGGTGCCCGGCTCGGATTCGTCGGCGTTGCAGACGAGGTAGTGCGGGTGGTCCGGCTGGGACGCGGTGGCCTGCCACTTGCGGCCGGTGGGGAAGGCGGCGCCCCCGCGTCCGACCAGACCGGAGTCGGTGACCTCGCGGATGACCCCGGCGGGACCGAGCCCGAAGGCGTGCCGCAGGGCGGTGTAGCCGCCGTGCGCCCGGTAGTCGTCGAGCGAGCACGGGTCGACCACGCCCACCCGCTTCAACAGGGTCAGACCCTCCTGTCCTGCCTGCGGTACGGCCGCCGCGGCCGACGGCTCCTCGGGGGCCGAGTCGGGCGCGGTGGCCGCGAGGACGGCCGCCCTGACCGTCGCCGGGGCCGCCACCGCGGTACGTACCGGATCCCCGGCCCGGATCGCGAGGGCGGCCGGGGCCCGCTCGCACAGGCCCAGACAGGGGCTGCGCTCGACGTGCACCCCGGGACCGAGACCCTCCTCGACCCCGGCGCACAGGGCGGACGCCCCGGCCGCCGTGCACGCCAGGTCGGTGCAGACGTGCAGGACGGTCGCCGGTCGGGGCCCGACGGAGAACATCGCGTAGAAGGTGGCGACGCCGTAGGCCTCGGCCGGCGGGACCGTCAGGCGGCGGCACAGATAGCCGAGGGCGCCCTCGCTGATCCAGCCGACGCGGTCGTTGATCGCGTGCAGCCCCGGCAGCAGCAGGTCGCGCCGGTCCCGGGCGGGACGCCCGCCGCGTGCCCAGCGCAGATCCGCGTCGGAGCGGTCGGCGCCCTCCCAGGAGGACTCCGGAGGGCCCAGCAGGGCGTCCACGGCCGCCCGTTCCTCGTCCGTCGGTCTGCTGTCGCCGAAGTGCAGGTCCACCTGGGTCACCTCACGATGGTCGCGACCGGGAGCTTCTCGATACGGATCGCCGAGGCCTTGAACTCCGCCGTCCCCGCGATCGGGCAGTTGGCCTCGATCGTCAGCTGGTTGGTGTCCACCTCGTCGGGAAAGTGCATGGTCATGAAGGCGAGACCGGGGCGCAGGGCGGTGTCGATCCAGACGGGGGCCACGACCGAGCCCCGCCGCGAGGACACCTGGACCTCTTCGCCGACGACGACCCCGTACCGCTCGGCGTCCTCCGGGCACAGCTCGATGTACTCGCCGCGCCGCAGCGGGGAGGCGTAACCGCCGCTCTGCACCCCGGTGTTGTAGGAGTCCAGCCGCCGTCCGGTGGTGAGCCGGACGGGGTACTCCTCGTCGGTGAGGTCGACCGGCGGATCGTGCCGGACCAGCCCGAAGGGGGCCGGCAGGCCGCGCCGCGCCGGGTCCTTCTCCCACAGCCTGCCGTGCAGATAGGCCGGTTCGAGACGCTCGGTGCTCGGGCACGGCCACTGGATGCCCTGGTGCTCGACGAGCCGGTCGTACGTCATCCCGTAGTGGTCCGGGGAGACCGACCTCAGCTCGTTCCAGACGGCCTGGGCGTCGGCGTACTTCCAGTCGTGGCCGAGGCGGGTGGCGAGGTCGCAGAGGATGTCGATGTCCTCGCGGGCCTCGCCGGGCGGGGTCACGGCCCGGCGCACCCGCTGCACCCGCCGTTCGCTGTTGGTGGTGGTGCCCTCGGTCTCCGCCCAGCCGGCGGTCGCGGGCAGCACCACGTCCGCCAGCTCCGCCGTCTTCGTGAGGAAGATGTCCTGGACGACCAGGAAGTCGAGGGCGCTCAGCCGGCGGATCGCCTGCTCACTGTCGGCCTCCGACTGGGCCGGGTTCTCGCCGATGCAGTAGACCGCCTTGAGCGCGCCCTCCTCCATCGCCTCGAACATCTCGGTGAGGTTCAGCCCGTAGTGGGGCTGGATGACCGTGTCCCAGGCCGACTCGAACTTCAGCCGGGCCTCCGGGTCGAGGATGTCCTGGAAGCCGGGGAGGCGGTTGGGGATCGCGCCCATGTCGCCGCCGCCCTGCACGTTGTTCTGCCCGCGCAGCGGCTGCAACCCGGCGCCGTAGCGCCCCACCTGGCCGGTGAGCAGGGAGAGGTTGATCAGGGCGCGGACGTTGTCGGTGCCGTTGTGGTGCTCGGTGATGCCGAGGGTCCAGCACAGCTGGGCGCGCTCGGCGCGGGCGTAGGCGTGCGCCAACTCCCTTATCGCGGCGGCCGGGACGCCCGTCACCTTCTCGGCCAGCGACAGCGTCCAGGGTTCGACGAGCGCCCGGTACTCCTCGAAGCCGGTCGTCGCCCGCTCGACGAACGCCTCGTTGGCCAGCCCCGCGTGGATGATCTCCCGGCCGATCGCGTGCGCCATCGGGATGTCCGTGCCGACGTTCAGCCCGAGCCAGCCCTCCGCCCACTCGGCGGTGGAGGTGCGGCGCGGGTCGACGGCGTACATCCGGGCGCCGTTCCTGATGCCCTTCAGCACGTGCTGGAAGAAGATCGGGTGCGCGAAGCGGGCGTTGGAGCCCCACATCACGATGACGTCGGTGTGCTCGATCTCCTCGTACGACGACGTGCCGCCGCCGGAGCCGAAGGCGGCGCTCAGGCCGGCCACGCTCGGGGCGTGGCAGGTCCGGTTGCAGGAGTCGACGTTGTTGGTGCCCATCACCACCCGGGCGAACTTCTGGGCCACGTAGTTCATCTCGTTGGTGGCGCGGGCGCAGGAGAACAGCCCGAACGCCCCCCGGTTGCGGTCCAGGCCGCGGGCCGCGCGGTCCAGGGCCTCCTGCCAGCTCGCCCGCCGGAACGGCTCGTCACGGGAGTCCCGGATCAGCGGGTGGGTGAGCCGGGTGTAGGTCTTCGGCTGCCTGTTCCTCGTGCGGTTCATGCGGCGCTCCTCAGCGCGAGCAGGTCCGAGATGGCGTGCACGGTGCGCAGGGTGGGCACCTGGACGCCGGTGATCTCCGCCAGCTCGACGACGGCCGCGAGGAGCACGTCGAGTTCCAGCGGCTTGCCGCGCTCCAGGTCCTGGAGCGTGGAGGTGCGGTGGTCGCCGACCTTCTCGGCGCCCGCGAGCCGGCGTTCGATGGAGACACCGACCTCGCAGCCGAGCGCCTCGGCGACGGAGAGCGTCTCGCGCATCATGATCTCGATGACCCGGCGGGTGCCGCCGTGCAGGCACATCTGCCGCATGGTGGCCCGGGCCAGCGCGCTGATCGGGTTGAAGGAGATGTTGCCGAGCAGCTTGAGCCAGATGTCGTTGCGCAGTTCCGGCTCCACCGGGCACTTCAGCCCGCCGCTCCGCATCGCCTCGCTGAACCGCAGGCAGCGCTCGGACGCGCTGCGGTCGGGCTCGCCGATCGAGAACCGGGTGCCTTCCAGGTGCCGTACCACGCCCGGGGCTTCGAGCTCGGTGGCCGCGTAGACCACACAGCCGACGGCGCGTTCGGGGGCGAGTACGGCGCTGACCGCGCCGCCCGGGTCGACGCTCTCGACGCGGTGGCCGTCGTAGGGGCCACCGTGCCGGTGGAAGTACCACCAGGGGATGCCGTTCTGGGCGGCGACCACCGCCGTGCGCTCGTGCAGCAGCGGCTCGATCAGCGGCCCGCACGCCGCGTACGAGTTGGCCTTCAGGCCCAGGAAGACGTAGTCGACCGGGCCGATCTCGGCCGGGTCGTCGGTGGCGTGGGCGTGCGCGGTGAAGTCACCGCGCTGGCTGAGCACCCGTACTCCGTACTGCCTCATGGCCGCCAGATGGGGTCCACGGGCGACGAGATGCACTTCGGCGCCCGCGCGGTGGAGCGCGGCACCGACATAGGCGCCGATCGCACCGGCGCCGAGGACTGCGACTTTCACGGAACACTCCGTTCGGTTTGAGGGATACCGCGGAGGTGGCCTCGGGGAGACCGGGTCGTGGGTCGTCGTGTGAAGCGGTCCGGCCATCGGCCGAATCATGTCGACGAAATATTGTCTACAGTATGGAGTCAGGTCCGACAAGGGTTCGGACAGCGACCGTTCGGCGCATTCTGGATACCGCTCATCGCATACGATCGAGTCGTCGGGTTCTCAACCACCCTGACCCGGCCCTACCGTTCGGGACTCATGAGCAGCCCCCCTGTAGCACCGCCGGGCTGGAGCCGCTGGCTCGTCCCGCCCGCCGCCCTCTCCGTCCATCTCTCCATCGGCCAGGCCTACGCCTGGAGCGTCTTCAAACCGCCGCTCGAATCCGCGCTGAACCTCAGCGGCACCGAGAGCGCGCTGCCCTTCCAGCTCGCGATCGTGATGCTCGGCCTGTCGGCCGCGTTCGGCGGCACCCTCGTCGAGCGCAACGGACCGCGCTGGGCCATGACGGTCGCCCTGGTCTGCTTCTCCACCGGCTTCCTGATCTCCGCGCTCGGCGCCGAGACCAAGCAGTACTGGCTGATCGTCCTCGGCTACGGCTTCGTCGGCGGCATCGGCCTCGGCATCGGCTACATCTCGCCCGTCTCCACCCTGATCAAGTGGTTCCCGGACCGGCCCGGCATGGCCACCGGCATCGCCATCATGGGCTTCGGCGGCGGCGCGCTGATCGCCTCGCCCTGGTCCGCGCAGATGCTTTCGTCCTTCGGCGGTGACAACGATGGCATCGCGCTCGCCTTCCTCGTGCACGGGCTGACCTACGCCGTCTTCATGAGCCTCGGCGTGCTGCTGATCCGGGTGCCGCGCAGCGAGAAGCCGGTCGCGGGCGCGCCGAGCGCCTTCGAGGGCGTGCAGGTCTCGGCGAACACCGCGATCCGCACCCCGCAGTTCTGGTGCCTGTGGGTCGTGCTCTGCATGAACGTGACCGCGGGCATCGGCATCCTGGAGAAGGCCGCCCCCATGATCACGGACTTCTTCGCCGACGGCTCCACCCCGGTGACGGTGTCCGCGGCGGCCGGGTTCGTCGCCCTGCTGTCCGCCGCCAACATGGCGGGCCGCATCGGCTGGTCGTCCACCTCCGACCTGATCGGCCGCAAGAACATCTACCGCGTCTATCTCGGTGTCGGCGCGCTGATGTACCTGCTCATCACGTTGTTCGGGGACTCGTCCAAGCCGCTGTTCATCCTCTGCGCGCTGGTGATCCTGTCCTTCTACGGCGGCGGCTTCGCCACCGTCCCCGCGTATCTGAAGGACCTGTTCGGCACCTACCAGGTCGGTGCGATCCACGGCCGGCTGCTCACCGCCTGGTCCCTCGCCGGTGTGCTCGGACCGCTGATCGTCAACTGGATCGCCGACCACCAGAAGCACGCCGGCAAGCACGGCGCCGACCTGTACACGCTGTCCTTCGGCATCATGATCGGACTGCTCGTCGTCGGGTTCGTCGCCAACGAGCTGATCCGGCCCGTCAACGTCCGCCACCACATCCCCGCCCCGAGGGAGGCCGTCGATGTCGAACGAGAGCAGCCAGCCTGAGACCGACCGCCGCTGGCTGATCGCCGTCGCCTGGCTCTGGGTGGGCGCGCCCTTCGCCTACGGAGTGTATGAACTCGTACAGAAAGCGACACAGCTGTTCAACGGGTGAACCGGGAGAATGCTCGGGCGTCCGAGGGTCTGCAAGAAGCCGACAACTCGGGCGCCCGTTTCCTGTGGCCTTACGTGCCGTCGTACCCGTGAGTCACTGAACAGACTGGTGGGCCCACACCGAGGCAACGAGGGGGACCCACCACCCATGAACGGCTCGCGCATCGCCGCCGTCGGCCACTACCAGCCCGCCAAGGTGCTCACCAACGAGGACCTGGCGGGTCTGGTGGACACAAGTGACGAGTGGATCCGCAGCCGGGTGGGCATCCGCACCCGGCACATCGCAGGGCCCGACGAACCCGTCGACGAACTCGCCGCGCACGCCGCGGCCAAGGCCCTCGCGGCGGCCGGCCTCACCCCCGCGGACATCGACCTGGTCCTGGTCGCCACCTCCACCGCGATCGACCGCTCCCCGAACATGGCCGCTCGCGTCGCCGCCCGGCTCGGGATCCCGCAGCCCGCCGCGATGGACGTCAACGTCGTGTGCGCCGGTTTCACCCACGCGCTCGCCACCGCCGACCACACCGTCCGCGCGGGCGCCGCCACCCGTGCGCTCGTCATCGGCGCCGACAAGATGTCCGAGGTGACGGACTGGACCGACCGCACGACGTGTGTCCTGGTCGGCGACGGGGCGGGCGCGGCCGTGGTCGAGGCGTGCGGGCCGGGCGAGGAGCCCGGGATCGGGCCGGTGCTGTGGGGTTCCGTCCCCGAGATGAGCCACGCCGTACGCATCGAGGGCACCCCGCCCCGGTTCGCGCAGGAGGGGCAGAGCGTCTACCGCTGGGCCACCACCCAGCTGCCGCCCATCGCCCGGCGCGCCTGCGAGAAGGCCGGGGTCACCCCCGCCGACCTCGCGGCCGTCGTGCTGCACCAGGCCAACCTGCGGATCATCGAGCCGCTCGCGCAGAAGATCGGCGCGGTCAACGCGGTGGTCGCCAGGGACGTCACCGAATCGGGCAACACCTCGGCCGCGAGCATCCCGCTCGCACTGTCCAAGCTGGTCGAGCAGGGGCGCGTCGCCAGCGGCGATTCGGTACTGCTGTTCGGCTTCGGCGGCAACCTGTCGTACGCGGGGCAGGTCGTGCGGTGTCCCTGAGGGGCGCGTTCCGTGGTGTGACGTGGTCAACTCCCGCTTCCCCTGGCAGTTGTGCGCCGTAGACTGTAGACGAAAGACAATCGATACTGAGTGTCCGCTCGTAACGGGTGTCTGCCGAAGGGGGACCCGATGTTGTCAGCCGGACTGCCGCAGGGCGCGGTGCCCAAGCTCGAACGCCCCGGCCCGCTCCGCGACCGCGTCTACGAGGCACTGCTGGAACTCATCACCACCCGCGCCCTCCAGCCCGGCCAGCACCTGGTCGAGAGCGAACTCGCCGGCCACCTGGGCGTCTCCCGGCAGCCGGTGCGCGAGGCGCTCCAGCGGCTGAACACCGAGGGCTGGGTCGATCTCAGGCCCGCCCAGGGCGCGTTCGTCCATGAGCCGACGGAGGCCGAGGCCGACCAACTCCTCACGGTCCGCACCCTGCTGGAGGCGGAGGCGGCCCGGCTGGCGGCGGCCGAGGCGGGCAGTGCCGGCGTCGCGGCCCTCGAATCCCTGTGTGCCGAGGGCGAGAAGGCGGTCGCCGCGGACGACGTGGACGGGGCCGTCGCCCTGAACGCCGCGTTCCACGCCAAGATCATGGACCTGGCCGGCAACACGGTCCTCGCCGAACTCGCCGCCCAGGTCGACCGCAGGGTCCGCTGGTACTACACGCCGGTGGCCCGGCAGCGCGGCCACCAGTCCTGGATCGAACACCGCGAACTGATCGCGGCGATCACGGCCCGCGACGAACAGCTGGCGACCCGCCTGATGCGCGAACACACGGAGCACACCCGGCGGTCGTACCACGAGCGGGCGAAGCCCTGACCAAGCCGCCGGCAAGGCCGAGGCCAAGGACCGGAGCCGCTGCCCGGCCAAGTGGTACGCCCGTCGGCCGCGCCACACCCCCGGGTGCGAGGACATCCTTACGGCACGCGGGCGACGCCGACGTAGAAGCCGCTCAGCTCCTGGGCGGGAGCCGGTGAATCCTTGTACCACCTGGTCGCTGTGACCAGCCCTGGAGCCACCAGTTCCAGGCCCTCGAAGAACGGCTCGATCTCGGCCCGCGTACGCATGCGCAGGGGGATCTCGCCCTTGCGGTAGGTCGTGGTCACCGACTTGACGAGGTGGGGGTGCTCATCCGTGGTGCCGTGGGAGAACATGAAGTAACTGCCCGAGGGCAGCGCGTCGAGAATTGTCCGCGTAAGACCGTAAGGGTTTTCGTCGTCGGTGATGAAGTGCATCAGCGCGATCATCGACAGCGCGACGGGCCGGGTGAAGTCCAGAAACGTACGGGCGTGGTCGAGGATGGCTCCCGGCTTCCGTACGTCGGCCTCGATGTAGTCGGTGCTTCCCTCGGGACTGCTGATGAGCAGAGCCTCCGCGTGCCGCAGCACGATGGGGTCGTTGTCGGCGTAGGCGATCCGCGCCGACGGCACTATGCCTTGCACGATCTGATGCAGGTTCGGCTGGGTCGGGATGCCCGTACCGATATCGAGGAACTGGTCGATGCCGTTGCCGGCCAGCCAGGCCGCTGCGCGGTGCATGAACGCCCTGTTGCGCATGGCGTTGAGACGCGCTTCCGGTGGCAGCTTCGCCGCCACCTCCTCATCTACCGGGTAGTTGTCCTTGCCGCCCAGCAGCCAGTCGTAGACGCGTGCCGGGTGGGGCCGGCTCGTGTCGATACGACTTCCGCGGGTGGGGTCTGCCGTCATGCATGACTCCAGCGTGTACTCGATCGCTGACCGACTCACCGAGGTCGCTTCGTGCGCCGTGGAGGAGGCGGTGGAGGGCATTGCGATTGTGCCATTGGCCCAGCCCTCACGCGGAGTTGTCGCTCGATGTGCGGCACGCTCATATGCGCGACGGGCTGCCCCTGTAGGAGCGACCGGTCGCGCCGGGGCGCTGGCCTCGCGCTTCCGCGTGAGAGCCACGGGCCATCGCCCTGGATCAGTTCGGCAAGCTCTTCGACAAGCCTCAGCACAGCGTGTGGCACCGGGAGACGCGGGGGCGCTAGGCGTCCGACGAACTGACTGACACCTGTGTTCAGTTCGTCCAGGGCGAGACGCCCGTCTGGGATCTGGACACCCCGTGGAGCCGCACGATCCGCGCGAAGATCGATGACGGTGGGTATGTCGGCCGGGTCCGAATCGTCGACAGCCCGCCGACCACCGGCCAGGTGTACCTGCTCGCGTACGGCGACAAGTACGCAGCTTCGGAGAGGACGTCCGCAACATGTGGCGCAAGGACGCCCAACAGGTCGACCTTCCCGATGGGGACTTCTGGATCTCCGACTCGCACCTCGTCGCCATTCTCGTCTTCGATGATGACGACAATCTCACGGGCGCCGAGTTCGTCACGGAACCGGCGGCTGTGAACCAGTACAACCGACTGCGGGACGTCGCGCTGCACTACGACGTTCCGTACAAGCAGTTCGCCGCGAGCGTGGCCGCGAAGGAGGCGAAGAAGCGGGTGGGGCCCGGGGGCACGGACTATCAGCAGGTTCGCGAGACCCTCGGTGCGTTTGAGGGAACTTCGGTTCTCCGCCCCTGACGGGCGACTAACCGGCACCGCCCTCGCTCAGAGACCGGGCTGGCCCAACTCCAAGGTCTCGACGCTGGAACTGGGCAAGCAGACTGCCACCGTCAGGGTTGATCCGCGTCTGTTTGCCCAGGAAGAACGGGCACGCCTGGAAATAGGCGTGCCCGGTCCTCCTACGGGGGGGTACCGCTTCTTCCTCGATCCCCTTCCGCCTGCTGCTGGCGGCCTAGTCACTCCCCCTGAGCTGCGCCCCTGCCTTCTCGCGGTGAGGCAGGGGCGCAGAGTCGTGAAAGGAAAATCTGCTGCGCACGGGGTGCTCTGGGCGGGATGATCTACGCATGACCGTAGATATTGCGGAGTTCAACAGGCTGGCGGTGCCCGGTTTGGAGGCGCTGACCAAGCTGCTGGCCAGCGGCGCTGCTGACCACGCTCCGCCGCCCGAGAACCGCCGACCGTTTCAGGTCGGCTGGGGTCTGGTGGCTGCCCTGCACCGGCAGGCCGCTGCCGTGGTCACCCTGCACAGCAATGGGCTCGGCCACGAGGCCGCACCGAATCGACGCCTGATGATCGAGTACGTTGCTCATCTCCAATGGCTTGTCAGGGACGGCGAGGACGCCGTGGACTCCATGAACAAGGCTCACCAGTTCAAGCAAGGTGGCCTACGCAAGGCAGCGGACGACGGCGGGTATCGGTACGACGCGGAGGCAGCCGACGCCGTGCGAGACGCGGTCATTCCTGGCAACCCGACCAACACTTACAACGTAACCAGCAACCTTCTGGGCAGCCTCGGCGGGGGACTGCTCCAGTCTTGGCTCACTGAGACACAGCTCTCACACGCCACTCTCGTCGCAGCTGGATGCTTCTATCGCGAGTCAGACAACAGCTTGGAACTGCTCCTTACTCCGGCGTACGACATCGGCGGTGACCCGATGGAGGCGTCGCCCTACGTCGCCTTCTTCTTCCTGTTCTTCGGCATGGTTGCCTTCAACGAGTTGATGGTCGACGCACCGTGGACAGATCAGCTCAGGGCCATCGGTGACGCCGCCGGTCTCGCTGGAGCAGTCTGAGTAGGTGCCGGCCCACTCGAGAGGCCACAGCGACGTCTCCGGCGGCCTTTCGTGCGTAGGCCGGTCCGCGGGCGGCTTACGCGCCCTCTCGGCCCCTCCGAGGCCCCGTGAGAGCCCGGAGAAGCCACGCGAAAAGCCGGGGCTGACTGTCGGTGTGCGTCAGTACGATGTTCGTCACCTTCATGGCACTTGTGATCGGATGACCAGTGACGGACCTACTTGCCCCGCTCAGTCCTGACCAGACGTTGTTGCTCGAAACCATGGCTGCCCCCTACGTGAAGTGGAACAGGTGGCCGATGTGGCAATTCGTCAGAGAGACACTCAGCCGCCAGGGTCTGGACGCCGACAAGCTGATTGATTCCTTGCCCCAGGTGGGACCCCCGCCGGGTATGGGCGTTTCCTATGGGCTGGCTTGGTACAGCCGACCTGGCTACATCGGTGACGCGGAACGGGTCGCTCTGACCGTCGCTGCTGCCCCCCATGTTCCCTCGCTCTTGCCTGTCATGGCGCACCCGTTTCTCAACGTCCTGCGGAAGCTGGTCGAGATCTACCGCGCGGCACCCCTCGACCCAGACTCGGTTGTGCAGGTCGCCTACACGGCAGAGATGATCCGACAGGCGCTGCCTTCGATCAGTGACCAGTTCATGGAGCGCCTGCCCGGGATCCTCGACCACGAGCCCCCGACTTGGTTTGGCTCGAAGTCGGGGGCCAATGGCGAATGGGCCCGAGGGCTGAAGCATGGGATCTCCCGCTATGACGGCGTCCGCTTCGTGAAGTCTTACGTGGTCCGAGTGACGGAGCTGATGCCGCCGCCCATCGACCTCCCCACCTCCTTCGCGGGCGACTCTGAACCGGAGGCCATGTCCGCCTTTGCTTCGCAGCCCCCGGCTCCGGTCTACGTCAAGGAACCGCTGATCAAGGAGCTGGAGGACAAGAACACCAGCTCGCAGTGGGACGTGACCAAGCTGGTCCAGCTCACCCGCGAGCTGAACAGCAACTTCGCGCTCGACAACCCATACGCCTGTCACGCGCTGATCCGGGCGATCCTCGACCACACGGCGCCCGTGTTCGGTCAGAAGAGCTTCGAGCAGGTGGCCAGCAACTCGCTCGCGGCCTGGACGAAGACCGACAAGGACTACTTGCGGAAGTTGCTCGACTTCAAGCCACAGGGGCACGACGCCCTGCACCGGCACATCCGGAAGTCGGCAGACTTGATCGACATGCACGACGTCCCGTCGAGCGCCTGGCTGAACGCGTTCCTGCGCCTTGTGATCGACGCCCTGTGACGAGGCCTCCCGCCCTAGCTGGGCGGGAGAGGCTCATGACGGGTTACGCGGCAGCGGGCGGCTGCTCCTCGTCGTCTACTGGCCGCACGGTTGGCTGAGCCACCTGGTGTGGTGGGGACAGCCGCTCGTCGCCTGTGCTCTTGAAGCGGTGCCAGGCAGCACGTGCACGACTCGCCGAGTTGATCACTTCTGGGACCTGATCCAAGATTCCCTTCAGTGCGAAGAGAGGGATCGAGGCCACCCCTGCGATGGCGAGGATGGCGAGCGTCAATGCGCCGTCCAAAGGACTCGGTACCTTTCTGATCGGGTGACCGAGCCGGGGCTCATGCGCAGGGCATTCGTCAGCTCGGCCACTGCTTGAGTGGCTCGAACTGAGAAGCCCTGCGTCCGACGTATTGCCGGGTATCTCAGAAGGCCGGGCTAACCCGACCGCAATCAAGTATGAGCAATGCTCATTATCTGTGGATCACGCCTGACGGAAGAAGGCGTACCTTCCCGATGGATCGATCGATAGGTCATCGAGCAAGGCCGACGTTGCAGCGTCGGTCGGGAAGGCACGCCGGTGCTTACGGTAGTCAACGAGGACGGCACCATGCCAAGCGGCAGTTCACCGCTGGATGAGGTCGTTCGGGAAGGGGCACGGCGGATGCTCGCCGCCGCGCTGGAGGCAGAAGTCAACGCCTACATAGCCGAGTTGGCTCATGAGTGCGACGACAAGGGGCGGCGCCTGGTGGTCCGTAACGGCTATCACCAGCCCCGGCAGGTCACCACCGCAGCCGGCGTAGTCGAGGTGACGGCGCCGCGGGTGAACGACAAGCGCGTCGACGAGCAGACCGGCGAGCGCAAGCGGTTCTCGTCAGCGATCCTGCCGCCGTGGTGCCGCAAGTCCCCGAAGATCAGCGAAGTGCTTCCGCTGCTCTACCTGCACGGCCTGTCCTCTGGCGACTTTGTGCCCGCCCTGGAGCAGTTCCTCGGCTCCTCCGCTGGGCTCTCGCCGGCGACGGTCACCCGGCTGACGACGCAGTGGCAGGCCGACCACGCCGCCTTCATGGACCGCGACCTGTCCGACGTCGACTACGTGTACGTGTGGGCCGACGGCATTCACCTCAACGTCCGCCTCGAGGAGGCCAGAGCCTGCGTCCTGGTGCTCATCGGGGTCCGCGCCGACGGCTCCAAGGAACTGGTCGCGCTCAAGGACGGCTACCGCGAATCCGCTGAATCCCGGGCGGACCTGATGCGCGACTGCGCCCGCCGGGGCATGCGCGCCCCGGTCCTGGCAGTCGGTGACGGCGCCCTCGGGTTCTGGAAGGCCCTGGCCGAGGTGTTCCCCACCACCCGCGAGCAGCGGTGCTGGGTTCACAAAACCGCAAATGTGCTCGACTGCCTCCCGAAGTCCGCGCAGCCCGGCGCGAAGAAGGCGATACAGGACTTCTACAACGCCGAGGACCGCGACCACGCCGAGACAGCGGTCAGGACGTTCGAGAAGCTCTACGGCGCGAAGTTCCCCAGGGCCGTCAAGAAGATCACCGATGACCAGGAGCAGTTGCTGGCGTTCTTCGACTTCCCCGCGGAGCACTGGATCCACCTTCGGACGACCAACCCGATCGAGTCCACGTTCGCCACCGTCCGGCTGCGGACCAAGGTCACCCGCGGTGCCGGCTCCCGCACCGCTGCCCTGGCGATGGTCTTCAAGCTCGTGGACTCCGCCCAGGCCCGCTGGCGGGCTGTGAACGCACCCCACCTCGTCGCACTCGTCCGCGCCGGAGCCCGCTTCGAACGCGGCTACCTTGTTGAACGCGATGAGGTGAATGCCGCGTGAGCCGACCGACGCCCGCTGAGGCGCCATGGATGGTTCTGATCGGCCCGGCCGGCACCGGGAAAACCACTCTCGGCCAAGAGATCGCGGCAAGAACGCAAAGACCGTTCGTCGATCTGGACGCCGTCGCGGACAGGTACTACGCCGAGGCGGGATGGAGCATCGCCCAACTCCGCGAGCGCATCGCCGCTGTCGGACGCCTCGCGGCCGAAGCCGAGTGGGAACCAGCCCGAGCACACGCCGTGGCACGTGCCGTCGCCGACCACCCCGGAGCCGTCATCGCGCTGGGCGCAGGCCATACCAGCTACACCGATGACCAGCAGCTGGCTGCGGTCCGCACCGCGCTGAGCTGCTGTCCAGACGTCATCCGGCTCCTGCCCTCTCCCAACCGCAAGACTTCACTGAACGTCCTACGGCAACGCTGCACGGTGGACAAGGGACGATCTTGGATCATCGACGGACATGACTTCCTCGCCCACTGGCTCGACGACCACGGCGTCCAAGTGGTCGCGACACGGACGATCTACACGCTGGACGAGACGCCCGCCCAGACCGCAGCACGACTGCTCCGAGACACCTGATCGGGACACGACGAACACAACAGACCACAGGTATTGACGATTACTCATCAAGTATGTATGTCTGCGACAAAATTGATCACCAATGCCGACGGCAGCCGACGTCGGATGAACCGGGGTGATGCCGCCTTGGTGACACAAGGAACCCGGTCCTGACGGGTTACGCAGCTTCTGCAGTGCGAACACAGAAGCGGCACGAAGATGATCTTGTCGAGCGCTCAACAGGAGTTCGCAGCTCCACCGTGGGCACTATGCTGAGGTTACCGCACCGCCTCTGAACTATGCCCCGTCACGAAACAATTGGATGTTGAGCTGCCGAAACAGTGCTGCCCCGCCTCGTTCTGAGAGGCGGGGCAGCACTGATCTAGGCGGCAGCGGGCGGCTCCTGATCATCCGCAGAAGGTGGCAGCTCAGGTTTCTTGAAGCGTTCCCACGCGTCGCGGGCCTTCCCGGCGGATTCGATCACATCCGGGACCTGGTCCAGCAGCCCCTTCGCAGCGAAGAGCAGCACGGAAGCCACGCCAGCGATGGCGAGAATGATGATGATGGCGGTGCCGTCCACCGATCCTTACCTTCCCTGTCATGGGTGTCGGATCGGGTGCGCAGGCAGCCTCGATCCGAACCCTTACGGTTCGGACCGAGACACCTGCACTGACGTGTGGCGCAAATGTTCTCGGTGTTCAAGCGGGCCTACTCGTCGGCCCATTGTTCAAGCGTGGCGTTCGCGCCTTTGAAATGCGGTATGTCGTCAGACCCTGTGGAGGTCACGTCAGAGCGCGGCGGCGTAGTTGCACCGCGCCCAGCCAACCAGTCTGATTAACCGGACCTGGTCCCGTTCGCGGGTCTACCAGGTGCGGGGGGTGAAAGTCCCCACACCTACAGGTTAGCGCATGCCGACGTGATCTTCGTCAGTAAGTAACTAAGCCCCACTACGGTCGAATTGGGGCGAAGCTCAGGCGCTGGTCAGGGCGTAGGTGAGGGGGCGTCAGCCGGGGGAGGTGTAGCGGTGGTGGGGGCAGGTGCAGCGGCGGATCAGGAGGATGCCCCGGCTGCGGGGGAGGGGGATGTTGCGGGTCTGGCTGCACCTCTTGTGCCAGTCCGAGCAGCCCGGCCGCTGGGCCAGCGCGCACTCCGCGGACATCGCGGAAGTGTCCTCGGTGCGGCCGGTCATCCGAAGATCCCGCCGCTGCTGAAGGTGTTCATGGCGCGGGTCCGCTCGGCCACGGCCTGCAAGCGTTCCTCGTCGGTGGCGCGACGGACCAGAGCGGGGTCGGCGTCCCATTCTCGTCCGCCAGCCACCGGCCGCAGCTGGACGTACGGACCCTCGCGCCCCATGGCGTACCCGAGCTGGTCGCTGGCCGTGTCGATGACCAGGGTGCCGGCTGGCGGTTCGACGTCCTCGGCGGTCACTTGCCGGGCTCCTTCTCCAGCGCCCTGGCGAGGCGCACGGCGACGTCCGCGCGTACCCGTCCCAGCTCGACCAGTTGCAACCCGGGCGACGCCGGGTCCACCCTCAGCGAGGGGAAGACGATCCCCGCAGAGTCCAGGGCGGCTCTGAGCGTCTCGACCGCCGCCTGTGTGTCGCCGATGTCCTTCGTCTTCTTCGGTGCCATGAAACGGACGCTAGAGCTCGGGCGTTGGGGAAGGCGATGGAAGTTGCGCGAAGTTGCTTGACGCCTCTCCCAGGTTACGAGAGGTTGCTGATAAAGGTCGCCGGAACCCAGGTCGGCGGCCACCGGACTCGGACAAGCTGTGGGATCAGTCCTCTGACGAAGGGAACTGGTCATGACCCGACGACTGCGCTTCAACGGCACGGGCAGCGGCGTCAACGGGTGCCCTGCTGTGCACGAGGATCTCGACTCGGGTGAGGTCATCGTGCACGGCCCGGCGCTCACCGACCCTGCGGACCTCGGCCAGCTCCAGCACCTGAACGAGGGTGAGGTGCCCATCGTGGTGCCCCGCGCTCTCCTCGTCGACTTCGGGCCGAAGGAGGTCAACCGGGTGCCGGACATCATCGGGCTGGACGAGTTCGACCGGCTCTTCACCCAGTTCAAGCACACCGCCTGGCGGCTGGAGACACGGCGCCGGTACGCCTCCGACGAGGCCACCGCCACCTACGCCAGTTCACCCGTGGCGAGCCTGTGAGCTGGGACGGAGTGGACGCCGCATCGTGCGCCGAACGCCTGGAGCAGACCGCGATGGGCAAGCGGTTCGAGCGTGCCCGCGTCATCGACAGCCCGCCGACCGCCGGACAGCTGTACCTCCTCGAAAACGCCCGGCGTAACAGTGCCGTCGGCGAGAAGATCTTCAGCCTGCCGCGCTCTGACGCCAACCGCGCGAGCCTGCCCGGAGAGGACTTCTGGCTGTTCGACTCCCGGCTGGTCGCTCTCCTCAACTTTGATGACGCAGACAACCTGCTCAACGTCGAGCTGATCACCGAGCCCGCAGCGGTCCTGCGGTATGCCCAGGCCCGGGACGCTGCCATGCACCACGCCATCCCGTACGAACAGGTCGCGGCGCAGCTGGCCGCGAAGGAGTAAGGCAGGCCGCTGATCGGTGAGCACGGACTACCAGCAGGTGCGCGAGGCGCTCGGCGTGCGGCTGCGCGAACTCCGGCTGTCGGCCCCGGGCGGCCGGCTCACCGGTCAGCAGCTGGCCGACGCGTACAGCTGGAACAAGTCGAAGGTCACCAAGCTGGAGAACGGCAGGCAGACCCCCACGACCGATGACCTGCGCAAGTGGGCCGACGCCACCGGCCAGCCCGAGGCGTACGACGAGCTGCTGGCCAGGCTCCGGGGGTTCGAGTCGCACATCCGGTCCTGGCGTCGGCAGCTGGCCTCGGGGCACAAGCCGGTGCAGGACACCCACCTCGGGGCGCACGCCGACGCCTCGGTCTTCCGGGGCTGGGAGTCCTCCATGATCTTCGGCATCCTGCAGACGCCGGACTACGCCCGGTCGATCTTCACCCGGTACGCCGAGCTTCAGCGGTCGCCGCGCGACACCGAGGAAGCCGTCCGCTCCCGCATGAAGCGCCAGGAAGCCTTGTACGACTCCTCGAAGCGATTCCACCTCATCCTCTGGGAGGCCGCCCTCCGCGCCATGGTCTGCCCGCCCTCGGTGCTCCTGGCCCAGCTCGACCGCCTCTCGGGCGCCATCGGCCTGGACACGGTCAAGCTGGGCATCATTTCGCTGTCGGCGTCCCTGAAGACCCCGCCGGCCACCGCATTCTGGATCTACGACGACCGCCAGGTGATCGTGGAGAACTGGCACGCCGAACTCTGGATCGATGACGCTGACGCTCTTGCCCTCTACCTCCGCACCTGGCGCACCCTCCGCGAGTCCGCCGTCTGCGGCTCTGACGCCCACAACCTCATCAACTCGGCCCGCCGTGCCCTCAATTCCCTCTGAGACCCGAGGCGGCCCGGTTGTCGTCACCCAGCGCTACCGTGAACTGAGTTAGCTGAGCGTCAGGTGGGGCGATCGGGGGCCGAGGAATGGCGACGACTACAGACGACGGGGACGACCCCATGGAGAGACCGTACGACCCGGACCCCGTCGCGCAGGCCATCAGAATGGCCAAGTGGGCTTTTCGACAGAACTCTTCGGTTTCACCGGAACAGGTCGCACAGTACTCGCTGGACCGGATCGGGCAACACGCCGCCGCTGCACAAAGAGAACAGCAGGTCGTGCAGACGGCAGGCGAGGTCAATAACGTCTTCATCTCGCAGGGGGGCCACCTTGCCCATTCTGCGGACCCTGTCGACGGAAGCCCGAGTCTCGCCGAACTGCGTCAGAAGTTTCACTTCGACGTTCTGAAGCTCAAGATGATGCATGCCCAGTGGATGATCTTCATCAGTGTGTTCGCCGTGGCGGTCGGTGTCGTGGCGATGGTTGCCGGTGTCGTCATGGCGTTTGCGAACACGGGCAGCCCGCACGGCTACGTAACGGGGGCTTCGGGGCTGGCCGCCAGCCTGGGTGGCGGTGCGCTGCACCGGCACGCGAAGCGCGCGATGGCCGACCTCACCGAGGCGGTCAAGCGCAACGAGGACAAGATTGATGTGGACCACCAGATCGAGGTGGCTACAACGCTCATCGACCGCGTGCAGGACAAGGGCGTTAAGGACCGTCTGAACTCGGCGGCGGCTTTGAAGGCGCTGAACATCCACCCGAATGCCGACACGATGTTCAACAGCTTGCTCGCAGGTGAGCCGCCTAAAGAGATCGAGCCGGGCGAGACCGACCGCTGACGGCGAAGCCCCGGGGCGCCGGCTGCACCTCGGGGCTTCCGCACGTTCACAACACCTTGAGGGCCTTCAGCACTGCCAGACACAGCAGCAGGCAGCCCCCGAAGGAGCCCCCGCCGTACAGAACGGCTTGACTGGCAGAAGTGCCGGGGGCGTGACTCAGCCACGCGGCCACCATGGCGACGATGACGGAGAACAGGGCGCAGACGACGACCACGAGCACCTTGACGCCGAGAGAGAGGTTCAACGGTCCGGGTTACCTTTCCGGTGGTTCGGACCTTCGGCACGCAGCCCTCAGCCCGACCACCACGTGATGTACGTGAGGTCTTGCTGAGGCCATGCCGACGCATCTTGGCTCTCGGTGCCTAGCCAGGGCTCTCTCGGGCAGTGCTCCCTTTAGGGTCAGAGGGTCGCAATCGCACGCGTGGTCGCCGAGGCCAACGTTGGCCCGTTGCCCCTGCCCGGGAGGCGTCGGGTCCCGGGGAGCGTGTCGGTAGGGGTCTCAACTCAACAGTACCCGGTGTGAAGTGAGTTGCTGGCCAGGAAGTGTGGTTCCCGGGACAGTGTCTCCCGGGCTCGGTCTGCCGGGTGCGGCCCGCCGCACCGCCCGGCCCGGAGAGGCCACCGGAGACCGACGGAAGACCGGGGCGAGCCCACCGCTGGCTGGGTGCCCCGCGTGCGACGGCGGTCAGCTCCTGGGCGAGCGGCTGGTCCCGGACGAGCTGAGTGGCGAGGCGTGGGCGCTGGCCGAGCCGGTTGTGAAGGCGTCGGAGCCCGCCAACTGCGGGTGCCGGCCAGGTCGCACGATGCTCGACGCGATGTTCTATAGGGCCCGCACAGGTTGCCTCTGGGAGCAGCCCCCGGAGCGGTTCGGCCCCCGGAAGGGCCTCTACTTCCGGTATAGGACGTGGCGCACCTGCGGGGTCTGGGACCAGGTCATGGCCGCCCTGCCGAACTCCGGCCAGCCCGTGTGGGTCCCCAACCTCGCGCCCGCGCTGCGCATTGAGGGACGGGTGGAGCCCGCATCCTTTCCCAGGAAGAAGAGGTACCCCTGGAAATGGGTGTGCCTGGGCCTATGACAAGCGTCGTCTCTGCCGGGCCTCGTTGGTGGGCCGGGCTCCGATACTCCAGGCTGTCCGTTGAGGTCAGTCGCCCTCCTGGCCGGGCACGGTGTTGTTCGGGAAGGCGGAGGAGAACGCCCCTGTTCTGGGAGCGGCTGAGTCCCGAACACGGGTCCGGGACTCAGTACCGGGACTACCTCGACCTGAGGCTCGGCAGAGAGCGTCAGGTCGCCGTCTGTGGCTGTATCGCCCCCACCTTCGCGCTAGCGCCCGGGCCGCGGCCCGGCTGCCGGAGCAGGAGTGCCACCCCCGCCGCCAGCATCGAGATGCCGCCGGCCAGGGCGTACGCGCCGTTGTAGCCCCAGGCGCCGACGACCATGGAGCCGAGGCCGCCGCCGAACAGGCCGCTGACGAGCTTGCCGCTGTAGACCAGGCCGTAGTTGGTGGCGTTGTAGTTCTCGCCGAAGTAGTCCGGGGTGAGGGCGGCGAACAGGGGGTAGAAGGCGCCGCCGCCGAAGCCGGAGAGGAAGGCGAAGAACAGGAACAGCCACTCGCTCTTCACGTCTCCGGCCCAGATCACGCCGAACTGGGCCAGGCCCAGCACGACGATGACGAAGACCAGCGTCGGCTTGCGGCCCAGGCGGTCGGAGAGCCAGCCGACCACGCCGCGGCCGATGCCGTTGATGACCGCCATCACGCCCATCGAGGAGGCCGCGACCAGCGGGCCGAAGCCGACGTCCTTGGCGAAGTCCACCTGGAAGGAGATACCGAAGATCGAGACGCCGGCCGTCATCACGATGGAGATCCACATCAGCGGGAGCATGCCGGTGCGGATCGCCTCCTTCGGCGTGAACTGCCGTACCGCGGGCGGGTTCTTGACGAGCGCCGTGGCGCTCTTGGCGTCGCCCGTCTGGGAGAGCGGGTCGATGTCGGCCGGCCACCAGTTCTTCGGCGGGTCCTTGAAGAAGAACGCGGTGACCAGGACCACGACCATCACGTAGGCGCCGATGAGGTCCAGGACGCGGTGGTAGTTGGCCGTGTCGAAGGCGTAGTTGAAGATGAAGATGAAGGGGAGTGAGCCGTAGGCGAAGCCGCCGTTCACGAACCCCGTGCGGGCGCCCCGGCGTTCGGGGAACCACTTGCCGACCATGTTGATGCAGGTCGCGTAGACCAGGCCGGAGCCGAGGCCGCCGATCACGCCGAAGCCGATGATCGCCAGCCATATCTCGCTGATGTGGGAGAGGGCCAGGAAGCCGATCAGGCACATCACGGAGCCGGTGTACATCGCCCGGCGGGCCGTGAGGACGCCCTTCTCACGCAGCCAGCCCGCCGGGAAGGCGATGCCGGCCTGGAAGAACACCCAGATGCTCAGGATCCAGAAGGTGTTGGACTGCGTCCAGCCGTGCGCGTGGGACAGGGTGTCCTCCGCGGAGCCGTACGCGTACTCGAAGACGCTGATGGCCATCATGGCCACCCACGGGAGGTACACCATGAGGTTGCGGGAGTGGCCGAGGATGTCCCGGTCGGTCTCCCCGATCCGGTACACCCGGCCGCGGGCGTCCGTCACCTCTCGGTACGGACGCCGTTCGGCACCGGTGCTGTTCGTGGCTACAGGGTCTGCCGTCATGTCACGCCATCTCCTCGCCGAGCGGATGCGGGTTGGGGACGATGCGCCGGGCGCTTGGCCTGCCCGGTGCCTTGAGGAAGAGGGCCAGCACTGCGGAGGCCAGGCCGACGGAGCCCGCGAGCACGAACGCGCCGTGGTAGTCCCACTCGCCCACGACGACCGCGCCCAGACCGGAGCCCACCAGGCCGGAGATCAGCTTGGAGCTGTAGACCATCCCGTAGTTGGTGGCGTTGTTGTTCTCACCGAAGTAGTCCGCCGTCATGGCCGCGAAGAGCGGGAAGATCGCACCGCCGCCGAACCCGGAGACCATGGAGCAGAACAGGAAGAACGGCATGCTGCCCATCTGGCCGGAGACCAGCACACCGAACTGCGCGCTGCCGAGCACGATGCACACGATGATGAGCGTGTTGCGGCGGCCGTACCGGTCGGAGATCCAGCCGATGACCCCGCGGCCGGTGCCGTTGACGATCGCCTTCAGGGACATGGCCGTGGCCACGATCCCACCCGCGAACCCCATGTCCTTGCCGAACGGCACCTGGAAGGCGATGCCGAAGATGTTGATCCCGGCCGTGCACAGCAGGCAGAACCACATCATCCACAGGACGGGCGTACGGGCCGCCTCCTTCGGGGTGTACTGCTTGACGGCGGGCGGGTTCTTCTCCAACGCCCGCCTGATCCGGAGATCCTGAGTGGCCTTCAGGGGTTCGACATGCGGCGGCCACCAGTTCTTCGGCGGGTCCTTGAAGAACCAGCCGGCCGACGCCACCACCAGACACAGTCCGACGCCGACCGTGGTGAGCAGGACCTTGTAGTTGCTCAGGTCGAGGACGGAGGTGAAGAGGAACACGAACGGCACGGACCCGTAGGCGAAACCGCCGTTCACGAAGCCCGTCTTGCCGCCCTTGCGCTCCGGATACCACTTGCCGACCATGTTCACGCAGGTCGCGTAGACGAGACCGGCGCCGACACCGCTGCACATGCCGAAGCCGAGATAGGCGACGACCACGTTCGGCGCGAACGCCAGCGCCACATAGCCCAGCAGCGTGCCGACCGCACCGATCAGCATGGCCGTACGCGCGGGGAGCCGTCCGCTCTCCCGCAGTTGCCCGGCCGGGAAGGCCACGGCCGCCTGGAAGAACACCCAGACGCCCATCAGCCAGAAGATGTGCCCGCTGCTCCACAGATGTGCCTCGTGCAGCGTGTCCTCCGCCGACGTGAACGCGTACTCGGCGGAACTGATGCCCATCATGCCCACCCAGGGCAGGATGACCATCCACTTGCGTGCGCGGCCCATCAGATCGACGTCGGTCTCGCCGATCCGGTATGTGCGGCCGTTGCGGTCCGTCACCTCCCTGAAGGGGACGGACGCCGTTAGATCGATGGATGACATGTTCGTTCAGCACCCCTTGCGTCGAAAGCTCTGGCCAGCGCCCCCTGTCCAATGCCTTTCGTGCGCGCACGGGTCCCGGGGCCGGCCGCAGCGCACCGCCGGCCGGCCCCCTCCTCGGCTAGGTCATGAGCCGCCCCCCAGCAGTCCGGCCGCCCGCGCCCAGCGGTACTTGGCGCCGAGCACGGCCACCGGCCGTTCGGTCGTGTACGGGTACGCCACGACCCCCCGCTCGTACAGGTACTGGCAGGCCTCCTCGACCTCGACGTCCCCCGCGAGCGAGGCGACGACCGGCTTCTCGATGCCCCGCTCCCGGAACTCCGCGACCACCCGCGCGGTCAGCTCCGCGAACACCATCGGCGGGGTGACGATGGTGTGCCAGTAGCCGAGGACCAGGGCGTGGATGCGCGGGTCCTCGAGGCCGAGCCGGATCGTCGCCTCGTACGTCGACGGCGGCTCGCCGCCCGTGATGTCCACCGGGTTGCCCGCGGCTCCGAACGGCGGGATGAAGCGGCGGAACGCCTCGTCCAGGTCCGGCGGTATCTCCATGAGGGACAGGCCGTTGTCGGTGATGGCGTCGGACAGCAGCACCCCGCTGCCGCCCGCGCCGGTGATGATCACGACGTTGTCGCCCTGCGGGGCAGGCAGCACCGGCAGGCCGCGCGCGTACTCCAGCATGTCGTTCAGGCCCGGCGCCCGGATCACCCCGGCCTGCCGGAGGATGTCGTCGTACACCGCGTCGTCGCCCGCGAGCGCGCCCGTGTGCGAACCGGCCGCCTTGGCACCGGCCGCCGTACGGCCCGCCTTGAGGACCACGACGGGCTTCTTCGGTACGGTGTTTCGCGCCGCCTCGACGAAGGCGCGGCCGTCCTTGAGGTCCTCCAGGTGCATCGCGATGCACTCGGTGTGCGGGTCCTCGCCGAACCAGGTCAGCAGGTCGTCCTCGTCCAGGTCCGACTTGTTGCCGAGGCCCACGATCGCCGACACACCCGTCTTGGTGGTGCGGGCGAAGCCGAGGATGGCCATGCCGATCCCGCCCGACTGCGAGGTCAGCGCCACGCCGCCCTTCACGTCGTACGGGGTGCAGAACGTGGCGCACAGGTCCTGCCAGGTGGAGTAGTAGCCGTAGATGTTCGGGCCGAGGAGACGGACGCCGTACCGTTCGCCGATCGCGACGATCTCCTCCTGGAGTTCGTGTTCGCCGGTCTCCGCGAAACCGGAGGGGATCAGGACGGCGTTGGGGATCCTCTTGCGGCCCACCTCCTCCAGCGCCGCTGCCACGAACCTGGCGGGAATGGCGAAGACTGCCACGTCCACCTCTCCGGGAACGTCCGTGACACTCTTGTACGCCTTGCGGCCCAGAATGTCATCGGCCTTGGGGTTCACCGGATGGATCTCCCCGGCGAAGCCGCCGTCGACCAGGTTGCGCATCACCGAGTTGCCGATCTTGCCCGGCTCGTTGGAGGCGCCGATCACGGCGACCGAGCGGGGCTGCATCAGCCGGCGCATCGAGGTGAGGATCTCCTCGCGCGCGTACTTCCGGCGTGGCGGCGGCTGCTTCCCGGCGAGGATGATCCTGATGTCGGCGGCGACCGCGCCCTCCGGAGTGGCGATCACCGGGTTGAGGTCCACCTCGGCGATCTCCGGGAAGTCCGCGACCAGTTGGGAGACGCGCCGGATCTGCTCGGCGACCGCCCACCGGTCCACACCGGCCTGCCCGCGCACCCCGCGCAGCACCTCGGCGGCCTGGATGGAGTCGAGCATGGAGAGCGCCTCGTCGGCGGAGACGGGCGCCAGCCGGAAGGTGACGTCCTTCAGGACCTCGACCAGCACCCCGCCGAGCCCGAAGGCGACGACCTTCCCGAAGGTGGGGTCGGTGACCGCGCCGACGATCACCTCCGTGCCCTTCGGCAGCAGTTCCTGGACCTGGACGCCCTCGATCCTCGCCTCGGCGGCGTAGGCCTTGGCGTTCTCGACGATCCGGTGGAAGGCCGCGCGCACGTCCGCCGCGCCCTCGACCCCGACGATCACCCCGCCGGCATCGGTCTTGTGCAGGATGTCCGGCGAGACGATCTTCATGACGACCGGTCCGCCGAAGCGTGCCGCGTGCGCCACCGCCTCGTCGACGTCCCTCGCCAGCTCCTCGCCCGGTACGGTGATCCCGTACGCGTCGGCGATCACCTTGCCCTCAGGCGCCGTGAGCGCGTCACGGCCCTCCGCGCGTACGGAGTCGAGGAGGTGACGGACCCGCAGCTCCCGGTCCTCTGCCATCACGTCAGATCACTCCGTTCGACTTGAGCAGGCGCAACTCTTCGTCGCTGAGACCGAGTTCGCCGATGTAGACCTCTGCGTTGTGCTCGCCGAGCAGCGGCGAACCGGTCACGTCCACAGGGGAGTCGGAGAGCTTGAGCGGACTGCCGACGGTGACGAACTCACCGCGCTCGGGGTGTGGGACGGTGACCACCATCTCGTTGGCGACCAGCGACTCGTCCTCGATGATCTCCTTGGTGGAGAGGATCGGCCCGCACGGGATGTTGTGGGCGTTGAGCCTCTCCAGCACCTCCCACTTGGGGAGCGTCGAGGACCACTCCTCGATCAGCTGGAACATCTTGTTGAGCTTGGGCAGGCGGGCCTCCGGGGTCGCCCACTCCGGGTCCTCCGCCAGCTCCGGCCGGCCGATCAGCCGGGTGATCGGCTGCCAGCCGACGGGCTGCACGATGACGTACACGTAGTCGTTCGGACCGCCCGGCGCGCACTGCACCGCCCAACCGGGCTGACCGCCGCCGGAGGCGTTGCCGGAGCGGGGCACCTGGTCGCCGAAGTCCTCGTTGGGGTACTCGGCGAGCGGTCCGTGCATCAGCCGCTGCTGGTCGCGCAGCTTGACCCGGCAGAGGTTGAGCACGGCGTGCTGCATGGCGACGTTGACCCGCTGGCCGCGTCCGGTCCGCTCCCGCTGGAAGAGCGCCGCCAGTATCCCGGCTACTGTATGCACCCCGGTGCCCGAGTCACCGATCTGCGCGCCCGTCGCCAGCGGCGGCCCGTCCTCGAAGCCGGTGGTCGCCATCGAGCCGCCCATCGCCTGGGCGACGACCTCGTACGCCTTGAAGTCGGTGTACGGGCCCTCCCCGAACCCCTTGATGGACGCGTACACGATCCGGGGGTTGATCTCCTTGATGCGGTCCCAGGTGAACCCCATCCGGTCGACCGCGCCCGGCCCGAAGTTCTCCACCATCACGTCCGAGCGGCGGATCAGCTCGGTGAGGAGTTCCTTGCCGCGCTCGGTCTTGGTGTTGAGGGTGATGCTCCGCTTGTTGCAGTTGAGCATCGTGAAGTAGAGGGAGTCGACGTCCGGGAGGTCACGCAGCTGCTTGCGCGTGATGTCACCGGTCGGCGCCTCCAGCTTGACGACGTCCGCGCCGAGCCAGGCGAGCAGCTGGGTGGCGGACGGCCCCGACTGGACGTGCGTCATGTCGAGGACGCGGATGCCTTCGAGTGCCTTGGTGGTCATCGGCGTTCACCTCACTTGTACATGGTCTGGTTCATGGTTCCGGGGGCGTACGCGTCCGGGTCGACCCAGACGTTGATCAGCGACGGCTTGCCGGACTCCCGGGCCCGGCGCAGGGCGGGGCCGATGTCGGCGGGGTCGCGGACCTCCTCGCCGTAACCGCCCAGCATCTGGGCGAACCTGTCGTAGTGGACGTCCCCGAGGGTGTTGCCGATCCGCTCGCGCTCCTTGCCGTACTTGGCGGCCTGGCCGTAACGGATCTGGTTCATCGAGGAGTTGTTGCCGACGATCCCGACGAAGGGCAGGTCGTAGCGGACCAGGGTCTCGAAGTCCCAGCCGGTGAGGGAGAACGCGCCGTCGCCGAAGAGGGCGACGACCTCCTTGTCGGGCCGCGCCTGCTTGGCGGCGAGCACGAAGGGGACGCCGACGCCGAGGGTGCCGAGCGGGCCCGGGTCCATCCAGTGCCCAGGTGACTTGGGCTGCACGACCTGCCCGGAGAAGGTGACGATGTCGCCGCCGTCGCCGATGTAGATCGAGTCCTCGGTGAGGAAGTCGTTGATCTCGCTGACCAGGCGGTACGGGTGGATGGGCGAGGCGTCCGACCGCAGCTGCGGCAACCGCTTCTCGATCGCGGTCTGTTCGGCGGCCCGCAGCTCGTCGAGCCACTCCTTGCGCCGGGAGGCACCACCGTTGCTGTATCCATTGAAAGCGTGCCCCGAGGCGGCCTCGGTCACGGACTTCAGGACCAGCCCCGCGTCGCCGACGATCCCGAGGTCGATGTCCCGGTTCTTGCCGACCGTGCGGTAGTCGAGGTCGATCTGGACGACGGTGGCGGCGGGGGAGAGGCGCTTGCCGTAGCCCATCCGGAAGTCGAAGGGCGTGCCGACGATCACGATGACGTCGGCGTTGGAGAACGCGTACCGGCGGGAGAGCTGGAAGTGGTGCGGGTCGCCGGGCGGCAGGGTGCCGCGTCCGGCGCCGTTCATGTACGCCGGGATGTTGAGGGTCCTGACCAGCTCGATGGCGGCCTCGGTGCCCCGGGTCGTCCAGACCTGGCTGCCCAGCAGGATGGCCGGTTTCTCCGCGTGCACGAGGAGGTCGGCGAGCTTCTCGATCGCCTCGGGGTCGCCGGCCGAGCGGGTGGAGGCCCGGTAGGCGCCGGACCGGGGGACGCGCGCCTTCTCCGCCGGGACCTTGGCGTCCAGGACGTCGCGCGGTATCTCCAGGAAGGAGGGGCCGGGGGCGCCGTGGTAGCACTCGCGGAACGCCATCGAGACCATGTCGGCGGCGCGGGCGGTGTCCGGGACGGTCGCCGCGAACTTGGTGATCGGCGCCATCATGTCGACGTGCGGCAGGTCCTGCAGGGACCCCATCTTGTGCTGGGTGAGCGCCCCCTGGCCGCCGATCAGCAGCATCGGGGACTCCGCGCGGAAGGCGTTGGCGACCCCGGTGACGGCGTCGGTCGTCCCCGGCCCCGCGGTGACGACCGCGCAGCCCGGCCTGCCGGTGATGCGTGCGTAGCCGTCGGCGGCGTGCGCGGCCACCTGCTCGTGGCGGACGTCGACGACTTCTATGCCCTCGTCTACGCAGCCGTCGTAGATGTCGATGATGTGGCCGCCGCAGAGGGTGTAGATGCGGTCGACCCCCTCGGCCTTCAGCGCCTTGGCAACGAGATGACCACCGGAAATCACGTCCTGGGTGTCGTCGGGCATGGCGAAGTCCTGTCCCTTCGTAGGGGGTTGGATGCCGTCTTCGTACATTGCATACAGTCGACGAATACTGTATGAAGCTTGTTATCCCGCATCCGGTGGGTGGTGTCCAGGGGGCGTGCGGCACTTTTCAGTCATCGGAGTTCGGCCTCGCGATGACTTCTGGATGACTTCGCAGACAGGAGCCGGAATGGACCTGTACGAACACCAGGCAAGGGAACTCTTCGAGGAACACGGCATCGTGGTGCCGAGGGCCGAGGTCACCGACTCGCCCAAGGAGGCCCGGGAGATCGCCCGCAGGCTCGGCGGCCGGGTCGTAGTGAAGGCGCAGGTCAAGACCGGTGGCCGGGGCAAGGCGGGCGGCGTCAGGCTCGCCGCCGACCCGGCCGCCGCGGAACTGACGGCCCGCCAGATCCTGGGCATGGACATCAAGGGGCACACGGTCGGCAAGGTGATGCTGGCCCAACCGGTCGAGATCGAGAGCGAGTTCTACGTCTCGTACGTCCTCGACCGGGCGGCCGGCGGCTTCCTGGCGATCGCCTCCGCCGAGGGCGGTATGGAGATCGAGGAGGTGGCCGCGACCCGCCCCGAGGCGGTGGCCCGCATCCCCGTCGACCCCGCGGTCGGCGTCACCTCCGCCAAGGCCCAGGAGATCGCCGGCGCCGCCGGACTGCCGCCGCAGACGGTCGACGTCCTGGTGCGGCTCTGGCAGGTGCTCGTCCGCGAGGACGCCCTGCTCGTCGAGGTGAACCCGCTCGTGCGGACCACGGAGGGCCGGATCCTGGCGCTCGACGGCAAGGTCACCCTGGACGACAACGCCCGCTTCCGGCAGGCCCGTTGGGGCGAGGAGGAGGGCGGGCACCGGGACCCGCTGGAGGCGGTGGCCGCCGCCCGCGGCCTCAACTACGTCAAGCTGGACGGCGCTGTCGGCATCATCGGCAACGGCGCCGGCCTGGTGATGTCCACCCTGGACGTGGTGGCCGGCTGTGGCGCGAGGCCCGCCAACTTCCTGGACATCGGCGGCGGAGCCTCCGCCCAGATCATGGCCGACGGACTGTCGGTGATCCTCTCCGACCCGGCCGTGAAGTCGGTCTTCGTCAACGTCTTCGGCGGAATCACGGCGTGCGACGCGGTCGCCGACGGCATCGTGCAGGCCCTGGAGACCGTCCGGCTGACCAAGCCACTGGTGGTCCGGCTCGACGGCAACAACGCGGCCCGCGGCCGGGCGATCCTCGACGGCCGCGCGCACCCCCTGGTCGAACAGGCCACCACCATGGACGGCGCCGCCCGCCGCGCGGCCCAACTCGCCACCACAACCTGAGGAGACGGGACGACATGGCGATCTACCTCACCAAGGAGAGCAAGGTCCTCGTCCAGGGCATGACCGGCGGCGAGGGCATGAAGCACACCCGGCGGATGCTCGCCGCCGGGACGGACGTCGTCGGCGGCGTCAACCCGCGCAAGGCGGGCCAGAGCGTCGACTTCGACGAGCGTGCGGTCCCGGTCTACGGCACGGTCGCCGAGGGCATGGCCGCGACCGGCGCCGACGTCACGGTCGTCTTCGTGCCACCCGCCTTCGCCAAGGCGGCGGTGCTGGAGGCCGCCGACGCCGGTATCGGCCTCGCGGTGGTGATCACCGAGGGCATCCCGGTCCACGACTCCGTCGCCTTCACCGCGTACGCCCGCGGCAAGGGCACCCGGATCATCGGCCCCAACTGCCCCGGACTGATCACCCCCGGCCAGTCCAACGCGGGCATCATCCCCGCCGACATCACCAAGCCGGGCCGGATCGGACTCGTCTCCAAGTCGGGCACCCTGACCTACCAACTCATGTACGAACTGCGCGACATCGGCTTCTCCACCTGCGTGGGCATCGGAGGAGACCCGGTCGTCGGCACGAGCCACATCGACTGCCTGGCCGCCTTCCAGGAGGATCCCGACACCGAACTCGTCGTCCTCATAGGGGAGATCGGAGGCGACGCGGAGGAACAGGCCGCCGCCTACATCCGCGACCACGTCACCAAGCCGGTCGTCGGCTACATCGCCGGGTTCACCGCGCCCGAGGGCCGCACCATGGGTCACGCGGGCGCCATCGTCTCCGGTTCGGCCGGCACCGCGCGGGCCAAGCAGGAGGCGCTGGAGGCGGTCGGGGTGCGGGTGGGGAGCACACCGACCGCCACCGCGCGGCTGGTCCTGGACCTGCTGGACGCGCGGCAGCCGGAAGGGAGCTGAGCCATGGCCCTCGGCGCTTCGATCCCTCTGATCCAGAAGCCCGGCACCGCGTGGAGCGACGCCTGGGCGCGCTGTCTCGCTCTCGCCCCCGAGGCCTTCCGGGACGACCGGGTCCTCAACCTCCACACCGGCACCTGGCAGCCCGACGGCCGGCCGCTGCCCGCGACCAGCCCCGTCGACGGCAGCCCCATCGCCGGCGCCCCACGGCTCGACCGCGGCACCGCCCACCGGGCCGTCCGCGCCTGCCTCGACCAGCACCGGGCCTGGCGGCACGTCCCGCTGGACGAGCGCCGGGCCAGGGTGGCCGCCACCCTGGACGCCCTGACCGAACACCGCGAACTGCTCGCCCTGCTCCTGGTCTGGGAGATCGGCAAGCCCTGGCGGCCGGCCCAGGCGGACGTGGACCGGGCGATCGACGGGGTGCGCTGGTACGTCGACGGCATCGGGCCGATGCTCGCGGGGCGCGCCCCGCTGGACGGCCCGGTGTCCAACATCGCCAGCTGGAACTACCCGATGAGCGTGCTCGTCCACGCGGTACTGGTCCAGGCCCTGGCGGGCAACGCGGTGGTGGCGAAGACCCCGACCGACGGCGGCGTCGCCTGTCTCACCCTGGCCTGCGCGCTGGCCGCCCGGGAGGGCCTGCCGGTGACGCTGCTGAGCGGCAGCGGGGGCGAGCTTTCCGAGGTGCTGGTGCGGGCGCCGGAGATCGGCTGTGTCTCCTTCGTCGGAGGCCGGGACACCGGGGCCGCGGTGGCCACCGCCGTCGCCGACCTCGGCAAACGGCACGTACTCGAACAGGAGGGGCTCAACACCTGGGGCATCTGGAACTTCACCGGCTGGGAGGCGTTCACCGCCGTCGTCCCCAAGCTCTTCGACTACGGCAAACAGCGCTGCACCGCCTACCCGCGCTTCGTCGTCCAGCGCGAGCTGTTCGACGAGTTCCTGACCGCCTACCTCCCGGCGGTCCGGGGGCTGCGCGTGGGCCACCCCCTTGCGGTCCGCGACCCCGCCGACCCGCTGCCCGAGCTGGACCTCGGGCCGGTGATCAACGCGGCCAAGGCCAAGGACCTGACCGACCAGGTGGCCGAGGCCGTCGACCGCGGCGCCGTCCCACTGCACCGCGGCCGGCCGGCCGACGCGCGCTTCCTGCCCGGCCAGGACACGTCGTCGTACGTCCACCCGGTCACTCTCCTCAACCCGCCCCGGTCCTCCCCGCTCCACCACGCGGAACCGTTCGGCCCGGTCGACACGATCGTCCTGGTCGACACCGAGGCCGAACTGCTGGCCGCCATGAACGCGTCCAACGGCGCGCTGGTCGCCACGCTCTCCACCGACGACGAGGCCACCTTCGCGAGGCTGGCCCCGCAGATCCGAGCCTTCAAGGTCGGCCACGGCAAGCCACGCTCTCGAGGCGACCGGGACGAACTGTTCGGCGGCTTCGGCGCGTCCTGGCGGGGCGCCTTCGTCGGCGGCGAACTGCTGGTGCGCGCGGTGACGCAGGGGCCGGCGGGGGAGCGGCTGCCGGGCAACTTCCCGGAGTACCAGCTCATGCCCTGAGGGCGAGGGCGAGGGCGAGGGCGAGGGCGGGGGCGAGGACGGGGCGGGGGCGGGGCGGCGACCGTGGCCCGGGTCGCCGCCGGGTCGTCGTACGACGCCGGGACCCGGACCTGGACCCGGACCTGGACCGAGCGGATGATCTCCGCCGGATCCTGGCCGGTCCGGCGCAGGGCGCGTCCGGCACTGGGCGCGCCCAGCGGCGACCCCCACGGTGTCGTGCGGCGCCCCCCACGGTGTCCTGCGGCGCCCCGGGCGCGGTCCGCACGTCGGCGTACCCGGCGTACCCGGCGTACTCGGCGTACGGTCGGGGCCGCCGCCGAACTGAGCCGGTAGCGGGTCGGGTACGTACCGTGAGGGGGCGCCGACCTGCGGATATGCCGACGGAAACGCAGGTGAAAGGCACTCCGAAAGCTTGGTATTGTTGTCCCTGTCGCCGCGGGGAACACCCCCGGTCAGGTGGCAGACACCTGGTCCGGGTGGCGGAATGGCAGACGCGCTAGCTTGAGGTGCTAGTGCCCTTTATCGGGCGTGGGGGTTCAAGTCCCCCCTCGGACACAAACTCTGGATGGTGTTGGTCGAGCCTCGACCGACACCATCTCTTTGTCGTGGTCGTATGTGAGGCGCAGCCCCAGCTGTAGGTACAGTTCCGCCTTTTCGCCTGGCTCGGACTGTCGCAGGAGCGGCAGCAAGCCGCCGATTCCACACGGACCGCCGGGTTTTCCCGTTTGGGCTCCCCTTCAGGTCCTCCGGCGGGGCAGGCACCCTCGCAGCACCGGCGATGACCCCATTCCCCACGCAGTTACGCCTCACGGGCCCCGCGCACAGACAGGCACCTGCCTATCCGTCCGCCGACGTGACCGCACGACCGGCACCGGCGACTCCGTCGTAGAGGCACCGCCGTCCGCCTCCCTTGTCAGCTCCGCGTTCCCTTTGTCCGTTCCGCGTCGTGACGCCAGTCCAGGCGCACGCCGCCAGCCGCTCCGGCGGAGTGGGAAGCACCCGTTGTGTGGGGACGTCGATGGCCGTTGCCCCGCCGCCTCGTCGTCCTGCCGGGTGCCCGTCGCACCCGGAACCCTGGCGGTTCGTGACTACAAGGCTGTCGGGACGGGCGCGCACCCATGTCTGGCCCGGGAGTGGCGGAGTCGCCGACTCTGGTGCGCGGATCTGATGTTTGATTTTGTTGCACTGCACCACTTCCCCGTGGAAGGCCTACTGATGACGTAGGAAACGGCAGTGGATTCATACATGGGATGGATGTCGTGACGGGTGGCCTGGTCGTCAGTGTGTCGTCTTACGCTCCACTCGCTGGAACAGTCGGAATCATGGTCCTGCCGGAAGGGCCGGTCAAGAGTCGCGGCAGTTAACTGATGTGACTTACATGGGATCTCTCGATTGAGCGACGGCGTCGTATCGCCTTGCCTTAGCAGGTGATGTCGGGACTATTGA
The DNA here is from genome assembly GCF_053597895.1 of Streptomyces sp. NPDC001220. Lineage (NCBI taxonomy): Bacteria > Bacillati > Actinomycetota > Actinomycetes > Kitasatosporales > Streptomycetaceae > Streptomyces > Streptomyces sp. NPDC001220. The sequence continues at coordinate 54,650 of NZ_JBSFJE010000014.1, forward strand.
CTGTGCGGTTGTGAGGCAGTTTCCTGTGTCTCGCGTTTGATTGTGCGCCATCTCGTTGGATGTGATGGTCATGGGATCAAGCCGTCGGTGTGAGCAGCCGCAGCGGGAGGAGCGTGCGGCGGGGGCGCCCCTCCTTCTCGCGGACGGAACGTGTCGCACGGTCGCCAACGGCCGCACCTACGATCGAAAGATGCTGACATGTTCAGATCATTGCTCCATCTGCGCTGCCGGGTGATCCTCATCGCCGGCCTCGCGTGGGCGCCCACGGTAACTGCCGGCACGAACACGATCTGCCACGTGTCCCCGGCGAGAACAACGCGAACGCGGGGACCAGTCCTGGTCAGCCGCTGCGTACCCTCCAGCCGGCGCAGGCCAAAGCTCGTCAGGCGCAATGTCAGCGGTGCGTCGGCCGCCAACGGCGCCCTCGTCCAGCCGTGGACCTGTAACGGCGGCTCCAGCCAGAGGCGGAGTCCCGGCTGAGCCGCAGTCGACGCCGTGCCCGGTCTCCGGGCGCGGCCCCGGACTGCCCGCCGGCGCGTCGTACAGCTGCCCGCCCACAGGCGCGTAGCTGCCCGCAAAGGGCGATCTCAATTGGTGAAAGTGTCCTCAGGAGGACGTTCATGGCAAGAATCCGTTGGCGGATAGCGGCGCGGCGCCGCTGGCTGGCCGGGCTGAGCGGGATGGTTCTGGCGGCCGGGCTCTCGGTCGGAGTGTCGGCGGCGCCGGCGGTGGCCGCATCGGCGACCACCGTCTCGGTCGACGGCTCGTCGCCGGGGCTGACATTCGACGGCGACGGCGCGATCAGCGGAGGCGGGGGGAACAGCCGCCTGCTGGCTGACTATCCCGAGCCCCAGCGCAGCCAGGTCCTGGACTACCTGTTCAAGCCCGGATTCGGCGCACAGGTCCAGATCCTCAAGCTGGAGACCGGCGGTTCGGGCAACTCGACCTCCGGCGCGGAACCGTCCTTCGAGGAGACCAAGGGCAAGATCGACTGCAACGTCGGGTACGAGTTCTGGCTCGGCGAGCAGGCCGTGCAGCGCAATCCCAACATCAAGCTGTACGGGCTGACCTGGTCGGCTCCGGCGTGGGTGGGATCGTCCTTCTACAACGCCGACGGCATCCGGTACGTCCTCGACTGGCTGGGCTGCGCCAAGCAGCACGGCCTGACGATCAGTTACGTCGGCGGCTGGAACGAGCACGGCTACGACGCCAACTGGTTCCCGCAGCTGCGCACCGCCCTGAACAACAACGGCTACGGCAGCGTGCAGGTGGTGGCCGCCGACGCCAACGACTCCGGCTGGTCGACCGCCGACGCCATGGCGAGCAACCCGCCCTTCAAACAGTCCGCCGTGGCGCTCGGCAACCACTACCCGTGCAGCCCCTACACCGGCTCCGGCTCCTACACCCAGTGCACCAGCACCGCGACGGCCCGGGGGCTCGGACTGCCGCTGTGGGCCAGCGAGAACGGTTCGCTGGACTTCCAGGACGGCGGAGCGCCGATGGCTCGGACCGACAACCTGGTCTACCTGCAGGGCCGGATGGTCGCCAACATCAACTGGCCGATCGTGGCGAGCCTCTACCCCGACGTGTCCTTCCGCGGCCAGGGCCTGATCACCGCCGACCAGCCGTCGTCGGGGTCCTACACCGTGGGTCGTTCCACCTGGGCGATGGCACACACGACCCAGTTCGCCCAGCCGGGCTGGAAGTACCTGGACAACGGCTCCGGCTACCTCGGCGGCTCGTCCTACACCCAGGGCAGCTACGTCACTCTGAAGTCTCCGAACAACCGTGACTGGTCCACGATCATCGAGACCACCAGGGCCTCCGGCACCCAGACGGTGACGTTCGGCGTCAGCGGCGGACTGTCGACCGGCACCCTGCACGTCTGGTCGACCAACCTCTCGTCCAGCGACCCGTCCACCTGGTTCGTGAAGAACCAGGACGTCACCCCCGACAGCTCGGGGCACGTCACGGTGACCCTGCAGCCGGACATGGCCTACTCCTTCACCACCACGACGGGCCAGGGCAAGGGCACCGCGACGAGTCCGTCCGCCGGGGACCTGCCGCTGCCCTACAGCGACGACTTCTCCTCTTCGGCGCAGAGCAGCCAGCCCCGCTACCTCGCCACGATGGAGGGCGCGTTCGACATCCAGCCGTGCGTGGGACGATCCGGCAACTGCGTACAGCAGGAGACGCCGGCCCGGCCGCTGGAATGGGGCGGCTTCAACTCCGACACCCGCCCGTACACCGCGGGCGGCAGCGTCAACTGGACCAACTACCAGGTCTCCGCCGACGTGATGAACAAGGTCTCCGGATCTGCGGGCATCGCCGCACGGGTACAGAACGCCGGAGAGCAGCAGAACAACGGAGAGGACCCCTCCAAGGTGAAGGGCTACTGGTTCTCGCTGCGTGACAACGGCGGTTGGTCCGTCACCCGCTCGGACTTCTCGGACAACGTCGTGACCCTCGCGAGCGGCACCGTGCCGAGCGCGGCCGGGACGGGAAGCTGGCACCACCTGTCCCTCTCCGTCAACGGCGCGTCGATCACCGGTGCCATCGACGGCACGATCGTCAGCACTGTCACCGACGGGTCCTACAACGCCGGCAAGGTCGGGCTGTTCACCGGCAGCTACACCGCCGGCGGCCAGTTCGCCAACCTGGACGTCAAGCCGCTCGCGGGTACCTCGCAGACGATGACGGTCCCGTACAGCACCACGGGCAGCGGAACCGGCCAATGGCAGTACTCCGGTTCCTGGTCCAGCGGTGGCGGCAACACCTGGTCCAACACCGCGGGTGACACCGCCACGCTGACCTTCAAGGGCAGCTACGTGGCCCTGGACTCCATCGTCTACGACAGCCAGGGCGTGGTCTCCGTGTCGGTCGACGGTGGCGCGGCGGCCTCGGTGGACCTGTACCGCAACTCCACGCAAGGTGTGACCGCTCCGGTGTTCACCGCCGACGGGCTCGACTCGACGGCGACCCACACCCTCAAGGTCACGGTCACCGGCAACAAGAACTCGTCCTCGAAGGGAAGCTGGGCTTCCATCGCATCCGCCGTCGTCGGGACGCCGCAGAGCGTGCCGTACAGCATCACGGGCAGCGGAACCGGCCAATGGCAGTATTCCGGTTCGTGGTCCAGCGGTGGCGGCAACACCTGGTCCAACACCGCGGGTGACACCGCCACGCTGACCTTCAAGGGCAGCGGAGCGACCCTGGACTCCATCGTCTACGACAGCCAGGGCGTGGTCTCCGTCTCGGTCGACGGTGGCGCGGCGGCCTCGGTGGACCTGTACCGCAACTCCCCCCAGGGTGCGACGGCTCCGGTGTTCACGGTCAACAACCTTGACCCGTCGGCGATCCACACCCTCAAGGTCACGGTCACCGGCAACAAGAACTCGGCGTCCAAGGCAAGTTGGGCTTCGATAGCCGGCGCGCAGACCACGTAGCGCTCGGCAGACGCACAGTCCCGGGTTCCGTGCCCCGTGCCGGGGGACGGAACCCGCTGGACTTTCGGCATGGCATGAGGGGAGCTCACCGAGGGATCCCGACATCCGTGTTCGCCTCACCCGTGGCGGTGCTCCCTGCGGCCTGGACGTTCTGCGTGAGGGACGGACATGGAGGCAAAGAAGAAATCACCTCCCCGGCAACCTTTTCGCGTGCGGCGGCCACTGAGGAGTGAACCATCGGTTTTCCTCCACGGAACGGACGGACATGAGCACAACGAGGCAGGTCGCGCGGGAGCGCAGGCGCAAGCGCAGATTGATGTTGGGCACCCTGACACTCGTCGCCGCGAGCGTGGTGGTCTGCCTGGTGATGGCCTTGCTGCCCGACGACAAGTCCGACGCGAAGCCGGCGGCGAGCACGACCGTCGCCGCCGGCGAGGCGACGTCGGACGCGGCGCAGACGCTGTCCACCCCGTCGGCGAAGGGGAAGGCGTCCCCGAGCCCGTCGGCGTCCCGGAGCGCGACCGCCTCCCCGAAGCCGTCCAGGACCACCGTCAAGAAGAAGCCCGTACCGGCCCCGGCCAAGACCACGCCTTTGGCGAACGCTGGGTCCACCACGGTCTCGCTAGCCGGACGCATCAAGCCCGGTACCGACTACCAAGGTGTCGCCACCGCCTACGAGGCCGGCGTCGGGGACGGTGCCTGCGGGTTCGGTCCCAGCTCCACCATGATGATCGGGGCGATGAACACCACCGACTACGAGACGGCCAGGGCATGCGGGGCGTACGTGCACGTCCGGGCGGCGAACGGCCGCTCCATCACTGTCCGGATCACCAATGAGTGCCCGCTGCCCTGCGCGCCCGGACAGATCGATCTCAGCCACGAGGCGTTCTCCCAACTCGGTGACCTCCATCTCGGCCGGATCGCGATCACCTGGAACCTGGTCAGCCCCGCGAACCCCGGCACCCTCTCGGTCCGCTACAAGACCGGCTCCAGCCAGTACTGGTGTGCCATCCAGGTCCTCAACCACCGCAATCCGGTGGCGGCACTGGAGGTCCGTACCTCGGGAGGCTGGCGGCAGTTGGGCCGCACCTCTTACAACTACTTCCTCTCCGGCGACGGCACCGGCTGCGGCGGCGCGATCAGGATCACCGACATCTACGGGCAGCGACTGACCGTGAACGGCACCGCGATCCGGCCGAACGTCGTCCAGCCCACCAGCGTCCAGTTCGCCCAGCACTAAACCCACGCCACATGGGGCGGCGGACAGCGAGGATCTGCCCGTTCTCGTCGTCCGCGCGAGCGGGTGGCTTCGCTATCGGCAATCGGCAGGTGTACGCCGACATCGGCGGCCCGCTCTGCCGGCGTCACCGTCAGACGTTCCAGCACGCCGTCGCGCCATGCGCCGCCGACCGTTGTCTGGTAGGGGGCGTGCAGTGTGAACTCGACGTCCCAGTCTCGTGGCCAGGCAGGGAGGACACGGATGGTCCGGCCGTCACACGGAAGGAGCATCTCCTGCAGCGCGATCGATGCGCTGCCTCCGTGGTTGAAATCGGGTGCCCAGTCGAAGTGGGGGCCCCAGAAGGTGGGGAAGCGCCGGTGGGAGTCGGCAAGTCCGTGCTCGACCATCTCCCCTGCCGCGTCGGTCAGTCCGAGTCGGGCCGCGAAGATGGGATCCTGAATGGGGATCGCTCACGGCCGCTCCCGCGTGCGGCGTCGGGCGACGGGAACGGCCGTGGGGTCCGGGCCGGCCGCCACGGTGTTGGAGACGGACCCGATGCCCTCGACGGTGAGGGTGACCGTGTCGCCGGGCTTCAGGGGAGGCGGGGACTGCTCACCCCGTACGCCCCACAGTTCGGCGAGACAGCCGCCGTTGCCGCAGGTCCCGGAACCGAGGACGTCACCGGGGCGGACGACGGTGCCGCGGGAGGCGTAGGCGACCATCTCCTCGAAGGTCCAACTCATGTTGGAGAGAAGGTCTTTGCCGACCACCTCGCCGTTGATCTCGGCGGTGAGCGCGAGGCGCAGGAAGCCGTCCGCGTCGCGGTACCTCTCCAACTCGTCGGCGGTGACGAGGTACGGCCCGAGCGTGGTGGCGGTGTCCTTGCCTTTGCAGGGGCCGAGGCCGACCTTCATCTCGGCGGACTGCAGGTCCCGGGCGGACCAGTCGTTGAAGATCGTGTAGCCGACTATGTGGTCGCGGGCCTGCTCGGGGGTGAGGTCGCGGCCCTCCTTGCCGATCACGGCGGCGACCTCGAGTTCGAAGTCGAGCACGTCCGACCCCGGCGGCACGGGGATGTCGTCGCGCGGTCCGTACATCGCGTAGGGGTTGCCGAAGTAGAACGTGGGGGCCGCGTACCACCGGTCCGGTACACCGGCGGCGCCGTCCACGGACCGCCGTACACCCTCCACGTGTTCCTCGAAGGTGACGAAGTCCCGCACGGTGGGCGGTTGGAGCGGTGGCAGCAGCCGTACGTCGGAGACGTGCGGGCCGGCCGGTACGTCGAGCATCGCGGAGCCCGCGTCCAGCAGTTCGGGCAGGCCGCCTCCCTCGGCGAGCAGGCCGGTCAGTGAGCTGACACCGGGCAGGGGACAGAGCGTGCCGTCCCCTTCGACGACGGCCACCTGGCGTCGGTTGCGGTACTCGTACGTGGCGAAACGCATGGGCGAGGTCCTGTCGGCGGGGCGTGTGGAACGAGACCGGGGACGCGGCGGGGAGTCAGGGCATGACAGGGCTGCCGCGCCCCCGGCGGACGGGGGCCCGACCGGGGTCAGACCGGAGGGGCGACGAACACGCCGCGGTCGACGTCGTTGAAGGACTCCTTGGTGACCAGTTCGTTCATGGGGTTGGCGGTGCCCCACTGGTCGGTGACCTCTGGCCGGGAGAAGTCGTAGACGTGGGGGTGCCAGGTGTCCTCGTCCAGCACCTCCAGCTCCGTCGTGTACTCGACGGTGTTGCCGTGCGGGTCGAGGAAATAGGTGAACGTGTTGTCGCCCGCCATGTGCCGGCCCGGGCCCCAGATCTTCTGGAAGCCGGCCCGCATCACGCGACCGGAGCCACGCATGTACTCGTCCATGCCGCGCATCTCGAAGGAGACGTGGTGCAGGGACGTGTGCGGGCCCTTGGCGATGGCCATGGAGTGGTGCTGGTTGCTGATCCGCATGAAGTGCATCACGTCACCGATGTGCGGATGGCCGAGCGTGTCGGAGAGGCGGAAGCCGAGGTGCTGCTCGTACCAGGCACGGGTCGTGTCGAGGTCGGGAGAGTTGAGGACGACGTGCGACAGCTTGACCGGGATCGACTCCTTCTCCTCGATCCTGCGGTGCTGTCGGACCGCCACGTCGGCGGACACCTCGATGGTGCGGCCGTCGACGTCGAAGAAGCGGAAGCCGTAACCGCCGCCGGGCGTGTCCACCTTGCCCGGCTGGGAGATCAACTGAACTCCACCGGAGAGGAGTTGTTCGGCCAGTGTGTCCACGTCGGCGGCTGAGGCGGCGCCGTAGGAGACCAGGTCGAGGCGCTTCTCGCCGGCCTTGCGCAGCCGTACGACGTACTGCTCGGGGCTGCCCTCGGCGGCGAGGAAGGAGATGCCGGAGTCCTCGGCGACCTGGGTCAGGCCCCAGACGCCGGAGTAGAAGTCGAGCTGCTTGTCGTAGTCCGGCACGGCGAGGTCGACGTGCCGCAGGTGCGTGAGCAGACGGTTGCCCATGGGGGGTTCCTCCTCAGGCGAGGTTGAGCAGGGCGGCGGCGTTCGCGCCGCGCACGGAGTGGAAGTCGTGGTCGGTCAGATCCGCCGCGCGGAGGGCGGCCAGTGGGTCGTCCGCGCCCATGTCGAAGGGGAAGTCGGAGCCGAGCAGGACACGATCAGGGCCTGCGGTGCGGACCAACTCCCGCAGTACGTACGGGTCGTGGACGAGGGAGTCGAAGTAGAGCTGACGCACATAACTGCTCGGCTCCCGTGCGCAGTTGTGTGCGTCGGGGCGGGCCCGCCAGGCGTGGTCGGAGCGGCCGAGGTGGGTCGGCAGATAGCCGCCGCCGTGCGCCGCGATTAGCTTCAGGCCCGGATGGCGGTCCAGAACACCCGAGAAGATGAGGTGGGAGAGGGCGACGGCGTTCTCGGTGGGCTGGCCGACGGTGTTGGACAGGTACCACTGGTCCAGGCGCTCGTCGAGTGTGCAGCCGAAGGGGTGCAGGAAGAGGAGGGCTCCTGTTTCCTCGGCCCGCGACCAGAAGGGTTCGTACGCCGGATCCGACAGCTCGCGGCTGAGCGCGTGCGAGGAGATCTCCACCCCTCTCAGTCCCTGCTCCAGTGCGTGGTCGAGCAACTCGACCGCGAGGTCGGGGTGTTGGAGCGGGACCAGGCCGAGGCCGTGCAGTCGGTCCGGGGCCTTCGCGCAGTGTGCCGCGGTGCCCTCATTGGCCAACCGGCAGACTGTCGCGGCAAGTTGGGGTTCGGCCCAGTAGTGGTAGTGCGACGGTGACGGGCTGACGACCTGGATGTCCACGCCCTGTGCGTCCATGGCCGCCAGGCGTACGGCGGAGTCGGTCAGTTTCGGCACGCGGGCGCCGACCATCGGGCCGCTCACGGCCAGGGCGGCCGGGCCGTTGCGGCGCGCGTCGAGGGCACGGGCCTCGGCGAGGCCGGGATGACCGGCCACGGTCTCCTCCACCTCCGGGAGCAGAAGGTGGGCGTGGACGTCGATCGTCGGGGCGGACCATGCGGTGGCGGTCACGGGCGCTCCTTGAGGAGGGTCATGGTGCGGCCGATCAGCCCGGGCATGTCGGCATCATGCACGCCGTCCAGCTGCCACTGACCGATCTGCACGGATGCCTCGACGACGGTGCGCACCCGGGGAATGCGACGGTCGTAGTACGCCTGGAACAGTTCGTCGCCCCAGTCCTGTCCGCTGCCGAGCAGTTCGGCGAGGACGAGGGCGTCCTCCAGGGACATGGCAGCGCCCTGGGCCATGGTGGGCGGACAGCAGTGGGCGGCGTCGCCGATCAGCACCACCCTGCCACGGTGCCAGGAACCCTCGACCAACAGGCGGTCGAACCAGGTGTAGTTGATCTCTCTCGGGTCGGTGATGTGCGCGGTGATCTCGGGCCAGGCTCCGCCGTAGCCCTGTGCCAGGCGGCGCATCTCGTCGGGGTAGGCGGCCGGATCGATCGCGGCGCGGTCGCGGCATGCCTCGACGAGGTAGGCGTAGATCGTGGTCTCGCTGGTGGGACAGTACCCGGCGATGTAGGCGGGGCCGCCGTAGGCGAGGTCGGTGCGCGTCACGCTCGCGGGGCGTGGGGTGGCGATGCGCCAGATGGCCATGCCGGTCGGCTCGGGTTTGTCGGTGATACCGATCGCGGCGCGCGTGATCGAGCCGACGCCGTCGGCGGCGATCACCAGGTCGTAGCGGCCGGTCGTGCCGTCGCTGAGGCGTACCGAGACACCGTCGCCGTTCTGGTCCAGGATCTCGGCGGTGGTGCCCAGGCGGATGCCCGCGCCGGAGGCGCGGACCGCGTCGATGAGGATCTGCTGCAGTTGGGGGCGCTGCATGCCGAGGGTGGCGGGCAGGTCGTCGCCGCCGGTCTGGATGTCCTCGGCGACGAACAGGACGGTGCCGTCGGGAGTGGTCACGCCCAGTGAGCTGAAGGCGTACCCGGAGGCTTCCACCTGTTCCCACACCCCGAGTTCACGCAGGACCCGCAGGGCGTTGCCCTGGAGGGTGATGCCCGAGCCGGTGGTGGCGTTCCAGTCGGGCCTGGCCTCGATCAGGTCCACGTCGATGCCGGCGTGGCGCAGCAGGATGGTGATGGCGTTTCCTGAGGCGCCCCCGCCGATGACCAGGACGGTGGGCGTCTCTCCAGCCTCGGGCCGGGGGAGGGTGGGGCTGTCAGCCATGTCGCGGGATACCTCCCGGGTTGGGCCGCGCGGCTTCGGGCGGCGGGGTGCGGCTCGCCCGCCGGGGAGCGCGGGCCAGGGGTGGGGACGGGGGTGCGGGCCGGATGCGCCGCTTGCTGTCCGGGAAGGGCGCATCCGGCGGCCGAACGGGTTTCCTGACGGCGATTCCGAGTGGGCTACTTGACGGCGATGGGGTTCACGGGGGAGCCGACCGCCCCGGTGATCGGGAGGGGCGCGGCGGTCAGCCAGAACTCGTGGACACCGTCGTCGGCGCAGTCGTCGGCGAGGGCGTCGAGATCCCACATCTCGCCGATGAGCAGCCCGATGTTGGGGATGGCGACCTGGTGCAGCGGCTGGAAGGCGTGGTCGAACTCGTTGGGCCGCACCTCGAAGCCCCAGGTGTCGGTCGCGATGGCGGCGATCTCGGTGGAGTGCAGCCAGCCTGCGGTGGTGAACGACAGCCCGGGTGCGGGTCCGCCCGCGTACTCGTCCCAGCCCTCCCGCCGAGCGCGGGTGAGCCGTCCGGTGCGGACGACCACGATGTCACCGCGGCCGACGCTCACGCCGTGGACTTCGGCGGTCGCTTTCAGGTGTTCCTCGGTGATCGCGAATCCGTCGGGCAACTCGCCGTCCATACCGAAGACGTGGCCGACATCGAGCAGCACCCCGCGTCCGGCGACGTACGGGGCCATGTGCTCGATGCCGGTGACGAGGTCGCCGTCGGAGGTGACGACCTTCTCGGCCGCTCGGCCGTTCCAGGCCTTGCCGTGGTCGAAGATGTGCCCGAGTCCGTCCCACTGGGTGGAGCATTGCAACGGCATCGCGATCACGTCGTCGGCGCCGCCGATGCCGTGCGGGAAGCCCTGGTTGCCGAGGGCGGCGTCGGTGCCGGTGTCGAGCATGGTGTGTACCGGGTTGGTGCGCCGGCGCCAGCCCTTCTGCGGGCCGTCCATGTCGAAGGACTGCGAGAGCGAGAAGCTGACACCCCGGCGGACCAGCGCGGCCCCCTCACGGCGCTTGGCCTCGTCGAGGAAATTGAGGGTGCCGAGCACGTCGTCCTCGCCCCAACGCCCCCAGTTCGAGTACGACTTGGCGGCCTCGGCGATCGCGCCCTCGGGGTCGTGGCGGTCCAGGCTCATGCCGATGCCTCCGCCGCACAGTGGGTGCGCTGTACGCCCAGGCCGGTGATGGAACCCTCCATGACGTCGCCGTCGCGCAGCAGGCGTCCCCAGTGGATGCCGTTGCCGGCCGGGCTGCCGGTCAACACCAGGTCACCGGGCAGGAGTTGAGACGTCTGGGAGACGTACGACACCAGGCGGGCGACCCCGAACAGCATGTCCTTGGTCGACTCGTCCTGCATGGTCTCGCCGTTCAGTTTGAGGGTGACGCGCAGGTCACCTGGGTCCGCGATCGATTCGGCCGGGACGAGCCACGGGCCGAGCGGAGTGAAGCCGGGGGCGTTCTTGCTGTGCAGCCAGTCGGTGCCGATGGCCTGCATGTCCCGGCGGAAGACGGTGGCGCGGTCGGTGAGGTCGTTGGCGATCGTGTATCCGGCGACGTGGTCGAGTGCTTCCTCGACAGACACCCGGTGGGCGGCCTTGGCGATGACGGCCGCCAACTCAAGTTCCCAGTCCGGCTGTCGGGCCCAGAATGGGAGGACGACGTCGTCATACGGGCCGGTGATGGCGCTCGGCAGGCCGATGAACACGTACGGGAGGTCCTCGGCGGCCCGGCGATCCATCACTGCGGCGATCTCCGCCCGCGCCTTCTCGACCGTGCGCGGGTCGTCGGGGGAGCGGTGGGCGACCTCCAGATCGATCACGTGCTGACGGTAGTTGGCGCCGGACTGGAAGATCTGGCGCGGCTCGATCGGGGCGTGCACGCGCAGGCCCTCCAGGGGCCGCCAGCCGAGAGTGTCGTCGTCCGCGAGAGAGTGCAGGACGGGGAGGGTCTCCTCCCACCGCTCCACCACGGCGCGCAGGGCGGACGGCGCCCAGTCCAGGGCGTTGCTCAGATCGAGTACACGCTCCTTCGCCAGGAGGCCGGGGAACGGATCACCGTCCGGAGCGGAGAACGTGCCGAGCGCGAACGGGCCGGCAGGTTGCGCGAGCGTTGCCATCAGATTTCCTCCTGCTGGGTTGCGGTCTACTGTGGCCTCGATCGACCAATCACGGAAATAGATCCTGTGGATGCTCCAAATCCATGGCGTGAATGGCTCCTGCTCGCATAGGTGGTGCCTGGTGAACCTGTCCCGACTCGACCTCAACCTGGTCCTGGCGCTGCGTGCGCTGCTGGAGGAGCGCAACGTCACCCGGGCCGGCGAGCGCGTCGGGCTCAGCCAGCCCGCGATGAGCGCCGCGCTGTCCCGGCTGCGCCGCCACTTCGACGACGAGCTACTCGCCCGCACCGGCAACGCCTACGAGCTGACACCCCTCGGGGTGGCCCTGCGGGATCGCAGCGCCACTGCCTGTGACCTGCTGGAACGCGTCTTCGCCAGCCAGGCCGACTTCGATCCGGCCGCCGAGGTGCGCGAGTTCACCCTGCTCGCCTCCGACTACGGGGCGGCCGTGTTCGGCGCCGCGCTCTCCCGCGCCCTGCACCGGGAGGCGCCCGGCATCCGGCTCGCCTTTGAGCACTCGACGCCCGCAGCGGTGGAGAACACGGCCACGGTGCTGAGCACTGTCGACGGTCTCCTGCTGCCGCACGGAATCATCGATGGCTTCCCTGCCGTCGACCTCCACCAGGACCGCTGGCTGTGCATGGTCGCCGACGACAACCCCGAGGTCGGCGACGAACTCACCCTCGACCAACTGGCCCGCCTGCCGTGGGCCGTCTACCAGCGCCCCTACGACGCCCCCGCCACCCGGCAGCTCAGCATGATCGGCATCAGCCCCCGGGTGGAGGTCTCGGTGCAGACCTTCCAGCTGCTCCCCCACATGGTCGAGGGAACCCGCAGGGTCGCGATGATCCAGGAGCGCCTGGCGCGTCGGGCGGTCCGCTCGGCCGCGGTGCGTGTCCTGCCCTGCCCGTTCGAGGCGGTGCCGGTGCAGGAGGCGATGTGGTGGCACCCGGTGCATGCGCAGGATGCGGCGCATATCTGGCTGAGGCGGAAGGCCGCGGAGGTAGGCGCAACGCTCACGAAAGCCCCCTAAGGGGCGCGGGGCTGTATCAATGTGCGGCTCCGCCGCGTGGGCGCGACCAGCCACGAAACAGCCGCACCCGCCGATGCACAGTCCGTGGCAGCTGCGACCGTGGCGTGTCGGTGGCTGGTCGCGCAGTTCCCCGCGCCCCTAGGTGGGTTGTCCTGCCGTATGCCTATGAGGTGCCCACAGACCTATCGCGACGGCTGCGGCGAGCAGCCCCAGCACCCCCACCGCACCGGCGAGGCTGCCGACCGCCGACTCTCCGGCGAGGAGTACGAGCGGGCAGACGAACTCGCCGCCGAAGAAGGCCGCCAGCCACAGCCCCGTGCCGCGGCCCCGGTCCTCGAACGCCAGCCGGGACATGGCACTGGTGAGGAGAGCGGGCAACAGCACGCCGGTGCCCACGCAGTTGACGACTGCTCCGACGACCAACAGCGGGGCGTTCCCCGCCAGGAACATCACCCCGAAGCCGATCGCGCAGACCGCGAGAACGGCGGGCAGTATCGGGTCGGGGGAGCGCTTGAGGCGGGCGAAGGTGACCGCTCCGCCCACGGTGGCGGCACTGGCGATCGCGGTGGCCAGGCCGATCACGCCGGAGTTCTCCACCCCCAGGTCGTCGAGCAGGTACGACATCTCGACCGGGACGGTGTAGAACACCATCGCCCCGAAGAAGGTGAGGGCGCAGATGCCCGCCAACTGCCGCCAGGGGAAGCCGCGTTGGTGTGTGACGACCGGGGGCGAGGTCACTTCCGCTGTCGTGCGGGGTGCCGGGTTGGTCAGGACGGTGGCCATCAGCGGGGCGAGTACCAGACTCACGGCGTAGACCCAGAAGGGCACACGCCAGCCCGCCGACCCGGCGGCGCCGCCCAGCACGAAGAAGACGGTGGCCGACGCGGAGGCGCACATGGTCTGCAGGGCGAGGTACTTCACTCGTCGGCGGCCCGAGTAGTAGTCGCCGATGAGTGTGGTGCAGCAGGTCATGATCGCGGCCTCGGCCACACCGACGAGGGCGCGGCTGACGATGATCGCCCCCAGCGAGTCCAGCCAGATCGGCGCGGTGCCGAACCCGGCGTACAGCAGGGTCGCCACAATCAGCAGACGCTTACGGCCCAGCCGGTCCACGATCACCCCGGCGAAAGGGGCCAACACCGCCAGCGACAGCGCCGGAACGGTCAGCGCGAGCGGCACCAGCGCCTTGGCTCCCGGGACGGACGCGAAGTGGTCCTGCATCTTCGGCAGCACCGGGGCGATGAGCACCGCACCCAGGATCGGCAGACAGCTGCCCGCCATCAGCAGAGACACGCGCAGCAGATGAGCCGGGCCCGAGACGGGGACAGAGGACGGAGCGGCATCGTCGACCGCGGTGGTGAACGGCGACGGAACGGAACCGGGCATGGCGACTCCAGGGACGGTGTACGGGAGCGGGCATGCCTGACACGGGCACCGACGGCGCACGGCATGCCGGGGACGGCCGCACACCGGCGACTGGTCCGGACAGCGGCGTGCGGTACGGACGACTATGGGTCGTCGGGCCCTCGGCCGCCATCCTCCCCACGATCCGAATCCGCTATCCCGCCTATCCACACCATGGATGAGCTGCCCGTACACCCTGGACGTCACGGTGGCATGCCGGACAGCGGTTCCACCGTCGTAGCCGCGGTGGAACCGCTCCGAGGTCGGCGCAAGTGTTCCCGCAGCCACCGCTCGGTGCTGTTGACGTGCATGAGCGCGGCTGCCTGGCTGAGAGAGGCGTCGCCGATGGCCAATGCTTCATAGATGGCTTCATGCTCGGCCAGGGTCCGTCCAGCGGCCTGGGAATCGACAAGTCCGCGCCAGATGCGGGCGCGCAGAGTGCGGCCCGAGATCCCGTCCAGGATGGTCAGGAGTGTTTCGTTCGCGGTGGCCGAGACGACAGCGCGGTGGAAAGCCGCGTCATGGAAGTTCAGCAACTCGACGTCCTCGTGCGCCTCTCGCATCGCGTCCAGGTGCCGCTTCACCTCGGTGAGAGCTGTGTCCGACATACGAGTGGCGGCCAGCGCGGCGGCAGCGGGCTCGAGCAACCGTCGTACTTCCATCAGATCCAGCAGTGCACCCGAGTCGCCTTGGAGCAGTTCCACCGCGCCGCCGAGGCCTTCGAGCAGCACGCTGGGCTGAAGACTGGTGACATAGGTGCCGTCGCCGCGTCGCACCTCCAAGACCCTCGCCACGGCCAGGGCCTTGACTGCCTCGCGAGCCAGGTTGCGGGACAGGCCCAACTGGCCGGCCAGATCCGGTTCCGGCGGCAGTTTCGACCCGGGAGGCAGTGCTCCCGTTCGAATGAGCTCCCGGATCTGTTCGATGGCTCTGTCCGTCAGGGACAAATGGAACTCCTTGCCTCGACGGCGTCAACGGGTATGTCCGCTTTGGTCAGCCCTTGGAGACGCGGACCGGCCCAGAATTCCACAAGTAGACACTGAGGTGGAGTTCCTCGTCCTGCGTGATCTGTTTCCGATTCCGCATGCCAACGGTGACGTTGATGATAACCGCGCGTTTGGACGGAAAAGCGACGGCGTCGATGGCAAGGTCGTGCAGTGCTTCGCGCAGGTCCGAGCCGGCGTTGGTCCGCGCTCCGATCGGGCGTACGGCAACGTGCATACATGGAATGTCTGTCGCGTGATGAAAGCCGTCATATCAGTTCATCACGACCAAAACGCCGTTCTGTGAAAGGCTTTTCATCCCTGCAAAGCCGTTGACACCAGCGGGTCACATGCTCGAACTTCATGTGTAACACCTGGCGCTTGAGACCCGTGCGTATGGCGCCTTCCGTGCCCACCCAGCTTCTCGGCTTTCTCCGCGCACTTTGTCCTGGCGCGACCGGTCTCTTCCACACCACATGGAACTGGGAGTGTGAGCATGTCTTCTGGAAGACTGTCCCGGCGGACGCTATTGGGCGCCGCAGGTGTCGCGGTAGCGGCGACCGGACTGCCGGTGCTGCCGGCCTTGTCCGGCCTGGTGGCCGAAGCGGTGGCGGCCGGCCCGCAGACCAATCTGAGCAACTTGGTGAACATGCGGTTCGGCATGTTCAACCACTTCAACATGGGCACGTTCACCAATGAGGAGTGGGCCGCGCCCAACCAGAACCCGAAGCTGTTCGCCCCGTCGGCGGTGGACTGCGCGCAGTGGGCGGCGGCGGCCGCGGCGGCGAAGATGAGCTACGGGGTGCTGACGACCAAGCACCACGACGGGTTCTGCCTGTGGCCGACCGCGTACAACGACTACAACGTCGCGAACAGCTCCTATCCGCAGGACATCGTCGCCCAGTACGTCACGGCATTCCGAGCCAAAGGCCTGAAGGTGGGCCTGTACTTCTCGATCTGGGACCGCAGTTACACCGTGCAGGCCTACGACACCCGTCACGGCGTGGCCGCGGACCAGGTGATCCAGCCGGCCGATCTGACGTACATCCTGAACCAGATCACCGAACTGCTGACCAACTACGGCGCCATCGACATGTTCGTCACTGACGGCTACGCGTGGCAGATGGGTCAGTCAGCTGTCTCCTACCAGCGCATCCGGAAGCACGTGAAGTCGCTCCAGCCGGACATTGTCATGATCGACCACGGCGGGCTGTCGGTGCCCTTCCTCGGGGACGCGATCTACTTCGAGGAGCCGTTGGGCGTCACCTCCCCTGCCGGCAACACCTATGCGTCCCTGCAGGGCCAGACCATCAGCGACGGATGGTTCTGGCATCCCTCCACGCCGACCACCGACCCGTTGAGCAAGGCGTCGATCCTGTCCCATCTGGCGGATCTGGAACCGAAGTACACCTCGTTCATCCTCAACTGCCCGCCCGCCCGCGACGGTCTCCTGGACACGAACATCGTGACGCGGCTCTCCGAGGTCGGAGCAGCCTGGAGCCCCGACACCTCACGGGCGGCGCTCCCGACGCAGATGCTGCGCGCGGAACATCCGGTGACGCCGGTCAGTGCCTACGCGACCGGTTTCCACACCGGAGAAGGGCCGATGAACGCGATCGACGGGCTGAGCGACAAGGGTTTCGAGACCTGTTGGTCGACCTGGAGCCTGTCACTCCCGCAAGCGATCACCATCGACCTCGGCGGAGTGTGGAGCGATATCTCGACTCTGGAGTACCTGCCCAAGCAGTGGAGCCGCACCGGGAACACGGACGGGGACATCACTTCCTACACCATCTACACCAGTACCGACGGCGCGACGTTCACCCAGGTCGCGACCGGTACGTGGACAGGAGACCGCGCCACCAAAGTGGCCGAGTGGCCCGCCCGGCGCGTGGGGTACGTGCGGATCCAGGCCGATGCCGGGACCGGCGGCTACGCCAACGTCGGCGGGGTCAGAATCGGCGGCAGGACCGCCAAGCCGGTTCTGCAGTCGCGGGTCCTGCCCGGCGACACGACGGTCTACCGTCTGGTGAACCGCAGGAGCGGCGAGGTGGCCGACGTCTACAACTTCGGTACCGCGAACGGGAGCAACGTCCAGCAGTGGCCCTGGCTGAACAACACGGCACAGCAGTGGACCTTCATATCCACCGGCGATGGCTACTACAAGATCAAGAACGTCAACAGCGGAAAGCTGATGGAAGTGGCCGGCCTCTCCCGCGACGACGGCGGCAACGTAGGTATCTGGTCGGACGACAGTGTGCCGCAGCAGCACTGGGCCGTGACTCCCGCCGGCGACGGCTACTACTACCTGACCAACCGCTTGAGCGGACTTTCGCTCAACGTCGACGGCGGGTCCACTGAGGACGGGGCCAACGTCGATCAGTGGACCTACAACCGAGCCCCCCAGGAACAGTGGCAGATCCTCGCCCTATGACGAGCCGGCTCGCTCAAGGCAGGGGGGGGCGAGGGCCGGTCGCCCTGCGTCGGTCAAATCGACCTGGGAGGGGGCGAGTTGTCGTCACCCGATGGGCATCACTGGATGGTCCAGAGCTGGTTGGTCTGGTTCAGCGGTGTCCACTGGCCGAGCGCGGTCCCTCCGGTGGTCGAGTTACCAGGCACCTCCAGGGCCTGTCGGCTCTCGAAGTTGCGCATGACGTATCCGTTGCTGGTCGGTTCGAAGTACCAGAGCTGGTTGTTGCCGCCGTTGTAGGTCTTCTGGACCAGGGCCGCGCCCTTGGCGTGGGAGCCGTCGGAGATGTCGAGGACCTTGCCGCTGTTCCGGTTGACGATCTTGTAGAGGTTGCCGCTGACCCGCACGATGTTCCACTGCTGGTTGGTGCCCGAGTTGCTCTGCCACTGGACCACGCTCGCGTTGTCCGCGGTCGATGCTTGGTAGACATCGGCAAGCAGGCCGCTGTTGACGTTCTTGATCGTGTAGTACGTCGACGCGTTGAAGGATGGTGTGGTGGGCGAATTCTCCAGCGCGCCGCCTGCCTGCTGGACGCCGAAGTCGCCGATGTAGAAGTAGCCGCCGTCGGTTTTGGCGACGCGCACGTACCGGAACTTCTGGCGTGCGTCGATCTTGGCCGTCAGCGTCGCGTTGTAGGGGAGGATCGTGGCGTCCTGCCGTCCCAGCACCGTGTAGTCGGCGAACGTGGGGTCGTTGGAGCCGCGTATCTCGAAGTCGCCGCGGGTCGCGGGCTGGTCGATGTCCTGGCGGGTGGTGAACGAGTACTGGCCGAGTGCGTAGGCATCGCCGAGGTCGACCTGCCACCAGGCCGCGGCGTCGCTCCCCGTGGGAGACCAGCCGGTCGCGGGGTCGTTGTCGTTGGCCTTGGACGGTGCCCAGTTGGAGCCGTAGACGGACGATGCGGTGGTCGTTCTGCCGTAGGCGAGATCGATCTTCGCCGACAGTCCTCGGTAGGCCGGCTCAAGACCCGAGGCCTGCATCACCGAGACTCCGGTCGTCGTGTTGTTGGAGAGGGTGACGCTGGAGCCGTTGACGTTCTGGATGACGAAGTTGTCGGTGTGCGACAGGACGTTGTTCGCCACGGTCATGTTGTTGGAGCCCTCGTCGAGGTAGATGCCGCCCACGCCCGAGGAACACGCGGTGGGTGTGCGGACCACGTCGTGGACGTAGTTGTTGTTGATCACCGTCCCGGGGTCGTTGGAGAGGTGGTAGATGCCCGCGGTGTCGCACAGTTGGTTCACGACGTTGCCGATGCGGTTGTAACTGATGGAGTTGTCGCCCTCCGCGTTGGTGGCGGACTGCCAGCCCCAGCCCAGGGAGATCCCGGCCCAGGGGGAGTCGGAGATGTCGTTGTGGTCGATGGTGGTGCCGTGCACGAAGCCCGCGTTGATGCCCGCGGTGCCGAGATAGTCCTGACCGGTGCGGTTGATCAGGTTGTTGGTGACGGTGACCCCGCTGACGACCTCGCGGGCGTCCTCACCCGCGGGTGAGGCGGGCGGGTTGTACACCGTGTGGTACTCGACGCCGGGATCCGAGAACTTGCCCACCACGATCCCGTTGCCCGCGATGTCCTGGACGACGTTTCCGGTGACTGCCGAGTTGTGGACGCCGTGGTGCAGGTCCAGGGCTGTCGAGCCCATCTTCGTGAAGGTGTTGCCGGTGAAGGACAGGTTGTCGGCGTTCGCGGCGTAGACACCGGCCGGCGGCCGGTTGACGTACTGCTTGTTGCTGGGGTCTGCGGAGATGTTGTAGTTGCCGCCCTGACCGTTGAGCAGGCCGTTGTCGCCGGCCTCGGTCCAGTTGGTCTGGGTGAAGGTGATGCCCGAGAACCGCAGGTTGTGGACGGGAGAGCCGAGGCTGTCTCCCTTGATGTCGAAGAGGGTCTCCAGGGTCGGGACCTGCACGGTGGCCGACGCCATGGTCTCGCCCGCCCGGGGGAGGTAGTAGAGCGTCTGCGCGTCCCTGTCGAGGTAGAACTCGCCGGGCTCGGTGAGGAACTCGTGGGCGTTCTCGAAGTGCAGGGGAGAGCCGTTGGACAGCAGCGGATACGGTCGCTGGAAGAGGATGCCCGCCTCGTGGTCCTGGATCGAGACGCTCGCCAGGCCGCCGCTCGTGGTGTACGACTTCAGCCGCAGGTAGTTCTCGGCCCACTGCAGTTGCAGCACCATCTCGACGCGGCTGAAGTGGTCCCAGTTCGCCACCTGGGAGCTGAGGACCTTCAGTACCTGGGCCGTCTTGTCGCTGCCCTGCAGTTGGAAGTGGGAGCCGACGTCCGGGTAGCGGGCGCGCGTGGCCCGCACGCCGTTGACGTACAGCTGCCGGAAGTCGAGGTCGCCGACCGATGCCTTGTACTGGCCGTTGCCGGCCGATGTCCAGCCGGTGATGGACCTGGCGCTGGAGACGACCGGGGTCTCCGAGCCGTACGCCCTGTAGATGACGTTGTGGCCGTTGGTTCCCGAGTCGGCGCTGGTGAAGTCGACCGGGCTGGTGAGGGGGTAGGTGCCCCCGCGCAGATTCACGACGATGTCCCCGGACATGGCCGAGTTCACCGTACGCACCACGTCGCGTGCCTTGGCGATCGTCTTGAAGGCCGCTGATGTGCTGGTTCCCGAGTTGCTGTCACTGCCGTTGGTGGGGTCTACGTAGAAGCTGGTGTCTGCCGCGTGCGCCGCCTGTGCGGGCAGGACGACGGCTGTTGCCACCAGCAGCGTCTGCAACAGTCCCACGATGAGCCGTGCGGGTCTCATGCTGTTGTTCTCCTTACCTCGTTGCGCAGTGCGTCGCGGGAAGTCCCGCACGTCGCCTGCGTTCTAGGAGGGGCGGTCGGTGCCCGGGTCGCCGAGATGCCAGATCGTGATGGCGGAAGATGCTGTAGTTGCGTACGTGGGCGCGGCGCAGCGCGGCTTCGACGGCGGGCCAGACAGTGGCGTGCAGGGCGAGGTGGTCCTTGCGCCGTTCCGGGCGGAGCCTGATGGTCTGGGCGATCCTCTTCACTCCCCGGCCTCCCCGCCGAGAAGGAAGGCGCCGGACCCCCCGGGCGCATCCGCGGAGAACGGCGTGCGGTAGCTGGGTGTCCGCGTACGCAGGCTCAGCCGGAGCGTGAGCCGTGTGCGGGTGGAGGCGGGCAGCACGACGGTGAGCAGGTTGCTGCCGACGGGCGCTTCCACCTCGGCGACGGTCGGCTCACCGTGGCCGTAGTCGTACATGTCCCCGACCCACGAGTCGTCGTCGCATGTCGTGTAGCGCACTGAGGTGATCGTGTGTTCGGCGAAGGCACCGGCCTGGACGACGACCGTCCGGGCATGTTCGGCGGAGAGGTTGACCAACTCGACGACGGTGGCCTCAGGGGCGATCGAGGTCACCAGGGCAGCCACCTCGGGCGGCAGTCCCGCGCGGCGCGCCTCGCCGTCGTAGTAGCGCACCCGCGCCTGCTGCAGGCCGCCGTTGTAGAGGACCTGGGGACCGCCCCACGTCAGCTGTACGAGCGCCTCGGTGACCACGGGGTTCGACTGCTGCCACACGTGGATGTCCTCCTCGGCCACGTCCAGATCGCGGTAGCGGTCCATGCGGGAGAGACGGTGGCGGACCTGCGCCTGGGCTGCGGCGAGGATCCGTTCCGGGTAGCCGGGATCGTCGCCGGCGAGGAAGGCGAACCACGCCTCTTCGTGCCCGGACTCCTCCTTGGCCCGAAAGGCCCGCACGCCACGCCAGTCGAGTCCGCTGGCAACGCGCAGTCCCTCCAGGCGGGCCCGGTCGGCCGGAGCGGCCGTGTGGTGCCACAGCGCCACCGGCACGGCGGGGGTGACGGGGTTGTGGTCGAACCATCCGGAGTCGTTGTGGCGGAAGGGGATGTGCAGTGTGGGTGTGAAGATGTCCGGACCGAGTTGGGCGAGCCACTTCGCGGGGAGGCTGGAATCGGCTTCGGTGAAGGCCATCACCTTGCCGTGACCGATGAGGGTGTCGAGGCTGGTGGTGACCATGGAGAGGTACTCGTCGTCACCGGTGACCGTCGCCGCCGCGAGTGCCGCCACGCATGCCGCATGGCCCACACTGTGCCAGCCGTGCGGCCAGGACCAGCCGTAGTGCCCGCCGAACCAGCGCCCTTCGAGGAGGCCGCCGACCGTGCCGTCCGGGTCGACGTTGTCGGGTATCACGCCGCCGTTGGCCTTCGCACGCTCACGCCACGCGCCGACGTACTCGACGATCCAGTCGCGGTAGCGTGCCTCGCCCGACAGGATCCAGGCGTTGAGGACCAGTCCGGCCGCGGCGAGGTTGACCGCGGTGTCGCCGCTGCCCATGCGATCGCGCATCTGGCTACCGAGGCGCGGGTCAGCGGACAGCGGGGGTGCGGGGGCGTCGGCCGGCTGGATCCAGTCGAGCGGAAAGCCGTACAACTCGGCTTCCTGGGGCAGCCAGGGGTAGGAGTCGGTGTCGGACAGACCGCGCCGTTCCGGGTCGCTGCCGTTGTGCGGGCGCCGGATGATGCGGTGGGCGGGGTCGTAGTTGCCCTTCGCCGGATCGACGTACAACTCGGCGAAGCGCACGGCGCGTTGTGACCAGCGCTCGGGGGCCGCCATGCACAGGAAGTACAGCAGCAGCAGGCTCTCGCCCTGGTGGAACCAGTCGTAGCCGCGCTCGAACTCGTCGTGGAGCATGCCCAGTTCGGTCAGCTGCCGGGTGACGCCCTCCCAGTGCCTCTCGGCGGCGGGCAGCAAGTCGTCCGCACCGCCGAGCAGATACAGCTGCGGCCAGTTGAAGAACACCTCGTAGAAGTCGTCGACGCCGTCACGGGTGGTGAGCCGCCCGTTGTAGTTGAGGCGGCCGTCCGGGCCGGTGAACTCGCGCTCGAAACGGCGCCAGGCGTGGTCGAGCAGGTCGAACAGCGCGCGCTGTGCCGGCGCCCAGCCGGGAGGTTCGAGCAGGGGCACACTGGCTCGCACTCCGGCAGAGGACACCGGGCCGTCGGAGGAGGCGGTGTCCTCGCCGGCAGAACGATCGGCAGGACTGAAGGGCATGGGAACGTCTCCGTTCGGGAGGGGAAGGCAGCGGAAGCGCGCGAGGGTCGGCGGGACGGCGGTCCGCGTCTTCATTCCTTGGTGGCGCCGGCGAGCATTCCGGCGACCAGGAAGCGCTGCGAGAACAGGAATACGACCAGGACCGGAGTGATCGCGACCAAGGTGGCCAGGGCGAGTTGAGGCCGCTCGATGGCGAGGGATCCGACCGTCGGATTGAAGGAGGGCACGCTGCTGAGCAGCGTGCCGACACCCACCTGGACCGGCATCTGGTCGCTCTCGGGCAGCATCACGTAGGGCAGGAAGTAGTTGGTCCAGTTGGCCACGAAGCTGAAGAAGCCGACGAGGGCGACGACGGGCGATGCGAGAGGAAGGGCGATGTGCCGGAAGACCCCGAACTCGCTGCATCCGTCGATGCGGGCGGCCGCCAGCAGGTCCCGGGGCACCGCGGTGGTGAAGTAGATGTACGTCAGATACACCCCGAACGGGTAGAACGAGTACGGCAGAATGATCGACCACATCGTCCCGATGAGATGCACGGCGTTGAGCTCCAGGAACAGGGGGACCACCAGCGTCGCGTTCGGCATCAGCATCACGATCAGCGTGGCGACGAGCAGAGCGCGGCGTCCGCGGAACTCCGTCATCGCCAGCGCGTAACCGGCAGGCACGGCCACGCACAGCGTGATGACCAGGGAAATCCCCGCGTAGATCGCCGAGTTGCGCAGCCACAGCAGGATCGCGTTGTCCTGGAAGACGGTCAGCGCGTGCCAGTTGGCCTTGAGCGCGTGCCAGGAGCCGAAGGAGAGCGGGTTGCCGTGTACGAGCTGGTGGTCGGTCTTGGTGGCGGCCAGGACGAGCCAGAGCACGGGCAGGACGAAGAACACCGTGAACGCGACCAGTACGGCGGCCATCAGCGCCCGGGACGCGTAGCGCCGGGCGGGAGGGCGGCGGGAACGGGTGGGCCTGCGCAGCGGCTGGCTCGGGCTCACGCCGACTTTTCCGTGACGTGGACGCACACCGGGGTGCGTGGGGGTTTCACTCGGCATCGAAGAATCCCGACCGTGCGACGAAGAGGGCGGCGGCCGACAGACTCACGATCAGGAGCTCGACGGAGACGGCCGCGGCGCCGTTGATGTTGTTCATCTGAAAGGCGAAGTCGTACGACAACTGGTTGAGCGAGTAGTCGCGTCCCGCCACTCCCACGCTGGCCAGGGACAGCAGCTGTGGCTCGACGAAGAGCTGTGCGCCGCCCGCGAAGGCAAGGATCACCATGTAGACGATCCATTTGCGCAGCATGGGGATCTGCACCCGCCAGGCGGTCTGCCAGGCACCCGCCCCGTCGATGCGGGCGGCCTCCATCACGTCCTTGGGGATGTTGTTGAGCGCCCCGTAGATGACGACGATCCAGCCGCCCGCGCCGGTCCAGAACGCGATGATCGTGAACAGCAGCGGCAGGTGGCCGGGGGCGATGACTTCGCCGAACGTGTCGTATCCGAGGGCGTTCAGGAGGGAACTGACCGGGCTCACTGTGGGGTCGAGTATGAACAGCCACACCAGCACGCTCGCGGCGCCCGCGAGGGCACCGGGAATGTAGAAGAGGAATCTCAGGGCCTTCCCGGCGCCGTCGGAGGCGAGCCGGTGCAGCAGCAACGCGAGGCCGACCACGGTCACCACGAGCGAGACGAGCCAGAACAGCAGGTAGAGCCCGACGTGCCCGAGGGCCGGCACGAACCGGAAGTCCCGCATCGTGGTGACGAAGTTGTCGAAGCCGGTGAACGCGCCCTGGGCGTTGCTGAAGGCGAAGTAGACGGCATAGGCGGTCGGGACGACACCGAACGCGATCAGCAGTACGACGTAGGCGGCGACGAACGCGACACCCGCCCGGCTCTGCCGCCGGGCGCCGCGGGGATGCCGACCGACAGAGCCGACGGGGGAGTGGGTCACGGTCACTGCGCGACCTTGTATCCGTTGGACCGGGCGTACTTGACGATGGAGTCCTGCCAGGCGGGCAACAGCGAGACGATGGTCTTGCCCTGCGTCAGACCGGGCTTGACCGTCGCGGCCCAGATCGCTTCCTGGCTGAACTGACCTGAGCCCCAGCCCGGCCAGACCTCGGTGGAAGCGTCCTTCAGCACATGGATGTCCCCCGCGAAGTAGCCGGAGGCGTTCTGCTGTTTCAGCCAGGTCTCCGCCGCCGGGGCGTAGGCGGGGAAGCCGGGGGCGACCTTGCCCTGGTAGGCATCGTCCGTCGTGACCCAGGTGAGGAAGTCGGTGGCTGCTTTGATGTGTTCGGAGTGCTGGGAGAGCAGCCAGGTACCGCCGCCCACGTTGCCGGTGGACGGTGAGGTCTCACCGCTCCACTGGGGTATGGGCGCCGCCGCGATCTGCTTGGCCGGGGTCTTGAAGGTTTCCTTGAACAGCGCGCCGCCGTACCAGGAGGGGCCGGGCATCATCAGCACCCTGTCGGCCTTGTTCTTGCCGAAGTCGGTGCTGAAGACCCCGCTGATGGACATGGACTTCTTCTTGATCAGTACGTCCATGAGCTCGGCCATCTTCGTGCACTCGGCGCTGGTGGTGTTCACGGAGACGGACTTGGCGCCGGTGATGTGGTTGGCGCCGCACTTGCCGGCCCACAGGTAGATCTCCGGAGTGAAGGAGTCGCCGGCGTCGCCGACCAGGTATCCGGGGTGCTCGGCGGCCACCTTCTCGCCGAGCTGCTGGTACTTCTCCCAGGTCGTGGGCACCGTGTAGCCGAACTGCTTCATCAGCGGGGCGTTGTACCAGAGCACGGCCTGGGAGAGGTCGTTGCGCAGGCAGTAGGCCGTGCCACCCACTGTGCAGACGTCGTTGGCGCCCTCGGCGAACTTCCCGAGGGTCTGCGCCGGGACGAGGCCCTTGTCCAAGGGGGCCGCGAAGTTGGCGTCGACCGCCCAGGTCACCTCGTTGTTCTGCGAGCTGAAGACGACGTCCGGCCAGCCCTTGCCGGTGCGGTTGAAGAGCTGGACCTTCGTCTGCAGGTAGTTCGATCCGTTGGCGTCGCCGTCGTAGGTGACGATGTCGAGCTTCACGTCGGGGTGGAGCTTCTGGTAGAGCTTCGCGGCAGCCAGCCGGGTCGAGTCCACCCAGACGGTCAGGGCCCCGTCCCTCTGCGGCACCTGGTTGAAGCCGTCCTTGCTGTTCGTGCTCGCGGCCCCGCCCCCGCAGGCCGTGGCGGTCGCGATCACGACGGCCACGCACCCCGCGAGGAGAACCGATCGCCGTTCGGCCAGCGCTCTGCTTCGGACAACGGACTGCTTCATCGCGGTCATGAGCGACTCCATTACGTGGCTGGCGTCCAGAGGGTCATCGCTCGAAATTAGGCGCCTTATATGCGTTCGGGTCAAGAAGATGTGCAGTCAAAAAATTGGCTTCCCTGACCACGTAGTCCGCTGATCTGTACCGATTAGTCAGTTATGTGGCTGAATATGCGATGAGAAACAGTGAGCAGTTGCCGGGAGCTCCACAAGATAAGTACGATTCATTTGGTTGGGTGAGGTGTTCAGTAGAGTGACTTCGACGGGATGGGCTCGCTCTGTGAGACCAGCGATGGGGGTAAGCAGATGAACGACACGTCCACGACCGGGACCTCGTCGGTGTCCAACGCGGTGACGCCTTTGGGCGGAGGGGCGGCCGCGGGGCGCGACTACCGTCCGGGCTATGAGCTCGTCGCGGAGCGGATCCTGGAGTTCATTGCCGAGTCAGGGCTGGTCCCCGGCGACCGAATGCCGACAGAGAACGATCTGGCCGGGCGGCTGGGCACCAGCAGGGCGGTGGTGCGCGAGGCCGTCAAGATCCTTTCTGCCCTCGGGCGGATCCGAGCGCACAAGGGCCGGGGTCTCTTCGTCTCGGACGACGAGGGCATGCTCAGTGCCAGTCGCTGGGGTGGGTTCTTCCGACCTACCGACCTGGACCACATCTTCATGCTGTTCCAGTTCCGCAGGATCCAGGAGATGGCCGCGGCCAGCATTGCGGCGACGAGTGCGACCCCTGCCGAGCTCCGGGCGATGGAAGTGGCCGTGGAGACGTGTCGTCACGGATTCGTCCAAGGACGGGTCGACGTGTTCAACCAGGCTGACGACGACTTCCATGCCGCAGTCGCGGCAGCCTCCCACAACAGCTTCCTGGTCGACGCCGTGCGCGACGCTCGTCGGCTGCAGAGACAGTCCAGTGCCCTCGGTATCCATGACACGCTGACTGCACAGTCCGAGGCTGCCGTCGAGGAGCACGCCGCCATCTACGAAGCCGTACGTGACGGCCGGTCGGAAGCCGCGGCCCAGGCCACCGCCGTGCATCTCGACAGGACGCTCGAGGATTACCGTCAGGAAATCAAGCGGAGGGTCTTCGGGTAGGGGGCGGGCCAAGCGCCGCTGGTCAGGGTGTTGTCGACACTGCCGTCGGCAACGACTTGGGTGGGTAGCTGCGCAGGACGAGCGAGGTGGTGACCGGTCCGTATCGGGCGAGGGAGTCCACGACCTGCTCAGAAGGCCCGCCATGCTTCCGAGAACTGTCACCGGGCGATGTTCGAGCTGCTGGTTGCTGCGCCGGGCGACGGCGACCGTGGAGATCGTGGTGTTCGCCTCGCGCGGCCACTGAACAGCGCGACGCCGACTTGCTGTTCCGAGTGGGATGAACGCGCAAGAGACTGTGCTGGTCGCGGACTGGGGTGGAACCGACTATTCGTGGAGCGACCCGCTCGTCCTCGGCCTCACAGGCGCGGGTGTTGGATCCTGGGCCCTGTTCTTCTACTCGCAGAGCCGGGTGGCCGAACCGATCATCCCGCTGCGCCTGTTCCGCAGCTCCATCTTCGACATCGCCACCCTCATCGGCATGATCGTGATCGGCGTCGGCATGTTCGCGGTCGTCAGCTACATGCCCACGTACTTGCAGATGGTCTACGGCGTCACCGCCGCGCAGTCCGGGTGGCTGTTGCTGCCGATGGTGGTCGGCCTGATGGGCGCGAGCCTGCCGGTCGGCCTGCGGATGAGCCGGACCGGCCGCTACAGGATCTATCCGATCGCCGGTTCGCTCGTCATCGCCGTCACGGCCCTGATGCTCTCCACTCTCCAGGTGGACACGCCTCTCGCCCTGATCTGCGGTTACCTCTTCCTGATGGGCGTGGGCATCGGCCTCATGTCCCAGACCCTCGTCCTGGCCGTCCAGAACGCCTTCCCCGCCGCCGACGTGGGCACCGCGACCTCCGCCAACAACTTCTTCCGGGAGATCGGCGCGACGGTCGGGAACGCCGCGGTCGGCGCGATCTTCACCAGCCGGCTGACCGACCAACTCGGCACCCGGCTGTCTTCGACCGGCCGCACGACAGTCGGCGACACGGAGTCCCTGACCCCCGCACTCGTCCATGCTCTGCCGACTCGGGTTCAGGACGCCGTAGTTGAGGCCTACCAGCACGCCCTGGCACCGGTCTTCGCCTACCTGGTCCCGCTGTTCCTCGTCGGTGCCGTGCTCGCCGTCGTGCTTCCCGAGAAGCTGCTCGCCGGCGGCGACACCGGCGGATCAGGCGGGGAGACACCGGGGCGCGCGCCCGACGGACGTTGAAAAAAGGCGAGTTGTGCGGACGGACGACACCTCATCGGGGTTTCTCTGCGGCCGGGCATCGTGCAGCGTGACGAGTCGCCGCCGCAAAAGATCCGGCGGCGACGGCCAGTTTGTGCACGCTGCCGTTGGACTGTCCGTTCGGACCGGGGGCGTCGGCGTACGCCACATACAGTTCGTCGGCGCGGGCGTCGTACGCGGCCCGCATGGGCATCTTGGCCGTCGGTCCGGCCGTCCTCGTTGGAGCGAGCTTCACTTTGAGGTCGGTGCGGGTCCGCGGTGTGTGACCGCCGGGATCCGTTCCTCGACCCTGTCGAGGAACGGATCCCGGCGGATCCCGCGCCCCACAGGCGGCGGGATCGTCCGGGAGCGGTCAGCAGGCGGAGTTGGTCTGTGTCAGCAGTCCGAGCCGCCACGGCAGAGTGTCGTAGTCGCCGCTCGCGCTGGGGTCGTGGCCCTGGTAGAGGTACTGGAGCTTGCAGGCGGGGATGGTCAGCGTCTGGTCGTAGCCGGCGCGGATCATCTCACCGTGGCTGATGTCCTTCGTCCAGGTCCCGGCGAGGAAGGCGACGTTGCTCGCCCGGGCGAACGGGTTGCTCTCGGAGGCGGCCAGCGTGGTCCACGAGCCCGCGAGGCTGCTGGAGGTCCAGGACCGGAAATAGCGTCGTCCGTCCGATCCGATGGCCTCGACGAGGAGCAGGTACTGGTTGCTGCCTTGCACCTTGTACACGTTGCTCGCCTCGAAGAGGGCGTACTTGTTGGTGTCCTGTGCGGCGATGACGGTGTTGGTGAAACCGTTGGGGAACTGCGAGGCGGACGTCTGGGAGCGGTACAGGTGCCCGTTGTCGTCCGAGGAGAACAGGTAGCAGTTGGTGCTGTCGCAGATCACCCACATGTCGACCCAGTACCCGTTGCCGATGTTCTGCGCGATGATCGCAGGCATCGAGGAGTAGAAGTTCCGCGGGGCGCTCCAGCCGTTGGGATTGCTGATGTCCGCGTTGGTCGAGTACGAGGCGTTCCCGGTCTGGTAGACGAGGTACCACAGGCGCTGTGGCGCGTAGTAGAACACCTGCGGAGCCGCGCGGTATCCCGTGCCGATGGCGCTGCGGTCGAGGTAGTAGTGGGTGGCGGAGCCCGCCTGGGACCAGTCGCTGAAGCTCAGGTACACGAGGTTGTACCCGGAGGCGCTCGCCGTGCTGGCGAACACGTGGTACTTGCCGTTGTAGTAGACGACCGACGGGTCCTTGATGCCGGCGATGTTGTGCGTCGCGTCCGACTTCGGGGCGGGTGCGGGTGCGGGTGCGGGTGCGATGTGTGACGCGGTGCGCACGCCGGGGCGGGACGTCCCACGTGCCCAGGCGCGCTGTCCAGATGTCGGTCATCGATCGACTCGAAACAATCGCTCGGCAGTCCGACTGAACAGGCCGCGGTTGTGAGGGCCGAGCGGTCAGGGTTCTGACGGCAGTGAAGCCCGGGTTCGGGAATCCCTGCGGGCCCCGGCAGACGCGGGTGAGGGTTTTGACGCCGTACCCGAGGCGTCGGGCGGAGTCCTCGGCCTTGTGGGTGTCGGCGTAGGAGCGCTCCAGTTCGGAGCGGAACCGGGCGTAGACCTCTCAGCTCGCCTGCGGGCCGGTCGCGCCCAGGATCCGTATGCGCCGGTTCGTGTGCTCGATCACCGCGAGCACGTACGGCCGTGCTCCGGACACCCGCGGCAGCCGCTCCCACCTGCATGGATGAGGTTCGGCAAGGGGATCACCGCGCCTCGTCGCTGCGCGAAGACAAGGGCGCCCAGGTGTACTGGATGCGCACTCCGTGGTCGTGGAGCCAGGTGGTCTCGCGGTTCCGGAGTTCGTGCGCGGACTCCGGGGCGATGGCGCTGGGCCAGCGGACGAGTACCGCGATGACGTGGCCTGTCTGTACCAGCTCCCTCACCCGCTGCCACCCTCTGCGCTGGGCCGGGTCGGGCTCACCGTACGTGTCGGTGACGACCTCGGCGATCGTCAGTCCGCGCTCCTGGGCGAACGCGTGGCCCTCCGTCTGTGCGCACAGCGTGGCCGCCCCGCGCGCACCCGGGGCTCGGTCCGCGCATACGTACAGCACGACGGGAGAAGCGGTTTCGCTGTGGGGGGCCATGGGCGCCTTCTGTAGGTCGATCGAGGAGAAGGGGTTCCTCGCCGCGTGAAGGGGGACGTAGCGGGGCCGTGCGGTGCCGACGGCGGTCTCTGCCGTCGGACGGCGGGAACCGGCCTGCTGCGCAGCAGGCCGGGCCTGGCCACGCCGCATCCGGGCCGTCGTTGCCGGGGTTGACGCCACATTCCGCGCCGGCCGGTGCCCATGGCGTCAGGGGCCGGCCGTCAGCTCCGGGCCGGATGCTGCGTCAGAGCTGTGGCTTGACCGCTCACATGTCAACTATGCGCGTGATCGTGCTCCCGCTGCAACCGACTCCCTGATAATTTCAGAAGTCGGATATCACCCTGGCGTGGTCATCAAGTCACTGCAAGAATGGTGTTGTTGATGATCCTTCAGGAGGTTCGGCGTGGGTGAAGCCCATTCCGGGACCAGTGCGCCGACGGTCCTGCGCATGGTCCTCGGCCGCCGGCTGCGGGACATGCGGCTCGGTGCCGGTGTCTCGCTGGAGGACGCGGCAAAAGCACTGCGCGTGAAGACTCTGACGATCCGTCGGCTGGAAAAGGCCGAGGTCGCGCTGAAGCCTCTCTACGTGGAGAAGCTCCTGGAGACCTTCGGCGCGGACCGCCAGGAGATCGACGAGTTCGTCGACCTGGCCGAGCAGGCCAACGAGCCCGGGTGGTGGCACTCCTACCGCGACGTCGTCCCCAGCTGGTTCACTGCCTACGTCAGCCTGGAGACCAGCGCCAAGACCCTGCGCACCTATGAACCCCAGTACGTCACCGGCCTCCTGCAGACTCCCGACTACGCGCGCGCCGTGCTGCGCGGCGGGCTGCCGAACGGCGACGAGGAGGAGCTCGCGCGCCGCGTGGAGCTGCGGCTGCGCCGCCAGAGCCTGCTGGAGCGGGAGGACGCCCCCACGTTGTGGGTGGTCATGGAGGAAGCCGTCCTGCACCGGGCGGTGGGCAGCCCTGACGTGATGCGGGAGCAGATCGAGCGGCTCCTGGACGTGTCCCAGCTCGCGCATGTCAGCCTGGACATCGTGTCCTTCGCCGCGGGTGCGCACGTCGGGGCGTGTGCTCCCTTCACGTATTTCCGGTTCGAGGAACCCGAGCTGCCCGACATCGTCTACAGCGAACTCCTGTCCGCCTCCGTCTACCTGGACCAGCGCGCGGACGTCGTCGCCCATCTCGAGGCGCATTCCCGTATGGCGCTGCTGACGTCGTCCGAGGACAGCAGGGCGCTCTTGAACCGCATGCGCAAGGAGTACTCATGACGATCACCGACGAGGGCATCCGCAACGGGATGCCGGCCCACAGTCTCGGGGAACAGGGCTGGGAGCGGCCCTGGCGGGCCGAACGGTGGTCAGTGCGTCGAGGCGAAACAACTCGCCGACGGCCGCGAGGCCGTACGGCGGTCGACCGACCCGGCCGGACCGGCGAGATCTACCCGCCGGAGGAGACCGCCGCGTTCATCCGCGGGGTCAAGGAGGGCCTGGCTGATCACTTGGCCGCCGGGTGAACCGGCGGCGGTCAGAAGGGACAACGACACCGGTCCCGTTCCTGGCCTGCGGGCCGATGAACACACGCATGAAAGGGAGAACATGACCACCAGTCAGGCCAGCCGGAATCTCGACACGAGCAGGGCGCACTCGGCCCGGATGTACGACTACTTCCTCGGCGGCAAGGACCACTTCGAGGTCGACAAGGAGGCCGCCCTGGTCGCCGCCAAGGCCCACCCCGGCCTCCCCGTGACCGCGCGCGAGAACCGTGCGTTCATGCACCGGGCCACCCGCGTGCTGGCGCAGGAGCACGGCATCCGCCAGTGGCTCGACATCGGCACGGGCATCCCGACCGAGCCCAACCTGCACCAGGTCGCCCAGTCCGTCGCGGTCGACGCCCGCGTCGTGTACGCCGACAACGACCCCCTCGTCCTCAAGTACGCCGAACGCCTCATGCGCAGCACGACGCAGGGACGCACGGCCTACGTCGAAGCCGACGTCACCGACCCCGATGCGCTGATGAGCGCCGTGGAGGACTCCGACATCCTGGACTTCGACCAGCCCATCGCCCTCTCCCTCAACGCGCTCATGCACTTCGTCACAGACCCGCACGACCCGTACGCCATCGTCCACCGGCTGCTCGACCCGCTGCCGACGGGCAGCGCCCTCGCCATGAACCACTGCACGCCCGACTTCGATCCCGTCACCTGGAACAAGGTCGCGGAGGCCTACACCAACTCCGGGTCTCCGGTGCAGTTCCGTTCGCACAGCGACGTCCGCCGTTTCTTCGACGGGCTCGACCTGATCGAACCCGGCATCGTCTGCTGCCACCGCTGGCGGCCCGCCGGACCCGCCGACGGTGCGGAGATCGCGGACGCCGAGATCAGCCTGTTGGCGGGCGTGGGCATCAAACGCTGACCGGGGTCGGGCCGACAGTCCGGCCGGCTGGGCACCCGCGCCCGCAAGGTAGTTGACCAGGGAGAGCTGTGGGAGCCCGAGACTCACGAGGTTGTCCTCGAGGGCAGCGCGTGGTTCCGCGGGCCCCTGGGCGAGCCGTATCGGGTGCGGCCCAGGGTTGCCCGGAGGCGCGGGCGAGCGGCGCTCGAGGCAGCAGTGGATGCCGTGGCCGAAGGCGACGTGAGCGCCTGCGGGCCGCCGGACGTCGAAGCGGCCCGGGTCGGGGGAGCGTCCCGGGTCGTGGTGTGCGCCCGCCAGAGCCACGAGTGCACGTCCTCGAAGAGCTGCACCGCAAAGCCCGGCGACCGGGTCGTCGTGACCGTCACCAACGCCGGGAAGACCAGCGACACGACTGCGGCCTGCACACCCCCACGAGGCCGTCCGACGAGCCGGCCATCGTCCCGGCGAGAGCTGCCGGCTCACTGTCGATCCCCCTCGGGCCTTGCGAGTTCCGTACTGGCCCATACGAATGATTCACCGGCGCCGCAGGGTGAATGACGGCACTGTGCGCCCCGAGTCGACGGCCGGGCAGCCGCTCGCGACCATACGTTGACTCGTGTGCCGCTGAGCTACGCCTTTGTGAACCTGAAGCCCGGGGTGGGAAAGACGACCAGCGCGGTCTGGTTGGCCCACGCACTCCACGAGTCGGGTGTCCCCCCGCTACTGGTCGACAGCGACCCCGCCTCCTCCGCGCTGCGCTGGAGCGAATTGGCAGGTGGCTTCCCGTTTCCTGTGGTCGCTCTCCCGGTGGGCGATGTGCACCGGCGCGTGAACGACTTCCTGGGCGACCGGCAGGCCGTCGTGTTCGACGCTCCGCAGATGGAGGACCACGCGCACATCGCCCGCAGCATCATGAGGTACGCGAGCGAATGGATCGTGCCGGTGACTCCAGCTCCCATCGAGCTGGATCGCATGGCGCCCATCGGCGGCGAGATGGGCGACGTACAGTCCCTGCGCGTCCAGCCGGCCCACGCCGCCGTTCTGCTGAACCGAACGAATCGCGCCGAAGCGACGCGTACGGGTCCCGATGCCGACGCCCGCGAAGCTCTCACCGAGCGGGGATTCGACGTGTTGTCCACGCACATTCCGCGGCTCGACCTGTACGCCCAGTCATTCGGAAGTCCGGTGGAAGTCAAGGCCTCGGCGTACATGGACCTCGCGGACGAACTCATCAAGCGACAGGACAAGGCATGAATCAGCGGAAGGACACCTACCGAGCCGCATTGCAGCGGGGACCGGACGCCGTCGTACCGCGTCCCGTCAAAGTCACTCAGCTGCACACCCGATACGTGCGGGTGACCATCGAGCTCGACTCCGGCTTGCCGCGTGACCTCGTGCAATGGGCGGGGTCAACGGTGTCCGTGATGGTGCGGGCCGGCGCCGCCGTCCTGCGACCCCCGAGAAGCGACCCGTAAGCCGGGTGACGCAGTCGCGCCTGCACCGGCCTCCGCTCGCCCACTGGCTTGACTGCGCCGGGTGATCCCGCTGGACGGCGGAGGCCCGGACGCATGCGCCCGCGGGATGCCGGTTCTCATGGGGAGGCAGCGAGGGCACCGGGCGGATCGCGGAGCTTGAGCCGCCTTCGCCGTCACGCTTCGCGGGCGTAGGACGCGAGGCGGTCGGCGAGCGCGGCGACGAGGTGGCGCAGTTCGTCGGGGCGTTCCACGACGAACGGCCGGTCGAGCGAGGCGAGCACCGGAGGCAGCCAGTCGAGCCGCTCCGCCCGCAGCTCGACGCGCAGCCACCGTTCGCCCGCCGGGTCCTGGTCCGCCACCGGCTCGTACGCCTCCAGGTTCGCGACGGAGGCGGGAAGGCGGGCGCGGATCTGCTCGACCGTCCCGTGGATCCGCAAGGTCACCTCGTGCCGGTACTCGGCCGTCGCGAACCCGGACAGCACGCGCTCTGCCGGACCTGGCCCCGGGGGCACCTCGAAGGAGCCGGGCAGGGTTCTCGCGTCCGTGATGCGGTCGAGCCGGAAGGTCCGGTCCTCGCCGACCCGGGCGTCCCGGCCCGTGACGTACCAGCGGCCCGAGTGGGCGACGATCCCGTACGCGTGCAGCGTGCGTTCGCTGCGCTGGCCGTCGCGGTCGGTGTAGCGGATCGAGACCGGTCGGCGGTGGCGCACCGCATCGGCGACGGTGAGCAGGACACCGGCGTCCGGGGTGTCGGAACCGCCGGGCCGCTCGGTGAACGCGAGCGTCTCCAGGAGCGCGTCGAGCCGACGGGCGAGGTGCTGGGGCAGCACCCGCCGGATCTTCGCCGACGCCGTCTCGTTCGCCGTGCGCTCCGCCGTCGTCAACCCCGCCCGGCGGCCGGAGACCAGGCCGAGCAGCACGGCCAGCGCCTCGTCGTCGCTGAGCATGAGCGGGGGCAGGCGGTACCCGGGGGCGAGCCGGTACCCGCCGTAGCGGCCGCGCACCGATTCCACGGGCACGTCCAGGTCGATCAGCTGGTTCACGTACCGCCGCACGGTGCGCCCCTCGACGCCGAGCCGGTCGGCGAGTTCGGCCACGGTCCGGGTGCCGCCGGACTGCAGCAGCTCCAGGAGGGTCAGCACGCGGCCGGTGGGGCGAGGCATGGTCTTAACCTAGCGCGGATACCGGACTGATTCTGTCCACTATTTTCCCTAGCCTGCGCAGTGCACGTCTTCAGCACAGCAGCCAAGGAGATCCCATGGACTTCGTCTCGATCCGCATCATCACCGGCGACGTGGCGCGCCTCGTCGAGTTCTACGAGCGAGCCACCGGGGCGCGGGCGGCGTGGGCCACCGCGGACTTCGCCGAACTCAGGACCGCGGGCGCCACCCTCGCGATCGCCGGGACCCGCACGGTTCCGTTGTTCGCCCCTGGCTCCGCCCACCCGGCGGACAACCGCAGTGTGATCACCGAGTTCCTCGTCGACGACGTGGACCGCGTCCACCGGGACCTGACCGGCTTCGTCACCGAGTTCGTCACCGAGCCCACCACGATGCCCTGGGGCAACCGGTCGCTGCTGTTCCGCGACCCCGACGGCAACCTCGTCAACTTCTTCACCCCGGTCACCCCGGCTGCCAAGGAGAAGTTCGCGCGCTGACGCCACGCGCGGCGGCGGGGCCGCGTCCGAAGTGCCACCAAGGTTTGCGAAACGTCCCCTATGGTGGCTTCTGGGTCGTGTGTCGGCAGACGGGACGGAGTGCGGATCGTGGCGTTCACGGAACCGGCCCCGGCGTCCGGACGACGGTCCTGGGCGCCGCTGCTGGCGGTGTGCGCCGGGTATTTCATGGTGATCCTGGATGTGACGGCCATCAACGTCGCCGTGCCGGTGATCGGCCGGGAGCTGTCGGCCTCGCTCACCGGCATCCAGTGGATCACCGACGGATACACCCTGGTCTTCGCCGGGTTCCTGCTGACCGGCGGCGCGCTGGGCGACCGGCTGGGCAACCGCCGGATCTTCTGCTCGGGCGTCGCCGTGTTCACGCTGTCCTCGGCCGCGTGCGCGCTCGCCGCGAGCACCCCGTTCCTGGTCGCGGCGCGGCTGGCGGAGGGGCTCGGTGCGGCTCTGATCGTGCCCGGTTCCCTGGCCCTGCTCCAGCAGGCCTACCCGGCGTCGGCCGAGCGCTCGCGGGCCTTCGGGCTGTGGGGTTCGATGGCGGGCATCGCGGCCGCCGCCGGTCCGCTGCTGGGCGGGCTGCTCGTCTCCACGATGGGCTGGCGCTGGGTGTTCCTCATCAACCTGCCCGTCGGCGTGGCCTGCCTGGCGCTGACGCTGCGGCACGTGGCACGCTCGCCCAGGCGCACGGACCGGGCCCTGGACTGGCCGGCGCAGTGTGCGGTGGTGGCGGCCGTGGCGCTGCTGACCGCGGCGCTCAACGAGGCCGGACGGCGAGGCTGGTCCGATCCGGCCGTTCTCGCCGGGGTGGTCCTGGCCGTGCTGGCCGCCGCGGCGTTCGCGGTACGTGAGCGGCTGGCCCGCTCTCCCGTCCTTCCGCCGAGCCTGCTGCGGTCCCGTGCGATGAGCGGTGGCGCCGCCATCGGCCTGCTGTTCAACTTCGGCTTCTACGGCATGGTGTTCACCGCCAGTCTGGAATTCCAGCACCAGCGCGGCTTCAGCGCCCTCGGCACCGGGTTGGCGCTGTTCCCGGCGGTGGTGATGACCATGTTCGCCTCCGTCCTGTCCGGTCGGCTGACCCGCCGTACCGGCGACCGCCCGCTGGTGGTCACCGGCATGCTCCTGGCCGCCCTGGGACTGGCCGGCTGGGCCGCGGCGGGAGCCGACCCCGGCTACCCGCTGCTGGTGGCCCCGATGATGGCCGCGGGGTTCGGTACCTCGTTCGCCCTCACCGGTTCGACCGCCACCGTGATGGGCGCCGCGCCTTCGGCGTACTCGGGCGCCGCCTCCGCCCTGTTCAACACCACCCGCCAGATCGGCAGCGCCACCGGCGTCGCGCTCGGCGGCAGTCTGCTCGCCACCGCGACCGACTACGACACCGGGCTGCGCACCAGCATGGCCATCGGCGCGCTTGCCTACCTGGCCGCCGCGTGCCTCGCGTGGCGGTGCGTGCCGGCGCTGCCGAAGCGGACCTGAGAACGCCCACCCACATGGCGGGAGATCCGCCACGGGCAGGGGCTTCTCGCCACCTCCATGTCGGGACTTTCGCCACCTCCATGTCGGGACTTTCGGCGCCTCCAAGTCGGGACGTCCGGTGCCTCCATGTCGGGATTTCTGGCGCCTCCCTGCGTCGAGAACCGCTTCATCCGGGATTTGCGGACTTTGGCCAGAAAGTTGCAGATCCTTGCGCGAATCATTCTTCGCTTCGTCAGAATCTAGCGGGCCGCATGAGGGCTCTGTACGGTCGGGGCGCCAGTTCCCCCACACACCGTTGAGGAGCTTCAGATGCTGACGATCTTCAGACCCCGGCGGCTGGCGGTGGCCGCCGTCGCCGCGGTCGGCGCGATGTGCGTGTCCGTATTACCGGCCGCCGCCACACAGGGGGCGCCGTCGTTCAAGGCACCCCGGCACGCGCAGACGCAGACGCAGACGCAGACGCAGGCGCACGCGCAGACGCAGGCCGGCGCGGCGGTGGGCGCCGCGACGCCGTTCTCGGTGTACGAGGCCGAGGCGGGCACGCCGGCCGGCGGCGCGGCCGTCCGGTCGCTGACCTCGGCGCCGACGACGCAGTACTCGAGCGCGGCCCTGGAGGCGTCGGGCCACTCCTATGTCCACCTGGACGACACGGGCCAGTCGGTGCAGTGGACGAACAGCACCGGGCAGCCGATCTCCTTCCTCAACGTCCGTGCCAGCATCCCGGACTCGGCGTCCGGCGGTGGTGTCACCGGGACGCTCGACCTGTACGTCAACGGGGTGTTCCGGCAGGCCCTGAACCTCAACTCGCGGCAGAGCTGGGTGTACGAGGGCAACGGCAACTACAACACGAGCGACAACCAGAACCCGGCCGACGGCGATCCGAGGGTCTTCTGGGACGAGTCGCACACCTTCGTCACCGGGACCCCGATCCCGGCGGGCGCCACCTTCTCGCTGCGCAAGGACTCCGCCAACAGCGCGTCCTTCTACGACGTGGACTCCGTCGACGTGGAGAACCCGCCGGCGCCGCTGACACAGCCGGCCAACTCGATCTCGATCACGAGCTGCGGCGCGGTGGCGGACGACAACCCGACCAACGGCGCGGCCGACGGCCAGTCGGTGGACAGCCGGGCCGCCATCCAGAACTGCATCGACCAGGCCCAGCAGCAGGGAAAGACCCTCTGGATCCCCCGGGGCACCTTCTATGTGAAGGGCACCGCGGGACTGAACGCGCAGGGGATCACCATCGCGGGCGCGGGGCTCTGGTACAGCACGGTCTACCGGGACGTCCCGGTCCCCAACAACACGCCGTTGGCGGCT
The DNA here is from genome assembly GCF_053597895.1 of Streptomyces sp. NPDC001220. Classification (NCBI taxonomy): domain Bacteria; kingdom Bacillati; phylum Actinomycetota; class Actinomycetes; order Kitasatosporales; family Streptomycetaceae; genus Streptomyces; species Streptomyces sp. NPDC001220. The sequence continues at coordinate 93,062 of NZ_JBSFJE010000014.1, forward strand.
CTGTTCGACCTGACCTCGTGCACCGTGCGTGACTTCCACATCGACGCCAACGCCGTCAGCCGGAGCACCGTCGGCGGGGACGGCGGCGCGATGGACACCACCGGCACCGACTGGCTGGCCGACGGCATCTGGACCCAGCACACCATGTCGGGCTTCTGGGCCTCCGGCACCGGCGGGACGGTGAAGAACAGCAGGCTGACGTCGATCTGGGCGGACGGGATCAACGTCAACAACGTGTCGCTGGGCGCCGACACCGGCAACGACCTGACGGTCACCGACAACTTCGTCCGCGGCACCGGGGACGACGCGATCGCCGTCAACTCGGTGAACTACAACACCAACAGCGACGGTTCAAAGACCTACTACCACCCGATGACCGACGTCACCGTCAGCGACAACACCTCGATCGCGCCGTGGGGCGGCAAGGGTGTCGGGATCTATGGGGGCAGCGGCCACCAGATCAGGAACAACTACATCAGCGACACGGCCCGCTACATCGGACTGGGCGCCGGCCGCTTCGGTGTCAACGGCAGCGACCTGCTGTCCGCGACCGTGACGGGCAACACCGTGGTCCGCTCCGGCGGCAACGCCTACAGCCAGGGCCAGCCCGCGCTGCACATCGGCAACGGCGGCGACGGGCAGAACACCGGGATCGTCGACAAGGTCACGGTGACCGGCAACACCGTCACCGACTCCCTCTACGACGGGATCGGCTTCTCCACCTCGACCAACACCCTGCTGCAGGACAACACCGTCGACGATCCCGGCCGCAACGGCATCGCGATCTCGCCGTCGTTCTACCCCGCGCCGACCGGCTCCGCGACCATCACCGGCAACACGGTCACCGGGCTCGGTGCCGGTGCCTCGGCCTACGTCAACAACTCCAGCGGGTTCGTCGCCACACTGAGCGACAACCACTGGCCGCCGGCCGCTCCCGAGGGCCCGTACGGCGGAACCCCGGCCGCCGTGCCCGGCACGGTGCAGGCGGAAAACTACGACACCGGCGGCCAGGGGGTGGCCTACAACGTCACCTCCGTCAACGGCAACGCCAACGCCTACCGCGCCGACGGGATGGACCTGGACAGCACCTCGGACACCGGCGGCGGCTACAACCTGGGGTGGACCGGCGGCGGACAGTGGTTCCGCTACACCGTGGACGTCGCCACGGCCGGCACCTACACCCTCGGCCTCCGTGTCGCGGCCCCGTCCGCGGTGACTGGTGCGCTGCACCTGTCGAACACCGCAGGCACCGACCTCACCGGAGCCGTCGACCTGCCCGCCACCGGCGACTGGCAGACCTGGGCCACCGTGACCACCCGCGTGACCCTGCCCGCCGGCCGGCAGATCCTGACACTCGACCAGGACACCGGCGGCTGGAACATCAACCACCTGGACTTCGCCGCGACGACCGACACCCCCGGGACCGACCTCGCCGCCGGCAGGCCCACCAGCGAGTCCAGCCACACCGACGTGTACCCGTCGTCGAACGTGACGGACGGCAACCAGGGCTCCTACTGGGAGAGCGCCAACAACACGTTTCCGCAGTGGGTCCAGGTCGACCTGGGCGCGGCCCGCACCGCCTCCCGCGTGGTCCTGCAACTGCCCGCCGCCTGGGGCGCCCGCACCCAGACCCTGACCCTCGGCGGCAGCACCGACGGCACCACCTTCACCACCCTGAAATCCTCGGCCACCTATACCTTCGACCCGGGCACCAGGAACACCGTCACGCTCACCTTCCCCGCCGCCACCCGCCGCTACTTCCGCGTCACCGTCACCGCCAACAACGGCTGGCCCGCGGGCCAGGTGTCCGAGTTCCAGATCTGGACCTCCTGACCCCGTCCTCCGCCGGTGCCGCCGGACAACCTGTCCGGCGGCACCGGCATGTGTGCGGCCCGGCACCGGGCGCGGCCTCCGACGGCACATTAGATCTTGCGGGCTGAATTTTTATTGTTGCAATGCTCTGTCTAGTTCTTGCGTGTCCATGTCGAGGATATTACGGTCCCACTCGCGTCGTTACCGCCTCCTGTCTCCCCCCTCTCTCTTTGCGTCCCGTCCCTCCCTCTCTGGCGGTGTCAGCGGCACAGTTCCGGCATTTCGTGATCAAAGGAGTGGCAAGTGTTCCATTCCATCCGAGATCTGAGACGAGCCCTCGTCTGGGCGGTCAGTACCGCGATGCTGACTGTCGTCGGCGTCTTCACGCTGGCCGTCCAACCGGCCGCGGCGGCGACCGCCGCCACCGGTGGCAGCGGTGCGAGCCTGCCGTACGTCGAGGTACAGGCGGAGAACTCCGCCAGCAACGGCTCGCCCATCGGACCGAGTTACACCCAGGGCCAGCTGGCCGACGAGGCGTCGTACCGCAAGGCGACGACGCTGCAGGGCACCGGCCAGTACGTCACCTTCACCACGCCGGTGGCCACCAACTCGATCAACTTCCGGTACAGCATCCCCGACACCTCGGGCGGCTCGGTCTACACCGCCGCGCTGTCGCTGTACATCAACGGCGTCAAGCAGCCCGACTTCACCCTGACCAACGCCTACAGCTGGTACTACGGCAGCTACCCCTTCACCAACACACCGGGCAGCAACCCGCACCACTTCTACGACGAGGCCCACCGCCTGTTCTCCACCACCTATCCGGCGGGCACGACCTTCAAGCTCCAGGTCGACGCGGGCGACACGGCCTCCTCGTACACGATCGACTTCGCCGACTTCGAGCAGGTCGGCGCCGCCCTGACCGCACCCTCGGGAGCGGTGTCGGTGACCAGCAAGGGCGCCGACTCCACCGGCGTGAGCGACGCGACCAGCGCGTTCAACGCCGCGATCAGCGCGGCGGGACCCGGCGGCACCGTCTGGATCCCGCCGGGCACCTACAACATCCCCGGGCACATCAGCGTCAACAACGTCACGATCGCCGGCGCCGGCATGTGGTACTCGACCGTCACCGGCACGGCACCCGGCTTCTACGGCAACTCCGCGCCCTCGGCCAGCACCGGCGTGCGGCTCCAGAACTTCGCCATCTTCGGCAATGTGCAGGAGCGCAACGACAGCGCGCAGGTCAACGGCATCGGCGGCGCGATGAGCGACTCGACCGTCTCCAACCTGTGGATCGACCACATGAAGGTCGGCGCCTGGATGGACGGGCCGATGGACGGGCTGACCTTCACCGGCCTGCGCATCCGGGACACCACCGCCGACGGCATCAACTTCCACGGCGGCGTCACCAACTCCAAGGTGACCAACAGCGACATCCGCAACACCGGCGACGACGGCATCGCCACCTGGGCGGACTCCGCCCTCGGTGCCGACGCCAACGACACGATCTCCAACAACACCGTGTCCCTGCAGATCCTCGCCAACGGCATCGCGATCTACGGCGGCCACGACAACACCGTCAGCGGCAACCGGGTGGTGGACTCCGGTATCGCCCAGGGCGGCGGCATCCACGTGGGGCAGCGCTTCACGTCCACACCGGTCGGCACCACCACCATCTCCGACAACACCCTGATCCGGGACGGCAGCCTCGACCCGAACTGGCAGTTCGGTGTGGGCGCACTCTGGTTCGACGGCAGCCAGGGCGCGATCAACGGGCCGATCAACGTGACCAACGCGCTGATCCAGCAGAGCCCGTACGAGGCGGTCCAGTGGGTCGAGGGCACCATCAGCGGCGTCAACCTCAACAACGTGACCATCGCCGGCACCGGAACCTTCGCCCTTCAGGAACAGACCGGCGGCGCCGCGAAGTTCACCAACGTCACGGCGACCGGCGTCGGTTACTCGTCCCCCGTGTACAACTGCTCGGGCGGCAACTTCGTCGTGACCGACGGTGGCGGCAACTCCGGCATCAGCGGCACGCCGTACTGCGGAGGGTGGCCCGCTCCGGTCTACCCGCCCTACCCGTCCGAAGGCGTGACGGCCACCCCCGGCGCGCTCAACTTCGGTTCGGTGGCGACCGGTTCGACGAGCGCGGCGCAGACCGTGACGGTCTCCAACCCGACCAACAGCGCCGCGTCCGTCTCGTCGGTCTCCGTCGGCGGCGACTACTCCCAGACCAACACGTGCGGCTCGTCGATCCCGGCGAACGGCTCGTGCACGGTCAGCGTGAAGTTCACGCCGACCGCGACCGGCAGCCGTAGCGGCACTCTGACCGTCAACGCGGGCGGGAACACCAGCACCGTCAGCCTCTCCGGTACCGGCACCGCGCCGGGCCCGGTGCTGAACACCGACCCGGCGAGCCTGTCCTTCGAGAGCACGGTGGTCGGCTCGTCGGCGACCGCGCAGACGGTCAAGGTGACGAACTCGGGCACCACGTCGGCTACCGTCTCGGGAGTCTCGGCCTCCGGTGACTTCAGCCAGACCAACAACTGCTCCACCCTCGCGGTCGGCGCGTCCTGCACGGTGACCGTCGGCTTCAAGCCCACCGCGGGCGGCACCCGCAACGGCAACCTGACCGTCACCAGCAACGCCAACAACAGCCCGACCACCGTCTCCCTGACGGGCAGCGGCATCGACAGCACCACCAACGTCGCCGCCGGGCGGCCCGCGACGGCGAGTTCGAGCAGCAGTCCCTACGTCGCCTCGAACCTCACCGACCCGGACGCCTCGACGTACTGGGAGGGCACGAACGGCTCGTTCCCGCAGTGGGCCCAGGTCGACCTCGGCCAGAACTACAGCGTCGGCAAGGTCGTGCTCAAACTCCCGCCGGCGACGGCGTGGTCGGCCCGCACCCAGACACTGTCGGTGCAGGGCTCCACGGACGGCTCCAGCTTCTCCACGATCAAGGCGTCGGCCGGGTACACCTTCGACCCGAACACCAACGACAACACGGCGACCATCACGTTCAGCGCCGCCACGGCGAGATACGTCCGGGTGAACATCACCGCCAACACGGGCTGGAACGCGGCCCAGTTGTCGGACTTCGAGGTGTTCCCCAGCGGCGGCGGCTCCTCGCCGGCGACCTTGTCGGCCAGCCCGACGTCACTGTCGTATCCCACCCAGGCGCTCAACACCTCCAGCAGCGCGCAGGCGGTCACGGTGACCAACACCGGAACCGCGGCCGCCACCGTCTCGGGCATCACCGTCACGGGCGACTTCTCGCAGACCAACAACTGCGGTACGTCGATCGCGGCGAACGCCTCCTGCACGGTGAACGTCACGTTCAGGCCCACCGCGTCCGGCACCCGCACCGGCGACCTCAGCATCGCCAGCAACGCGTCGAACGGCACGACCACGGTCGCGCTGACCGGCACCGGTGCGGGCGCGACCAGCCGGAACCTGGCAGCCGGCGCGGCCACCACCGAGTCCAGCCACACCGACGTCTACCCGTCGTCGAACGTGACGGACGGCAACCAGGGGACCTACTGGGAGAGCGCCAACAACGCCTTCCCGCAGTGGGTCCAGGCCGACCTCGGTTCCGCACAGAGTGCGAGCCGTGTCGTCCTCCAGCTCCCCGCGGGCTGGGGCGCCCGTAACCAGACGCTCTCCCTGTCGGGCAGCACCGACGGCTCCTCCTTCACCACCATCAAATCGTCGGCCACCTACACCTTCGACCCCACCACCAACAACACGGTCACCATCACGTTCACCGCGACCACCCAGCGCTACGTCAGGGTGAACATCACGGCGAACAACGGCTGGCCGGCCGGTCAGATCTCCGAGTTCCAGGTCTGGAACACCTGACCCGACCTGTGGTGCCGCCGGGCGCGGGCGCGCCCGGCGGCACCGACCACCGGAAGGCCATTCGACCAGAGGAGTCCAGATGGGTGTCACACGCAGAGTCTTCCTGAGGGCCGCGATCGCATCCACCGCGGTGGGAACCGTGGGAGCCACCGGGACCGTGCTCGCCCCCACCGCGTCAGCGGCCAGTGCGCCGGGCGACGTGGTCGGCAAGGTCACCGTCGGCTACCAGGGCTGGTTCGCCTGCATCGGCGACGGCGCACCCATCAACGGCTGGTGGCACTGGAGCCAGGACTGGGGCCGGTCGCCGTCCCCGACCAACACCAACATCAAGTGCTGGCCCGACGTGCGTGAGTTCACCAAGACCTATCAGACCTCGTACGCGAGCCTCGGCAACGGCCAGCCGGCCACCCTGTTCTCCTCCTACGACCAGCAGACCGTGAACACCCACTTCCTGTGGATGCAGCAGAACAACATCGACACCGCGGCACTCCAGCGCTTCAACCCCACCGGCGGCGAGGGCCCCACCCGCGACGCCATGGCGACCAGGGTGCGCGGCGCCGCCGAGTCGTACGGCCGGAAGTTCTACATCATGTACGACGTCTCCAACTGGACGAACATGCAGTCCGAGATCAAGACGGACTGGACGAACAAGATGTCCGCGTACACCGCGTCCCCGGCGTACGCGAAGCAGAACGGCAAGCCGGTCGTCTGCATCTGGGGCTTCGGCTTCAACGACCCCAACCACCCCTTCACCGCCGACGCCTGCCTCGACGTCGTCAACTGGTTCAAAAGCCAGGGGTGTTACGTCATCGGGGGCGTCCCGCGCGAATGGCGGACGGGGACCGGGGGCTCGCAGCCCGGCTTCCTGGGCGTCTACCACGCCTTCAACATGATCTCGCCGTGGATGGTCGGCGCGATCGGCAACGTGACCGAGGCCGACAACGCCTACACCACCTACACCGTCCCCGACCAGGCCGACTGCAACGCCAACGGCATCGACTACCAGCCGTGCGTGCTGCCCGGCGACGTCTCCGGCCGGCAGCGCGCGCACGGCGACTTCATGTGGCGGCAGTTCTACAACGTGGTCCGGGCCGGGGTGCAGGGCATCTACATCTCGATGTTCGACGAGTACAACGAGGGCAACCAGATCGCCAAGACCGCCGAGACCCAGGCCTGGGTGCCCACCAACTCCGGATTCCTCGCCCTCGACGAGGACGGCACCGCCTGTTCCTCCGACTACTACCTGCGCCTGACCGGCGACGGCGGCCGCATGCTCAAGGGCCAGATCGCGCTGACCGCCACCCGCCCCACCCGGCCGACCCTCCCCACCGGCGGCGACACCACACCGCCCGCCGCACCGGGCGGCCTGACCGTCACCGGGCACACCAGCACCTCCGTCGCACTGGCCTGGAACACCGCGACCGACAACGTCGGCGTGACCGGCTACCGCGTCCTTCAGGTCTCCGGCTCGACCAGCACACAGGTCGGCACCACCGGCGCCACCTCGTTCACCGTCACCGGACTCGGCGCGTCCACCGCGTACACCTTCGACGTCGTCGCCCTCGACGCGGCGGGCAACGTGTCCCAGCCCTCCAACCAGGTCACCGTCACCACCGACCCCCCTTCCGGCACCACCAACCTCGCCCTGCACCGCCCCACCTCGGAGAGCAGCCACACCCAGGTCTACGCCTCGGGCAACGCGACCGACGGCGACACCAACACCTACTGGGAGTCCGCCAACAACGCCTTCCCACAGTGGATCCAGGTCGATCTGGGCGCCGCCACCGGCATCAAACGGATCGTCCTCAAGCTTCCCCCGGCGACCGCCTGGTCCACCCGTACCCAGACGCTCTCCGTCCAGGGCAGCACCGACGGCGGCACCTTCGCCCAGCTGCTCGCCTCGGCGGGCTACACCTTCGACCCGGCGACCGGCAACACCGCGACCCTCACGCTCCCCGCAACCGTCACCACGCGCTACGTACGACTCACCATCACCGCCAACAACGGCTGGCCGGCCGGGCAGGTCTCGGAGTTCCAGGTCTTCGGGGCCTGATACCCCGCCCACCTCGGCCTATAGTTCGTCACATGAGTCGCTGGCACGAACTGACCGGGGGCACATCCGGGGCGGACTACGCCGCACGGTTCGCTGCCGTGGCCCGCAGCGGGAAGGACGTGCACGGCGAGGCGCGGTTCTGTGCCGCGCTCGTGCCCGCCGGAGCGCGGGTGCTGGACGCCGGGTGCGGGACCGGACGGGTCATGATCCGGCTCGCGGAGCTCGGGTACGACTGCGTCGGAGTGGATCTCGACGCGTCGATGCTCGCGGTGGCACGACGGCAGGCGCCCGGACTGCCCTGGTTCCAGGCCGACCTGGCCGGGTTCGAGCCCCGCCGGCTCGGCATCGCGGCGGACTTCGACCTCGTGGTCACCGCGGGGAACATCTTCCCGTTGCTCGCGCCCGGCACCGAGGCCGCGGTGGTCGAGCGCCTGGCCGCGGCCCTGCGCCCCGGCGGCCTGCTGGTCGCCGGCTTCGGCCTGGACGAGGCCCATCTGCCCGTGCCGCCCGGCATCACCCTGCCCGAGTACGACGACTGCTGCGCCGCGGCCGGCCTCACCCTCGCCGACCGCTTCGCCACCTGGGACGCCGACCCCTACGACGGCGGCGGCTACGCCGTCAGCGTGCACCGCCGCTGAACCCTCCGGTGGCCGTGAGCCCCCGGTGAAAACCCTGTGGAAGTGATGTCGGTGGGGCCGCCTATGCTGCACTCCGATGATCACGCGGATCCTGGGGAGGGCGCGGCATGTTCGGCAAGCTGTTCGGCAGAGGCGGGGAGAGACCGGCGGCGGATCCGCACGCCCTTCCCGTGCCGCGCAAACTGAGAAACGGGACGTACCCGCTGCGCGCTCTCGGCGACACCAGGGTGCTCGCGCTGGTGGAGGCGGCCGGCGCCGGTGACTGGGCGGCGGTCAGGGCGGCGCTGGCCCCCTTCGATCTCGGCCGAGACGACCTGGTCCTCGGTGAACTGGCCGACCTGGACGGTGTGCAGGACTGGATCGGCCGCGCCGTCGAGGAGGACAAGGAGCACCGGGCGACCGCCCTGCTGATATCCGGTGCGCGCCACGTCAGCTGGGGCTGGGAGGCCCGCACCCGCGCGAGTGCCATGGACGTCACGCCCGAGCAGTGGCGCGTCTTCCGGAAGCGGCTGCACATCGCGGAAGAGCAGTTGCTGGAGGCGGCCGAGCTGCGGCCGGAGTGGGTCACCCCGTGGCGTCGCCTGCTCACCTCCGGCCGTGGCATCTCGCTCGGCCGCGCGGTCAACGAGACTCGCCTCGACGCGGCCCTGCGCCGCGATCCGCTGGACCTGGAGAGCCACGTCGAGTGGGTGTCGTACCTCCAACCCCGGTGGAACGGCGAGCCCGGCGAGGCCCTCGCCTTCGCCCGCACGGCGTTCGCCGAGGCACCCGACGGACATCGCCTCGGCTGTGTGGTCGCCGTCGCGCACATCGAGGACTGGGTCGAGTCCGACCGTTACAACTGCCTCGTCACCCCTGAGATCCAGGACGAGCTGCTGGAGGCGGCCGAGCGCAGCGTCCTCCACCCCGACTACGAGCGCCGCCCTGGCTGGCAGCAGGACTTCAACGTCTTCGCCATGGCCCTGTCCCTCGCCTCGGAGCGGATCGCTCTGCCGTATGTCTTCCGCGAGCTGGACGGTGCCCTCACCGAGTGGCCGTGGAGGTACACGGCGGAGCCGGAAAAGATGTACGCCCGCGCCCGGCGCAACGCCTGAACCCGCCACCCCGCCCGCCGCTCATCTCACCCCGGACTGCCCGATGACTCTGCCCCACACCCCTTTGAGCCAGGACGCCGGCGCCGACCGCACCTTCCAGGTGGATCTGCGCGGCCTCGTCGACCTCCTCTCCCACCACCTCTACTCCAGCCCCCGCGTCTACCTGCGCGAACTCCTGCAGAACGCGGTGGACGCGCTGACGGCGCGGCACACCCTCGAACCGGGCGCCCCCGCCGACGCGTTCGGCATCCGCCTGTACGCCGACGGCTCGGTGGTCCGGGTGGAGGACGACGGCGTCGGTCTCACCGAGGCCGACGTGCACGCCTTCCTCGCCACCATCGGCCGCAGCAGCAAGCGTGCCGAGAAGATCGCCGAGCAGCGCGGCGACTTCATCGGCCAGTTCGGCATCGGCCTGCTCTCCTGCTTCCTGGTCGCGGACGAGATCCACGTCCTGAGCCGGTCCGCCCGCACCCCCGACGCCCCCGCCGTGGAGTGGCGGGGGCGCGGCGACGGCAGCTACTCCGTCCGCACCCTGCCCGCCTCCGCCCGCCCCCAGCCCGGCACCACCGTCACCCTGACGCCCCGGGCCGACACCGGCGACTGGACCCGGCCGGCCCAGGTGCACGCGCTGGCCCGGCACTTCGGCTCGCTGCTGCGTCACCCGGTGACCTTCGACGACGGCACCGGCGGCCGGGGCGCGTCCGTCAACCCCGAGCCCGCACCCTGGGCGCGTACCCATCCCACGCCGGGAGCACGCGCCCGCGCGCTGGCCGCCTACGGCGAGGAGACCTTCGGGTTCACTCCGCTGGACACCATCGAGCTGGACCTGCCGGCCGTGGGCCTGAAGGGCATCGCGTGCGTGCTGCCCGACGCGGTACCGGCCGGGCGCCGGCACGGCCACCGCGTGCACGTCAAGGGCATGCTGCTGTCCGAGCAGGCCGAGGAGATCCTGCCCGAGTGGGCGTTCTTCGTCCGCTGCGTCCTCGACGCCGAGAGCCTGCGCCCGACCGCGTCCCGGGAGTCCCTGTACGAGGACGACACCCTCGCCGCCGTCCGTGAGGCCCTCGCCGAGCGGCTGCGCGCCTGGATCGCCCGCACCGCCGCCAGCGACCCCGACCTCCTCGGCCGCTTCCTCCAGGCCCACCACCTGGCCGTGAAGTCCCTCGCCGTGCACGACGACGAGATCCTGCGGATGCTGCTGCCCTGGCTGCCGTTCGAGACCACCGCCGGGCACGCCACGCTCGACGAGTTCGCACGCACCCACCGCACCGTGCTCGTCACCTCCAGCGTCGAGGAGTTCCGGCAGGTCGCGGCGATCGCCTCGGCCGCCGGGCTCGGCGTCGTCAACGGCGGCTACACCTACGACCGTGAACTGGTCCACCGGCTCCCGGAGATCAGGCCCGAGGTCAGCGTCGCCGACCTCGACCCGGCCACGCTCACCGCCCACCTCGACCCCGTCGACCGGGAGACGGAACTCGCCGCCGCGGCCTACCTCGCCCAGGCCCGTGACGCCCTCGCCGTCTTCGACTGCGACGTCGCGCTGCGCACCTTCCAGCCCGCCTCGGCCCCCGCCCTCCTCCTCGACAGCCGCGAGGCCCGGCACGAGCGCACCCGCTCCCAGCTCGCCCGCGAACAGCAGGGCGGGGTGTGGGGCGACATCCTCGGCCACCTGCGTCAGGAGGCCCCGCGGGCCCAGCTGATCCTCAACCAGCTCAACCCGCTGGTCCGCACCGCGGTCACCATCGACGAGCCGGAACTGGCCCGCACCAGCGCCGAAGCACTCTACGGGCAGGCCGCGATGCTGTCCCGGCGCCCGCTCAGGCCCGCCGAGTCGAGCCTCATCAACCGCTCCTTCCTCGACCTCCTCGCCCACGCCCTCCGCAAGGACAGCTGACGATGCCGACCGCACCCCATCCCCAGAACACGGACGAGCTGTACCAGGCGCTCCAGGAGAACGACCGGCGCCCCTACGGCCGTACCCGCACCGTCACGGCCGAGGAACTGGTCGACACCGCCGAGCAGTTCGCGGAGCCCCGCCCGCTGGTCCACGCGCTCCTCGCACTCCAGAAGGCGTACAACTACGGCTCCGAGCCCAGGAAGTCGCCCGTCGTCTTCGCCCGCGTGCTCACCCTCTTCGACGAGCAGCCCGACGTCTTCGACGAGCGGCTGCGGCACACGCTGTTCTGGCGGTTCAAGTGGGTCGCGGGCGCCCTGCTCGCCCTGCCCGAGATACCCCTGGCCAGCCTGCGCCAGTGGCTGACCGAGATGCGTGACCGGTACGAGAAGGCCGGTCTCGGACTCCAGCCCTACTACGGACAGGCGTACCACCTCGCCGCCCACGTCGGCGAGGGCACCGACCTGGCCTACGAGCTGTGGGCGGGACGGGACCGTACCCAGCTCAGCGACTGCGAGGCCTGCGAGATCTGCGAGCGCGCCCTCCACCACCTCGCGGCGGGCGACGACGAACGGGCGCTGCGCGCCTGGGAGCCCGTCCTGGCCGGGAAGGAGTCCTGCCAGGAGGAACCCGCCCGCTCCGTCTCCTACGCGCTGCTTCCCCTGCTGCGCACCGGCGGCGCCGACCGGGCCCGCGAGCTGCACCTGGCCGGTTACCGCGGCTGCCGCCGCAACCCCTCGATGTCCGGCGAGGTCGGCCGGCACCTGGAGTTCTGTGCGCTGACCGGCAACGAGGCACGCGGCCTGGAACTCCTCGCGGAGAACCGGAACCTGTTCGACGACGTGGACTCGCCGCTGGACCTGCTCGCCTTCCTCACCGGCGTCGAGGTCCTCCTGCAGCGCGTCGAACTCCTCGGCCACGGCGACCTGCCCGCCGCCGGGTACGCGGGCCGCAGCTGGACGGTGTCCGGCCTGCGCGCCGAGGTACGCGGCCGGGCCGACGACCTCGCCGCCCGCTTCGACGCCCGCAACGGAACCACGGCCCACGCCGACCGGCGTCGGGCCCGCCTCGACCGCGCCCCTCTCCTGGACGCGCTGGAGCTGACCCTGCGCACCCGCGGCCTCGACGACGTGGCCCCGGCCGCCGTGCCCGCCGCCCGCCCGGCCACCACCGCCGTCCCCGAGTCGCTGCCCGAACTCATCGTCCGGGCACGGGAGCTGGATGAGCAGGGGCATCCGGACGCGGTGGTCTGCTGGGCGCGGCTGCGCACCCTCGTCGCCGACCCCGGCTACGCCCACCCCGACGACCCGGCCGTGGGGCCGCTCGCCCAGCTGCGCGCGGACCTGCTGGCCGACGAGGCGGGCCGGGCCGGCCAGAAGGACGATTTCGACCAGGCGGCCGCCCTGTGGGAGGCGGCCGCGAGCCTGTACGACGAGGCCGGGGCACCGGGTCACGCCGCGCTCGCCCGTGCCTGCGCCGTACTCCCCACGGGGGACATCCCCGCGGAGGGCGGCGACGGACCCGAGGCGAAGGCCGCCGCGCTGACCGCCGCTCACCAGGCCCTCGTCCGGCTGCACGAGGAGACGACCGGCCTCGCCCCGTACCAGGAGGCCCGTGTGCTGCGGCTGCGGGCGAGCGCGCTCGGCCTGCGGCTGCAGACGACGGGGGACGAGGAGCACATCGCGCCGGTCCTCGCCGAGGTGGACCTGCTGCTCGCCTTCGCCACCCGGCACGGGATCGCCGGACAGGTCTCCGGCGCCCGGCTGCTGCGGGCCACCACGCGCGCCCTCACCGGCGACCTGCCCGCCGCGGTCACCGAGGTCGACGCGCTCCTCGACCGGCTGACGGCGGACGGCCCGGCCTGGCACCTGCCCCGCACGCTCGGCCTGCGCGGCCGGCTCCGGCTCGGCCTCAGGGACGCGCAGGCCGCGCACACCGACCTGACCGAGGGCCTGCGGCTGGCCGCCGACTGGCCGTCCGACTCCACCGACACGGCACGCCTGCACGGTGACCTGGCCCAGGCCTGCATGCGCCTGGGCCGGCCCGACGAGGCGCTGCGGCACCTGACGCGCTCCGCGGAGCTTGAACTGCGCCACGGCAGCCGGACGGAGGCGTTCTGCACCTACAGCAACGTGGCCCGGCTCAGCCTCGAACTCGGCCGCGTCGAGGACTGCATCGCGCTGCTCGACTCCCTCCTGGCCGAACCGGACGTCGCCTCAGGCGAGGCGGGCGACCGTCTCGTCGCCCAGCTGCGCCTGTACCGGGCCCGCGCGCTGCACGCGGGGGAGGACCTCAAGGCCGCCACGGCGGAGTTCGCCGCCCTCGCGGCCGAGTCGGCCGGCTGGGACGACGACCCCGCGAGCCACGCCGCGATCGCCGCGGAGACCGCCGTACTCCTCGCCGAGTCCGGCGAGTTCGGCCGCGCCCGCGAGGCCGCTGACCAGGCCCTCGCCGCCCACGCCCAGGCCCCGCGCTACGAGCAGCTCAGCGGCTGCCTGCGCGAGATCGCCCGCCTCCAGGCCCAGCGGCAGGGTGCCGAGGGGCTGGCCGACGCCCTCGCCCTCCTCGCCGACGCCGGCAGGGTGGCCGACGAGGCCCGGGACGCGGGGTACGAGGCCCGGGACCGCTCCCTGGGCAGCGCCCTCGCCTACGAACACGGGCGGGTCAACGCCTACGCCGGTGCGTACGACACCGCCCTGGACGCGCTGGAAAAGGCCCTCACTCTGCTCGGCGAACCGGGACCCGAGGACGACCACGCCGGCGAGTGGGCCGAGTGCGTCCGACTCGCGTCCGTCGTGGAGGGCCTCTACCTGGAGCGCCCCGCCCCCGCCCTCACCCGCCTCGACGCTGCGGTCTCCCGCCTCACCGCCCTGGGCCGGACCGAGGAGACCGAGTCGCTGACCTCCCTGGCGGCCCAGCTGCGCGACGAGGGGTGAGAACGAGGGATGAGAACGAGGGGTGAAAGGACACCGCCCTTTCACCCCTCGTCCCCGGCGCACCGACCGGACCCGGCGCACCGACCGGACCCGGCGCACCGACCGGCCCCGGCGCACCGGCCGGATCCCGCGCACCGACCTGACCTCGCCCACTGACCTGACCCCGCGCACCGGCCGTGACCCGGTGCACCGACCGGACCTCGCCCACTGATCTGACCCCGCGCACCGGCCGTGACCTGGCGCTCGGCCGGGCCGCCCGACGCTCCGGAGGCGCTGCCGCCGCCCCGGCCGAGGCTCGCCCCCGCCGGGAGAGGAGCCTTTGCTGGAAGGCCGTAACTCCCGCAAGGAATCGCACGGTTCGGCGCGGCTCCCGGACCCTCCCGCGCCGAAGGCCGACTCGCGCCCGCGACGCCACGGACCCGGGAGGACGGACCAGCCGGGGCCCGTCCGCGACGCCACGGACCCGGGTGCACGGACCGGCCAGGGCCCGTCCGCGACGGCACGGACCCGGGTGGACGGACCGGCCCGGGCCGCGGCCGCCGGCGTCCGGTGCGCGGTCGGCCGTGAACTTCGCACTCAGAAAGTCTTGTTGGCCTCGTTGACACGCCACAAGCACAGGCGTTTCACTCGACACTCGTGCATGGCAACGTTGTCAGGCCGTGGGAGCGACCCGAACCGTTGCCTGTCGCCGGCATTCCGGTGTTTTTCGGCGCGCCGACACCTGATGTGCGAAGCACGAACTGCTGCGGAGGCAACCGATGGTGAGACCCCGACGTCCAGCTGCACCAGCCGACCGAGCAAGATTCCGCCGACGCCTCGTCGCGGTGTGTGTCCTGGGCATGGCAGCGCTGCCGCTTCAGGCGGTCGGAAGCGCCCAGGCCGCGGGCAACGCGACGCCGCCCCTCGTGAAGGACCCCGCGTCCCTCGTCAACCCCCTCATCGGCACCTCCGGTGCGGTGGACACCTTCCCCGGCCCCGACATGCCGGCCGGCATGGTGCAGTGGGGCCCCGACACCACGCCCCACCGCACGGACGGCGGCGGCTACGAGTACGCCGACAGCAAGATCTCCGGCTTCAGCCTCACCCACGTCTCCGGGCCCGGCTGCCCCGTGGCCGGTGACCTGCCGGTGCTGCCGGTCACCGGCGCCCTGACGGGCGACCTCGGCAACACGTCCGTCGGCTTCGGCCACGACAAGGAACAGGCCGGCATCGGCTCCTACAAGGTCACCGACGCCAACGGGGTCGCGACCGAGCTGACCGACACCACCCGTGCCGGCATCGGCACCTTCACCTTCCCCTCGGACCAGCAGGCGAACCTGCTGTTCAAGCTCAGCGGGGGCGCCACCCAGGTGGACGGGACCCGCGTCCAGGTGGTGAACAGCAAGGAGATCAGCGGCGCGGTCGACAGCGGTCACTTCTGCGGCGCGGCCAACCGGTACACGCTGCACTTCGACATCAAGTTCGACCGGCCGTTCACCGCGAGCGGGACCTGGGTCGGCTCCACCATCACCCCCGACGCCACGTCGCTGAAGGCGGGCAAGGTCAGCCGGCCCCCGCAGGCGTCCAAGTCGGCGCCGCTGAAGGAGAAGCACTTCACCGTCCCGGCGAAGCCGGCCCCGACGATCCACGGGAGCGGTGCCAAGACCTCCGGCGCGGCCTCCCTGACACCGAGCGCCAGTACCGCGTCCCGGTTGTCGAAGGCCGCCAAGGCCGCCCAGCCTCCCACGACCGGCGCCAACGGCATGTACCTGACCTTCGACACGTCGTCGAACCCCAAGGTGACGGCGAAGGTCGGTATCTCGTACACGAGTGACGCGAACGCGGCGGCCAACCTCGGCGCCGAGATCGGGAACCGGAACGTCGGCGCCGTCGAGAAGGCCAACCACGACGCCTGGAACACGGTGCTGAAGAACATCCAGGTCGGCGGCGGATCCACCGACCAGCGGACGCAGTTCTACACCGCGCTCTACCACGCCCTGCTGCACCCGAACGTCCTCTCCGACGCCAACGGCCAGTACATGGGCATGGACAACCAGGTCCACAAGCTGGCGAAGGGGCAGCAGGCCCAGTACGCCAACTACTCGGGCTGGGACACCTACCGCTCCCAGACCCAGCTGATGGCGCTGGTCGAGCCCAAGGTGGCGAGCGACGTCGTCACCTCGATGCTCAACGGCTACGACCAGACCGGCCTGCTGCCCAAGTGGGCCTCGAACAACGGCGAGAGCTACGTGATGGTCGGTGACCCGGCCGCCGGCATCATCGCCGACGCGTACGCCTTCGGGGCGACCGGCTTCGACACGGACAAGGCCCTCGCGGCCCTCCAGCACGAGGCCACCGTCCCGAACAACGACCGCCCCGGCGAGTCGGTGCGGGACGCGAAGGGCTACCTCCCGCTGGACGAGAGCTACGGCTGCTGCAACTTCTACGGCCCGGTCTCCACCCAGCTGGAGTACGACTCCGCCGACTACGCCCTCGCCGCCTTCGCCAAGTCGCTCGGCAAGGCGTCCGTCTACGAGAAGTTCGCCACCCGCGCCCAGGACTGGATGAACGTCTTCAACCCGCAGTCCGGCTACCTCCAGGCCAAGAACAAGGACGGCCAGTTCGCGACCGGTTTCACCCCCGGTACCTCCAACGGCTTCGTGGAGGGCACCTCCGCCCAGTACACCCCCATGGTCCCCTTCAACCTGAAGCAGCTCATCCAGGCCCGCGGCGGCACCAAGGCGTACTCGTCCTACCTGGACAGCCTGCTCGACGACATCACCCGGCCGGGCAACACCGACGCCGACCTGAGCAACGAGCCCAGCGTGGAGATCCCCTGGGAGTACGACTACACCGGCGAGCCGTGGAAGACGCAGGCGGCCGTCCGTGACGCCCAGCAGAACCTGTACTTCAACGCCCCGGTCGGCTCGTTCGGCAACGACGACCTCGGCGCCATGAGCTCCTGGTACGTCTGGTCCGAGCTGGGCCTGTACCCGGAGACCCCGGGCGCGGACACCCTGGTGCTCGGCAGCCCGGTGTTCCCGGTGGCCCAGGTGACCCTCGGCGGGAAGACGGTGCGGATCAACGCCCCGCAGGCCGCGACCGACGCGCCGTACGTGCAGTCCCTCGACGTCAAGGGCAAGGCATGGAACACCTCCTGGCTGACGTACCAGCAGTTCAGGGGCGCGGGCACCATGGACTTCACGCTCGGTACCGAGCCCGACACCTCCTGGGCGTCCGGCCCGTCGGCGGCGCCGCCGTCGGACACCACGGGCGGCGGCCGGGTACTGGCGGCGACCGGTCCCAGCAACGGTCTGGTCCTCCGGCCGGGCACGAGCGATGACGGCACCCTCGACCTGACCAACCTCGGCGGCAAGGCCGTCACGGTCGACTGGAAGGCGACGGCGCCCGCCGGCGTCGCCGTGGACACCGCGTCCGGCTCGCTGACCGTGCCGGCCTCGGGCAGCGCCGAGGCGAAGGTCCATGTGACGGCGGGTCCGGACGAGGGCACGTTCCCGGTCACGTTCGCCCTGACCGACCACGACACCGGTGCGGCACTGTCCGGGGCGGCCCTCCGGGTCGCCGTGGCCAAGGCCGGTGCGCTGTGGCCGTACGACACCAACGAGGGCGTCTACCCCGACGGCAGCAGCTACTCGGGCGGATTCGACGGCGGTGGCTGGGCGTACTCGCAGAACGCCCTGTCGGCGGCAGGTGTCGGCAGCGGCTCCGCCCTCACCGTCGACGGCGTCTCCTACACCTGGCCGACGGTGAAGTCCGGGCAGGCCGACAACCTGGAGATGGCCGGCCAGACCATCCCCATGCCGGCCGGCACCTCGGGTGCGTCGCTGGGTCTGCTGGGGGCGGCGGCCAACGCGCCGACCGACGGCAGCGGGACCTCGGGCACGCTGACCGTCACCTACACCGACGGCAGCACCGCGCATGCCACGGTGGGCTTCTCCGACTGGACGCTCAACGGGGGGTCGGCCAAGCCGCTGCCGAGTGACACGACGGCCGTCACCACCGGCTACCGGAACACCGGGAGCGGCGGCCGGGACAGCGTGAAGACCTACGTCTTCGCCACGAAGGTGCCGCTGGACCCGGCCAAGCAGGTGGCGTCGGTGACGCTGCCGGTGACCGGCTCCACGGGTACCGCCCACCTGTTCGCCTACGGCTTCGGCCAGTAGGCGGCACCGCGGCACGGACGAGGGGGCCGGTTCCCCGGGCGAACGCCCGGGGAACCGGCCCCCTCCGCGATGTGCCGCTCTCAGCTCAGGCCGAAGTCGTCCGCGTTCACGTTGCCCTGGCCGTACCAGCCGTGGACGTAGACGGTGACCGTTCCGCTGCTGCCGGTGGTGAAGGTGACCTTGAGCTGGTTCCAGCTCGCGCTGTTCGACCAGGTGCTCGCGGTGGCACCGCCGCTGACACCGACGTAGGCGTACGGGCCCTGCACCCAACCGGAGAGCGTGTAGGTGTGGTTGGGGGAGAGGGTGACGGTCTGGTCGCATTCGCCGGTTCCGCTGGAGCTCGGCGTGACCTGGAGGCTGTGGCTGCCGCTGTGGACCGGGCTGGAGACGACCGTGCTGCCGCCGGTGCAGGTCCAGGGGCTCGCGCTGCCGGTCTCGAAGCCGGCGTTGGTCAGTGAGCCGCCGCCGCCCCCTCCGCCGGACGAGGTGACCGTGAGCGTGTAGGTGGCGCTGTGGCTGCCGCTCGCGGCCGTGCCGGTGACGGTGATCGGGTAGCTGCCCGCGGCCACCGACGAGCCGACCGTCGCCGTCAGCGTCGAACTGCCCCCGGAGGTCACCGAAGCCGGGCTGAAGGAGACGCCGACCCCGGAGGGCGCGCCGGACGCGGTGAGAGCGACGGACTCGGCGCTGCCGGAGGTGACGGCGGTGGAGACGGCCGCGGTCGCCGACCCTCCCTGGGCGACCGACGCGGAGCCGGGCGACAGGGCCAGGGAGAAGTCGGTGGTGGTGCCTCCGCCGCCGCCCGAACTGCCCTCGTAGGGCACGAACGCGTCGGTGAAGGCGAGCGGGTTCTGGCTGATCTCACTGCACGTGGACAGTGAGTTGGCGCTGCCGCTGCACGGCTGGTCCCGGTTGGCCGACCAGAACGCCAGCCGCCCGACGCCGTTCTGCGCGGCGAAGCTCTCCACCGTCTGGGCGTCGGCCAGGGTGAAGGTGGACCCGTCGTCGTTCTTGCCGATCATCGGGGTGATGCCGAGGTTGGCGTAGCCGTAGCCGGAGTCGACGGACTGCATCTGCGCCAGCGTGGCGCGGGCCGCGGAGAGGGCGCCCTGGCCCATCTCGGTGCCGGTGCCGGCGTAGTAGTCCATGGTCATGATGTTGACGACGTCGATCTTGACGCCGGCGTTCTTGGCGGCCTTGAGGATGTTGACGCCGTCGCCGGTCAGCCCGCTCGTCAGCACCGGCAGGGTCATGGAGAACTGGAGGCCCGGGTTGGATGCCTTGAGGTCCTTCATCGCCTGCATCTGACGGGCCACGGCCGCGGTGTCGGCCACGGCGGCGCCCTCGACGTCGAAGTCGAGCTGGGTGACGCCGTAGTCGTTGATGATGGCCTGGTAGCCGGCGTCGATGCTGCTCTGGTTCGAGCACGTCCACGCGAGCGGCTCGCCGCTCGCCCCGCCGGAGGAGATGATCACGGAGGCGCCCTCGGACCTGGCCCTGGCGATCTCCGGGTCGGTGTAGGAGTCGTTGCCGATGGGGAGGGTGTCGCCCCAGATCTGGTTGCAGCCCACGCCGAGGACGAAGGCCGCCGTGTAGGCCTTGAGGTGGTGGCCGGTGATGGCGGTGTCGAGCAGGCCTTCCTGACCGTTCGACATGTCGACGTAGGGAGCCACGGAGTAGACGCTGCCCGCCACGGCGTTGCCGGCGGGGGCCAGTGCGACGGCGGCGCCGGTGGCCGTGAGGGCCAGGGCGCACGCGGAAGCCGCGAGTCTTGCCAGGTGCATGACAGTGGCCCTTTCGGGATGCCCGGGGAGGGCGGAGGGGTGGGGGAGGGGCCGGACCAGGTATTGGTACATACCAAACTCCTCGAGGTCTCCGCCGTCAAGAGGACTAGACCAAAGGCTCTGTCAAGACGCGTGCCGCCCGTCTCCGGCAGGCGGTGGCCGGGCCGGAGACGGGGGACACCGGGCTACTTCGCGGTCAGGAACTCGTCGCCGGACAACGGGCGGTCGACGATCCGGATGTCCCCGATGCCGCCGTGGAACACGATGTCGACGGCGCCCGCGTACTCGTGGCCGCCCACCAGCCAGGGCAGCCCGAGCGAAGTGAGGCCGACCGACAGGCGCTTCGGGTTGTCGACGACCGGCGCGCCCTCGACGTACAGCCTCGTGCGGCGGCCGTCGTTGACCACCGCCAGGTGCCACCACCGGAGCTCCACCAGGCCGTGGCCCCAGTTGGTGGTCGGATAGGTGTCGTTGAGCGGGTAGTGGTTGAACTGCGGCTCGCGGCCGTTGTTCGAGATGGCGAGCTGGAGCACGGGCTCGCCGGGATCGGTGTTCTTGCCGTGCTTGCCGGCGTCCGCCGCCGAACCCCGGCGGCTGAGTATCGACGCCCAGCCGTTGCGGCCGGCGTCCCAGTCCAGCGGCATCCGTACGAACGTCTCGATGGTGTACCCCGACGTGAACGTCTCGGCGTTCAGCGGAGCCTGCGCCCCGGTGGTCAGATACGAGCCGTGGAGCGGGTTCCGGCCGCCCGCGAACGTCAGGCTGGCGTGTGCGGGCTGGTCGGGGTGATGGTCGTCGGACCAGGTCAGCGCGGAGGCGGCGGTGCCCGGCAGGGTCACCACCGTCAGGTCGTTGCCCTTGCCGGACAGGTCGGGGACGGTCTGGCCGGCGGTGAGCGCGCTGCCGGGCGTGCCCTGCCCGTCGAAGCGCCAGTACGCCAGCGTGCCCTTCACCAGCTCCCGGGCGGCCGGACGGGACGGCCGGACCGGCACCGGGGCGAAGCCGGAGAAGCGCTCGGCGAAGTCGATCGGCACCGAGAAGTTGTCGACCGGGCCGGTGATCCGGGCGTGCTGGGCCGCCAGTTCGGTGCGGGACTCCGGCTTCTGGGCCAGGATCCAGGGGTTGACCGTCTCCACGTCGATCGTGTTCCGGGCCAGGTCGAAGTGGTACAGCCGGATCATGCCGCCACCGCCGAAGTAGCGGTTCTGGTAGTTCGTGATGTGCAGGTGCACCTCGTTGCCGGCGGCGTTCTTCGCGGTCGTACGCGCGGGCGGCCAGTAGTGGCCGTTGAGGGTGAGGAAGATCTGGTCGTTGTCGTTGATCAGCCGGTCCCAGACCGTGCGGCCGTAGTCGGAGAGTACGGCGTTGTCCTCCGGGTCACCGGACTCGTACGGGAAAACGTTGTCATCGTAGTCCGAGTAGACGAGGTCGTGCGTCGTGAGGATCACCGGCAGCTTCGGGTGCGCCTTGATCACGCCGTCGGCCCAGGCGAAGCCCTGCTCGCTGGTCCGCCAGTCCAGGGCCAGCAGCAGCCAGGAGCGGCCGGCGGCCTCGAAGACGTGCGCGGTGTTGTAGCCGGTCGCGTCCGCCCCGGCGAAGGTCTTCGCGCGCCTGAACCGGTGCGGGCCCATGGTCCGCAGGTACGCGGTGTCGCCGCGGCTGTCGTCGCCGCTCACGTCGTGGTTGCCGGCCAGCACGCTGTAGGCGGCGCCCTGCGCGTCCAGCAGGCCGAAGGCCTTGTCGACCTGCTGGAACGAGGACGGGTCGGCGTCCTGGGTCAGGTCGCCGAGGTGGGCCATGAACACGATGTTGTCGTCGGAGGCCCTGCCGCTGTTGCCGATGACGTAACGGAACGACTCCTCCTGCGGCGCCCGGTCGACACTGTCCTGGCTCCCCCAGTAGAGGAACTGGGTGTCCGGCATCACCGCGAGGGTGAACCGGAGGGCGGTCGGATCCGGTCTCCAGGTGCCGGTCCTGCCGGCGGCGGTGTCCGCGGCGTACGCGGGTGTGCCGCCGAGCGTGGCCGCGCCCACGGTCGCCGCGCCCGCACCGGCCAGCGCCGCGTTGCGGAGGAAACCACGCCTGCTCTGTCCGGCCGCTTCTTGTGACGGAGTGTCATCCTGCATGGACATGGGGCCTTTCCGGGTCGATGGTCCAAACGGCGACGACGCTACCCAGAAGGGCCCGTGGGCGGGCGGACGGCAGATGACGAGCGAAGGCCGGGCGGCTGTCCGGGATCGAAAGACTGGTGCCCGTGCCGTCGTTCGGCCCGGCTGCTGTCCGACCGGCCGGTCGGACGCTCAGGCCGAGGGCTCCGTCACGGTGTGCTCGCCGCGCCGGACGAAGACCAGACCCGCCCACGCCATGGCGGCCAGCGGGATGACACCCGAGACGATCACCTGGCCCTGGCTGGAGACCAGGTGGTTCGGGGTGCCCAGGAGATAGCCGAGGCCGATGCAACTGCGGGACAGCGCCTGGAAGCAGGCCCAGGCGCTGCCGTGCACCTCGGCCGGTACCCGCGAGTGCACCGCGTTGCGAAGGCCGACGTTGCACGCGCCGTTGCCGAAGCCCGCGATCAGGAACAGCGGGAAGATCACCGCGGCGACCGGGATCAGACCGGTGAGGAGCAGACCCAGGCCGATGCCGGTGATACCGCCGACGATCAGCAGGGTGTGCCGGTCCGACCAGCCCGCGCGGCCCGCGAGCAGGGCGCCGGGGACGGACCCCAGGGCCCAGGTGGCCAGGAAGAGGCCGAAGACGGTGTCGTTGCCGTTGACGACGTCGCGCAGGTAGAAGACGCCGGCGACGTTCTCGATGCTGGTGGCCAGCATCGCCGCCGCCAGCGCGGGCATCAGCGTGCCCACCACCGGGGCGTCGCGCAGAGCCCGGTAGCCGTCCCCGAACTTCGTGGCGGGGCGGCGGCCGATCACCACGTCCACGGTGGCCGGCACAGCCACCAGGGTGCAGCCCGCGAGCACGAGGAAGGACACGGCGTCCGCCCCGAGGAGCACGCCGGTGCCCCACCGGGAGTTGAGGAAGCCGGCCAGCGCGGGCCCGAGCAGCCCCGCAACGGACATTCCGGCCATCAGCAGGCTGTTCGCCCGACCCGTGTACCGGTCACCGGCCACCGCGGGCAGCATCTTGAACCCGGCGGCCACCGAGGCCACTCCGGCCAGAGAGGACAGCGCGATCAGCGCGACCCGCACATGGAACCCGCCGACGGCGGTGGCCGCGGCGAGGGACAGTGACTGGGCCAGCAGCGCCCACAGACACACCGTGCGCGCGCTGAACCGGTCCACCACGGAGCCGATCAGCGGTGCCGCGAGCACCGTGGGGATGAGCTCGGCGAGCATCACCTCGGTCACCCCGAAGCGGAAGTCCCGGTCCGCCGCGTTCAGCACCAGCCCCAGCGAGGCGAGGGTGTCGCCGAGACGGGAGAACAGCGTTCCCGCGATGAGCACCTGCGCGGCGACCGGCATCGCAGTACCCCGGCGCAGCGCGGCGAGCGGTGCTCTCCGCGTCTTTTGCGTGTCCAATCCAGTCCAATCCGTCCACTTGCCGTACGCATTCGGTCTGCTCGCCGATCAGATTAGGCCTGTTCGTCGAGTGGTGGAGCATCCACCGGCCACCGGGACGGGGTGCTTTCCGGCCTTTGCGTCCTCTGCCGGAACCCGGTGCGCGATCCTAATTTCTCAGCCACAAGCAGCACTTCACCGAATGTCCACACATGTTCCACATCAACTCCGGCCGGACCGGAAGAGGTCGGCGTGTTCCGCGCGCCACCCGCGACGATGCGCATCCGGGGCGTTCCGGACGTCCTTTCCCGAGTCGGCCGGACCGGTACGGGTATGAGGGTCCCGATGTCCCGCTGGGAGCCGTAAAGCGCGTTTTTCGGCCAATCGCTGCAGTTGCGGCGTTCTCTTCCGATGGGCCTGCTCCACGTCGTTCGCCGAACCGGAAAGCGCCTTCCGGTGCGGCGGGGTTATGGATGCCGCCCGCGTGAATGTCCGGAAAAGGTCGGGGCGACGAGTCGACCCTTTCCCCGAGGGGCGGCGAAAAGCGAACGAACCGGTATCTCCGGGAAGTGCAAGTCCCCTGGTCGGAAAGGCGGGCGCGGTGTCCGACGTTCCCTGCCCGGACTCGCCCGGTATCACGCACCGTAGCCGCGGAAGGTGGTCGCGGCGCTTTACCGTGACGAGTTCGGACGATGAGGGGAGAGGGTCATGCGCGACCGCCGTCTCTTCCCGTTCCCGCTACGAGCTGATCCTCGTGTCCCGGTCTCCCCGGTACCCGCCGCGCGGCCGGTACCGGACTCCGTGCAGCCCGGTCGGGCTCGGCGACATCTGGCATGTGCCGATGAATTGACGTCCCGTCAGTTGTGACTCGGTGAACTCCGCGGCAGGGAAATTGCGCTGCCCATTCCAGGTCCCGTCCCGGGATCGCAGGGGAAAGGCGACGGGCCATGCGCGCCGAACTGCACCCGAACTCCGTCGACTCCCTTGCGGCCGTTCGCAACCTCGGCATCCTCGCCCACGCCGACGCCGGAAAGACCACCGTCACCGAACGCATCCTCTTCGCCGCCGGCACCATCCACAAACGCGGCGAGAAGTACGACGGCACAACCGTCACCGATTTCGCCCCCAGGAACGCGACCGCGCCGTCACCGTCTCCGCCGCGGCCGCCGGCTGCGCCCGGCACGGCATCCCCCGGAGCACCTTCGTCAACAAGCCGGACGGTTCGGGCGCCGGCCTCGACGGAGCCGGTCCGGTGCGGCTCCGCCCACCGCGACCGGGGCATCGAACCGCTGCCGGCCGCGGCCGGGTCCTGTCCGCCCTCGCCGCGCGCCGTCGAGGCCCGCCTCCGTACCGGCGCCGGCCGCGGCCACCGCTCGGTGACACCGGGAGGGGGTCCAGGGACAATCTCCCCGAGCCGGCGTCGCCGTCCCGGTGACCCGCCCCTCGCCGCGCCGCGCCCCCGTCGCCGTCCCGGTGGCCCGCCCCTCGCAGCACCGCGCCGCGCCCCCGTCGCCGTCCCGGTGGCCGGCCCCTCGCCGCGCCGTGCCCCCGTCGCCGTCCCGGTGGCCCGCCCCTCGCCGCGCCGCGCCCCCGTCGAAACACAACCGTTGTGGAACGCCCCGTGAGTGCTCTCTGCCCAGGTCACCCGGCTTCGGCGCAGGTCACGCCGCTTGGCGTGGCGGGACCGCCGGGCCGGAACCGGGTGTTCCCCGGCCCGCCTGCACGGATACCCGTGCCGGATCCCTTGACGAGCTACTGTTCGGGGGATTAACTCACGTCCTAAATTAAGCCATGAGGGGCTTCGGAAGCCGAACGACGGTCTCGGCCTTCGCAATCGCGGGTGCCGGCCTTCGCGAAGCCCTCTCGGGGTTCTCGACTCCCGGAAAGGCACAGCTGGAGCCATGCGCAGCATCCGAGCCGCGGCCGTAGGCGCCGTCACCATGTCTCTCGCCCTCGCGGCCACGGCCTGCGGTGGCGGTTCGTCCACCGGGGGCGGGTCCAACGACTCCCCGAAGACGCTCACATACTGGGCCTCCAACCAGGGTGCCAGCATCGAGATCGACAAGAAGGTACTCCAGCCGGAACTCGACAAGTTCCAGAAGCAGACCGGCATCAAGGTCAAGCTGGAGGTCGTGCCCTGGTCGGACCTGCTCAACCGGATCCTGACCGCGACCACCTCCGGCCAGGGCCCCGACGTGCTGAACATCGGCAACACCTGGAGCGCCTCGCTGCAGGCGACCGGCGCGCTGCTGCCCTGGGACGCCAAGAACTTCGGCAAGATCGGCGGCAAGGACCGCTTCGTCGACTCCGCGCTCGGCTCCACGGGCGCCGAGGGCAAGGACCCGGCGGCCGTACCGCTGTACTCGATGGCCTACGCCCTCTACTACAACAAGAAGATCTTCGCCGACGCGGGGATCGCCAAGCCGCCGGTCACCTGGGACGAGCTGATCGCCGACGGCAAGAAGATATCCGCCAAGGGCAAGTCGGTGCTCGGCGCCGAGGGCGGCAACGTGTCGGAGAACATCCACCACACCTTCGTCTTCGCCAAGCAGCACGGCGCCGACTTCTTCACCGCCGACGGCAAGCCCAACTTCACCGACGACAAGGTCGTCGCCGCGGTGAAGCAGTACGTCGACCTGATGGCCAAGGACAAGACCATCCCGACCGGCGACGCCGAGTACGCGCAGAACCAGTCGGTGAGCGACTTCGCCAAGGGCAAGCTGGCGATGCTGCTGTGGCAGTCGGCGTCCTCCAACCTCAAGTCGCAGGGCATGAGCGACAGCGACTACGGCATCGCCCCCGTGCCCGTGCAGTCCGGCACCCCCGGCACCGGAGCCCAGGTCAACTCGATGGTCGCCGGCATCAACCTGGCGGTCTTCAAGAACACCAAGAACCTCGACGGCGCGACGAAGTTCGTGAAGTTCATGACCAGCGACGACGAGCAGAAGATCCTCAACACCGCCTACAGCTCCATCCCGCCGGTCAAGGCCGCCCAGGAGGACCCGGCCTTCAACACTCCCGCCAACTCGGTCCTGAAGAACACGCTCGCCACCAGCGCCGCGGCCCTGCCCCAGGTGGCCGCCGAGTCGCAGTTCGAGACGACCGTCGGCACCGCCGTGAAGAACCTGTTCGCCGCCGCGGCGGGCGGTCACGCCGTCACCACCGACTCCGTGAAGGCCGAGCTGGAGAAGGCCCAGCAGCAGATGCCGGCGGCCTGAGCACCATGACGACCACCACCGCCGTGCACGAGCCGGTGCGTGCGAACTCCCCCGGGGCGGCGGGCGGCTCGGGCCGCCGCCCCGGGCGGATCCGCCGGATCGGACTGCCCTACCTGCTTCTCCTGCCCGCCCTGCTGCTCGAACTCCTGGTCCATCTGATACCGATGGTCATCGGCGTCGTGATGAGCTTCAAGGAGCTGACCCAGTTCTACATCCGCGACTGGGGCACCGCCCCCTGGTCCGGGTTCGACAACTACCGGACGTCGATCGAGTTCAACGCCCCGGTCGGCAAGGCCCTGCTGCACTCGTTCCTCGTCACCGTCGGCTTCACCCTGCTCTCGGTCGGCCTGTGCTGGCTGATCGGCACCGCCGCCGCGGTGTTCATGCAGGACACCTTCCGCGGCCGGGGCCTGCTGCGGACCCTGTTCCTGGTGCCCTACGCGCTGCCGGTCTACGCGGCCGTCATCACCTGGGTGTTCATGTTCCAGCACGACAACGGCCTGGTGAACCACGTCCTGCACGACCAGCTGCACCTCACCGACAAGCCGTCCTTCTGGCTGATCGGCGACAACAGCTTCTACGCACTGCTCACCGTGTCGGTGTGGAAGGGCTGGCCGTTCGCCTTCCTGATCGTGATGGCCGGCCTCCAGAACATCCCGCGGGAGCTGTACGAGGCGGCCGCCCTGGACGGCGCCGGCATGTGGCAGCAGATCCGCCGGATCACCCTGCCCTCGCTGCGCCCGGTCAACCAGGTGCTGATCCTGGTCCTGTTCCTCTGGACGTTCAACGACTTCAACACGCCGTTCGTCCTGTTCGGCAGGTCCGCCCCGGAGGCCGCCGACCTCATCTCGGTCCACATCTACCAGGCCTCCTTCGTCACCTGGAACTTCGGCACCGGCTCGGCCATGTCCGTGCTCCTGCTGCTCTTCCTGCTGGTGGTGACCGGCGTGTACCTGGTGTTCACCTCGCGCGGACGGAGGACCTCGGATGTCTAGCTCGCCCATGGCCCCGCCGCGCTCCTTCCTCTGGGCCCGGGGGATCTTCCTCACGCTGCTCACCGGGTTCGTCCTGATCCCCGTGTACGTGATGATCTCCAGCTCGCTGAAGCCCCTCGCGGACGTCACCGGCAAGTTCCGCTGGCTGCCCAGCGGGCTGACCATCCGCCCGTACATCGACATCTGGTCGACGATCCCGCTCGCCCGGTACTTCGTGAACTCGCTGATCGTGGCAGTCGCGGCGACCGTCTGCTCGGTCGTCGTCGCGGTGTTCGCCGCCTACGCGGTCAGCCGCTACGAGTTCCGCGGCAAGCGCGTCTTCACGGTCACCGTGCTGTCCACGCAGATGTTCCCGGGCATCCTCTTCCTGCTCCCGCTGTTCCTGCTGTACGTCAACATCGGCAACGCCACCGGCATCGCCCTGTTCGGCTCCCGCGGCGGCCTGATCCTCACCTACCTGACGTTCTCGCTGCCGTTCTCGATCTGGATGCTGATCGGGTACTTCGACTCGGTGCCCAGGGACCTGGACGAGGCGGCGCTGGTGGACGGCTGCGGGCCGCTCGGCGCGCTGCTGCGGATCGTCGTACCCGCCGCGATCCCCGGCATCGTCGCGGTCGCCGTCTACGCCTTCATGACCGCCTGGGGCGAGGTGCTGTTCGCGTCGGTGATGACCAACGACACCACCCGCACCCTGGCCGTCGGCCTCCAGGGCTACTCCACGCTCAACAACGTGTACTGGAACCAGATCATGGCCGCATCGCTCGTGGTGAGCGTCCCCGTCGTGGCCGGCTTCCTGCTGCTCCAGCGCTACCTCGTGGCGGGGCTGACGGCGGGCGCCGTCAAGTGAACCCCCCCAGTTCCGAAGCTTGTCGCGAAAGGAATTACGTGACCATCGACCTCGCCGCACTCCCGCACGACTTCCTGTGGGGCACGGCAACCGCGGCGTACCAGATCGAGGGAGCCGTCGCCGAGGACGGCCGCTCACCCTCGATCTGGGACACCTTCTCGCACACCCCCGGGAAGATCGCGGGCGACGACAACGGTGACATCGCCTGCGACCACTACCACCGCTGGCGCGAGGACATCGGCCTGATGGGCCGGCTCGGCACCAACGCCTACCGGCTGTCGATCGCCTGGCCGCGGGTGCGGCCCGGCGGCGACGGCCCGGTCAACGCCAAGGGCCTCGACTTCTACGACGAGTTGATCGACGCCCTGCTCGCGGCGGGGATCACCCCGTCGGTCACGCTCTACCACTGGGACCTGCCGCAGGCCCTGCAGGACCGGGGCGGCTGGCCCGAGCGGGCGACCGCCGAGCACTTCGCCGCCTACGCCTCCGTGGTGGCCGAACGGCTGGGTGACCGGGTCCGGCACTGGACCACCCTCAACGAGCCCTCCTGCTCGGCCTGGATCGGCCACCTGGAGGGCAAGATGGCCCCGGGCCTGACCGACCTCACGGCCGCCGTCCGCGCCTCCTACCACCTGCTGCTCGGCCACGGCCTGGCCGCCCAGGCGATCCGCGCCGCCGCGCCCGGCGCCGAGGTCGGCATCGTGAACAACCTCTCCACGGTGTTCGCCGCCTCGGACCGTCCCGAGGACGAGGCCGCCGTCCGCCGCCACGACGGGCACGTCAACCGCTGGTGGCTGGACCCGGTGCACGGCCGCGGCTTCCCGGCCGACATGGTCGAGACGTACAGCGTCGAACTCCCCGAGCGCCCCGGCGACCTGGAGACCATCGCCACCCCGCTGGACTGGCTGGGCCTGAACTACTACTTCCCGGCCTACATCGAGAACGACCCCGACGGGCCCGCTCCGTACGCCCGTTCGGTGCGCCGCCCCGACGTGCCGCGCACCGGCATGGACTGGGAGATCGACGCGAGCGGCATCGAGACGCTGCTGCTGCGCCTCACGAACGAGTACGGCGCCCGCAAGCTCTACGTCACCGAGAACGGCTCGGCCTACCCGGACGTGGTCCGCCCCGACGGCACGATCGACGACCCCGAGCGCCAGGAGTACCTGGCCGGCCACCTCGCCGCCTGTGCCTCGGCGGCCCGCAAGGGCGCCCCGCTGGCCGGGTACTTCGCCTGGTCGCTGCTGGACAACTTCGAGTGGGCGTACGGCTACGAGAAGCGGTTCGGCCTGGTCCACGTCGACTACCGCACCCAGGTCCGCACCATCAAGGGCAGCGGCCACCGGTACGCGGACATCATCCGCGACCACCGGGGACAGGCCCGCCGGGCGGCCTGACCGGAACGGCGGTGGGCGCGGCACAGGGGAGTTCCGCGTCCACCGCACCGCACTGTCACACGCATGCACGACGGTCCATGGACACCACCCTCTGATCTGTCATGAACGCAACAACGTGTGCACCATCGACACTCAGGAGACCCGCATGCCGACCCGCATTCCCCGCACCCTCCTGGCCGCCCTCGCGACGGCCGCCCTGCTGGCCTCGGGCCCGGTCCTGGCCGTACCGGCGTCCGCCGCCGCTGCCGCCGTGACCTGGGACACCGACCGCGCGAACACCGCCTACACCGCGAACCCGAACGCCGTCACCGCCTCCGGCAGCGAGAACGGCGGCACCACCCCCGGCCTGGCCTTCGACGGCAACGGCGCGACCCGCTGGTCCAGCAACTTCGCGGACGACGCCTGGATCCGGATCGACCTCGGCACGACGATCCGGATCGACCGGGTGGTCCTCGACTGGGAGGCCGCCTACGGCAAGAGGTACGTCCTGGAGGCCTCGAAGAACGGCACGGACTGGACGCCGTTCTACACGGAGACCGCGGGCACCGGCGGCTCGGTCACCGCGAGCACCTACCCGCAGGAGGTCACCGGCCGCTACGTCAGGATGCGCGGCGTCGAACGCGCCACCCCCTACGGCTACTCGCTCTGGAACTTCAAGGTCTACGGCGGTGAACCGGCCCCCGCGTCCTCGACCGTCACCAACCTCGCCCTGAACCACCCGGCGTACTCCAACTACTACCAGCACGCGGGAAACTCACCGGCGTTCGCCACCGACGGCGGCTGGCCGGCCGACCTGAAGGGCGACTACACCCGCTGGTCGAGCGACTGGAACGCCGACCGCTGGCTCTCGGTCGACCTGGGTGCCACCTCCACGATCTCCTCCGTGGACCTGTACTGGGAGTCGGCGTTCGCGGTCGACTACCTGCTCCAGGTCTCCGACGACAACGTCAACTGGCGCACGGTGTACGAGCCCTCGGCCGCGGCCGTCGCCGCCCGCCGCGCGAACGTCGCGGCCCCCGGGGACGCGGCGGGCCTGCACGACACCGTCACCCTCCCCTCCCCGGCCACCGGCCGGTACGTCAGGATGCTCGGCAAGGAGCGCCGCAGCTTCTACAACCCGGCCCCCTACACCGCGCAGTTCGGCTACTCCCTCTACGAGTTCCAGGTCTGGGGCACCGGCGGCAGCGCGTCGGCGGCCTACCCCGCCCTCCCAGGCGACCAGTCGGGCACCTACCAGACCACCTTCTTCGACGACTTCACCGGCACCGCACTCGACCGCTCCAAGTGGCGGGTCGTCCGCACCGGGACCGAGATGGGCCCGGTCAACGGCGAGTCCCAGGCGTACGTCGACTCGACGAACAACGTCCTGACGCAGAACGGCGAACTGATCCTCAAGGCGAAGTACTGCAAGGGCTGCACCCAGGCGGCCGGCGGCACCTACGACTTCACGTCCGGCCGCATCGACACCAACACCCACTTCGACTTCACGTACGGCAAGGTCAGCGCCCGCATGAAACTCCCGGTCGGCGACGGCTTCTGGCCCGCCTTCTGGCTGCTCGGCAGCAACGTCGACAACCCCTCGGTCTCCTGGCCGGCCTCCGGCGAGACCGACATCATGGAGAACATCGGCTACCCGACGTGGACGAGCACCGCGCTGCACGGGCCCGGCTACTCGGCCGACGGCAACATCGGCGCCCGCCAGACCTTCCCGAACGGCGGCACCGTCGACCAGTGGCACACCTACGCGGTGGAGTGGACGCCGACGGCGATGCGCTTCTACGTCGACGACACCCTGGTCCAGGAGACGACCCGCAACAAGGTGGAGTCCACCCGCGGCCAGTGGGTCTACGACCACAACCAGTACGTCATCCTCAACCTCGCCCTCGGCGGCGCCTACCCCGCCGGCTGGAACCAGGTCACCACCCCCTACTGGGGCCTGCCCCAGTCCAGCGTGGACAAGATCGCGGCCGGGGGAGTGCAGGCGGAGGTGGACTGGGTGCGGGTGGAGCAGAAGAAGTAGCGGTTCCCAGCCGGGCGGCGGTCCGCCGCCGCCCGGCCGCCGCCCGCACAGCAAACCGCGGCCGTCGCACGGGAAAACCCCAGCCGTGGGTGAACGGGGCGTCCGTGCCTCGCGTATCCCCCCACCGTGGGAGGATCGCTCACCATGAATGCGTCACCGGCGGTACGGAGCCTGCGTGCCGCGGTGTTCGCCGCGGTGTGCGTGCTCCTGGCTGCCGCCGGACACGCGCTGGCCATGGGACAGATGCCGCCGCTGTGGGCCGACGCGGCCGGGTTCGTCGCCGTGTTCGGCCTGGGGCGCGCCCTCGCGGGGCGCGAGCGCGGACTGCCGGAGATCGGCGTCGGCATGCTGCTCACCCAGGCCGGCCTGCACTTCGGCTTCGACGCGGCCCGCGCGGTATCCCCGGCTCCCGCGCCCACCATGACCATGGCCCACATGCATGTGCACGGTCATGTCATGGCCGGTATGGGTGATATGGGTGGCGTGGTGCATCCGTACCCGCACGCCCACGCCCTGACCGCGCACGCCACCCTCGCCCATGTCCTCGCCGCCCTGGTCGCCTCCTGGTGGCTGCGGTGCGGTGAGGCGGCGCTGTGGTCACTGCTGCGCCGCGCGGTCGCCCTCGTGCCCGGTCTGGCGGCCTGGTGGCGCGACGCCCCGCTGCCCGGCGCGGCCGCCGGCCCGCATTCGGCCCCGGCCGGTCCGACCCGCCCCCGCCGACTGCTCGCCCTGCGGCACGCGGTGAGCCGGCGCGGCCCCCCTTCCGTGATCCCGTACCCGATCTCACACCCGTAAGACCCTCTAACAGACTTCACTCGTACGGAGATCACTCGCCCATGTCTGCCAACTCCGCCCTGCGCCGCGCCGCCACCGTCACCGCGCTCACCGCCGCGTCGGTCCTCGCCGCCGCCGGCGTCGCCTCCGCGCACGTCACCGTCCACCCCGAGAGCTACGCCAAGGGAGCCACCGACGGTGTGCTGACCTTCCGGGTGCCCAACGAGGAGAACACCGCCAGCACCACCAAGGTGCAGGTCTTCCTGCCCACCGACCACCCGGTCCTGGGCGTCCTCGTCTCGCCGCGGGACGGCTGGACCGCCAAGGTCACCACCACCAAGCTCAAGACCCCGGTGAAGACCGACGACGGCACCATCACCGAGGCCGCCTCCGAGATCACCTGGACCGGCGGCAAGATCGGCGCCGGCCAGTTCGAGGACTTCGACGTCGCCTTCGGTCAGCTGCCCGAGGACACCGGTCAGCTGGCCTTCAAGACCCTGCAGACCTACTCCGACGGCAAGGTCGTGCGCTGGATCGAGGAGGCGCAGAGCGGCGGCGAGGAGCCGGAGAACCCGGCGCCGACGCTCAAGCTCACGGCGGGCGACGACGCCACGGCCTCGACGGCACCGGCGACGCAGAGCAGCGCCAAGGCGACGACGACCGCCTCGGCCGACGCCGGCGACTCCACCGCGCGGGGCCTCGGCATCGCGGGCCTGATCGTCGGCGCCCTGGGCCTGGCGGCGGCCACGTTCGCCTTCGTCCGGACGCGGGGCGCACGCTCGTAGGCAAACAGCAGGGGCCCGGACCATCCCCCGGTCCGGGCCCCTGTGCCGCGCTCGGTCAGTTCACCGGACCGCCAGTTCCAGCATCTCCATCTCCTCCGTGCGCACCTCGACCCGCGCCTCGGCGCGCACCGTCAGGCGCAGCTCGGCCGCCCGGGCCGTCACCCGCTCCTCCTCCGCGACCGCGGCCACCGCAGGCGCCGCCTCCCGCTCCGTCGCCGTCACCGCCGGCGTGGCCTCCCGCGCCGTCACCGTCGCCTCCGCCGTCCGCGAGTTGCGCCACAGCCACACCACGTCGCGGCCGAACGACCACAGCAGCGAGCCGAGCGCCAGCAGGACCACGGCCAGGTTGGCCAGGTACGGCAGCAGGTCCGCGCCCGCGAGGAGCAGGCAGATGCCCTGCATCGCGGCGACCGTCTTGCGGGCCATCGACGGCGGCAGCGGGGCGTTCAGCCAGGGCGCCACCTTCGCCGCCGCGACGAACGCGTAGCGCATCGCGCCGATCAGCAGCACCCACGGGCCCAGCTGCGTCGAGACGTACACGCTCAGCACCAGGATCAGGAACGCGTCGACCTCCATGTCGAAGCGCGCTCCCAGGGCCGTGGAAGTACCCGTGTGGCGGGCCACCTTGCCGTCCACGCCGTCGAGGATGAGGGCCACGGCGGTCAGGCCGACCAAAAGGGTGACCGGCGGGGAGCTCTCGAAGGAGTCGGCGACCAGGGCCGTCACACCGCCGACCAGGATCGCGCGGCCGAGGGTCACCCGGTTGGCGGGGCCGAACGTGCGCGGCCGGGTGCGGTGCAGGGCCCGGGAGAGCACCGCCCAGGTGGCTATCGCGAACGCGAGCCCCGTCAGCCATCCGGCCGGCCCCATGCCGATCGCCGACCCGAGCAAGGTCAGCAACAGGATCTGCACGCCCGCTCCCACAGCGGTCTCCTGCTGGACCAGCCTGGCTTCGTATGTGTTGTTCAGGGCCACCGCACGTCCTCCGGCCGAGTGACAGAGTCGATCAACGCCGCGTACTGTGCGCGGCCTGTGCACTTCTCGCTGTGCACATCTCGGTACGTGAACAACTTCCCGATCGTTCAGGAGGATGCCGATGAACCGCTCGGCCCGCGCGTTCTGGCTCCGCTCTCCGGGCCACGGAGAGCTGCGTGACGTCACCCTCGCGGAGCCCGCCGAGGGCGAGGTGCTGGTGCGCGCGCTGTACTCCGGAGTCAGCCGGGGGACCGAGACGCTGGTGTTCCGCGGCGGGGTACCGGAGAGCCAACACGCGGTGATGCGGGCGCCGTTCCAGGTGGGCGAGTTCCCCGGGCCGGTGAAGTACGGCTACCTGAGCGTCGGCGTCGTGGAGGCGGGTCCGGTTGAGCTGGTCGGCCGTACGGTGTTCTGCCTGTATCCGCATCAGACGCGTTACGTCGTTCCGGTGAGCGCGGTGACGGTGGTACCGGATCGTGTACCACCGGCGCGTGCGGTGCTCGCGGGCACCGTGGAGACCGCCGTGAACGCCCTCTGGGACGCCGCGCCCCTGGTCGGCGACCGGATCGCGGTGATCGGCGGCGGCATGGTCGGCTGCTCGGTCGCCGCCCTGCTCGCCCGCTTCCCCGGCGTACGGCTCCAGCTGGTCGACGCCGACCCGGCCCGAGCCAAGACCGCCGAGGCCCTCGGGGTGGACTTCGCGACGCCCGGGGACGCCCTGGACGGCTGCGACCTGGTCGTGCACGCCAGCGCCACCGAACAGGGCCTCACCCGCGCCCTGGAGCTCCTCGCCGCCGAGGGCACGGTCCTCGAACTGAGCTGGTACGGCGACCGGCGGATCGCCCTCCCGCTCGGCGAGGCCTTCCACTCCCGCCGTCTCACCGTGCGCAGCAGCCAGGTCGGCACGGTCTCTCCGGCCGCCCGGGCCGGCCGTACCTACGCCGACCGGCTCGCCCTGGCCCTCGACCTGCTCGCCGATCCGGCCCTGGACGCCCTCATCACCGGGGAAAGCGCGTTCGAAGAGCTCCCGGAGGTACTGCCGAAACTCGCCTCGGGGGAGATCCCGGCGCTCTGTCACCGGGTCCGCTACGGCGACGTCGGCTGACGGAATGTCCAATGCGGGCCGCCAAGAGGTCCTGACCTGAGAAAAGAGTGAGAGTGGACTGAACACGGGGAAGCCAAGAGCCGTATTAAGGGCATCCCCCGGCAGGGATCAGCCGGGGGACCAGACGCGCCGCACCTGGAGGGTCGTCCGTTGTTCAGCATCACCGTCCGCGATCACATCATGATCGCCCACAGCTTCCGCGGCGACGTGTTCGGGCCCGCGCAACGACTGCACGGCGCCACGTTCCTGGTGGACGCCACCTTCCGCCGTGAGCAGCTGGACGACGACAACATCGTCGTCGACATCGGTCTTGCCACCCAGGAACTCGGCGCCGTGGTCAGCGAGCTGAACTACAGAAACCTCGACAACGAGCCGGACTTCGCCGGGATCAACACCTCCACGGAGTTCCTGGCGAAGGTCATCGCCGACCGGCTGGCCGAGCGCATCGAGAAGGGTGCCCTGGGCGAGGGCGCCCGGGGCCTCGCGGGCCTCACCGTCACCCTGCACGAGTCACATGTCGCCTGGGCGAGTTACGAGCGTGCCCTGTGACCGACGTGTCCCTCGGCCGGGCACCGGCCCTGACCTACGTGCCCGCGCAGCGCGCGGCGACCACCGACCCGGCCGTCGAGAACGCCCCCGCGAACATCGGGATCCTGCCCATGTCCCTGCGCGTCGTGCACTTCGTCATGCCCGGTGGCGTCGACGACCTGGCCACCCCGAGCGGCGGCAACGCCTACGACCGGCGGGTCTGCCTGGACCTGCCCGGCTTCGGCTGGCAGGTCACCCGGCACCCGGTGCCCGGCTCCTGGCCGCGCCCCGACGCGGCCGGCCGGGACGCCCTCGCCCGCACCCTGCGGGAGCTGCCCGACGGCGCCGTCGTCCTCCTCGACGGCCTGGTGGCGTGCGGGGTCCCCGAGGTCGTCGTACCGGAGGCCGAACGGCTGCGGCTCGCCGTCCTGGTGCACCTGCCGCTGGGCGACGAGACCGGGCTCGACCCGGCGGTGGCCGCCGACCTGGACGCCCGGGAGCGCGCGGTGCTGCGCGCCGTGCCGGCCGTGGTGGCGACCAGCGACTGGGCGGTACGGCGGCTGGTCTCGCACCACGGTCTGGCACCCGAACGGGTGCATGTCGCCGCCCCGGGTGCCGACATCGCCCCGCTGGCCGGCGGCACCGACGGGGTCTCGCACCTGCTGTGCGTCGCCACCGTCAGCCCGCGCAAGGGCCAGCACCGGCTGGTCGAGGCCCTCGCGGCGGTCCGGGACCTGCCGTGGACCTGCACCTGCGTGGGCGGCCTCGGCCAGGACCCCGAGTACGTCGCCCATCTGCGGTCGCTGATCACCCGGCACGGACTGACGGAGCGGCTGCACCTCGCCGGCCCCCGCTCCGGCGCCGACCTCGACGCCAGTTACGCCGCCGCCGACCTGATGGTCCTCACCTCGTACGCCGAGACCTACGGCATGGCGGTCACCGAGGCCCTCGCCCGGGGCATCCCGGTGCTCGCCACCGACGTCGGCGGCCTGCCGGAGGCGGTCGGTAGGGCTCCCGACGGCGGGGTACCCGGCATCCTCGTGCCGCCGGAGGACCCCGCCGCGCTCGCCGCCGAACTGCGCGGCTGGTTCGGCGAGGCGGACGTACGCCGTCGTCTGAAGGCCGCCGCGCGCGGCCGGCGGGCGGCGCTCGACGGCTGGGCGACCACCGCCCGCAGCCTGGCCGGAGTCCTGCTGAGACTCCCCGACGAACCCCGGAGGGCGGCATGAGCAGCGAGACGACCACCACTACTCCGGTCGGCGCGATCCCCGCGCAGCCCGGGCCCACGGATGTCACCGATGCAGGGGTGGGACGAGAGCACATGGATGCCGCAGCCTCCGGGGAACCCGGGCGGACCGAGGTCATAGCCGGAGCCGGACCTGTCGTACGCCTCGGCGAGCGGGCCACCGTACGCCTGCGCGAGAGCGAGCCCGAGGAGCCGGCCCGGTACGCGCCCGAGTGGCTGGAGCTGCGGGAGAGCGCGGACGCGGCCGCCCGGGCACACGACCTGCTGGACCCGCTGCGGATCCGGCTGGCCAACCTGCCCGGCAAGGCGGGCGGTCTGGTCGTGCACGACCTGGGCTGCGGCACCGGTTCCATGGGCCGCTGGCTCGCGCCCCGCCTGGACGGCGCCCAGCACTGGATCCTGCACGACCGCGACCCCTACCTCCTGCACTTCGCCGCCGTCGCCTCGCCCCGGGTGGCCGCCGACGGCAGCCGGGTCACGGTGGAGACCCGCCGCGGTGACGTCGCCCGGCTCACCCCCGACGCGCTGATAGGCGCCTCGCTGGTGACCGCCTCCGCACTCCTCGACGTGCTCACCCGCGAGGAGGTCGACACCCTCGCCGAGGCCTGCGCCGGGGCCGGCTGCCCCGCCCTGCTCACCCTCTCGGTCGCCGGACGGGTCGAGTTCGACACCCCCCACCCGCTGGACGCGGAGCTGACGGAGGCCTTCAACGCCCACCAGCGGCGCGGCGGGATGCTCGGCCCGGACGCCGTCACCGCCGCCTGCGAGGCCTTCGCCGACCGCGGCGCCACCGTGAAGGTGAACCCCAGCCCCTGGCGGCTCGGCCCCGACGAGAAGGCGCTCACCGAGCAGTGGCTGCGCGGCTGGGTCGGCGCGGCCGTCGAGGAGCGTCCCGAACTGGCCGAGCGCGCCGAGGCCTACCTGGCCGAGCGGCTCGCCGCTTGCGCCACCGGTGAACTGCGGGTCGTCCTGCACCACAGCGACCTGCTGGCACTCGCCCGGCCGACCGGAGGCAGCTCATGACCACCCCCACCCTGGTCCGCGGGACCGCGCCCGTCGACCCGGTGACCGTGCCCCGGCGTCTCACCTTCCGTGCCGTCCGCGCCCACCTGGGCACCGTCGCCGGAGTCGCCATCATCGCCGTGCTGCTGTGGCGGCTCGGCACCGGCGTCTTCGTCGACGGGCTGCGCCGCATCGACACCCCGACGCTGGTCGCCGGCCTGGTGATCGGGGCGGTCACGACCGTACTGAGCGCCTGGCGCTGGCAGTTGGTGTCCCGCAGCCTCGGTCTGCGGCTGCCGCTCGGGCCCGCCGTGGGCGACTACTACCGTGCGCTGTTCCTCAACGCGGCCCTGCCCGGCGGGGTCCTCGGCGATGTGCACCGGGCGGTCCGGCACGGGCAGAGCGAGGGCGACATCGGGCGCGGGGTCCGCGCGGTCGTGCTGGAACGGGCCGCGGGGCAGATCGCGTTGACGGTGTTCGGCGCGGGCGCGCTGCTGATCCTGCCCTCGCCGGTCC
The DNA here is from genome assembly GCF_053597895.1 of Streptomyces sp. NPDC001220. Classification (NCBI taxonomy): domain Bacteria; kingdom Bacillati; phylum Actinomycetota; class Actinomycetes; order Kitasatosporales; family Streptomycetaceae; genus Streptomyces; species Streptomyces sp. NPDC001220. Next base: position 132,223 of record NZ_JBSFJE010000014.1, read on the forward strand.
GCGACCAGGCGCGCAGCTTCGCCCCGTTGGTCGCGGCCGGCCTGGCGGGCGCCTGCGCGGTCGTGGTCGCGGTCCGCATGAACAGGGCCACGGGCAAGCGTGGCGGCGCCCTGCGCGCGACGCTCGCCGAGGCCCGCACGGCGCTGCTGTCACGGCGGACCGGGCCGGGCGTCGCGCTGTCCTCGGCGGTCATCCTCGCCGGGCACGTCGGGATGTTCGTGGTGGCCGCGCGGGTCGCCGGCTCCGCCGCCTCCGTGGCCGCGCTGACGCCGATCGCGGTGCTCGCCCTGGTCGCCATGGGCCTGCCGCTGAACGTCGGCGGCTGGGGCCCCCGGGAGGGCGTCACCGCCTGGGCGTTCGCTGCGGCAGGCCTCGGCGCGGACAGCGGGCTCGCCACCGCCGTCGTCTACGGCGTCCTCAGCTTCGTGGCGGCCCTGCCGGGGCTGGTGGTCCTGGTCGTCCGCTGGTACACCGGGATGCGCTACTCCCGCCCCGAGGCGAGCAGTTCGAAAACCGCGCCGAAGGAATCGGCGAGGCTCGCCAGGAGTTCCTTCCCCTTTTCCGCCGACCCCAGGGAGGGACGGCCGATGACGCCCGACTCGGTATAGGCGGACATTCCCAGGGTGAGGAGATGACGGCGGTCGTCAGCGGTGAAATCGGCGGACTCGTGACCAGGGCGGACCAATTCGGGATGAGCGTGCAGCAGAATCGAGGTCTCGATTTCTCCCGCGTGCATGTCGGTGAGCGCCGAGGTCTCCACTCCGGCCCGCGAAAGCGCTGTCTCCCAGTCCTCCGCGGCCGGGTACAGGGCCATCCGCTCGCCCCGCGCGGACGCCTCCTGGACGACGTTGCCCAGCACGTAGTTGCCGCCGTGGCCGTTGACCACGACCAGCGCCTCGACGCCCGAGCGGCGCAACGATTCCGCGATGTCCCGGACCACCGCGTGCAGGGTCACCGAGGAGATGCTGACGGTCCCCGGCCAGGCCGCGTGCTCGTGCGAGCAGGAGATCGTCACCGGCGGAAGGAGGTGCACCGGGAACGCGTCGGCGATCTCCCGGGCGACGGCACAGGCGACGAGCGTGTCCGTCGCCAGCGGAAGGAAGGGACCGTGCTGTTCGAAGCTCCCCACGGGAAGGACGGCGACCTGAGTTGAAACGCCCGCCCCCCTGGTCCGTACCTCTTCCGTGGTGTCCGTCGGCAACAAGCCGTATGCCGCCGTACGCGCGCCCGAACCATTCATCTTTTTCACGGCCTTTCGTCTCCTCTTAGGAATCAGATCATGACAGAGAACATCGGCGTACTCGGCAAGAAGTCCCCACGGCGTTCGGGCGTGGAACGCGTCGTCAATGCACCGCTGCCCACCGTCTACGGGAAATTCCAGGCGATCGGCTACCTGGACCACGACCGCGGTGACGAGCAAGTCGCCCTGGTCTACGGGGACATCGACAGCGACCGGGTACTGACCCGGCTGCACTCGGAGTGCCTCACCGGTGACGCGTTCGGCTCCCAGCACTGCGAGTGCGGCGACCAGCTGGCCGCCGCCCTGCGCGCGGTCGTCGCCGAGGGCAGCGGCATCGTCGTCTACCTGCGGGGGCACGAGGGCCGCGGCATCGGACTGCTCGCCAAGCTGCGCGCGATGGCGCTCCAGGCGGAGGGCCTGGACACGGTCGAGGCCAACCTCGCGCTCGGTCTGCCCGTCGACGCCCGCGACTACGGTGTCGCCGCCGGCATCCTGCGCGACCTCGGGGTGGGTTCGGTACGCCTGATGTCCAACAACCCGCGCAAACGCGAGTCCCTGGTCCGCCACGGCATCGAGGTCGCCGAGACGGTCCCGCTGCTGATCGAGCCGTGCGAGAACAACATCACCTACCTGCGGACCAAGCGCGAGCGCCTCGACCACGTGCTGCCCCACCTGGACGCGGTGGCGCACTGGTCCTGAGGTACCGGGCGGCCTCCCGGGGAAGGAACAGGGGAGACCGACAGGAGGCGCACGCGTGAATCTTCGGGCCCAGGTCGTGATCATCGGCGGCGGGGTGATGGGCACCAGCATCGCCTACCACCTGGCGAGCGCCGGCGTCCGTGACGTCGTCCTCGTCGAACGGGACGAACTCGCCGCCGGATCCACCTCGAAGGCCGCCGGCGGGGTGCGCGCCCAGTTCTCCGACGAGCTCAACATCCAGCTGGGCGCGCGCAGCCTGGAGGCCTTCGCCCGCTTCGGGCAGGAGATCGGGTACGACATCGGGCTGCGCCGCGTCGGCTACCTCTTCCTCCTGTCCACCCCCGAGGAGGTCGCCTCCTTCGAGGCCGGCGTCCGGCTCCAGAACCACCTCGGTGTGCCCAGCCGGATGCTCACCCCGCAGGAGGCGGCCCGGCTCTCCCCGCTGGTCGCCACCGACGGACTGCTGGCCGCCGCCTACTCCCCGGACGACGGCCACTGCACCCCCGAGTCCGTCGTGCACGGCTACGCGGCCGCCGCCCGCGCCCACGGCGCCCGGATCCTGCGTCACACCGAGGTCACCGGCATCGAACAGGACGGCGCCCGCATCACCGCCGTGCACACCACCCTCGGCCGGATCGCCACCGAGACGGTGGTCTGCGCGGCCGGCGCCTGGTCACGGGCGGTCGGCGCGATGGTGGGCGTCGACCTGCCGGTGCAGCCGCTGCGCCGGCAGATCGCGGTCACCGAACCGGTCCAGGGACTGCCGCCGACACTCCCCATGACCATCGACTTCAGCACCAGCCTGTACTTCCACGGCGAGGGCCCCGGACTGCTGCTCGGCATGTCCGACCCGGACGAGCAGCCGGGCTTCGCCACCGACCCGCACGACCGCTGGGTCCCGCGTCTGTGCGCGGCGATGCAGCGGCGCGCGCCCGCCCTGCTCGACCTGCGCCGCACCGGCGGCTGGGCCGGCCTGTACGAGAACACCCCGGACCACAACGCCCTGATCGGCGAGGCGACCTCGGTCTCCCGGTTCCTGTACGCCACCGGGTTCTCCGGCCACGGCTTCCTCCAGGGCCCGGCCGTCGGCGAGGTGATCCGCGACCTCTACCTGGGGCGCGCCCCCTTCCTGGACGTCCGCCCGCTCGGCGCCGGCCGGTTCGCGGCCGACGCGTCCCGTCCCGAGACCAACCTGGTCTGACCGGACACCCCTTGGTCCACGACCCTCCTGGTGCTGGATCGTGCCAGTCCTGGATCGTGCCAGTCCTGGATCGTGCCAGTCCTGGATCGTGCCAGTCTTGGATCGTGCTAGTCCTGGATCGTCTCGTGGACCAGCCGGCGCAGCTCCGGGAGGATCTTCAGGGTCTTGGGGCGCACCTGGGTGTAGAACTGCACGGTGAGGTCGTGCGTGGGGTCCACCCAGAAGGCGGTGGTGGCCGCTCCGGTCCAGCCGTAGGTGCCCGGGCTGCTCGGCGAGAACGTGCGGCCGGGGTCGATCACCACCGAGACGCCCAGGCCGAAACCGAGGCCGTCGTTGCCGGGCTCCTGGTGGGGAGGGGCGCCGAAGGTACGCAGATCGGTGCCGCCGGGCAGGTTGTTGCTGGACAGCAGGGCCACCGAGGCGGGGGAGAGCAGCCGGACGCCGTCCAGTTCGCCGCCCCGGCGCAGCATCTCCGTGAACCGGTGGTAGTCGTAGGCCGTCGCCGCGAGGCCGCCGCTGCCGGACAGCAGGCGGGGGCGGCCGCGCAACGGCAGCCCGGGGATCGCCGCGAGGCCGCCGTCCTCCGTCTCGCCGTACAACTCCGAGAGCCGGTCGGCCTGTTCGGGCGCGATGTGCAGGCCCGCGTCCGGCATGCCGAGCGGGCGGAAGATCCGCTCCGCGAAGAACTCGTCGAGCCGCTGCCCGGAGACCACCTCGATGACGCGGCTGAGCACGTTGAAGCCGACGGAGTAGTTCCACTGGGTGCCCGGCTCGAACTGGAGGGGCATACGCGCGTACACCTGCATGGTCTCGGCGAGGTCCGCGCCCGCCGGCACCGAGAACTCCAGGCCGGCCTCGCGGTAGCGGGCGTCCACCGGGTGCGAGTGGTAGAACGCGAAGGTCAGTCCGGCGGTGTGGGTGAGCAGATGCCGGATCAGGATCGGCCCGTCGGCCGGCCGGGTCACCATGTCCGCGCCCGAACCGCTCACGTAAACCCGGGGATCGGCGAACTCCGGCAGCAGGCGGCCGACCGGGTCGTCCAGGGAGAGCAGGCCCTCCTCCACCAGCAGCAGTGTCGCCACCGCGGTGACCGGCTTGGTCATCGAGTACACCCGCCAGATGGTGTCCGGCTCGACCGGCAGTCCGGCCTCGCGGTCACGGTGGCCCTGCGTGGTGAGGTGGGCGATCCGGCCGCCGCGCGCCAGGGCCACCAGGTAGCCGGGCAGGCGCCCTTCGTCGACGTAGTGGGCGAAGTGCTGGTCGAGGCGGTCCAGAGCCTTCACGTCCAGCCCGACCTCGCTGGGGTCGACTTCCTGTCGCAGCTGTGCCATCGCTCTCCTCCGGTCGTGTCGTCCCGCTGTGCGGTCCGACCTCGGACCTCATCGTCGCGCAGGAAGCGGGGAACCGACCCGCTCATCCGCGTGTGGTGTGACGGACGCTATAGAAGAGGCGCCGGGTAAGGGAGACGCGGCCGCCACGCCGGGCACGGCCAGGAACGCCAGTACGAGCAGCGGCTTTACGACCCCTGACCCCACCAACGTGCCCGCCACGGCCACCCCCAACGCGGGCCCGAGGTTGAGCGCGGTCTGCTGCACCCCGCCCGCCACCCCGGCCGACCCCACGTCCGCCTGCCGTACGACGACCTGGGTCGCCGCCACCATCACGGTGCCGAACCCGGCACCCAGCAGCCCGAACCCGCCGTACAGCGCGGGCGCCGCCGAGGGCCGGATCAGCAGCAGGACGCCGAGCGCGAGGAGCGCCATCGCCGTCGCGGTGGTGCGGCGCGGGCCGAGGCGGCGCAGGAGGACCGGGCACGCGGCGGCGGACCCCACCATCAGTACCGGCAGTGGCAGACCGCGCAGGGCGCTGGCGAACGGATCGAGGCCGAGCGTGCGCTGCAGGGCGTACACGGCGACGAAGAGCGTGCCGGACAGGGCCGCCGAAGCGGCGACCAGGATGCCGAGGGCCGCCCCGACCGCCGGGGCGCCGATCAGCCCGGGCGGCAGCAGCGGACTCGCCGACCGCCGCTCGTGCCGGACGAACGCCACCCCGGTGACCACGGCCATCGCGAGGCTCAGCGGCGTACCGGTGACCAGTCCGTGCACCAGGCCGGCCGCGGTCACCGCCAGCAGCACCGCGCCCGGCACGTCCAGCGGCGTGCGGACCGCAGACTCCTGCTCCCGCCGGGCCAGCGCGAGCACCCCGAGGACGGCCGTCGGCAGCACATGGAGGAAGAACACCGCCCGCCAGCCCAGCCCCGTCACCAGTGCGCCGCCGACCAACGGCCCGGCCGCGGCCGACAGCCCGATGGCCGCCGTACGCACTGCTAGTGGCCTGGCGAGCCGGTCCGGCGGATACCCGGCCCGCAGCATGCCGAGCGTGGCCGGTTGCAGCAGTGCCCCGAACACACCCTGTACTGCCCGCAGTCCGATCACCCAGCCGATCCCGGGCGCGAGGCCGACGCCCGCGGAGGCGGCGCCGAAGCCGAGCATGCCCAGCCCGAACATCCGCCGCTGCCCGTACCGGTCGCCGAGCCGCCCGGCACACACCAGCAGGCTCGCCACCGCGATGAGGTAGGCGGTGCTGGTCCACTGGACTTCGGCGAAGGAGGCGTGCAACTCCCGTTGCAGGGTGGGCTGGGCGACCGTGAGGACGGTGCCGTCCAGAGCGACGACCATGGCGCCCACGACACTGCTCGCCAGCGTCAGCCGCCTGTTCACCGGCCGGCCTCCGGCCCGAGGTGGGCGTCCAGCGCCGCACGCAGCAGCGGCGCGAAGTCGTCGGCGCCGGTGGCGAGTCGGAGGCTGCCCCAGGCCCACAGCTGGGCGATGCCGTGCAGGTTCGCCCACAGGGCGCCCGCGACGAGCCGTGCGTCCGCACCGGGGCGCGCCTGGCCGACCAGGTCCGCCAGCAGGCCGAACAGCGGCAGGCTGGTCTCCCGCAGCCGCAGGTGACCGCTCTCCAGCAGATCATGACGGAACATCAGCTCGTACATGCCCTGGTTGTCGCGCGCGAACTCCAGGTACACCCGGGCCAGCGCGGCGACCTGTGCGCGCGGCGCTGCCCTTTTGTCACCCAGCGCCTCCTCTGCGCGTACGGCCAGTTCGGTGAAGCCCCGGCGTGCGATGGCGGAGAGCAGTTCGAGATGCGTGGGGAAGTGGCGGCGCGGTGCCCCGTGCGAGACCCCGGCCCGGCGGGCGATCTCCCGCAGGGTCAGCGCCCCGGCGCCCTCGGCGGCCACCAGGACCACGCCCACGTCGACCAGCCGGTCCCGCAGGCTCATGTCGGACTCGTTCATAGACACTGTCTACCAGGAGGCGGTAGACACTGTCTACCAAATCTGGTGGCGGGAATGCCGGGCGGGCGCCGCGGGGTTGTTCCACGCATGACCCAGGACGCTCTTCTGAAGCTGCTCGCCGAAGGCCACAACGGGGTGCTGGTCACCCTCAAGAGCGACGGCCGTCCCCAGCTGTCCAATGTCAATCACGCGTACTACCCGGACGAGCGGACCGTCCGGGTCTCGATCACGGACGACCGCGCCAAGACCCGCAACCTGCGCCGTGACCCGCGTGCCTCGTACCACGTCACCAGTCCCGACCGGTGGGCGTACACGGTCGCCGAGGGCACCGCCGAGCTCTCGCCGGTCGCCCAGGACCCCCACGACGAGACCGTCGAGGAACTCGTCCGCCTCTACCGTGACGTCCAGGGCGAGCACCCCGACTGGGACGACTACCGTGCCGCGATGGTCCGCGACCGCCGGCTGGTGCTGCGGCTGCGCGTGGAGCGGGCGTACGGCATTCCGCGCGCCTGAGCGGATCCCGGGGGCCGGCCCTAGGCCCTGTGACCGAGGGCGATCGGCCGATGGTTCCGTGCGGGCCGGATGCCTAGGCTGCCGAGCAGGGAACGGCAGCTCAGGAAGAGGTCAGGATGCCCGTCAACGGTCGCAGTCACATCCGCGTCGCCCGGCCCTCCCGGGATCTCGCCGCGGCCGAGCGCTTCTGGGTGCGCGGGCTGGGCCTCGGTGTGGTGTGGCGGGCCGAGGGCGGACCGGAACCCGGCGAGCACGACCTGCTGATGCTGGGCTGGCCGGACGCCGGCTGGCATCTGGAGCTGGTCCGTGAACCGGGCCGGCCGGTCGAGCCGCGGCCCACCGAGGAGGACCTGCTGGTGGTCTACGTCGACGGCCCGGTGCCGGACGACCTGGTCGCCCGGCTGGAGGAGCACGGCGGCAAGCGGGTGCCGTCACCGAACCCGTACTGGAACCGGTGGGGCGTCACCGTCGAGGACCCGGACGGATACCGGCTCGTGCTCTGCGAGCGGGGCTGGTCCAACGCGTAGCCGGCAGCGCTTGCCGCTCAGCCCGCCCGCCGCCGGCCTCCGCGTGTGATCAACGTGGCACCTGTGGTGATCTGCGTGCGCGTCGAGTTCAGCCGACCCGCCCAGGGCGCGGCCCGGGGCCGGGTGACCGGCTTCCGGTCGCCGGGCGGAGGCGCGGCCGCCCGGTACCGGCCTCGCCACCCGCGCGTCCGACGCCGGCCTCCTCCCGTGCCCAGGTCTCCAGCAGGTGGGTGAACTCGGCCGCCTTGTCGGGCCAGTTGAAGTGCGTCACGGCTGCCTCGCGGCCGCGCTGGGCCGCGGTGTGGCGCAGTATCGCGTCGGTGCTCAGCCGTCGTATCGCCGCCGCCGCGGCGCGCGGGTCCTCGTAGGGGACCACGAGACCGCAGCCGTGCCGCTCGACCATGTCGGCCGCCAGCGGGGTGGGCGTGGTGACGACGGGGACGCCGTGGGCCATGTACTCGACGACCTTGGTGGGCCGCGAATGACGGTAGTTGGGCTGGTCGTGCAGGAGGGAGAGGCCGGCCAGGGCACCCGCGAGCAGTGCGAGGGCGCGGTCGTTGGGCAGGAAGCCGTGCCAGCGCAGCACGCCGTCCCGGTCGGCCGCCGCCAGCGCCGCACGGACGTCCGGGTCGGCCGCGCCGGCCACCTCGACGCGCAGACCGGGCCCCAGGTGCCGGGCGGTCTCGATCAGGTCCAGTGCGCCGCGCGCCCGGGACAGGTGGCCGACGTAGACGACCCGTTCGCTGCCCGGCGGTTCGGGCGCCTGCACCGGCGCCGTCGTGAAGTTGGGCACCACCGGGTGGGCGCGGCGGAACCGCTCCTGGTAGGCGTCCTCGGCGAGCAGCAGCCGCAGATGGCGTTCCGCCAGCCGCTCGGCCGCCCGCACGGCGAGCCGCAGCGGAGGCCGCAGCGGCCGGGGCACCCAGCGTTTCATGGCGAGCGCGGCGGCGGTGTCCTCGTGGACGTCCCAGACGACCACCGGTGCCGCCTCGGACCGCCGCCAGCGGCGCAGGGTGCCGGGCAGGGCCAGGAGCAGTTCCGGGTCGTGGAGGAGGATCACGTCCGCCTCGCCGCCGCGGTCGGCGAGCAGGGCGCGGGCGGCGCCCACCGCCGCCCGGCGGCTGCGTCCCGCCGCCCGGGGCAGGTCGATGCCCTCGAGGTCCGCGCGGGGGCGCACCTCACGGGCCGAGAACGGCGCCGCGTACACGACGTGGTGGCCCCGTTCCCGGAGTGCGGTGATCTGCCGGTGCAGTATGCGCGCGTCCTCGGGGTGGTGGACGACGGTGACGACGAGTATCCGCATCTGAGCGCCTTTCGACCCCGCCGCCCGGAGCCCTCGGACTCCGGGCGGCGGGAAGGGAGTTGCCGCTGAGGTCGCCTACAGCACCTCGACACCGGGCCGGAAGATCCGCCCGCGGGTGTCGAAGAGCAGCCGGGCCTCGTCGCCGATGGCCGGCAGGTCGTAGGCGGAGTGGTCCTGGAGGAGGATCGTCAGGTCGTGCGAGCGCACGGCGGCCATGACGTCGGTGACGCGTGGCACGGCCTCCCCGTCCACGAACCAGGCGGGCACGAACGGGTCGTGGAAGGCGATCTCGGCCTCCCGGGCCCGCAGCAGCCGGGCCACCGGCACCGCCGGCGCCTCGCGCTGGTCGGCGACGTCCGGCTTGTAGGTGACGCCGAGCAGCAGCACCCGGGAGCCGTGCAGGGCGAGGCCCTCGTGGTTGAGCAGATCCTGCGCGCGCCGGACGACGTACTCAGGCATGTGCGCGTTGATCTCCCGGGCGAGTTCCACGAACCGGAACTCGTAGCCGATCGAACGCACCTTGTACGAAAGGTAGTTGGGGTCGATGGGGATGCAGTGGCCGCCCACCCCGGCGCTCGGCCGGAAGGCCTGGAAGCCGAACGGCTTGGTACCGGCGCAGCGGATCGCGTCCCAGACGTCGACGCGCAACTCCTGGCACAGGATGGCCAGTTCGTTGACCAGGGCGATGTTGACGTGCCGGTAGGTGTTCTCCAGGAGCTTGGCCATCTCTGCTTCCCGGGTGCCCTTGGCCTGGACGACGGTGTCGACGAGCTTGCCGTAGAAGGCGGCCGCCCGGGCCGCGCACGCCGGGGTGCAGCCACCCACCACCTTCGGGGTCTCGCGCAGCCCGTGGGTGGTGTTGCCGGGGTCGATCCGCTCCGGTGAGAACGCCAGCGAGAAGTCGTCGCCCACCCGTAGTCCGGACTCCTCCAGGATCGGCTTCACCACCTCCTCGGTGGTGCCCGGATAGGTCGTGGATTCGAGGACGACGAGCCGCCCGCGGCCCAGCCTGCGCGCCACCGCCCGGGCCGCGGAGGTCACGGCGCTCAGATCGGGACCGCCGTCCTCGCTGAGCGGGGTCGGCACACAGATCACGATCGTCTGCGCACGGGCCAGACAGGCGTCGTCCGTGTACGCGGTGAAGCCGGCCTGTTGCATGCGGGCGACGTCGTCGTCGGAGACGTCGTCGACATGGGAGTGTCCGGCGTTGAGGCCCTCCACGACCCGTGGGTCGAGGTCGAGCCCCGCCACTCTCAGCCCGACCAGCGACGCCTCCCGCGCGAGCGGAAGTCCGACGTAGCCGAGCCCGATGACGGCCAGTTCGAAGCCGTCGGTCCGTTCTGCGTCCCCGAGCGATTCGCTCAATTCCCCGAGCGGTACGGCCTTTTCGACCTGCATAGGGATTCTCCGCCCTCAACGGCAGACGCCGTATGGATCGAAGGGCCCGGACGGTGCGATTCCGGGCGACGGGGGCCTCAGACACATCCAAGAGCGCGATACGCGTCTCGGGTCGTGGCAGCGACCCTCTTCCAGGTGCGATCACGCGCTACCAGAGCGCGGGCGGACGCTCCCCATTCATGCCGCCGTTCTCGACTGTAAAGCAATACTTCGAGAGCTTCTGCCCAAGCATGCGTAGATTCAGGCGAGATCAGCTGGCCGGTGACTCCCGATTCGACCAGTTCTCGCAGGGCTGTGAGATCACTGGCCGCCACGGGAACACCGCTCGCCATCGCTTCGACCGGCTTCAGCGGGGTGACCAGCCGGCAGACCCGTTCATCGGTGCGCGGCACCGCGAAAACGTCGAGAACCGCGTGGTAGGAGCGCACTTGGTGGTGCGGGACACGGCCGGTGAACAGCGCGACGCCGGCGCCGAGTCCCAGCCGGCGGGCCAGCGCCTCGAGCGCCCCGCGCTCGGGTCCGTCACCGACGATCAGCAGCCGCAGCGGAACCCCTCGGCGGCGCAGCTCGGCACCCGCATGGAGCAATGTGCCGATTCCCTCGTGTGGAGTAAGGCTGCTGACGGTGCCCACCACATAGTCGTCCGCCGCGACACCGAGCCGGGCCCGCAGTTCCGACCCGTCCGGCGGCGGGGCGAGGAAGGCGTCGTCCACCGCGTTGGGCACGATCAGGACCCGCTCCTCGGGCACCCCACGGGACACGATCTCGGCCCGCATCGCCGCGCCCAGGGTCAGCACCAGGTCGGCCTGGCGCATGCAGTACGTCTCCAGGGCGCGCCGCGCACGGTAGGTCGGGTCGTCCGGAGTGCGGCCCGCCGCCTGGGTCAGCCAGGTCTCCTCCAGGAAGCCGCGCACCTCGTACACCACCGGCAGCCCGTAGGTCTCCCGCAGGGCCAGCGCCACCCGCCCGTTGCCGTGGTCGGTGGCCGCGTGCAGCACGGCGGGCCGCAGCCGCTCCACCAGGCGTCCGGCCAGCTCGGCGTTGCGGGCCAGCGCCGGGCCCTGCCCGTACGGCAGGTTCAGCGGCAGCAGCCGGTGCTGCGGCACCCCGTTCACGATCTGCAGCGGGCGGGCGTCCAGGACGCCCTGCGCCACCGGGAACCCGATCCGGGTCACCACGTGCGGATCGAGCCCGGCGGCCCGCTGGGCCTCGGCGAGGGCCTGGGTACGCACGGTGTAACCGGCGTGCTTGAACGGCAGCCCGTTGGTGACCACATGGAGCACCCGGCCCGGCTCGGGCCGCACCGGTCGCCCGGCGGGCCCCGGGATCCGGGCGGCGGACGGCATGGCGGCCGGCCCGGCCGACCGGGCCCGGGCGGCGAGCCGCCGCTCGACCGGCCGCAGCCCGCGCCGCACCCGCCCCGGCAGCAGCCGTACGCCGAGCAGTGCGGCCCGCGCGGGATCGTTCCGCAACTCGCCCCATGCGACGGATGCGGCCAAGCTGAGTGCACGGGGGATCCAGAAAACACGGCGCGGCATGGGACGGAACAGAAGTCGGGCCATGTCGTCAAGGTAGGCCGACAGAGCGGAGAACGTACGACATGAACGGCCGCGTACTCCATGTCGTAGGGACCAGGCCGAACTTCGTGAAGGCCGCGCCCGTGGTCGCCGCCCTGCGCGCGACCGGGCACGACCAGGTCCTGGTGCACACGGGTCAGCACTACGACGAACGGATGTCGCACATCTTCTTCCGGGAGCTGGGCCTGCCCGCCCCGGACACCGACCTGGGCGTCGGCTCCGGCAGCCAGGCCCGGCAGACCGCCGACCTGCTGGTGGCGCTGGAGGGCGAGCTGCTGGCCCGTGACCCGGCCCTGGTCGTCGTGTACGGCGACGTGAACTCCACCCTCGCCGCGGCGCTGGCCGCCGCCAAGCTGGGCATCCCGGTGGCCCATGTCGAGGCGGGCCTGCGCAGCTTCGACATGGCGATGCCCGAGGAGGTCAACCGGCGCCTGGTCGACCAGCTGGCCGAGCTGCACTTCGCGACCAGCCCGGAAGCCGTCGGACACCTGGCCCGCGAGGGCGTCGACCCGGGCCGGGTGCACCTCGTCGGCAACCCGATGATCGACACCCTGCTCACCCATCTGGACCATTTCGACCCGGCCGCCGCTCGCGCCGCCCACGCACTGCCCGAGCGGTACGGCGTGGTCACCCTGCACCGCCCGGCCAACGTCGACGACCCCGAGGCCGCCGCGGCCGCCGCCCGCGCCCTGACCGAGGCGGCCGGCCACCTCGACCTCGCCGTGCCCCTGCACCCGCGCGGCCGGGAGGCGCTGCGGAAGGCGGGCCTCGCCGACGCGCCCGGCATCCATCTGCTCGAACCGCTCGGCTATGTCGAGTTCATGGGCCTGGTCCGGGGCGCCGCCGCCGTGATCACCGACTCCGGCGGGGTCCAGGAGGAGACCACCGTGCTGGGCGTCCCCTGTCTGACGCTGCGCACCACGACCGAACGCCCGGTCACGGTCACCCACGGCACCAACCGCCTGGTGAGCCACGGCGAACTGGTGCCCGCCCTGCGCAAGGTCCTGGACGGACCGCCGGCGGCCGACCCCGAAGGCCCGCCGCTGTGGGACGGCAAGGCCGGCCCCCGCATCGCCCGCGTCCTCACCGAGTGGCTGGAGCGCCATGACTGACGCCACCCGCACCCGCCCCGACGGTTCCCGCACCCTCGGGCACACCGTCCGCACCTACTGGGACACCCGGCACCGCGAACGCGACGACCTCGCCTCCGGCGGCCACATCGGCCTGGACCGGCCCGGCAACGAGATCTTCTACGCGGTACGGCTCGGCCAGCTGCTCACCCTGATCGGCGACCTGTCCAGCCCGGCGTCCCCGCTGTTCGTGCTCGACGCCGGCTGCGGCAAGGGGCACTTCGCCCGCGCCCTGGCCCGGTGCGGCCACCACGTGGACGCCTTCGACGCCAGCGAGGAGGCCGTCGTCCAGGCCCGGGCCGAGGGCGGCGGACCCCGCTACGCCCTCGCCGCCCTCGACGAGTGGCGCAGCCCCTGGCTCTACGACGTGGTGATGTGCGTGGACGTCCTCTTCCACGTCCTGGACGACGCGGAGTGGGCGGCCGGCCTGCGCAACCTCGCCTCGCTGGTCCGCATCACCGGCCGGCTGATCGTCACCGACGAGCACACCGACGAGCCCGTCCCGCGCGGCGACTACATCGTGCACCGGCCGATCGCCGCCTACCGCAAGGAACTCGAGCCCCTGGGCCTGAGCCACTCCCTCTTCCGGCCCTACGGTTTCCGCGAGAACCGGGTCGGCTTCCATGTCTTCACGAGGACCCGCTGATGCGCCTGACCGATCTGCTCCACCCGCACCTGGACGACGTGACCTCGGTCGTGGACGCGACGAGCGGCGGCCTGCGTCTTGACCCCTATCTGCACCTCCCGCCGGGCGTCGACTCGACCCGGCACGAACAGCCGGTGGGCGAGGGGGAGCTGATGCTTCTCTGCTACGGCCCCGACCCCGCCCTGCACGGCGACGAGGCGGACTGTCTCGCCGCACTGGAACGGATGCGGCCCGGCGGCCGCGGCCTGATCGTCTTCGGCCACCCCGGCACCGACCTGCCCTACCACCGGCTCCTCGACGCCCTGGTGGCCCACCGCTGCCAGGTGCTGCACGCCGCCGCGCTCGGCTACACGCATCTGCACGCCGGCGCGGTCTTCGCCTGCACCGAGGAACTCCTGCCGCCGCACGACTGGTTCGGCCACCCGCTGCCGGCCGACGGTTTCGCGACGGCCCTGCGGATCGCCGACGAGTACGTCCTCGCCGACTTCGTCTCCCGCTCCCAGCGGGCCCGCCTGATCGACCTGGAGCGGGCGGCCGAGGAGACCGCCCGCGCCCTGGAGAGCGGCCGCGAGGACGGCCTGGCCGAACGGCTGGCCACCGCCCTGCGGGACAAGGACCAGCTCGCCTCCGCCCTGCGCGGGGCCCGGGAACGGACCGGCGTGCTCGAGGCCCGCGTGGCCATGCTGGAGGGCTCCACCTCACTGCGGGTCGGCAAGGCCCTGGTGTCGGCGGCCCGTTCACCCAAGCGGGGCGCGGCCAGGCTGCCCGGAGAGCTGTACGGGCTGTGGCGGCAGCGGAAGGTCAAGGGGCGGCCGGCACGGGCCGCGAGCGCCGCCCCGGCACCGGAGGCGCCCGCCGACGACCGCTTCTACCTCTCCCACCGCGCGCTGTCCGTGGCCCCCCGCGACCGGCTGGTGATCACCGGCGTGCTGACCGACCGCACCGCCGCCGACTTCGCGGCGGACGCCGTGGTCAGCCGGGTGCTGCCGCACGACGGCCGGCTGCTGGTCGAGCGCACCGACCCGGACGTCTTCCTGGTGCAGCTCGGCGCCTGCACCGCCGAGGCCGGCCCCTGGACGCTCACCGGTACCGGACACGCCCCCGACCTGGACCGCCGCCTCGCCGAACTGATCGGCCAGGCACGGGGACTGGGCCGGGCGGCGGTGCTGTGGCGGGACGGCCCGGCGTCCTTGGCACCGGGACTGTCCCAACTGCCCTGGGACGCCGTCCTCGACGGCGACACCGGGACCGCGCTCTCCCGCCTCGACCCGGTCACCGACGGCCGCGACCGGCTCCGGGACGTCTTCCAGCAGGACAGCACCCGGGTACGGCTGGCCCGCCTCGCGGAGCTGGCCGGCGCCCCCGCCCCGACGGCCGAGCGCCGGGTCGCCGTACTGGCCGCCCCCCGGGACGCCACCGACGTCGCCCGGCTCGTAGCCCAGACCCTCGGTCAGCTGCACCGGCCTTCCGAGGTCGTCGTCGCCGACCCGGCGGGGCTCGACCTCGGCGAACTCACCGCCGCCTCCGTCACCGTGCACTCAGGACCGCCCACCGCACCCTGGGTCGCCGACTGGACGGACCTGACCGAGGACCGCCCCGACACCCTGCTGCTCGACCTGCTCTGCGCCCAGGAGTTCTCGGGCGCCGACGCGGTGGGACACACCCCCGCCGCCGACGACTACGCCTTCGTACCGACCCTGAAACCGCTGCTCGTCCGCCGGTCGCTGCTTGACACCGGCACCCCACCGGACACCTGGTCGCGGGCCGGGCACCGCCTGTTCGCCGTGCGTGGAAAGGAGCCGTCATGACCCGCACCCTCAGGGCGCTCGTCTACGGCGACGTGGACCTCAACCTCATCGACGGATCCGCCGTCTGGGCCCAGTCGACGGTGCAGGCGCTGTCCCGCGCGGGCTGCCGGACCCGGCTCGTCCTCAAGGCCCCCGTGGAGACCGGCCGGCTGACCGACCCGCTGGCCGGACTGCCCGGGGTCACCGTGGTCCGCCCGTACGAGGAACACCTCGTTCCCGGCCAGGGCGCGCACCCCCTGTCCCCCTACCAGGCCTCGCAGTTGCTCGCCCGCCTCGACGAGGAGGAGCCCTGCGACCTGCTGGTGCTGCGCGGCCGCCGGCTGGTGAAGCAGATCGTCGGCGACGGTCACTTCCACGGACGCATCTGGGCCTACCTCACCGACATCCCGCAGTCCCCGGCCGAGATGACCGAACAGGACCGCGTCGACCTCGTCCGCATCGCCAACGCCTCCCGGCAACTCCTCTGCCAGACCGAGGAGTTGCGCAGCTTCCTGGAGGCCTGGGTGCCGGAGGCCTGCGGCCGGGCCGTGCTCTGCCCGCCCGCGGTGCCCGAACCCGGCCTCCCGGTCCCGCAGCGCGACGGACTGCACGACCCGGTGCGCCTCGTCTACACCGGCAAGTTCGCGCCCCGCTGGAACACCCTGCCCATGACCCGGCTGCCCGCGCGGCTCGCCGAACGCGGCATCCGGGCGGAACTCCACGCCGTCGGCGACAAGATCCACAAGGACGCCGCCCATCCCGGCTTCGACACCGCCATGGCCGAGGCGCTGCACACCACCCCCGAGGTCCTCCACCACGGCGGCGTGCCCCGCGAGGAGGCCATGCGCATCGCGGCCGACTGCGACCTCGGCCTCGGCTGGCGCGACGCCTCCCTCGACGCCAGCCTCGAACTCTCCACCAAGGTGCTGGAGTTCGGCTCTCTCGGCCTGCCCGTCGTGCTCAACCGCACCCCCGCGCACGAGGCGCTGCTCGGCACCGACTACCCGCTGTTCGTGCCCGGCGACGCGGCCCTCGCGGACGCGGTGGACGCGGTCACCGTCGCCGTACGCGACGCCGAGGCCAGACGTCTCGCGGCCGACCGGTGTGCGGCCGCCGCCCGGCAGTACACCATGGAGGCCGCGGCCGCCCGCTGGCGTGCCCACCTCGACGGTGCCTTCCCCGTCGCGCCGGCCGCCGTCGCGGGCCGCGGGCGCCCGCTGCGGATCGGGGTGGCCGGCCACGACCTGAAGTTCCTCACCCGGCTGCTCGACCACTTCCGCGCCCTGCCCGGTCTCGACGTACGCGTCGACGCCTGGCCCGCGCTCGCCCGGCACGACCCGGCCGCGAGCCGTGAACTCGCCGACTGGGCCGATGTGGTGGTCGTCGAGTGGTGCGGCCCGGCGGCGGTCTGGTACAGCCGCCACAAGCGGCGCGGCAGCAGGCTGATCGTCCGCCTGCACCGCTTCGAACTCGACGCCGGCTACCCGCAGCAGGTCGACATCGACGCCGTCGACCACGTGGTCTGCGTCAGCCCCTACTACGCCCGCAGCACCCGGGAGCGGACCGGCTGGCCCGCCTCGAAGATCACCACGATCGGCAACTGGGTCGACGTCGACCAGCTCGACCGGCCCAAGGCGCCCGGCGCCCGGCACCGTCTCGGCATGATCGGCATCGCGCCCAGCCGCAAACGCCTCGACCTCGGCCTCGACGTCCTGGAGGTACTGCGGGCCCACGACCGGCGCTGGCACCTCTCGGTCAAGTCCAAGCCGCCGTGGGAGTACTGGTGGATCTGGAACAAGCCGGAGGAACGCGCCCACTACGAGGCGATCCTGCGCCGTATGCAGACCTCACCGCTGCTCGAAGGGGCCGTCGTCTTCGACCAGTTCGGGCCGGACGTGCCGAACTGGCTGCGCCGCATCGGCCATGTGCTCTCCACCAGCGACGACGAGAGCTTCCACCTCGCCCCGGCCGAGGGCATGGCCTCCGGTGCGGTGCCCGCGCTCCTCCCGTGGCCGGGCGCCGACGAGATCTACGACCGGCGCTGGATCCACGACACCCCGGAGGCGATGGCCGAGTCGATCGCCGGACTGGGTGAGCAGGATGACTGGCGGTCGGCCGGGGAAACGGCCCGCGGCCAGGTTCGGGAGGGCTTCTCGCTGGAACGGGTGGCGAAGGAGTGGACGGAGCTGCTGGTGTCCGGCTGAGCCACGTGTTCCCCGAGCAGCCTGCCCGTTCGCATCCTCCCGGGCAGGAGGCCCGAAGACCCCGCCCTCAGCGGTTTGCCGTGGGCGGGGTCCTCGCTGCGCGGCGTCAGGCCGCGGACTCCTGCTGGGCGGCCGGTTCGGGCAGCAGGCGGGCGCTGAGACGGTCCGCGCTCGGCCACCGGACGTCGTACGCCCAGCCCAGCCTCTCGAAGATCCGGATCAGGCGGGCCGACGGGTCGATCTGGCCGGGCAGCACACCGTGGCGCGCGCCCGTGGGGTCGGCGTGGTGCGAGTTGTGCCAGCTCTCGCCGAAGGAGAGCAGCGCGAGCGGCCAGAAGTTGGTGGCCTTGTCCCGGCTGGCGAACGGGCGCCTGCCCGCGACGTGACAGACCGAGTTCACCGACCAGGTGACATGGTGCAGCAGCGCCATCCGCATCACGCCGGCCCAGAAGAACCCGGTGAGCGCGCCGGCCCAGGTGCCGGTGACGAGCCCGCCGACCAGCGCGGGAGCCAGCAGCGACACGGCGGTCAGCGGCCCGAAGAGCCGGCCGACGAGCCGCAGGTCGCGATCGGCGGCGACGTCGGGCGCGAACCTGTCCCGGTTGCTCAGTTCACGCTTGAGCATCCATCCGATGTGCGCGTGCAGCAGCCCCTTGAGCAGCGCACGCGTGTCGGTGCCGAAGCGCCAGGGCGAGTGCGGGTCGCCCTCGCGGTCGGCGAAGGCGTGGTGGCGGCGGTGGTTGGCGACCCACTGCACCGGCGAGCCCTCGACCCCCAGCGAGCCCGCGACGGCCAGGGCGATGCGCAGACCCCGCTTCGCCTTGAACGAGCGGTGCGTGAAGAGACGGTGATAGCCGACCGTGAGACCGAAGCCGGACACCAGGTAGGCGACCACGGCCATGGCGACGTCCAGCGCGGACAGGCCCCGCCCCCACACCAGCGGCACCGCGACGACCAGGCCGATCAGCGGGCCGACCACGAAGATCCACATCGCGATGCCCGCGGCCGCCGTCTGCGGGGCGTCGAGTAGCGGCCTGACCCCGGCCGCGGTGTCGGCGTCGCCTTCGGTGACGACCTGTTCGGGACGGTCGGTTCTGCTCGGGTTCATCGGTTCCCCGCCGTTGCTCAAGGGTGTCGGACACGGTGCCGGACCGACCGGGAGAAGACGCACGCGTGCGCTGTGCAGCATGCTCGGCGGCCTATGCCACACGATCGCACCCGAGGGCATCCCCGCAGGTCATCGCTCATGTCCAGGGTGTGAACGGCACGGGACCAAATCGCCGTCGCCCGTCCGCGGGGGAACGCTTGATCTCAAGTCCGGTTGAGGTTCTAGGGTCGGGAGTGCTGACGCCGATGTACGGGAGGGGAACGGCCATGAGGACACTGGTACTCGGGAGGACGCCCGCCAGGGTGACGGCCGTGCTGGCCACACTGCGTGCGGACGGCTTCGACGCGGAAGGGGTGAGCACCGACGACGAGGCCCGGAAGCTGTTGGCCACCGGGGAGTTCGAGGTGCTGATCATCGGTGGCGGAGTGGGGCCCGAATCCCGCGCCCGGATCAAGGAGTTCGCGGCAGGTCACCAGGTGCGGCGGGTGATCGACGGGGCGCTGTCGGAGCCGTTCGACGCCTATGTGCGGCGGGAGTTCGAGCCGCTGATCCGGCAGGCCGCCGAAGGCTGACGGCCCCGGTCCGCCCGGACCCCGGTCCGGGCGGACGTACGCCTGCTTCGTGCGCCCGCGAGGAGGTTCCGGCCGTGACCGGCACCGGGGCGCCCGCGAGGGAGGTTCCGGCCGTGACCGTCTGGAGGGCACCCGCGAGGAGGCTCAGGCAGTGACCGTCTCCGGGCGGGACGCCTCCCGGGGGGTGTGTGCGCCGAGGTCCTCCGTGGCCAGTTCGTGGGTTTCGCGTGCCGAGAGGGCGGCGACGACCGGGGGCACGCACAACGCCGCCGTGAACAGTGCCACCGCCGACCAGTCGTCTCCGCCCGGACCCGCGATCTGCGCCGCGAAGGTCACCGCGAACCCGGCCACCGCGAACCCGATCTGGGTGCCGATCGCCATGCCGGACAGCCGTACCCGGGTCGAGAACATCTCGCCGTAGAAGGACGGCCAGACCCCGTTCGCCGCGCTGTAGACGACACCGAAGGCCACGACGCCGAGGACCAGGACCAGCGGGTAGGAGCCGGTGGAGATCGCCCACAGGTAGCCGGACATCGCCGCCGCGCTGCCCACCGCGCCGATCAGGTACACCGGCCGTCGGCCGATCCGGTCCGACAGCGTCGCCCACGCCGGGATCGCGCCCAGCGCCACCAGGTTCGCCAGCGCGCTCACCCACAGCATCGAGGTCTTCGACATCCCGACCGAGTCGCTCGTCGCGTACGCCAGCGCCCATACCGTGAAGATCGTGCTCACCGAGGCGATCAGCGCGCCCCCGATCACCCGCAGGACGTCCGCCCAGTGGTGCCGCAGCAGCGTCACCAGCGGCAGCCGTACGACACCGTCGGTCGCCGCCTGCCGCGCGAAGGCCGGCGTCTCCTGGACCGTGCGGCGGATGAACCAGCCGGCCACCGCCACCGCGGCACTCAGCCAGAACGGCACCCGCCAGCCCCAGGACAGCAGTTGGTCCTCGGGCAGCCGGGAGACCGGGATGAAGACGAGGGTGGCGATCAACTGACCGCCCTGGGTGCCGCTCAGCGTGAAACTGGTGAAGAAGCCGCGCCGGTCCGGCGGCGCGTGCTCCAGACTCATGGAACTGGCGCTGGCCTGCTCGCCGGCGGCCGAGACGCCCTGCAGCACCCGGCACAGCACCAGCAGCACCGGCGCCAGGCCGCCCACCTCGGCGCGGGTCGGCAGACAGCCGATCAGGAACGTCGACAGGCCCATCAGCAGCAGCGTGAAGAGCATGATCTTCTTACGGCCGACCCGGTCCCCGAAGTGGCCGAGGAACAGGGCACCGACCGGGCGGGCCGCGTAGGCGACCCCGAAGGTGGCCAGGGAGAGCAGGGTGGCGGTGGCCGGGTCCGACTCGTCGAAGAAGACCTTCGGGAAGATCAGCGCGGCCGCGCTGCCGTAGACGAAGAAGTCGTAGTACTCCAGGGCGCTGCCGATCCAGGCGGCCAGAGCGGCCTTCCTGGCCTGGCCGCCGGGTGGTACGGCGGTGGCGGCGGGCGGGGCGGGGACGGACACGGCGGTGCTCCTTCGGAGAACTCCGACGTAGGCGGAGAGAGCGGCGGGGGAGAGGGCCGGTTCCCAGGGATGACGGGTCGGCGGACCCAGCGGGCGGGGGCTAATTAACCCACTGGATAGTTAGTCGCGATGGGTAGGGATGTTGCGCTCGTGTTTCCCCGCTGTCAAGAGGCCGTGCGGTTCCCCGCCCGCCGCGGTCGGGCCGCCGCCCCGCCACGGGGGGTCAGCCCGCCGCACGCTCCGCGGTGAGGTAGGCGATCACCATGTCGCCGAGCATGGTCCGGTAGTGCGCGCGCTGTGCCGGGTCCACCAGGTCACGGCCGAACAGGGCGCCGAAGGTGGCCCGGTTCGCGACCCGGAAGAAACAGAACGAGCTGATCATCGCGTGCAGGTCGACCGCGTCGACGTCCGCCGTGAACAGGCCGGACTCCTGGCCCTGGCCCAGGATCCGGCGGATCACCTCAAGGGCCGGCGAGCCGATCCTGCCGAGCTTCTCGGAGGCCGCGATGTGCTCGGCGCCGTGGATGTTCTCGATGCTGACCAGGCGGATGAAGTCCGGGTGCTGCTCGTGGTGGTCGAAGGTCAGCTCCGCGAGCCGGCGGATCGCCGCGACCGGGTCGAGATGCTCGACGTCCAGCTGCTGCTCGGCCTCCCGGATCACGCCGTACGCCCGCTCCAGGACCGCCGTGAACAGCTGTTCCTTGCCGCCGAAGTAGTAGTAGATCATCCGCTTCGTGGTGCGGGTGCGGGCCGCGATCTCGTCGACGCGGGCACCGTCGTAGCCGGCCCGGGCGAACTCCTGCGTGGCCACGTCGAGGATCTCGGCCTGGGTGCGGGCGGCGTCACGGGTCCGCCCGTTGGTCTGTGCCGGTTCTTCGACGCTGGTCATCGGGTTCCTTCGGGAGTACGGCTCCGGTGCCGGAGATTCTAGAAGGCGGGCCGGGCCCGGCGGCCAGGGTCTTCCCGGAGGGCGGTCCGCCTGATATAGCTAACGTACTAGTTCGTACATTAGAGCTCAGCTCAGGAGGTCCCCGTGGCCAAGGACTCGTTTCTCGTCGGACTGATCGGCTCCGGAGTCGGACCGTCGCTCAGCCCGGCCCTGCACGAGCGCGAGGCCCAGCGGCAGGGCCTGCGGTACCTGTACCGGCTGATCGACATCGACGTGCTGGGCGTGGAGCCCGAGGCCGTGGGGGATCTGGTGCGGGCCGCGCGTGACCTCGGCTTCGACGGGCTCAACATCACCCACCCCTGCAAGCAGCTCGTCATCGAGCACCTGGACGCGCTCGACCCGCAGGCCGAGGCGCTGGGCGCGGTCAACACGGTGGTCTTCGAGGCCGGCGGAAGGGCGGTCGGCCACAACACGGACGTCACCGGGTTCGCGGCGTCCTTCGCGCGGGGGCTGCGGGACGCTCCGCTGGAGCGGGTCGTGCAGCTGGGCGCGGGGGGTGCGGGGGCCGCGGTTGCGCACGCGACGCTGACGCTGGGGGCCGAGCGGGTCACTGTCGTGGACGCGCTCGCCGACCGGGCCGCGGATCTCGCGGGCTCTCTGAACCGGTATTTCGGCGAAGGGCGGGCGGTCGCCGCGACGCCGGACCGGCTGGCGGGGCTGCTGGCCGATGCCGATGGACTGGTGCATGCGACGCCTACGGGGATGGCCGCGCATCCTGGGCTTCCGTTGCCGGCCGAGCTGCTGCGTCCCGGGCTGTGGGTGGCCGAGGTGGTGTACCGGCCGCTGGAGACCGAGCTGTTGCGGGTCGCCCGAGCGGCGGGGTGCGCGGTGCTGGACGGGGGCGGGATGGCTGTGTTCCAGGCCGTGGACGCGTTTCGGCTGTTCACGGGGAGGGAGCCCGACAGCGGTCGGATGCTCGCCGACATCGCGGAGTTGGCCGAGAACTCGGCCGGGCAGGTCGTGTGACTCGTGCGGACCGGTTGTGGCTGGTCGCGCCCGGGCGGCGGAGCCGCATGTCGATACAGCGCCGCGCCCCCAAAGGAAGGGGCGTCGCACAACACGTGAGGAATGCCGCAATGCACACTTCAATCGCGACCGTCTCGCTCAGTGGGTCACTCACCGAGAAGCTCACCGCCGCCTCCCGGGCCGGGTTCGACGGCGTGGAGATCTTCGAGAACGACCTGCTCGCCAGCCCCCTCCCGCCCCGCGAGATACGGGCCCGGTGCGCCGATCTGGGGCTCACCGTCGACCTCTACCAGCCCATGCGGGACGTCGAAGCCGTCCCCGCCGACGAGTTCGCGCGCAATCTGCGTCGCGCCCGGCACAAGTTCGAGCTGATGGGGGAGTTGGGGGCCGGTACCGTTCTCGTCTGTTCCTCCGTCTCCCCGCTCGGGATCGACGACGACGACCTCGCGGCCGAACAGCTCTCCCGACTGGCGGCGCTCGCCCAGGAGTCCGGCATCCGAGTCGCCTACGAGGCGCTCGCGTGGGGGCGGCACGTCAGTACGTACGACCATGCCTGGCGGATCGTGGAGGCGGCCGACCATCCCGCCCTCGGGACCTGCCTCGACAGCTTCCACATCCTGTCCCGTGGCTCCGATCCCAAGGGCATCGAGGCCGTCCCCGGCGAGAAGATCTTCTTCCTCCAGCTGGCCGACGCCCCGTTGCTCGCCATGGACGTGCTCCAGTGGAGCCGTCACTACCGGTGCTTCCCCGGGCAGGGCGGCTTCGACGTCGCCGGGCTGGTCCGGCACGTACTGCGGACCGGGTACGACGGGCCGCTCTCCCTGGAAGTCTTCAACGACGTCTTCCGGCAGGCCGAGGCCGGACCGACCGCCGTCGACGCGCACCGTTCACTGCTGGTGCTCCAGGAGGCCGTCGGGGTGGGGGAGTTGCCCGCGCCGGTCGTGCCGACGGGGGTCGCGTTCGCCGAACTCGTCACGCCGGACGCCGAACCGGTCTCGGCGCTGCTCGGTGCCCTGGGCTTCGCCCGGACCGCGCGTCATCGCAGCAAGCCGGTCGATCTGTGGGAGCAGGGCGAGGCCCGGATCCTGGTCAACACCGGTCCCGCCGCCCGCCGCGACGGCACCGGGCTCGCCGCGATCGGCCTGGAGTCACCCGATCCCCGGGCCGCCGCCCGCCGCGCCGAGGCCCTGCTCGCCCCCGTGCTGCCCCGCCGCCGCGCCCCCGAGGACGCCCCACTCGACGCGGTCGCCGCCCCCGACGGCACCGAACTGTTCTTCTGCGTCACCGGCCATGCCCCCGAACTCCTCGACTGGCGAGCCGACTTCGCCGAGGTGCCGCACGAGCCGGTGCCGGGCCCGGCGCACCTCGACCACCTCGCGCTCACCCAGCCCTGGCACCAGTTCGACGAGGCGACCCTCTTCCACCGCAGCGTCCTCGGCCTGCACGCCCAGGAGAGCGTCGACGTCGCCGACCCCTACGGGCTGCTGCGCTCCCGGGCCGTCACCAACGCGGACGGCAGCGTCCGGATCGCCCTCGGGGTCGGCGCGGCCCCGGCCGACGACACCCTGCACGCCCAGCACATCGCCCTGGCCGTCGCGGACGTGGTCGCCGCCGCCCGTGCCTTCCGGGCGGCCGGTGGCGTTCTGCTGCCGATCCCCGCCAACTACCACGACGACCTCGCCGCCCGGTACGAGTTCGCCGACGGCGAGCTGGAGACGTACCGCGACCTCGGCATCCTCTACGACCGGGACGCGGGCGGTGGCTTCCGGCACTGCTACACACGGACGGTCGGACGGGTGTTCTTCGAACTCGTCGAGCGGGATCCCGGGTATCGCGGTTACGGCGCCCAGAACGCGCCGGTGCGGCTCGCGGCCCAGCACGCCGGGCGGCCGGCCCGTTGAACCGGTGCCGGGTGAGCGTGCAGTGAGAGGCCGGTGAGACACCGGCGGGGTTCAGGATTCTTACGGCTTCCACGTCCGATACTCACGAACATCCTGAATGTTCCTTGACATTCCGGATGTGACGTTCGTCGAGATCCAGTCGTCCTAGAGGCCGGAGAAGTCCAGGGCGTTCTGGAAGTCCTGGACACCGGGAGTCCTGGAGGCCGTCCGCGATGCCGAGCCCTGTCAGCGCCGAGCCGCTCGTCCGTGCCGAGGGGCCGCCGCCCTCGCCGGACCGGGCGCGCACCCGTACCCAGCGCTACGAGCGCCCGATCCTCGCCGGCATCGCCACCGTCGCCGCGCTGCTCTTCTTCTGGGGCATCTGGCACAGCGCCTACCACGCCTTCTACGCGAGCGCGGTCCGCAGCATGACCGACAACCCGGTCGCCTTCCTCTACGGCTCGTTCGACCCGGGCAACTCCATCACGCTGGACAAGCTGCCCGGCTTCCTGTGGCCGCAGGCCCTGTCGGCGCTGGTCCTCGGCTTCCACCCGTGGTCCCTGGTGGTCCCGCAGGCACTGGAGGGCGTGGCCTCGGTGGTCCTGCTCCACGTGGTGGTACGACGCTGGGCCGGCGTACCCGCCGGGCTGCTGGCCGCCGCCTTCCTCACGCTCACCCCGGTGACCGTGGGCCTCGGACGCTCGGTCACCGAGGACGCGCCGTTCGTCCTGCTGTTGCTGCTGGCCGCCGAGGCCACCCAGCGGGCCACCGCCCACGCCCGGCTGCGCACCCTCGTCCTGGCGGGCGTCTGGGTCGGGGTGGCCTTCCAGTGCAAGATGCTGGAGGCCTGGGCGGTGCTGCCCGCGCTGGCCGTGACCTATCTGGTGGCCGCTCCCACCACGTTGCGCCGCCGGATCCGGGACCTCGCCGTGTCCGGGACGGTCATGCTGGTGGTCTCCCTGTCCTGGATGCTGGCCGCCGGTCTCACCCCGGCCGCCGCCCGCCCCTACCTCGACGGCACGACCGACAACTCGCCGATCGCCCTGGTCGTCGGCTACAACTTCCTGACCCGCTTCCAGGCGCTGGGCATCGACGCGGCGGGCACCGGCAGCATCGTCGCCGACCGGGCGCACGGCAGGGCTTCGGTGGGGATGGGGGACAGCGTCTGGAAGATGTTCAGCCCCGGGCTGGCCAGTCAGACGGGCTGGCTGTACCCACTGGCGGCGCTGGGCCTGGCCGCCGGGCTGGTCACGCTGTGGCGCCGCCGCCCGCAGCGCACCGATCCCTTCGTGGCCGGATACCTGCTCTGGGGAGTCTGGCTGGTGACGTTCTTCCTGGTCTTCAGCTTCGGCAGCGTGACCGGCCACACCTACTACATGGGCGTGGTGGCGGTCGGCCTGTCGGCCCTGGCCGCCACGGCCGTGACCCGGGTACGGCGCCGGAGCGTGCTGTGCGCGGTCCTCGCCGTCAACGTCGGCTGGTGCGCGGCCCTCACCCTGTACTTCCCGCGCTTCTTCAGCTGGTCGGTCGCTGTCGCCGCGGTCCTGTCCCTGCCGGCGCTGGTCATGTTCGCCGTCGGCGGGTCGCCTCCGCGCCGGACCGCCCTGGCCGTGGCCCTCGCCGCGGTCCTGGTCGTGCCCACGGTCTGGTCCGTGTCCGCGACCTCCCTGCGCTACAACCAGCCCGGCGGGTTCGGCCGGATCGGACCGGGCTCCATCGCCACCCGCAACGGCGCCTCCGCCCTGAACCCGGCCCAGCAGCGCGTCCTCGCCTACCTCACCGCCCACCGCGACGGCGCCCGCTACCTGGCCGCCGTGCCCCGCTGGCAGATGGCGGCGCCGTACATCCTCTCGGACAACGCCTCCGTCCTCCCGCTCGGCGGCTTCACCGCCCATGTGCCGTACCCCGCGCCCGGCACCTTCCACCACCTGATCGACACCGGCCGGCTCCGCTACGTCCTGCTCTCCGCGGCCGACCTGACCCACCGCGCCCGGGGCGCGAAGACCCCGGGCCGGGCCCTGGTCCGCTGGGCCATCGGGCACTGCTCACCGGTCCATGTCGCGCGCTACACCCTGTACCGCTGCGGGGCCGCCGGGCACGGTCGCTGAGCAGCCCGAAGGCCCCGGACCACGCACGGTCCGGGGCCTTCCAGGGCCGTGCGGATCAGCCGATGTCCGAGAACACGAAGGAGAACTCGGCCGGTCCGGCGTGGAGTCGGTACGGCGGCAGGACGCCCGGGCCGCAGGACTGCGAGCCGATGCCGTGCTGGCCGTGGTCCAGGTTCACCCACACGGTGTCACCCGGGACGAGGTCGCCGCGGTGAGTGGCCGCGTCCAGCTGTTCGGTGGTCCAGCGGCGGGCCGTGAACCAGAACTCCGGGTCGCCCTCGATCCGCAGTCCGCCGAGCTCCGCCCAACGGACGTCCGCGCGGGCGCCGTTCTCCTGCGGACGGAGGTACGGCGTCTGCAGGTCGTCCACCGTCGACTGCCAACGGCCCACCACCGACGCCGTCTTGGTGTCCGGGTACGCCTCGCCCGGGCCGCCGCCGAACCACCGCACCCGGTCGGCCGCCGACAGCCCGAAGCGGACGCCGAGCCGGGGCAGCGGCACCGTCCAGTCGCCGTCCGGAGTCACCGAGACGGCGAGCCGGAGACGGCTGCCGTCGGTGGTCCAGCGGTAGACCGTCACCAGCCCGAACTCCCAGGCGGCGGGCGCCACCCGGGTGCGCACGGTCAGGGCGTCGGCGGTCTGCTCCACCGCGTCCAGCCGGTGCCGCATCCGGTGCAGACCGAACTTCCGCCACAGGGCGCCGTGACGGACGTCGCTCTGCCAGGCCGCGCCGTCGTCGTTGTCGGTCGTCGCCCGCCACACGTCCAGCCGGAGTCCGGTCACCGCCACCGAGCCGATGCTCCGCAGCGCCCCGCTGCGCGCGTCGAAGGCGGCCGGGCCGAGGGTGATCGACCCGTCGCCGGACACCGCCGGTCCGGCGGAGGCGGCGAAGGACGGCAACTGCCGCCCCGAGACGGGGAACTGACCCCAGGCGACCACATGCCCCCGCGGTCCCCAGCCGGTGTCCGCCGCCAGCATCGCCCGTACCGTCCACTGCGTCTCGCCGCTGCCGGTGGCGACCGGCGGCTCCGGCAGCTTCACCTCGGCCGACTCACCGGCCGCCAGAGCGGGTACGGCCAACGGGCCCGACTCGACGGTCTCGCCGCCGACCTGGTACGACCACTCGAAGTCCAGCGCGGACAGATCGGCGAAGTCGTACGTGTTGGTGACGCGTACGGTCCCGTCCGCGCCGTCGCCCTCGATCCGGACGGGCTCGATCACCTTCTTGTACTCCAACAGCCCGGGGGAGGGCTCCCGGTCGGGGAAGACCAGTCCGTCGCAGACGAAGTTCCCGTCGTGCAGCTCCTCGCCGAAGTCGCCGCCGTACGCGTAGCCGTGGCGCTCGTCCTCGATGCCGTGGTCGATCCACTCCCAGATGAAGCCGCCCTGGATCCGGTCGTACGACTCGAAGATCCGCTGGTAGTCGGCGAGGCCGCCGGGACCGTTCCCCATCGCGTGCCCGTACTCGCAGAGGATGAAGGGGAGTTGACGACGCCGATGGGTACCGCCGTCCAGTTTCCGGCCGATCCGCTCGACCTCGGCGTGGTCGGCGTACATCCGTGAGTAGACGTCCGTGTCCCGGCAGTCGATGTCACCCTCGTAGTGCACGAGCCGCGACGCGTCCCGGCCGTGGATCCACTCGGCCATCGCGGTCAGGCCGCGGCCGGTGCCGGCCTCGTTGCCGAGCGACCAGATCACCACCGACGGATGGTTCTTGTCGCGCTCCACCATCCGGGCCGCCCGGTCGAGCAGGGCCGGGGTCCAGCGGTCGTCGTCGACCGGGTTGTCCCGCCAGGCCTGCTCGGTGAAGCCGTGGGTCTCCAGGTCGCACTCGTCGATCACCCACAGGCCGTACTCGTCGCACAGGTCGAGGAAGTCCGGGTGCGGCGGGTAGTGGGAGGTGCGGACCGCATTGATGTTGTGCCGCTTCATCAGCAGCACGTCCTCGCGCATGGTCTCCAGGTCGAGGGCGCGGCCCCGCTCGGGGTGCCACTCGTGCCGGTTGACGCCCTTGAAGAGGAGAGGCCGCCCGTTGACCTTGATCAGCCCGTCTTCGAGGACGACGGTCCGGAAGCCGATCCGCAACGGCACCCGCTCGCCCTCGGTGGCCAGCACCCCGTCGTACAGCTTCGGGGTCTCCGCCGTCCACGCCTCGACCGGGACCGTCACCGGCTCGCCGGTCGCGACATCGATGTCCAGGGCGGGCACGGACACCCGCCCGTCGACATCGGAGTCGACGCGCAGGGTGCCCTCGCCCGTGAGGTGGTCGTAGGAGGCGTGGACGAAGAAGTCCAGGACACTGCCCGCCGGGCGGTGCAGCAGCGTCACGTCACGGAAGATGCCGGGCAGCCACCACTGGTCCTGGTCCTCCAGATAGGAGCCGGCCGACCACTGGTGGACCCGCACGGCGAGCACGTTGCCGGCCGGCCTCAGCAGGTGGCCGACCGCGAACTCGTGCGGCAGCCGGGAGCCCTTGAACTCGCCGATGTCCGTGCCGTTCAGCCAGACCCGGGCGCAGGACTCGACCCCGTCGAAGCGGAGGACCGCCCCGCCGTCGGTCGGGTCCCAGCCCTCGGGCAGATCGAAGACGCGGAGATGGTCGCCGGTGGGGTTCTCGGTCGGGACCCTCGGCGGGTCGACCGGGAACGGGTAGAGGTGGTTCGTGTAGATCGGTGCGCCATGGCCCTGGAGCACCCAGTGGCCCGGGACCGAGACCTCCGCCCAGCCGCCGGCGTCGTACCCCGGCGCGGCGAACGCGTCGTCCTCGGCGTCGGCCGTGGGTGACAGCCGGAAGCGCCAACTGCCGTTCAGCGACAGCGACCCGGCGTCCGAGCGTGGGTACCGGGCGCGGGGCGGCAGGGCGCCTGCGCCCGGGGAGACGTCCTCGACGTAGTCGGTGGCGGAGGTTCGGAAAGACATCGGTCTCCAGGTCGTTCGAAGCGGGTCAGCCCTTGATGCCGGTCTGCGCGATCCCCTGCACCAGCCAGCGCTGGAGGAAGAGGAAGACGAACACCAGGGGCAGGATGGAGATGGCGGTGGCCATGAAGATCGTGTGGAAGACGACCGTCTGGTTGGTCATGTACGACGAGAGCACCACCTGGACGGTCCACGCCCCCGGGTCCTGACCGATGACCAGTGGCCACAGGAACGCGTTCCAGGCGCTGATGAAGGTGATGGTGGCGATCGCCGCGAAGAAGTTCAGCGAGTTGGGTACGACGACGCGCCAGTACGCGCCCCAGTAGCCGAGCCCGTCCACGCGTGCCGCCTCCTCCAGTTCCTTCGGGAACCCCAGGAAGTACTGCCGGAACAGGAAGCAGGTGAAACCACTGAACAGGCCCGGAATGATCAGACCCCGGTAGGTGTCCACCCAGCCCAGCGAGGAGACCAGCACGAAGCTGGGCACGAAGGTCACCGAGGTCGGGACCATCAGGGTGCCCAGGACCACGTAGAAGATCTTGTTGGCGTGCTTGTAGGGGATGCGGGCCAGGGCGTAGCCGGCCAGCGAGCACACCAGCAGGATGCCGGCGGTCATGGAGACGGCGACGACCAGCGAGTTCCACATGGACTGGGCGAAGTCGACCTGCGGGTCGTCGAACAGCTCCTTGATGTTGCCCCACTGCAGGTGTGTGGGGAAGAACTGCCAGCTCGGTCCGGTGATCGCGGTGTCCGTGGTGAGGGCGTTGCGGACCAGGACGTAGAACGGGACCAGGAAGAGCAGGGTGGCGACCCCGGTGGCGATCCAGAGGCCGGTGTTGCCGATCACTCCGCCGCCGCGCCGTCCCTTCGAGGGCGCGGACTTGTGTGTGCCGGGCGTGGTGGTGGTCACTTGGACTCCTCCCCCCTTCCGAAGCCCATGAGCTTGCCCTGGAACAGGGTGACGACGATGATCAGCAGGGTCAGGATGACGGCCCCCGCGCTGCCGGCGCCGTAGTCCTGTGACGTGCCCAGGGCGGTGGCGTACAGCTCGACCAGCGGCGGCCGGCCCCAGGTGGTCTTGTCGAGCAGGTTGTAGAACTCGTCGAAGGCCTGGTACGCGGCGATGAGCAGCAGCAGGACCACCGCGGTCGAGGTGGCTCGCAGCTGCGGCAGGGTGATGTACCGGAAGGTCTGCCAGCCCCGCTTGGCGCCGTCGATGGCGGCGGCCTCGTACAGCTCGCCGGGGATGTTCTGCAGCGCCGCCAGGAACAGGATCATGTAGAAACCGGACTGCAGCCACAGCCGGAGCGTCACGATGACGAGCCAGTACCAGGGCGGACTGGGGGAGGCCAGCCAGGCGACGCTGTCGATGCCGAACCAGCCGAGGACCGTGTTCAGCAGGCCGAAGCGGACCCCGCTGAAGAGGGACATCTTCCAGATCATGGACGCGGCGACATAGCTGCACGCGGTCGGCAGGAAGAACACCGACCGGAAGAACGCCCGCATGAACCGGATCCGGTCGACCAGCAGGGCGAGGCCCAGCGACACCGCCCAGGTGGTCGGCACGATGAACGCGGCGAACACGGTGAAGGTGCCGAGCGAGCCGACGAACTTGGGGTCCGTCAGCATGTAGGTGTAGTTGTCGAGGCCGATGAACTTGTCCGGCGTGACGGTGAACCGTGCGTCGAAGAAGCTGAGGTAGATGCTCCAGCCGATCGGCACGTAGACGAAGACGATCAGCCCGATGAGGAAGGGGCTGACGAAGAGCCAGAAGCTGAGGGTGCGGCCGCCCCGCAGGCCCCGCCGTGGCTTGGCCGGGGAGGCCTGCGCGTGGGCGGGGTTGGCGAGGTCGCGCGTCGTGGTCGTCGACATGGTTCCGGTCCGTCCGCGACTTATCCGAAGAGCTTCTTCAGCTCGCGGTTGACGGTCTTGTCGCACTGGTCGAGCGCCTTCTCCGGGTCACCGTCCTTGCGGACGCAGTTGGAGAGCAGGTCCCATGTGCCCTGGATCATCGCCTGGGTCCAGCTGATGTTGTCGAAGTGCCCGAACTCGTTGAAGAGCTTCACGCCCTCCGCGGGCAGGCCCGACTTGAGCTTGGTGGCCGTCGCGGCGATCGAGGTGCGCGGCGGGATGTGGAAGCCGTACGAGGTCGCCCAGTCCTCCTGGTACTTCTTCTGGTCGATCCACAGCCACTTGACGTACTCCTTGGCCGCGTCGACGTTGTCGCCCTTGGCGTTGACGAACATCGACCAGCCGCCGTTGTAGACGGACTGCTTGCCGGAGTCGACGGTCTTCGGGAAGGGGAAGACCCCGAGGTCGTCGCCGAGCACCTTCTGGAACTGCGGCATGGCCCACATACCGCAGAACTGGATGGCGCACAGGCCCTGGTTGAGCGAGGACGGGTCCCAGAAGTCGGTCGGGGCGCCGAGGAGGAGGTCGCCGCTGGTGAACAGCTTGCGCAGCTTCTTCAGGCCCTCGACGACGCCGTCGGTGTGGTACGCGATCTCGTTCTTGTCGTCGAGCGTGTCGGCACCGGCGGACCAGATCAGCGGGCTGATGATCGCGTGCAGGTCGTTGCCCAGGTACAGGCCCTTGGTCTTGCCGGTGGTGAGCTTGGCCGCGGCCTCGATCAGTTCGTCGAGGGTCTCCGGGACCTTGACGCCCGCCTTCTCGAAGAGCGACGGCCGGTAGAAGAAGAACTGCGGGTCGTCGATCATCCGGATGCCGTAGATCTTCCCGTCCACCGTGTGCGACTTGATGTCGGCCGGGTTGAAGTCGTCCTTGACGGGGTCGATGAGGTCGCTCAGGTCGGCGACCTGACCGCTCTTGACCATCTGGATCTGCGGATGGAACTCGAAGACGTCGGGGGCGCCCTTGGTGAGCAGCGTGGCGAAGAGCTTGCTCTCGTAGTCGGAGCTGGTGATCCACTGCGTGGTGACGTCGGCTCCCTTGTAGGCGGCGGCGTACCGCTTGATCGCCTGCTCGGTGCCCGCCTCGCCGTAGGCGTGGAACATCTGCGTGAGCTGCTTGCCCGACCCGGAGCCCCCGCCCCGCCCGTTGTTGCCGCCGCACGCGGCCAGCGTGCCGGCCGCGGCCATGCCCGCGGCCGCCCGGAAGAGGGACCGGCGGGACCAGTTGTTGTTGCTGAGTGCCGACATGCTGACGTCCTTGTCTGTCGAGTGCGGCTGCGGCTCTACGGCCGTGGGGAACCCCGGAAGCCAGATGGCTGGAATTGCGCTGCGGTGCGGGACGTTAACCTTCGGCTAATACTTCGGCAAGAGGTTGGACGAAGTCTGCGCGAAACGTTGCACCTGGTTCGGAATCACGAACGGACCGGAAGGCAGGGGGAGTTGAAGGCCGCCGAGTCCGGGGGTGGCCGGCGGCCCTCGGTTCGTGCGGAGCGGTGCGGCTACTGCCTGGTCCAGGCCTCGTTGGCGCCACTGGTGCAGCTGTAGAGGATCACCTTGCCGCCGTCGGCGGTGGCCTGCCCGCTCACGTCCAGGCACTTGCCGGACGCCTCGCCGAGGATCTGGCCGTTGGCGTTCAGCAGCCAGCGCTGGCCCGCCTCACCGGTGTAGGCGGCGGTGGTCGTCAGACCCGAACCGGAAGCCGTCAGGTAGCCGTTCGCGCCCTTCAGGGCGCCCTTCGCGTCGTACGACCAGGACTGGTCGCCGGCGCCCGTGCAGGTGGCGATGGCAGCCCCGGAGGCGTCCGCCGTCAGGCACTTGCCGGACTGTCTGCCCACCAGCGCGCCGGTCACGGCCGAACTGCCGTGGCCCTTCTGGTCGAAGACGAAGGTCGTGACGGAGCGGGCGGCGAGGGTGGCGGAGACCGTCCCCGAACTCACCTTCGGCTTGTCGACGTCGGCCCAGTCCTCGGTGGCCGAGGTCCGTACCACCTCCCTGGCGCGTTTCGGCGTCTTGCCGTTGAAGTGCAGGCTCAGCGGGGTGTCCGTGGTGTTCTGGTTGTTGACCACCACGACCCACCTGCCGTCCCGGTCGTACGCCGACACCTCGACCCCGTCCGGCGCGCCGGTCACGTTGTGCGCGACCGAGCCCGGCCTGACGAACCTGCTGTACTGGCCGAGCGCGTAGTACCGCTTCGTGAAGTACAGCGTCTGGTCGCCGTTCGTCGCGTAGCCCGGGTCGTAGTAGATCAGGCCGTCGTTCCAGCCCTCGTCGTTCCTGGTGTCCGGGTCGCTGCCGTACCCGCTCGCGAGGGCCACCCACCACTGGAAGGCGGAGTCGTGGGAGCTCGCGAAGTCCTTGTAGATGATCCGGGACATCAGCAGGGCGTTGTCGATGGTCGGGTCGTACTCCTGGTTCCAGCCCGTCGAGCCCTTGCCGAAGCAGCAGATCTCCGAGGCCCAGGACGCCTTGCCGGCCGTCCTCGCCGTCTCGTAGACGTTGCCCAGCTGGCCGTCACCCGGGTTGTTGTAGGTGTGGTGGGCCAGCCTGGACACGTACTGCGCGGTGTCCGGCCGGGACAGCCACTGCGGGACCTCGGTGGTGAACTGCACGGTACTGCTGGACTCGTCGGCGATGATCCCGGTCCTCTGGTGCCGGGCCCGCTGCTCGGCTCCCAGCGCCCTCACGATGTCGTCGCGTTGGTCGACCGTGACCTGCATGCCCTCCTGGCCGCACGAGCCGAAGTCGTTGTCCGGCTCGTTGAAGGGGCTGATGTAGTCCAGTTTCACGCCCTGGCGGGCGAGGTGGTCCGTGACCTCGGCGACGTACCCGGCGTAGGCGTTCTCGTCCTCCGCCTTCAACCGGCCGCCGCAGCTCTGCCCGTCGGTGGTCCACCGGGCGGGCGCGCTGTTCACGAAGCCGATCAGGTCCTCGACGCCGTACTTCGCGGCGTACTTCAGAAAGGTCTGCCCACCCTTGTCCTTGCTCCAGTCGTACGAGCCGTCGGCGTTCAGGAAGTCCTCGGCCACGCGCGCCGGGGTGGTGACCGCCACTCCGCCGCCGCCGATGTTGTAGCGGTACGAGCTGAGGTCCAGGCCCTGCTTCGAGAACAGCAGCTTCGCCACCCTGGCCTGGACCTTGGGGGAGAAGTGCTGGAGGTCGTTGACCCACCAGGCCCCCGAGGCGCCGATGTCGTCGATGGTCTGGGCGGCATGCGGGGAGACCTCCGCGGGGGCCGTGCCGGCGCCGCCGGTGGTGTCCGGGGTGTCGGCGGCGTTCGCGTGCGGGGAGCTGATCAGACCCCCTGTGACGGTCAGTACGGCCGCCGCCGTGGCCGCGGCGAGGACCGATCTCTTCCTACGGGTCGTGCGGTTCAAAACGGCATCCCTTCCGTCGTCATGAAGGTGGTGCGGTACGGCTCCTTGCGGGGGTGGTGCGTCTGGGGGTCCGCTGCCCCACCGACTGCAGGGCGCCCTCCAGCGCGAACGTGGCCGCGCCGAGGCACACCGGGTCGGTGGGGACGGGGGACAGCACGATCTCGGTGGCGGCGAAGGGCCGCCTCAGCGCGTGCCGGCGGACGGCCTCGCGCACTTCGTCGAGCAGCGGTGTGCCCAGCTTCCTGGCGACCCAGCTGCTGAGCACGACCACCTCGGGGTTGAACAGGTTCACCAGGTCCGCGACGCCCGCGCCCAGGTGGCGGGCCGTGTCGCGGACCACCTTGACGGCCACCGGATCGCCCACGCCGGCCCCGTGGGCCAGGGCGTCGATGGTCGCCGTCTGGTCCTCGGGGTGCAACAGCGTGCTGCTCGGGCTGAGTTCGCGCAGGTTGAGCATGATGCCGGGAGCGCCGACGTAGGTCTCGACACAGCCGTGGTTGCCGCAGTGGCACAGCCGGCCGTCCAGCACGAGCGTCGTGTGCCCCCACTCCCCGGCGCTGTTGCTCACCCCCCGGTAGAGCCCGCCGCCCAGGACCAGTCCGGCGCCCACCCCGGTCCCGAGGTTCACCACCACGGCGTTCTCGTGCCCGCGTGCGGCCCCGAACCACAGCTCGGCCACCGCGCTCGCCCGCAACGGGTTGTCGAGGTACAGCGGGTAGGCGATGTGCTCGGCCAGCAGATCCAGCAACGGCACGTCGTGCCAGTCCCAGTTGGGCGCGTACTCGGCGGTACCGGTGTTCCGGTCGACCTGGCCCGGCACGCTCACCCCGACGCCCAGCACCCGCGCGCCCTCCACCCCGGCCTGGGCGACCACCGAGCCCACGGCGGCGGCGACATGGCCGACCACCTGCTCGGGCCGGTGCTCGCCGGGGCGCGTGTCCTCCACGGCGCGGGCCAGCACGTTCAGCCCCAGGTCGAACAGCTCGACCCGGACGTAGGTCTCCGCGATGTCGACGCCGATCAGCGCGCCGCCCGCCGTGTTGACGGCCATCAGCCCCCGGGGGCGGCCGCCCGCGGAGTCCTCGAAACCGACCTCCGTGATCATCCGCAGGTCGAGCAGTTCACCGACGAGCGTGGCGACCGTGGCGACGCTCAGTCCGGTGGCGGCGGCCAGCGTCTGCCGGGAGGTGGGGGAGCGGGCGATGACCTGGCGCAGCACCTCGTAGCGGTTCGCGGTGCGGATGTCACGCGATGTGCGCTTCACGCGGCTGCCCCTCCCATCCCGTCACGACCGGGCCCGGTCGTACGACGGCACCGGCGCGGCGCAAGGCTATGGGCTTCGCCGGACTTTCGACAAGGGGTTAGGAAAGGGGCCGTAGAAACTCGCCGCGTTACGGCTCGGGCCTCGGCGCGAACGGCGGGTGTCGCCAGGCGCGGTCCAACACGTGCAAACGGCCCGCCAGTTGCTACTGACGGGCCGTCACGAGACGTCCTACGGCGTCTTGTTCCACTCGGCGATCACGGGCCACCCGTGCTCCACGGACAACCGGCTGACCGTCCCGGTCGCCAGCTGGAACAGCCGGCCCTCGGCGGGCGGCAGCCCCAGGCGACGGGCGGTGAGCACCCGCAGGAAGTGGGCGTGGGCCACCAGCACCACGTCGCCGTCGTCGCCCGCGAGGGCCTTGTCCACCTTGGCGAGCACCCGGTCGGCCCGGGCCCCGATCTCCTCGGGCGACTCGCCGGGGTGGCCCGCCGGGCCCGGGGGCACGCCGTCGGTCCACAGGTACCAGTCGGGGCGGGAGCGGTGGATCTCCACCGTGGTGATGCCCTCGTAGCCGCCGTAGTCCCATTCGTGCAGGTCGGGGTCTGGCACGACCCCGGTGAGGCCGGCCAGTTCCGCCGTGCGTATCGCACGGTTCAGTGGGCTGGCCAGCACCAGTGCGCAGGTTCGCCCGGTGAGCAGCGGGGCCAGGGACTTGGCCTGTTCCTCGCCGTGCTGGGTGAGGGGCAGGTCGGTCCAGCTGGTGTGCTGTCCCGACAGGCTCCACTCCGTCTCACCGTGGCGGACCAGAAGGAGGTCCCCCACCGTCGGTCACTCCTTCGCGGACTCGACCGCGTGGCCGCCGAACTGGTTGCGCAGGGCCGCGATCATCTTCATCTGCGGGGAGTCGTCCTGGCGGGACGCGAACCGCGCGAACAGGGAGGCGGTGATCGCCGGCAGCGGCACCGCGTTGTCGATGGCCGCCTCGACGGTCCAGCGGCCCTCGCCGGAGTCCTGGGCGAAGCCCTTCAGCTTGTCCAGGTGCTCGTCGTCGTCCAGGGCGTTGACCGCGAGGTCGAGCAGCCAGGAGCGGATGACGGTGCCGTCCTGCCAGGAGCGGAAGACCTCGCGGACGTTGTCCACCGACTTGACCTTCTCAAGAAGCTCCCAGCCCTCGGCGTACGCCTGCATCATGGCGTACTCGATGCCGTTGTGGACCATCTTGGAGAAGTGCCCGGCGCCGACCCGGCCCGCGTGCACATAGCCGTACGGGCCCTCCGGCTTGAGCGCCTCGAAGATCGGCTGGAGCCGTGCTACGTGCTCCTTGTCGCCGCCGACCATCAGGGCGTAGCCGTTCTGCAGGCCCCACACACCGCCGGAGACGCCGGCGTCGACGAAGCCGATGCCCTTGATGCCCAGCTCGGCGGCGTGCTTCTCGTCGTCCGTCCAGCGGGAGTTGCCGCCGTCGACCACCGTGTCGCCCTCGGACAGCAGGTCCTTGAGCTCGTCCATGACGGACTGGGTGGCGGTGCCGGCCGGGACCATCACCCAGATGGTGCGCGGGGCGTCGAGCTTGTCGACCAGCTCCGCAAGGCTCTTGACGTCGGAGACGTCCGGGTTGCGGTCGTAGCCGATGACGGTGTGGCCCGCGCGGCGGATCCGCTCGCGCATGTTGCCGCCCATCTTGCCGAGGCCGATGAGGCCCAACTGCATGGCTGCCATGTCAGATTCACTTCCTAAGCGTGCGGTACGTGGAGACCAGAGCGGTGGTGGACGGGTCGAGGCCGGGCACGTCGGCGCCTTCGGTCAGGGCGGCCTCGATGCGCTTGGCGAGGACCTTGCCGAGCTCCACGCCCCACTGGTCGAAGGAGTCGATGTCCCAGACGGCGCCCTGGACGAACACCTTGTGCTCGTACAGCGCGATCAGCTGGCCGAGCACGGACGGGGTCAGCTCACGGGCCAGGACCGTCGTGGTCGGGTGGTTGCCCTGGAAGGTGCGGTGCGCGACCTGCTCCTCCGCGACGCCCTCCGCGCGGACCTCCTCGGCCGTCTTGCCGAAGGCCAGCGCCTGCGTCTGGGCGAAGAAGTTCGCCATCAACAGGTCGTGCTGCGCCTTGAGTTCACCGCTCAGCTCGGCGACCGGCTCGGCGAAGCCGATGAAGTCCGCCGGGATCAGCTTCGTGCCCTGGTGGATCAACTGGTAGTAGGCGTGCTGCCCGTTGGTGCCGGGCGTGCCCCACACCACGGGACCCGTCTGCCAGTCCACCGGACGGCCGTCCCGGTCCACCGACTTGCCGTTGGACTCCATGTCCAGCTGCTGCAGGTAGGCGGTGAACTTGGAGAGATAGTGCGAGTACGGCAGCACCGCGTGCGACTGGGCGTCGAAGAAGTTGCCGTACCAGACGCCCAGCAGGCCGAGCAGCAGGGGCGCGTTGGCCTCCGCGGGGGCGGTGCGGAAGTGCTCGTCGACCAGGTGGAAGCCGTCGAGCATCTCGCGGAAGCGGTCCGGGCCGATCGCGATCATCAGCGAGAGGCCGATGGCGGAGTCGTAGGAGTAGCGGCCGCCGACCCAGTCCCAGAACTCGAACATGTTGTCCGGGTCGATACCGAAGTCCGTGACCTTCTCGCCGTTCGTGGAGAGGGCGACGAAGTGCTTCGCCACCGCCTTCTCGTCACCGTCGAGACCGTCGAGCAGCCACTTGCGCGCCGAGGTCGCGTTGGTGATCGTCTCGATCGTCGTGAACGTCTTCGAGGCGACGATGAACAGCGTCTCCGCCGGGTCCAGGTCGCGGGTCGCCTCGTGCAGGTCGGCGCCGTCCACGTTGGACACGAAACGGACCGTCAGCTCCCGTGCCGTGAAGGCCCGCAGGGCCTCGTAGGCCATCGCCGGGCCCAGGTCGGAGCCGCCGATGCCGATGTTGACGACGTTCCTGATGCGCTTGCCGGTGTGGCCGGTCCACTCGCCGGAGCGGACCCGCCCGGCGAAGTCGCCCATCTTGTCCAGGACCGCGTGCACGGCCGGCACCACGTTCTCGCCGTCCACCTCGACCACCGCGTCCCGCGGGGCACGCAGAGCGGTGTGCAGGACCGCCCGCCGCTCGGTGACGTTGATCCTCTCGCCGCGGAACATCGCGTCCCGCAGCCCGAACACGTCGGTG
Organism: Streptomyces sp. NPDC001220; assembly: GCF_053597895.1. NCBI lineage: Bacteria > Bacillati > Actinomycetota > Actinomycetes > Kitasatosporales > Streptomycetaceae > Streptomyces > Streptomyces sp. NPDC001220. Next base: position 171,455 of record NZ_JBSFJE010000014.1, read on the forward strand.
GCGGTGGCCAGTTCCTGGAGCAGGGCGAGGGTCTCGTCCGTGATCAGGTGCTTGCTGTAGTCGATGTACAGGTCGCCGACCCGTACGACGTACCGCTCGGCGCGAGCCGGGTCCGTCGCGAACAGCTCACGCAGGACCGGCTGTCCCTGGGCGCGGTGGTCCTCCAGGGCGGCCCACTCGGGCCGCCGGGTGAGCCGGGGGGTGTCAGACATCGGAAGCGGTCTCCTTGGTGCCCTCGCCTCGGAGAGCGATGGCGTACATCTCGTCGGCGTCGAGGCGGCGCAGCTCCTCGGCGATCAGTTCCGAGGTGGCGCGGACCTTCAGCGCGAGGGTGCGCGGCGGCTGGCCCGGCAGGGTCAGGGTGGCCAGCGGACCCTCGGGGCGGTCGATGACGATCTCGCCGGTCGCGGTGCCCAGCCGTACCTTGGTGACGACCGGGCCGGGGGAGACCACGCGGTCCACCTTGACGCCCAGGCGGGCCTCCAGCCAGCGGGCGAGGAGTTCGGCGCTGGGGTTGTCCGCCTCGGCCTCGACGGCCGCCGAGGTCACGGCGGCCCGGGCCTGGTCGAGGGCGGCGGCCAGCATGGACCGCCACAGGGTGAGCCGGGTCCAGGCCAGGTCGGTGTCGCCCGGCGCGTAGTTGCGGCCGCGGGCCTCCAGGACCTCCATCGGCCGCTCGACGGCGTACAGGTCGGTGATCCGGCGCTGGGCGAGGGCGCCGAGCGGGTCCTTGGACGGGGTGTCCGGGGCTTCCACCGGCCACCACACGACGACCGGGGCGTCCGGCAGCAGCAGTGGCAGCACCACCGAGTCGGCGTGGTCGGAGACGTCGCCGTACGTCCGCAGCACGACCGTCTCGCCGGTGCCGGCCTCGGAGCCGACCCGGACCTCCGCGTCCAGGCGGGAGGCGGTGCGGTCGCGCAGGGTGCGCACATGCCGCTTGATGACGACCAGGGTGCGCGAGGGGTGCTCGTGCGAGGCCTCCTCGGCCGCCTTGATCGAGTCGTAGGCGTTCTCCTCGTCCGTGACGATCACCATCGTCAGGACCATGCCCACCGCAGGGGTTCCGATGGCGCGGCGACCCTGCACCAGCGCCTTGTTGATCTTGCTTGCCGTGGTGTCGGTCAGGTCGATCTTCATGGCCTGCGCCAGCTCCGTCCGTCTCGTGCGAGCATCTCGTCGGCTTCCTTCGGTCCCCAGCTGCCCGACTCGTACTGCGCGGGCTTGCCATGCTTCGCCCAGTACGTCTCGATCGGGTCGAGGATCTTCCAGGACTCTTCCACTTCCTGGTGACGGGGGAACAAATTGGCGTCACCGAGCAGCACATCCAGGATGAGCCGCTCGTACGCCTCGGGGCTGGACTCCGTGAACGACTCGCCGTAGGCGAAGTCCATCGTCACGTCCCGGATCTCCATCGAGGTGCCCGGCACCTTGGAGCCGAACCGGACGGTCATGCCCTCGTCGGGCTGGACGCGGATGACGATCGCGTTCGCGCCGAGTTCCTCGGTGGCCGTCGAGTCGAAGGGGGAGTGCGGGGCCCGCTGGAAGACCACGGCGATCTCGGTGACGCGGCGGCCGAGCCGCTTGCCGGTGCGCAGGTAGAAGGGGACGCCCGCCCAGCGGCGGTTGTCGATCTCGACCTTGACCGCGGCGTAGGTGTCGGTCTTCGACCTGCGGTCGATACCGTCCTCCTGGAGGTAGCCGATCACCTTCTCGCCGCCCTGCCAGCCCTCGGCGTACTGACCGCGCACGGTGTGCTTGCCCAGATCCTCCGGCAGCCGCACCGACTTCAGGACCTTCAGCTTCTCGGTGAGCAGCGCGTCCGCGTCGAACGCGATCGGCTCCTCCATGGCGGTCAGCGCCATCAGCTGGAGCAGGTGGTTCTGGATGACGTCACGGGCCGACCCGATGCCGTCGTAGTACCCCGCCCGGCCGCCGATGCCGATGTCCTCGGCCATGGTGATCTGCACGTGGTCGACGTAACTGCGGTTCCAGATCGGCTCGTACATCTGGTTGGCGAAGCGCAGCGCCAGGATGTTCTGGACGGTCTCCTTGCCCAGGTAGTGGTCGATCCGGAACACCTGCTCCGGGTCGAACACGTCGTGCACGACCCGGTTGAGGTCCTGCGCCGACGCCAGGTCGTGGCCGAACGGCTTCTCGATGACCGCGCGCCGCCAGGACCCGGCCGGCGGGGTGGCCAGGCCGACCTTCTTCAGCTGCTGCACGACCTTCGGGAAGAACTTCGGCGGCACGGAGAGGTAGAAGGCGAAGTTGCCGCCGGTGCCCCGGGAGCCGTCCAGCTCGTCGACGGCGGCCTTCAGCTGCTTGAAGGCCGTGTCGTCGTCGAAGTCGCCGGGGATGAAGCGCATGCCCTCGGCGAGCTGCTGCCAGACCTCCTCGCGGAACGGGGTCCGGGCGTGCTCGCGCACCGCGTCGTGGACGACCTGGGCGAAGTCCTGGTCCTCCCAGTCCCGGCGGGCGAAGCCGACGAGCGAGAAGCCCGGCGGCAGCAGACCACGGTTGGCCAGGTCGTAGACGGCCGGCATCAGCTTCTTGCGGGACAGGTCACCGGTCACCCCGAAGATGACCAGGCCGGACGGCCCGGCGACCATCGGCAGCCGCCGGTCGCGGGCGTCCCGCAACGGGTTGTCCCAGTCGGCGGCGGGCGCCACGGGCACCCGCACCTCCTTGGCGGTCTCGCTCATTACGCGTCAACTCCCTTGCTGTTCAAGGACTTCGTGACGGCGTCCAGCAGCTCCTGCCAGGCCACCTCGAACTTGGCGACACCCTCGTCCTCCAGCTTGCCCACGACCTCGTCGTAGGAGACGCCGAGCCGCTCGACGGCCGCCAGGTCGGCGCGGGCCCGGTCGTAGCCGCCGGTCACCGTGTCACCGCGGACGTCGCCGTGGTCGGCGGTGGCGTTCAGCGTCGCCTCCGGCATGGTGTTGACCGTGCCGGGCGCGACCAGCTCGTCGACGTAGAGGGTGTCCTTGTACGACGGGTCCTTCACGCCGGTGGAGGCCCACAGCGGGCGCTGCCGGTTCGCGCCGGCGGACTCCAGGGCGGCCCAGCGGTCACCGGCGAAGGCCTGCTCGTAGGCCTCGTAGGCGAGCCGCGCGTTGGCCAGCGCGGCCCGGCCCTTGAGGGCGAGTGCCTCGTCGGTGCCGAGGACGGTCAGCCGCTTGTCGATCTCGGCGTCGACGCGGGAGACGAAGAAGGAGGCCACCGAGTGGATCGTGGAGAGGTCCAGGCCCTTGGCGGCGGCCCGCTCCAGGCCGGCCGAGTACGCGGCCATGACCTCGCGGTAGCGGTCCAGCGAGAAGATCAGCGTGACGTTGACGCTGATGCCGAGGCCGATGACCTCGGTGATCGCCGGGAGGCCGGCCTTCGTCGCCGGGATCTTGATCATGACGTTGGGGCGGTCGACCAGCCAGGCGAGCTGCTTGGCCTCGGCGACCGTGGCCGTGGTGTCGTGGGCCAGCCGGGGGTCGACCTCGATGGAGACCCGGCCGTCCCGGCCGTCCGTCGCGTCGTACACGGGGCGCAGCACGTCCGCGGCGGCACGCACGTCCTGCGTGGTCATCATGCGGACGGCCTCGTCGACCGTGACGCCCCGCACGGCGAGGTCGGCCAGCTGCTCCTCGTACCCCTCGCCCGAGCCGATGGCGGCCTGGAAGATCGAGGGGTTGGTGGTGACGCCGACGACGTTCCTCGTGGCGACGAGCTCGGCCAGGTTGCCGGTGCTGATCCGCTTGCGCGACAGGTCGTCCAGCCAGATCGAGACGCCCTCGTCGGACAGGTTCTTCAGTGCTCCCGCGGTGGCGGTTGCTTCGGTCACAGTGATCATCTTCCTCTACCGGAACTCTTCTGGCTCTTCTGGTACTGCTGTCGGTGCTTCAGTCGGGCGGATCAGGCGGTACGGGCGGCGGCGCGCGACTCGCGGGCCGCGGCGGCCACGTGCTCGGCGGTGAAGCCGAACTCGGCGAACAGGGTCCCCGCGTCGGCGGAGGCACCGAAGTGCTCCAGGGAGACGATCCGTCCGGCGTCGCCGACGAACCGGTACCAGGTCAGGCCGATCCCGGCCTCGACGGCGACCCGCGCCTTCACGGCCGGCGGCAGGACGCTCTCGCGGTACTCGCGGGGCTGCTCCTCGAACCACTCCACGGACGGCATCGACACCACCCGGGTGCCGATCCCCTCGGCCTCCAGGAGGTCCCGCGCCTCGACGGCCAGGTGCACCTCGGAACCGGTGGCGACGACGATCACCTCCGGGGTCTCGGTGGACGACTCGCGCAGCACGTAGCCGCCCTTGGCCGCGTCCGGGTTCGGCGCGTACGTCGGCACGCCCTGGCGGGTCAGCGCGAGCCCGTGCGGGGCGGGGTGCGTGGCGTGCCTCTTCAGGATCTCGGCCCAGGCCGTCGCGGTCTCGTTGGCGTCGGCCGGGCGGACGACGTTCAGGCCGGGGATGGCGCGCAGCGAGGCGAGGTGCTCGACCGGCTGGTGGGTGGGTCCGTCCTCGCCGAGGCCGATGGAGTCATGGGTCCAGACGTAGGTCACCGGGAGCTGCATGAGCGCGGCCATGCGGACGGCGTTGCGCATGTAGTCGGAGAACACCAGGAAGGTGCCGCCGTAGATCCGGGTGTTGCCGTGCAGCGCGATGCCGTTCATCTCGGCCGCCATCGAGAACTCGCGGATCCCGAAGTGGACGGTACGGCCGTACGGGTCGGCCTCGGGCAGCGGGTTGCCCTTCGGCAGGAAGGAGGACGTCTTGTCGATGGTGGTGTTGTTGGAGCCCGCGAGGTCGGCGGAGCCGCCCCACAGCTCGGGCAGTACCGCGCCGAGCGCCTGGAGGACCTTGCCGGAGGCGGCCCGGGTGGCGACGGACTCGCCCTCCTCGAAGACGGGGATCTCGGTCTCCCAGCCCTCGGGGAGCTGGCCGGCGACGACCCGGTCGAAGAGGAGCGCCTGCTCCGGCCGGGCGGTGCGCCACTCGGCGATCCGCTTGTCCCAGGCGGCGTGCTCCTCGGCGCCCCGGTCGAGCGCCCGGCGGGTGTGGTCCAGCACCTCGCCGGCGACCTCGAAGCTCCGCTCCGGGTCGAAGCCGAGGACGCGCTTGGTGGCGGCGACCTCGTCCGCGCCGAGCGCGGAGCCGTGGGAGGCCTCGGTGTTCCGCGCGTTCGGCGCGGGCCAGGCGATGATCGTGCGCATCGCGATGATCGACGGCCGCCCGGTCTCCGCCCGGGCCGCCTTCAGGGCCGCGTACAGGGCGTGAACATCGACGTCACCCTCGGCGGTGGGCTCGATGCGCTGGGTGTGCCAGCCGTAGGCCTCGTACCGGCCCAGCACGTCCTCCGAGAACGCGGTCGCGGTGTCGCCCTCGATGGAGATGTGGTTGTCGTCGTAGAGGAAGACCAGGTTGCCGAGCCTCTGGTGGCCGGCCATCGAGGAGGCCTCGGCGGAGACGCCCTCCTCCAGGTCCCCGTCGGAGACGATCGCCCAGACCGTGTGGTCGAAGGGAGAGGTGCCCTCGGGGGCCTGAGGGTCGAAGAGGCCGCGCTCGTAGCGGGCGGCCATCGCCATGCCGACCGCGTTGGCGACGCCCTGGCCGAGCGGTCCCGTGGTGGTCTCGACACCGGCCGTGTGGCCGTACTCCGGGTGACCCGGCGTCTTCGAGCCGTGCGTCCGGAAGGCCTTGAGGTCGTCGAGATCCAGCTCGTACCCGGCGAGGAACAGCTGGGTGTAGAGGGTCAGCGAGGTGTGCCCGGGGGAGAGCACGAAACGGTCCCGGCCGGTCCACTCCGGGTCGGCCGGGTCGTGCCGCATCACCTTCTGAAAGATCGTGTACGCGGCCGGGGCCAGGCTCATCGCCGTGCCGGGGTGCCCGTTGCCGACCTGCTGCACGGCGTCGGCCGCGAGCAGGCGCGCGGTGTCCACGGCACGCCGGTCCAGGTCGGTCCACTCGAAGCCGTCCGATGTCTGCGTGCTCATCTTCAAGAAGTCCTCGTTAGAAGCGTTCTGGCTGGCCTGACGCGTTCAAAACTAAAAGTCTGACTTTTGGGAAGGAAGGTCGGAGTGTGTCAGCCTGTGGTGAAAGTGGGACACGGATCTTCGACAGGGACGGCACGAGAAGGACATGGCGGACAGAACGCCCGAAGGGGCAGGCGACGGTGACGGAATCAGAACCTTCCCCTTCCCGGTGGATCTGAGCGTCGGCGGTGTCGGCATACAGGTCGGCCCGATGGGGACCGAGCGCATGTGGCACGCCGACGCCCCCCTGGAGCGCGTCCACCGCATCGACTTCCACGTGGTCATGCTCTTCACCGAGGGCCCGGTCCGTCACATGATCGACTTCGCCGAGTACCAGGCACAAGCCGGTGACCTGCTGTGGATCCGGCCCGGACAGGTGCACCGCTTCTCGCGGACCTGCGAGTACCGCGGAAGTGTCCTGACCATGCAGCCCGGTTTCCTGCCGAGGGCGATCGTGGAGGCGACCGGCCTCTACCGGTACGACCTGCCGCCCCTGCTCCGCCCCGACGCACCGCAGCTCACCGCGTTGCGGGCGTCGCTCGCCCACCTGCAACGCGAGTACGAGGACAACGAGACCCTCCCGCTGAGTCTGCACACCTCGGTCCTGCGGCACTCGCTCACGGCGCTCCTGCTGCGGCTCGCGCATCTCGCGGCCAGCTCGGCGGAGGCGGCCCGCCGCCAGGCCGATACGACTTTCACCCTTTTCAGGGACGCGGTGGAGGAGGACTTCGCCACCAACCACAGTGTCAGCGCCTACGCCGACGCCCTCGGTTACTCCCGCCGCACCCTGGTCCGCGCGGTCCGCGCCGCCACCGGGGAGACCCCGAAGGGCTTCATCGACAAGCGGGTCGTCCTGGAGGCCAAACGCCTGCTGGCCCACACGGACCTTCCGATCGGCCGGGTGGGCGCGGCGATCGGCTTCCCGGACGCGGCGAACTTCTCCAAGTTCTTCCACCTGCACACGGGGCAGACGCCGGTGGCGTTCCGCGCGGAACTGCGCTGACACGGCGACGGCGCCGGAGGCAACCCCGGCGCCGCGTGCCCGACCCCCGCGTCAGTGACCGAAGTCGAACCAGTTCACGTTCACGAAGTCCGCCGGCTGGCCGCTGCTGAAGGTCAGGTAGACGTCGTGGGTGCCGGTCACCGCGCTGATGTTGGCCGGGACCGTCGTCCAGGTCTGCCAGCCGCCGGTGTTGCCCACGGCGAAGCTGCCGATGGGCGCGTTGCTGCGGCTGTCGAGGCGGACCTCCACCAGCCCGCTGACACCGCTCGCCGCACCGCTCGCGACTCGCGCCTTGAACTGAGTGGCCGCCGAAGAGCCGAAGTTGACGCCCTTGTACAGCGCCCAGTCGCCGTTGGCGACGTAACCGATGTCCTGGCCGCCGCCCGTGTCGGTCGTCGTCTCGGCGGTCACGCCGGACTGGCTGTCGTGCGACTCCGCCTGGATGGCGCTGTAGGCGTCACGGTTGCCGGACGGCGGGGGCGTGGTGCCGCCACCGCTGCCGCTGGACTGGAGCACCTGCACGTAGTCGACGACCATCGGGTGGCCCGGCTCGGTGGTGCTGTAGGGGCCACCGCCGAACGCGCCGGGGAAGCCGCCGCCCATCGCCACGTTCAGGATGACGAAGAAGCCGTGGTTGGTGGCGTTGGACCAGGTCGTGGCATCGACCTGGTTGGCCGTCACCGTCTGGTAGTTGACGCCGTCGACGTAGAAGCGGATCGCCTCGGGACTCACCGAGCGGTCCCACTCCATCGTGTAGGTGTGGAAACCGGACTGGCAGGTGGTGTTGGGGCAGGAGGTGGAGTTGCCGAGACCGGTGGTCTCGTTGCACGGGCCGCCCGGGTTCGTGCCGCAGTGCATGGTGGCCCACGTGGTGTTCAGGCCTTGCACGTTCTCCATGATGTCCAGCTCGCCGACGGACGGCCAGTTCTGGTAGTTGCCGCGGAACGGCGACCCGAGCATCCAGAACGCGGGCCAGTACCCTTGCGCCGCCGTGCCGGTGACATTGGGCATCTGCAACCGCGCCTCGACGCGCAGTTTGCCGCCGGCCGGGGGCTGGAAGTCGGTGCGGGTGGTCTCGATACGGCCCGACGTCCAGTTGCCCGACGCGTCGCGGCGCGGGGTGATCGTCAGGTTGCCGTTGCCGTCGAGCGCGACGTTGTTGGTGGACGAGGTCATCGTCTCGACCTCGCCGGTGCCCCAGTTGGACGCGCCTCCGGGGTACGAGATCCCGGTGTCGTACTGCCAGTTGGAGGTGTTGACGCCGGTGCCGGCGGTGCCGTTGAAGTCGTCGAGGAAGACCTGGCTCCAGCCGGACGGCGCACCGGGCGCGGAGGCGCTGGCGGGCAGGGTGGCGGTGGTGGCGGCCGCGGCCGCCAGACCGATCGTGGCGAGTACGGCGACGAGGGCACGGCGGAGGGAGCGCCGCCGTCTGTGAACCGCGGGGGGTATACCGGAGGTTTCACTCATGGGGTGCCTCTCGGGTACGGAGTGGGGGTGCGCGGGATGCCTCCGAGAGCGCCGGGAGACGTTGCTGAGAGCGCTCTCAAAGTGGGCCCAATGTGCTCTCCGTGCCTGCGGTCGTCAAGAGTTAAAACAAAGAATCTCCTTGATTCCCATGGGAGTTCAGGCGGTGAAGGCGGCTGCGGGTCAGACCGCGCTGCCTGCCTTCCAGTCCGACCAGGACAGGTTCCAGCCGTTGAGGCCGTTGGAGGCCTCGACGGTCTTCTCACCGGAGTTCCTCACGATCACCACGTCACCGAGCATCGAGCTCTCGTAGAACTTGTAGCCGGCCACCGAGGAGTCGCTCGCGCCCTTGGCGTCGTGCAGGCCGACACAGCCGTGGCTGGTGTTCTGGCTGCCGAACACCGAGGTGGACGCCCAATAGTTGCCGTGCACGAAGGTGCCGGAGGTGGTCAGGCGCTGGGCGTGCGGGACGTCGGAGATGTCGTACTCGTCGCCGAGGCCGACCGTGGAGGACTCCATCCGGGTCTGCTTGAACCGCTCGCTGATCACCATGATCCCGGACCAGGTGGTGTGGTCGGAGTCGCCGCCGGAGACCGGGTAACTGGCGTACGTGGCGCCGTCCCGCTCGACCACCATCTGCTTGGTGGACAGGTCGGCCGTGGAGATCTGCTCCCGGCCGATGTGGAAGGTGACGTCCTTCGACTGGGTGCCGTAGACACCGTCGGTGCCCTCGACGTCCTTCAGCCGCAGACCGAGGGTGATCTTCGTGCCGGCCGCCCAGTACGTCTCCGGGCGGAAGTCGAGGCGGGTGTCGCTGAACCAGTGCCCGACGATCTCGACCTGCGGCTCGGCCGTCACCGTGATCGCCTTCTGGACCGCCGCCCGGTCCGCGACCGCGTGCGTGAAGTTGATCGACACCGGCATGCCGACACCGGACGTGGAGTCCGCCTCCGGCGTGAAGTAGCCGAGGAAGGTCTCACCCGGGGACTTCGTGGTGAAGGTGGCCACCGTCTCGTCGCTCGCGCCCCGCGCCTTCGCCGTCACCGTGTACTTCGTGCCGGAGTACGGGTTCTTCGCCGACGTCCATGTCGTCTTCGCGGCGTCGAAGGTGCCCGACAGCGTCGAGCCGTCGTTGCCCACGACCGTCACGGAGGCCAGCGTGCCGTCGGTCACCGTGACCTCCACCGGGCTGGTGAAGTCGGCCTTCCTGGCGCCGGAGACGGGGGTGACCGTGATCGTGGCCTTCTTGGTCGCGGACTTGGCCGGGGCCGTCGCGCCCTTGCCGTCGGTGGCGGCCGAGGATTCCGCCGAGGAACCGCATCCGGCCAGCGCGGCCCCCGCGGGCACCGCGCCGAGAGCGGCGAGGAGTCCGCGCCGGGACCACCTCCGCGACTGCCGGCCGGACCCGTTCGATATGTGCTGGACGCCCACGACACGCCTTCCTGACTTGTCCACCTGTGTCAGGGCATCCTGCGCCGGTTGTATGGGTGACTCCTTTGAATCGCGGGGGTGATCCCTGAGATTCGGATGAGGAGCACGGGGCGTCGCCGCGCGGAGCCGGACGAGTCGACCGGAACCCCGGTTGTCCCCGCCTCCGTTCGTGAACAGAGTATGAACGCCCGACCGGCGGCCTGAGTTTCCGGTGAGATCCCCCTCCCGGAAGGGCTTCCCCACCTATCCGATCGGAATAGTGAAGAAGCAGTACGACGATCCCCGCCGGAGGTATTCCGTGACCGACGTCCGCAAGCGGCAGAGCGTGGCCATCGTGGGAGCAGGAGCGGCGGGCACCCTCACCGCCGTCCAGCTCTGCGAGACGGCGCACCGCCGCCGGACCCCGCTCGACCTCGTCCTGATCGACCCGGCCCCGGAGGCGGGCCGGGGCACCGCCTACGCCACTCGCGACCCCCGGCACCGCCTCAACGTGCCCGCCGGCAACATGAGCGCCTACCCGGACGACCCCGGGCACTTCCTGCGCTGGCTGTGCCGGCACGGCGAACCCACCGTCACCGGGGCCGACTTCGCCACCCGCTACCGCTACGGCGCCTACCTCGCGGACACCCTCGGTCAGGCCCTCGTGCGCGCCCACGGCACGGTCGCGGTCCGCCGGCTGCGCACCCGCGCGGAGTCCTGTACCGGCGCCCCCGACGGCCGGGTGGTACTCCACCTCGCCGCCGGGGGACCCGTGCTCGCGGACAGCGCCGTGCTGGCCACCGGTCCCGCCGGGGCCACCGGCGGCTGGGCCCCGCCCGCCCTGCGCGCCTCGGACCGGTTCGTCGGCACCCCGTGGGCGCCGGGTGCCCTGGACCCCGTACTGGACAGCCCCGAGGACGTCCTGCTGGTCGGCACCGGTCTGACCGCCGTCGACCTCGCCCTCACCCTCGACCGCCCCGGCCGTGCCGTGCACGCTCTGTCCCGCAGCGGGCTGCTGCCCCAGCCGCACGCCCTCGGACCGGCCGGCGCGATGCCCGCCCCGGAGGGCCTCGACGACACCTCGCTGGGCCGGCTGCGCCGCGCGGTCTACCGCCAGGTGAGCCGCTCGGTACGCACCCACGGCGACTGGCGCCCGGGCCTGGACAGCCTCCGCCCGCACACCGCACGGCTGTGGCGCAGCCTCACCCCCGAGGAGCGCGAGGAGTTCCTGGCCCGCGAGGGCGCCCTGTGGAACACCCACCGCCACCGGATGGCCCCCGTCACCGCGGAACACGTCTCCCGCGCCCGCACCGCACGCCGCCTGCACGTCCACACCGGCACCGTGGCCCGCGTGACGGCCGGCCAGTCCGGCCCTCTCGCCGTCGAGCTGTCCAACGGCCATGTGGTGCACGTCGGCTGGGTGGTGGACTGCACCGGACCCGGCCGCCGTCTGGACGCGCCGTTGTGGCAGGCCCTGTTCACCGCCGGGCTCGCCGTCCCCGGACCGCTGGGCATGGGCGCGGCCACCCGCGACGGACGGCTCCTCGATGCCCAAGGCCGCGCCGCGAGGCCCCTGTTCACGCTCGGCGCCCCGCGCCGCGGCGAGCTGTGGGAGACCACGGCGATCCCCGAGATCCGCGTCCAGGCCGCCGAGCTGGCCCAGCGGCTGCTGCCGCTGCCCGGGCGCGGTCGGGCCTCCCGGCGTCCCCTCGACGGCCACGGTCTGCCGCTCTCCACCCACGCCGAGGCGGCCGCCGCCTACCGCAGCGGTCTCGACCGGGTCCTCAAGGTGCGCTCCGGCGCCGAGGACGCCCTCGCCCGCGCGGTCGCCCTCGACCCCGGCTTCGCCCTCGGCCACGCGGCCCTCGCCCTGCTGGGCCACGAGTGCGCCGCCGCCGTCGACGTGCCCCGCGCCCTCGCCGACGCCCAGCGCTCGGCCCGCGAGCACGCCGACGAACGCGAACGGTCCTTCGTGGACGTGGTCACCCGCCGGGTGACCGGCGACGACGGGGACCAGGCGCTCGTACGGCATCTGCGGGAGCACCCGGGAGACGCGCTGGCGCTCGCGGCCGCCGTGCCCACCATCGCGTTCTCCGGGGTGAGCGATCTCCAGGACGACGACGCCCTGCGCCTGCTCGACCTGACCTCGCCGGCCTACGACGGGCACTGGTTCCACACCTCGCTGCTGGCCTTCCTGCGCCAGGAGCAGGGCCGGCTGCACGAGGCGGGCGAGCTGGCCCACCGCGCGCTGGCCGCCGAGCCCGCCTCCGGGCACGCGGTGCACGCCCTGGCCCACGTCCACTACGAGTCCGGGGCGCACGAGGCGGGCCGGGACTGGCTCGACGGCTGGGTGTCCGGGCGCGGACGGGGCGCGGTGCACCGGGCGCACTTCTCCTGGCACATCGCCCTGCACGAACTCGCCCTCGACGACCCGGCCGCGGTCCGCCGCCGCTGGTTCGCCCAGCTCGCGCCGGGCCGGGTGCGCGGGGTGCGGGCCCTGGTGGACTCCGGTTCGCTGCTCTGGCGGGCCCGGCTCAGCGACAGCTGGGACGGGGACCTGCCGGCGGCGGACGTCCTGGACTCGGTGGCCCGGGAGGTGCTGGAGCGGCCCGCGACCGCGTTCACCGCGCTGCACGTGGCCGTCGCCCTCACCGCCGCCGGCGACCTGCCCGCGCTGCGCAGGCTGCGCGACCACGCGGCCGCCGCCGACCCGGTGCAGCGGGAGGTGATCGCGCCCCTGTGCGAGGCCTTCGCCGATCTCGTCGAGGAGCGCTTCCACGAGGCGGCCCGGGGGCTCGACGCCCTGCTGCCGGTGCTGCGCAGGGTCGGCGGCAGCGCGGCCCAACGGGAGGTCGTGGCGGAGACGTTGCTGTACGCGCTGGTCGCGGGCGGCCGCTGCGACGCCGCCCGGCGTCTGCTGGACGCCCGGCTCGACCGCACACCGGCGCCCCGCGACCGGCGGTTGCGCGCGGCACTGCCCGCCTGAGCCGACGGCACGGTTCCGCGTCCCCGCCGGACCACCGGCGGGGACGCGCACCCGGACACCCCAGCCGCCGGCTTCACCCAGGCCTGCGACTGCTTCCCCGAGCACCGGCGGCGGGCGGCATCCGCGAGGCGATCCCGGGCGGCAGGGGCGGTGCCCAGCAGGTCCACGCCCCGACCTGATCTCCCGACACGCGCTCGGCCTTTCTCCGCATCCACCGCGACCGGCCGGGAACGGGCGGCGCTACCCGGCCTGTTCCGGGCGTTCCGGCTGCCAGCCCAGGGCCCGGGAGATGCCACGGGCCGCCAGCCGTACCGCCGGGACCAGCGCCGGTACCTGGGCGTCGGCCTGGGGCACCACCACGGAGACGGCCGAGACCACCTGCCCCGTCGCCCCGCGCACCGGAGCCGCCACCGACAGCGCGTCGTCGGTCACCTGACGGCTGCTCACCGCGACCCCGGTGCGCCGCACCTCGGCGAGCGAGCGCCGCAACCGGCCCGGATCCGTGATGGTGTAGGGGGTGAAGGCGTCCAGCTGGCCTGCGCAGTAATCCAGTTGGAACGCGCGGCTCTCGTGCGCGAGCAGGGCCAGGCCCACCCCCGTCGCGTGCAGCGGCCAGCGGGCGCCCACCCGGATGTGCACGCCCACCGCCGAACGCCCGGACAGCCACTCGATGTAGACGACCTCGGATCCGTCCCGCACCGCCAACTGCACGTTCTCATGGGTCGCCTCGTACAGGTCCTCCAGATACGGCAGCGCGACCTGGCGGAGCGCCAGCCCCCGGGGCGCCAGCGCGGCCAGCTCCCAGAGCCGCAGCCCCACGTGGTAGAAACCGTCGGCGTCCCGCTCCAGCGCGCCCCACGTGGTGAGCGCGCCGACCAGGCGGTGCGCGGTGGTCAGGGAGAGCCCGGCCCGGCGGCTGATGCCGCTCAGGCTGAGCGCCGGATGCCCGTGGTCGAACGCGGCCAGCACCGACAGCAGCCGCTCGGGTGCGGAGCGGGCGGCGGCGGTCATGGCCGGTCGGCGACGCGCAGCAGCAGAGCGTGGAGCGCCCGGCGCTCGGCGGGGTCGAGCGGGCCCAGCAGATCGTCGGTGACCCGCCGGCCCGCCTCGTCGGTGTCCCGCAGGAAGGCACCGCCGGCCTCGGTGAGGACGACGATCCGGCTGCGGCGGTCGTCGGGGGAGGGGCGCCGCTCGGCGAAGCCCAGCTGCTCCAGGTCGTCGACCAGGCCGACGATCGCGCTCGGGTCGTAGCCGAGCCGGGTGCTCAGCTCCCGCTGGAGCGCCCCCTCCGAGGTGGCGAGGAAACGCAGCACCGCGTAGTGGCGCAGCCGTACCCCCGACTCCTGCAGGAACGTGTTGAAGAGCTGCCCCGAGCGCAGGCCCAGGCGGTACAGCAGGTAGCCCGTGTCCGCGTGCAGCCCGCGCATCCACGGTTCGTCCGCGTCGATCGAGGTCGGGTTCTCGGTGTGCTGGCGGGTGATGGCCGTCTCCCTGGTCCGGGCCCCGGCGGCGGGGGCGGTCTGTGGCGCGGGGTCCAGCATGGCGCACCCGTGGATGGGCAACAACTATTGACGACAACAATTATTGCTCTTAGCTTCGATCTCGAAGCCCCGCCCGTCTCGTCCGAGAAGCCCCGCCCGTCTCGTCCGAGAAGCCGCATCCGTCGTACCCGCGAGCCGCACCCGTCGTACCCGAAGGGACATCGCCCGTGCCCAGCATCGATCTCACCGGCCAGGCCGCCCGTTCCGTCACCGACCAGGCCATCGGCATCGGCGGCGACAAGGTGGCACTCTGGTCGCACCCGCAGGAGATCCGGGCGGCCTGGGCCGACGGCGGCTGGACCCCCGACACCCTGGCCGACGCCTTCCCCACGACGATCGGTGCCGAGCTCCAGACGGTCGGCATCCCGGCGCCCGGGCTCCCGGAGGCGTGATGGACATCGGGGCACTCACGGCGATCGACGTCCACACCCACGCCGAGGTCTCCGCCACGGGGCACTCCTCCCTCGACGACGACCTGCACGACGCCTCCTCCGCCTACTTCAAGGTCGAGGGCAAGCGGAAGCCGACCATCGAGGAGACCGCGGCCTACTACCGTGAGCGGAACATGGCCGCCGTGATCTTCACGGTGGACGCCGAGTCCGCGACCGGCACCGCGCCCGTCCCCAACGAGGAGGTCGCCGAGGCCGCCGCCGCCAACGCGGACGTCCTGATCCCCTTCGCCTCCGTCGACCCCTTCCGGGGCAGGGCGGGAGTCCGGCAGGCCCGGCGCCTGGTCGAGGAGTACGGCGTCAAGGGCTTCAAGTTCCACCCCAGCGTCCAGGGCTTCTTCCCCGACGACCGGGCGGTGGCGTACGGCCTCTACGAGGTGATCGAGGAGACCGGCACCATCGCCCTCTTCCACACCGGACAGACCGGCATCGGCGCCGGCGTGCCGGGCGGCGGCGGGATCAGGCTGAAGTACTCCAACCCGCTGCACGTGGACGACGTGGCGGCCGACTTCCCGCACCTGAAGATCATCCTGGCGCATCCGTCCTTCCCCTGGCAGGACGAGGCCCTGGCGGTCGCCACCCACAAGCCGGGCGTGCACATCGACCTGTCCGGCTGGTCGCCGAAGTACTTCCCGCCGCAACTGGTCCAGTACGCCAACACGCTGCTCAAGGACAAGGTGCTGTTCGGCTCCGACTTCCCCGTCCTCACCCCCGACCGGTGGCTCGCCGACTTCGCGAAGCTGGCGATCAAGGACGAGGTCCGGCCGAAGATCCTCAAGGAGAACGCCGCCCGTCTGCTCGGACTGACCAAGCCGTAGGGGGCCGAGATGCGCAACGAGGGACTGGGGTCGTGGCCCGCACGCCGGGCCCGCAAGACCCCGCACCGCACGGCGCTGGTACACGGTGAACAGACCACCGACTACGGCACGTTGTACACGCGCACCACCCGTCTCGCGCACGCCCTGCGCGCCCGGGGCGTCCGCCGCGGCGACCGCGTCGCCTACCTCGGCCCCAACCACCCCGCCTACCTGGAGACCCTCTTCGCGGCCGGTACCCTCGGCGCGGTCTTCGTCCCGCTCAACACCCGGCTGGCCGGCCCGGAGATCGCCTACCAGCTCGCCGACTCCGGCGCCAAGGCCCTCCTGTACGGCCCCTCGCACGCCGGTCTCGTCGCGGGCCTGCCCGGCACCACCGACGTCCGGACGTACGTCGAAGTCGGCCCTGAGTACGAGGAGTCGCTCGCGTCGGCGGTGGACGACCCGATCGACGAACCCGTCACCCCCGACGACACCTGCGTCATCATGTACACCTCGGGGACGACCGGCCGCCCCAAGGGCGCCATGCTCACGCACGCCAACCTGACCTGGAACGCGGTCAACGTCCTGGTCGACACCGACCTGATCGCCGACGAACGCGCCCTGGTCTCGGCCCCGTTGTTCCACACGGCGGGCCTCAACATGCTCACCCTGCCGGTCCTCCTGAAGGGCGGTACCTGTGTCCTGGTGGCGGCCTTCGACCCGGAGGCGACCCTCGGCCTGATCGAGGAACACCGGATCACCTTCATGTTCGGGGTGCCGACGATGTTCGACCAGGTGGCCCGCCACCCGCGCTGGCAGACCACCGATCTCTCCTCCCTGCGCATCCTCACCTGCGGCGGCTCCCCGGTCCCGACCCCGCTGATCGCGGCCTACCAGGAACGCGGGCTGACCTTCCTCCAGGGCTACGGCATGACCGAGGCCTCCCCCGGCACCCTCTTCCTCGACGCCGAGCACGCGATCGGCAAGGCGGGCTCGGCGGGCGTGCCGCACTTCTTCAGCGACGTGCGGGTGGTACGGCCCGACCTGACCCCGGCCGACATCGACGAACCCGGCGAGGTCATGGTCCGCGGCCCGCATGTGATGCCGGGCTACTGGGGACTGCCGGAGGAGACGGCGGCCGCCTTCGCGGACGGCTGGTTCCGCAGCGGGGACGCGGCCCGCGTCGACGAGGACGGTTACGTCTACATCGTCGACCGCCTCAAGGACGTGATCATCTCCGGTGGCGAGAACATCTACCCCGCCGAGATCGAGGAACTGCTCCTCACCCACCCCGACATCGTGGAGTGCGCGGTGATCGGCGTGCCGGACGACAAGTGGGGCGAGGTGCCGCGTGCGGTGGTCGTCCCCCGCGAGGGCGCCGCCCTCGACCCCGACGAGGTGCTGGCCTCCCTGTCCGGCCGGCTCGCCAAGTACAAGCTCCCGAAGTCGGTGGTGCTCGCGGACGAACTCCCGCGCACCGCCTCCGGAAAGCTCCTCAAGTCCCGGGTGCGCAAGCGCTACGGCTCCGCCAACTCATAGCCAAGGAAAGCGACATGAACATCACCGTCAACGGCCTCGAGGAACTGAAGAAGCTCGCTGGCAGCGACCTGGGGGAAAGCGAGTGGATCGAGGTCACCCAGGACCGCATCGACACCTTCGCCGACGCGACCGGCGACCACCAGTGGATCCACGTCGACCCCGAGCGCGCCGCCGAGGGCCCCTTCGGCGCCCCGATCGCCCACGGCTACCTCACGTTGTCGTTGTTCATCCCCCTCTTCACCGAGCTGCTGGACGTCCGGGACGTCACCACGAAGGTCAACTACGGCCTGAACAAGGTGCGTTTCCCGTCACCGGTGAAGGCCGGCTCCCGGATCCGGCTGGCCGCCCGGCTGGTGGAGGCCGAGGAGGTGCCGGGCGGGGTGCAGATCACCGTGGAGGGGACCATCGAGATCGAGGGCGGCACCAAGCCGGCCGCCGTGCTGCGGAGTCTGTCGCGGTTCTGCGCCTGATCAGGTGGGCCTGCGCAGCGTCAGGAACCCACCACGTCCACGAAGATGGGGTTGGCATAGAACCACGTGTCCGCCCACGGGTCGCCGTTGCCCGGCTCGTGGGTGATCGGGCCGTGCGGGTCGACGGACGCGCCCAGGTAGCCGGTGCCGTTCCGGTTGCCGTCGCTGCCCCGCAGCCGGACGTAGAAGGACTCGTCGCCCGCGGTGAGCGGGATGCGCAGGGTGTACGTGCCCGTGCGGCCGGACACGTCCTTCGTCCGGACGACCCTGGTGTCGGGTGCCTGCCAGGTGTCGCGGTCGGCGACCGGACCGCGCACCGCGCCCCGGATCACGTCCACGTGCGCCAACCCCGGCAGGATTCCCCGGGCGTTGACCCGGGACGCCGTGGTCACCGTCACGTTCAGGGTGATCCGCTCGCCCCTGCGGACCCGCAGCCGGCCGCCCAGGGTGACGCCGTCGCCGTGGTCGCAGTCCCGCTTCAGGCGGACGTCCAGGCCGTCCAGCAGATGCCCGTGGTCCAGCCAGACCCGGCCCGCCCGCAGCCCCGCCATCACCGCACGGTAGCCGTACCGGGTGACGCCGACGTGGGTGCGGCTGAACTCGCCGGGCCAGAAGTCGCTGCCGGGCTGCGGCGTGTCGGTGTTCACCGGGTCCGGCAGCCGGCCGGTGTTGTCGAAGTTCTGCCCCGGCGGCCAGTCGCCGTTCTTCCAGGTGTCGAAGACCGTGCGGTGATTGTCGGAGTTGGTGGTGATGGTGAACAGACGACCCTCCGAC
This sequence comes from Streptomyces sp. NPDC001220, assembly GCF_053597895.1. NCBI lineage: Bacteria > Bacillati > Actinomycetota > Actinomycetes > Kitasatosporales > Streptomycetaceae > Streptomyces > Streptomyces sp. NPDC001220. The sequence goes on from NZ_JBSFJE010000014.1 coordinate 189,915, forward strand.
AGCATCGCGTCCCACAGGCCGCCCACCGTCGCCGTAGCCCAGTCGAAACCGCCGTACGTCAGGTACGCGTCCGCCGGGTAACCCGCCCAGGACTGCGCGGAGGGCTTGTTCTCGTACTCGCCGCGGATCGAGGTGGCACCGCGCCGGCCGGGGATCGCGGCGCCCTGCGCGCCGGGCGCGCCCTCCATGCCGATCATGATCTCGGGGGCCGCGTCCCGCCAGTCGCGCATCTCGCCCGGCGAGTCGATGCCCAGCCGCAGCGGGTGGTTGGCGAGGACGAGGACGTCGTCGACATAGCCCGTACGGCGCTGCTCGGCCAGCCACCTGATGGCCTTGACGGCGTGCGCCTCGTTGCGCGCGGCGTCCGCGTCGGCCGCGCCGCCCTTGTCGTAGCCGAGCAGCTTGCCGTCGTAGGCCAGCTCGAACCGCGTGAGCAGGTCGGTCTCGTGGCGGCCCGGCGCGGCGAACACGGTGGCGTGCTCGGCGGCCGGGATGTACCACTCCAGGCCCTGGAAGATCAGCTGACGCGGGTTCTTCCGGCGGGCCTCGAGGATCTCCGCGTGCTCCAGCTTCGCGCCGTGGTAGGCGTGCCCGAAGTTGGAGTGCTCGTTGAACACCATCCAGTCCAGGCCGAACCGGGCGGCGGCCTGGGCCTGCTGGGAGAACGTGTACTTCGCGTCGTGGCTGTACACGGAGTGGACGTGGTGGTCGCCGACCAGATAGGCGAGGCGGGGGTCGGCGCCGCCGAGGCCCCGTCCGGTGGCGGCCGACGCGGGGGTGGCCGCCGGGCCGAGGGCGAACGCGGCACCGAACAGGCCCGCACGGCGCAGGAGTCCGCGTCGGGACACGCCCTGGGCGTCCAGGTCGGCGGGGGAGACGGCAGGATCGGCCCAGCTGGGCAGCTGCTGCTCGGTCATGATGGTGATCCTCGTGACGGGGGTCAGTGGGTCATGAAGGAGGAGACGGGCAGTGCCCGGGAGACGATCCGGACGTCGCCGAGGCGGCCGTGCAGGATCTGGTCGATCCGGTCCGCGTACTCGTAGCCGCCGAGCAGCCAGGGCTTCCCGGCCGAGGCGATGCCGGTCGCGGTGGCGTGCGGGTTGCGGGCCACCGGGCAGCCCTGGACGTACATCGTGGTGTGCCGTCCGTCGTTGACGACGGCGAGGTGCCACCAGGTCTCACGGGCGGTCTCGTCGCCCCAGTTGGTGACCAGCTGCCGCTGGTTGAGCGGGTGCATCGCCCACTGCGGACCCGGCCCGTCGGAGAGGGACAGGGTGGCGAGCGGCTCGTCCGGGTCGTCGGTGACCGTGCCGACCGAGCCGTTGCGGCCGGTCCGGCTGACCAGGCCCGACCAGGCGTTGTGCGAGGCGTCCCAGTCGGCGGGCAGCCGGTAGAACGCCTCGATGGTGTAACCGTCCGCGAACGTCGCTGAGTTGAGCGGGGCGCCGTCGATCGTCCGCAGATACGCGCCCCGCAGCGGCGACTTGTAGCCGGTGAACTCCAGGCTGCCGTGGCCCGGCTGGTCCGGGTGGTGGTCCGCCGACCAGCCGAGGGTGCCGCCGCCCACCGAGACCACGGTGAGGTCGTTGCCGTGACCGGACAGGTCACGGACCGTACCGGAGACCGCCGAGTCGAACCGCCAGTAGGCGGCCGTGCCCCGGACCAGCAACTGCGAGGCGGGCCGCGCCGGACGGACCGGCACCGGGGCGAAGCCGGCGAAGCGGTCCTCGAAGTCGATGCCGACGGAGAAGCGGTCGCCGTCGCCGCTCAGCTCCATCTCCTGCCGCTCCAGCTCGTTGAGGCCCTTCTTGGCCCGGCCGAGGATCCACGGCGAGACCGTCTCCACGTCGATGACGTTCCGGTCCAGGTCGAAGTGGTAGAGGCGGATCATCGCCGCGCCGCCGAAGTAGCGGTTCTGGTAGTTCGTCAGGTGCAGGTGCACGTCGTTGCCGGCCGCGTTCTCGCGGGTGGCGCGGCGGGCCGGCCAGAAGTGGCCGTTCAGGGTGAGGAAGATCTGGTCGTGCTCGTCGATCAGCTGGTCCCACAGCTGCTGCCCGTAGTCCGACAACGTGTCGTCGTCCACGACCAGTTCGTGGGTGGTGAGGATGACCGGCGCCTTCGGGTGCCGGGCGATGACGTCCTTCGCCCAGGCGTACCCCTTCGCCGACAGCCGCCAGTCCAGCGCCAGCACCAGCCACTCGCGCCCGGCCGCCCGGAACAGGTGGTAGGTGTTGTAGCCGTCCGAGGAGGCCCCGCCGAACGTCGGCCTGTCCTTGAAGCGCTGCGGCCCGAAGGCGTCCAGGTACGGCGTGTCCCCGCGCTGGTCGTCCGTGGACGACCTGATGTCGTGGTTGCCGGCCAGCACGCTGTAGCCGATCCCGCGCCGGTCCAGGATCCCGAAGGCCTTGCTGATCGCCGCGAACTCCTCCGCGGCCCCGTTCTGGGTGAGGTCGCCCAGGTGGCTCAGGAAGACGATGTTCTCGTCGGCCGCACCGCCCTGCTCCAGGAGATACCGCAGGGACGCCTCGATCGGCGCCGGGTTGATGCTCGGCCCGTCGAAGAGGTACTGGGTGTCGGGCATCACCGCGAGGGTGAAGCGACGGCTCTCCGGGTCGGGCCGCCGGCCGGAGCCGGCGGACGCCTCGGCGACGGCCGGCAGCGCGACCCCGGCGGTGGCGGCGGCGCCGAGCAGCGCGGTGGCCCTGAGGAAGTTGCGTCTGCCGGCTCCGGCCTGTGCGGCCTCGCCCTGGGCGTGGTCATGCGACGTACACACGTGTGCTCCGTGGATAAGGAGAAGTGACGGCGAAGGGCGTGGGGGGATCTCAGAGGACGCGCAGGGTCCAGCTCCAGCGGTGGACGCCCGGTGCGACGAGGTAGGAGGGGAAGGTGTCGGGACCGCACGAGGCCGTACCGAGGCCCCGGTGTGCGGCGTCGATGTGGACCACGCAGCCGGCCCGGGGCACGAGCTGGTCGTGGTGGGTGACGGCGGTGAGGTCCTCGGCGCGGTAGCGGCTGACGGAAACCTGGCGGGGCTCGTCCAGCTCGACCGCGAGTCCGGTGGCGTCCGGCGCCGACAGCGTGAACCGCCGTACGCCATGGCGGCCACCGCTCTCCTGGGGCCGCAGATACGGGGTGAACAGCTCGTCCACCGGGAGCGAGTGATGGCCGACCGGGGCGCCGGCGGCACGGTCCGGGTACGACTCCCAGGGACCCTGACCGAACCACTCCAGCAGATCCAGCCCGGCCACCGTCTCGAAGACCGAGCCGACCCGGGCCACGTCGTCGAACTCCGCGGGCAGCTCGGCCGACTCCTCGACCCGGATGCCGCCCTCCACGGCGGTGAACTCCTGTCGGTGCCGCACGACTCCCGTCGTACCGGCGTACTCGGCCAGCACGGTGACCCTCCCCCAGCCTTCGGCCGGGGGGACCCCCATCTCGCTTCGCTCGTGCTCCTGCCGTACCGAGACCGCCTTGCGCACCAGGCCGTCCAGACCCCAGGCCCGCCAGCGCGGCGCGATCCCGCCCAGCTCGTCGTTGTCGGTGGGCGCCCGCCACAGGGACAGCGTCGGTGCGGCCGTCAGCAGCGGGTGCAGCAGCAGGCCCTCGCCGTCCACCTCGACCCGCGCCCCGCCCGGGACGGCCGCCCGCACCGGGTCGGGAGCCCGCAGCCGGATCTGCGGCGCGCACACCTCGGTACCGGCCGGCGCCCAGGCCTGGTCCTCGGCCGTGGTCACGCGCAGCGTCAGCCACGCCTCGCCGCCGTCCGCCGGCACCTCGAAGGGCAGCGGTACGGCCGCGGTCTCGCCGGGGCACAGCTCGGGCAGCTCGGCCGGACCGGTCAGGGTACGGCCGTCGGCCAGCGCCAGCTCCCAGGTGCCGGTCAGCCAGTCGAAGCCCCGGAAGTGCTGGTGGTTGGCGAGCACGATGCCCTCGTGCCGGAAGCACCGGATGCGGACCGGCGCCGCGATCTCCCGGTGCTCGTACATCGCGGGCTTGGGGGTCCGGTCCGGGAAGACCATGCCGTCCGCGACGAACGCCCCGTCGTGCGGGGCCTCGCCGAAGTCGCCGCCGTACGCCCAGCGGTGGCCGGGCGCGGCGACACCGTTGTCGTACAGTCCGGCGCCCGCGCGCCCGACCGGTCTGCCGTCGCTCACCCGCTGGAGGATTCCGTGGTCCCAGAACTCCCAGATGAACCCGCCCTGAAGACCCGGAGTGGACTCGATGGCAGCCCAGTGGTCGGCCAGCGTGCCGTTGCTGTTGCCCATGGCGTGCGAGTACTCGCACTGGATCAGCGGTTTCGTCTGCTCCCCGGACAGCGCGTGCGCCACACAGTCCTCCAGCGGCGCGTACATCGGGCAGGCGATGTCGGAGGCCACGTCCGGGTCCGCCCAGCCGCGCTTGGCCGCCCCCTCGTACTGGACCGGCCGGGTCGGGTCGTGCCGCCGTACCCAGCCCGCCGCCGCGTCGTGGTTGGCCCCGTAGTCGGACTCGTTGCCCAGCGACCAGATGATGACCGACGGATGGTTCTTGTCCCGCAGCACCATGCGGGAGACCCGGTCCACGAAGGCGTTCAGATAGCGCGGGTCGTCGGCGATCTCGTGCGCGTGGTCGTGGGACTCGATGTCGGCCTCGTCGACGACGTAGAAGCCCAGCTCGTCGGCGAGGTCGTAGAGCGCGGGGTCGTTCGGGTAGTGCGAGGTGCGGATCGCGTTGAAGCCGAACCGCTTCAGCACCACCAGGTCCGCGCGCACGTCGTCGTAGGACACCGTCCGCCCGGTGAGGGGGTGGAAGTCGTGCCGGTTGACGCCGCGAACGAAGATCCGCTCGCCGTTGACCAGCAGGTCCCGGCCGACGATCTCGACGTCCCGGAAGCCGATGCGGTGGTACGACGTGTCGGCGACCGTGCCGTCCGCGCGGTGCAGCCGGACGGTCAGCCCGTACAGCTCGGGCTGCTCCGCGTTCCAGGTGCGCACCTGTAGCACGGTGGCGTGGATGCGGGCCTCGCCCAGGAAGTCGGAGACCCGGTCGTCCTCGGCGTTGAGCCGGTCGAACTCGGCGTCCTGCGCGAGGACTTCACCGTCCAGGTCGCCGGTGACGTACCACCCGTCCGGCAGCGCGCCGCCGTAATCCCGTACGGCGCAGTCCACCCGCAGCCGGCCGTCCCGCCGCGCTCGCACGGTCACGTCCGCGAGATACAGCGGGTCGGTCGCGTACAGCAGCACGGAGCGGGTGATCCCGCCGTGCCACCAGTGGTCCTGGTCCTCGATGTGCGAGGCGTCCGACCACTTGACGACGGTGAGCCGCAGGACCGACCGCCCGCCGGGACGCACGGCCTCGGTGAGGTCGAACTCGGCGGCCAGGTGGGAGTCCTTGGAGATGCCCACGGGCCGCCCGTCCACGTGCACGAGGAGCACGCTCTCCGCCGCGCCGACCTGGAGCACGACGCGGCGCCCGGCCCACTCGGCGGGGACGTCCAGTTCCCGCTCGTAGACCCCCGTCGGGTTGGCGGCGGGGGAGTGCGGCGGGAATTCGGGGAACGGCATCCGCACGTTCGTGTACTGCGGCAGGTCGTCCGTGTCCTGCGTGGTCCAGGGGCCGGGGACGTGTGCCGTCGTCCACGCACCGCCGACCGGCGCGTCCGGAGCGGGCAGCAACCGGAAGCGCCAGTCGCCGTCCAGGGGGAGTGCTCCGGAGCGCCGGTCGACGGCGTTCATGGGCAACCGCCCCCAGGAGGTCACCTCGGGTGCCTCCCAGGGGCGGACGGCCACCAGCGGGTCCGTCACTTGATGGCTCCCTTGGCCAGGTCGCCGATGATCTGACGGGCGCCGACCGCGAACACGATCAGCAGCGGGACGAGGGCGAGCAGCGCGCCGGTCATGACCATTCCGTAGTCGGTGGTGCCGTGGGTGCCGTTGAGCTGGGACAGCGCGACCTGGAGGGTGACGTTGTCCGGGTTGGTGAGGGCGATCAGCGGCCAGGCGTAGTCGTTCCACTGGCCCATGAAGGTGAAGATGCCGAGGAAGGCGAGGCCCGGCCGGACCACCGGGAGGGCCACGTGCCAGTACTGGCGGAGGAAGTTGGCCCCGTCGATGCGGGAGGCGTCGAGGAGTTCGTCGTGGATGGCGCCCTTCATGTACTGGCGCATCCAGAAGATGCCGAACGCGTTGGCCGCCGCCGGCACGATCAGCGAGGTCATCGAGCCGATCCAGCCCAGCTTCGCCATGATCACGAACTGCGGGATGGCGGACAGCTGGGCCGGCACCATGAAGATGACCATCAGCAGGGCGAACAGCACGTTCTTGCCCGGGAAGGCGAACTTGGCGAAGACGAAGGCGGCCAGCGAGTCGAAGAACAGGACCAGGAAGGTCACCGAGCCCGCGACCAGCAGTGAGTTCCACATCGACCCGAAGAAGTCGATGTTGTCGAAGAGGCTGCGGGCGTTCTCCAGGAAGTGCGAGCCGGGCAGCAGCTTCGGCGGGTAGGAGAAGATCTCCGACGAGGTGTGCGTCGACATGATCACGGCCCAGTAGAACGGGAAGGCCGAGAGCAGCAGACCGACGATCAGGACGGCGTGCAGGGCGACACCGCGGCCGCGGGTGCCCTTGATGGCCCTGGGGCGGGTTGTGCGTATGGATGCCATGGTGTGCGGCCTCCCTAGTCTTCGCCCCGGCGCTGCACCAGGCGCCAGTTGATGATCGAGAAGATGATGACGACGAGGAAGATGCCCCAGGCCACGGCGGCGCCGTAACCGAAGTCGTTGTTGTCGAAGGTCTGCTGGAAGAAGTAGAGGACCATGGTCTGGCCGGCGTGGCCCGGACCGCCCGCGAACGTCGAGTCGTTGGCGGTGCTCTGGAGCAGGACCTGTGGTTCCGAGAAGCTCTGCAGGCCGGTGACGGTCGACACGACGAGCACGAACAGCAGCACCGGCCGCATCATCGGCAGCGTGATCCGGAAGAAGGTCTGCATCGGCCCGGCGCCGTCCATGCGGGCCGCTTCGTACAGTTCGCCCGGGATGGTCTGCAGTCCGGCGAGGAAGATGATCGCGTTGTAGCCGGTCCACTGCCAGGTCATCAGCGTGGCGATGGCGACCTTGATGCCCCACGGAGTGTTCAGCCAGGCGACCTGGTCGAGTCCCACCGCCTCAAGGAAGGCGTTCACCAGGCCGAAGTTGGTGGAGAACACCGAACCGAAGATGATCGCGATCGCGACCACCGAGGTGACGTTGGGCAGGAAGTAGGCGAAGCGGTAGACGTTCTTGAAGCGGACCGCAGAGTTGAGCATCACGGCCGTCACCATCGCCAGGAAGATCATGGGGAAGGTGGCGAGCGCCCAGATGATGATCGTGTTCCCGACCGCGGTCCAGAAGTCGGTGTCGCTCACCAGGTACCGGTACTGCGACAGGCCCGCCCACTCCATCGAGCCGAGGCCGTCCCAGCGGTGCAGGGAGACGTAGAGCGAGAAGCCGACCGGGATCAGGCCGAAGCAGAGGAAGAGGAGGTAGAAGGGGGAGATCGCGGCGTAGAGGTGCCAGTACTTGCGGAATCCGGTACGGGGACCGGCCGTGGTGGTCCGTTCCACGGTCACCGGGGGCTTCTCCAGTGCGGTGGCCATCAGTAGCTCACCCCCAGGTGCTTGGCGATGCGCCGGCACTTGCTCATGGCGTCCTTCCAGGCCTGCTCGGGGTTCTTGCCGAGGACGCCGACGTTCTTGATCTCGTCCTTGAGGGGCTGCGAGAGCGCCACGTCGAACGGGCTGTTGTAGGCGACCGCGATCTTCTGCGCGGCGGGCCCGAAGACGTCCATCGTGACCTGGCCGCCGAAGAACGGGTCGGGCGCGCGCAGGGTCTTGAGGTCGTACGACGCCGGGGTCGAGGGGAAGAGTCCCGCGTCCACGAAGCCCTGCGCCTGGTTGGCGGCGTTCAGCATCCAGGCGATGATCCGGAACGCCTGCTCGGGCTCGCGGCACTCCTTGGTGATCGACAGGAAGGAACCGCCGTTGTTGGACGGCCGTACCGGCATCTGGGCCACCCGCCAGCGGCCCTTGGTCCTCGGGACGCCGGTCTTGATGTCGTTGGTGGCCCAGGAGGCGTTGAGCTGGCTGGGCAGCTTGCCGTCCTGGAGTGCGGAGAGCTGGTCGGGCGTGCCGCTGACCAGGTCCGAGACGATCCCCCGCCGCTTCGCCTCCACGGCCAGCGCCCAGGCGCGGCGGACGTGGTCCTGGTCGCCGATGAAGTGCCGGTCCTTGTCGACGTACCGCCGGCTGCCCTGCTGCACCACGTTCTCGAAGACCGCGTTGACGTCGGAGAGCAGACAGGTCCCCGGGATCCGCTTCTTCAGCTGCTCGCCGGCGGCGAAGAACTTCTCCCAGGTGTTCAGTTCGGCGGAGACGTCGTCGGGTTCGTAGGGCAGTCCGGCCTTCCGGAAGACCTGGTACTGGTAGAAGTGCGCGACCGGGCCGCAGTCGATCGGGAACCCGACCATGGTGCCGTCGTCGGCGATGCCCTGGTCCCACTTCCAGGACAGGAACCGGCTCCTGTACTTGTCCGCGCCCAGCGTGCGCAGGTCCACGAACTGGTTCGCGTTGGGCAGGTAGGACGCCATGTCCTCGCCCTTGAGTCCCGCGATGTCCGGGATGCGGGCCCGGCCGGTCATCGTGGTGAGCAGCTTCGACCGGTAGTAGCCGCCGATCTTGATGGCCTGCAGATCGACGTTCGCGTCGTAGCGGGCCTTGGCGTTCTTGATGACCGTGTCGCCGAGGCCGCCGTCCCAGTACCACAGGACCATGTTCCGGCCGGTGGAACCGGTCGGAACGGCACAGCCGGATGCCAGGCCGCCGAGCGCCGTGGCGGCCGTACCGGCCAGGCCTGCGCGCAGCAGGCCTCTACGTGAGAGCCGCACAGCTCCCACCGCCTTTCGGATCTTTCGGATCTGTTCGGGACTTTCACATGGAGCGTGGGGGGCGTGGGGGGCTCAGTACTGCCGTGCGGGGGGTGTGACGGGTGCGTGGCGGACCGGCGGGCCGGGGTCGGCCGGCAGCCGGTCCGTGAGGAAGCCGTAGGCGCGTTGCAGATCGGGGTCGGTGAGCGAGCGCCACCAGCGGTCGACGCCGTACCAGCCGGGGGCGGCCAGTGCCCCGCCGTGGTGGCCGACGGAGAGACCGGCGGCGAGTACGGCGAACCGCAGCCGTTCGTCCAGTGGCCAGCCGGCGAGGGAGGCGGTGACGAAGCTCGCCCCGAAGACGTCCCCGGCGCCCGTCGCGTCGAGGACGTCCACGGCGAGGGCCGGGACCTCCGCGAACTCGCCGGTGGTCTGGTCGACGGCCACCGCGCCGTCCCCGCCGCGGGTCACCACGGCAACCGGGACCAGTTCGGCGAGGGTGCCGAGGGCCGCGACCGCGCTGTCGGTGCGGGTGTAGGCCATCGCCTCGGTCTCGTTGGGGAGGAAGGCGTGGCACAGGGCGAGCTGGTCGAGGAGGTCGCGGGACCACTGCTGGGTGGGGTCCCAGCCGACGTCGGCGTAGATCCGGGTGCCGTTGGCGGCGGCCTTGGCGATCCACTCGCGGGGTTCGGCCTCGATGTGGACGAGGGCGGTGCGGGCCTCGGGCGGGTCGCCCATCAGCACGTCCTGCGAGTACGGCGGCTCCGAGCCGTGGGTGACCAGGGCCCGGTCCTGTCCGTGGGCGAGGGCGACGGTGACCGGGGTGGGCCAGTCGTCCGCGACCCGGGAGAGGGAGAGGTCGACGCCTTCCTGCCCGGCGAGGATCCGCCGGCAGTAGGCGCCGTAGAAGTCGTCGCCGAAGACCGTGGCCAGCGAGGTGCGCAGGCCGAAGCGGGACGCCGCCACCGCGAGGTTCGCGATGCCGCCGGGGCCACAGCCCATGCCGGCCGTCCAGACCTCCTCGCCCGGTGTCGGCGGCTTCCCGAGACCCGTGAGGACGAGGTCGTAGAAGAGCAGCCCGGTCAGCAGCACGTCGGGCATGTCGTCGTCCACACGCCACCCTCTCGTCAAAACTCGTCAATTTCGATGACGGAATCGTGCGCTGCCACGCGAGATTGGTCAATACACGAGCAGAAATGAGCATAGAAATGATTGAAGATGACGAGTAGTGTTCATCGTGTGCTGGCAGAACGACGACACCAACTCATCCTGCGGGCCCTGCGCTCGGGCGGCCCCGCGGCCGTGACCGATCTCTCCGAGCAGCTGGGTGTGAGCCCCGCCACCGTCCGGCGTGACCTGCTGAAACTGGAGGAGGAGGGGCTGCTGACGCGGGTGCACGGCGGTGCCGTCGCGGACGAGGGGGACCAGCCCTTCGCCGAGGTCGCCGAGGTGCGGGTCGCGGAGAAGGACGCCATAGCGGCGCGCGCGGCGGCCCTGGTCGCGGACGGCCAGTCGGTCCTCCTGGACATCGGCACCACCGCCTACCGGCTGGCCCGCCAGCTGCACGGCCGCCGGCTCACCGTCATCACCAGCAACCTGGTGGTCTACGAGGAGCTCGCCGACGACGAGGGCATCGAGCTGGTGCTGCTCGGCGGCATGGTCCGCCGCGAGTACCGCTCCCTGGTCGGCTTCCTCACCGAGGACAACCTGCGCCAGCTGCACGCCGACTGGCTCTTCCTCGGCACCAGCGGGGTGCGCCCCGGCGGGCAGGTGATGGACACGACGGTCGTGGAGGTGCCGGTCAAGCGCGCGATGATCAAGGCGAGCGACAAGGTGGTGCTGCTCGCCGATGCCGCCAAGTTCCCGGGTACGGGCATGGCGAAGGTCTGCGGTCCCGAGGACCTGGACCTGGTGGTGACCAACGCGCCGGTCGACCCGGCGACCCGGTCCGCCCTGGAGGAGGCCGGTGTCGACGTGGTCCTGGCAGGAAAGGCTCAAGCGTGAAACTGACCATTCTGGGCGGCGGCGGGTTCCGGGTGCCGCTCGTGTACGGGGCGCTGCTGACGGACCGCGGCGAGGGCCGGGTCACCGAGGTCGTGCTGCACGATCTCGACGCCGGCCGGCTCTCCGCGGTCGCCCGGGTCCTGGCCGAACAGGCGGCCGGCGTCCTCGACGCGCCCACGGTGACCGCCACCACCGACCTCGACGAGGCCCTGCGCGGGGCCGACTTCGTCTTCTCCGCGATCCGCGTCGGCGGCCTGGCGGGCCGGGCGGAGGACGAGCGGGTGGCCCTCGCCGCGGGCGTCCTCGGCCAGGAGACGGTCGGCGCCGGCGGCATCGCCTACGGGCTGCGGACCGTCCCCGTCGCCGTCGACATCGCGCGCAGGGTGGCCCGGCTCGCCCCCGACGCCTGGGTCATCAACTTCACCAACCCCGCCGGACTGGTCACCGAGGCCATGTCCCGCCACCTGGGCGACCGCGTCATCGGCATCTGCGACTCGCCGGTCGGCCTCGGCCGCCGTATCGCCCGGGTGCTCGGCGCCGACCCGCGCGAGGCCTGGATCGACTACGTCGGCCTCAACCACCTCGGCTGGGTGCGCGGCCTGCGCGTCGCCGGCCGCGACGAACTCCCTCGCCTGCTCGCCGATCCCGGCCTGCTCGGCTCCTTCGAGGAGGGCAAGCTCTTCGGCGTCGACTGGCTGCAGTCCCTCGGCGCGATCCCCAACGAGTACCTGCACTACTACTACTTCAACCGCGAGACGGTCCGTGCCTACCAGCAGGCCGAGAAGACCCGCGGCGCCTTCCTGCGCGACCAGCAGGCGCACTTCTACGAAGAGGTACGGGACCCCGGTGCCGCGGCCCTGGCGGCCTGGGACCGCACCCGCGCCGAGCGCGAGGCCACCTACATGTCCGAGAACCGGGAGACCGCCGGCGCCGGCGAGCGCGACACCGACGACCTGTCCGGCGGCTACGAGAAGGTCGCCCTGGCGCTGATGCGGGCCATCGCCCGCGACGAGCGCACCACCCTGATCCTCAACGTCCGCAACCGCGGCACCCTCGCGGTGCTCGACGGCGAGGCCGTCATCGAGGTGCCCTGCCTGGTCGACGCCAACGGGGCCCACCCGGTCGCCGTCGATCCGCTTCCTGATCACGCCACCGGACTCGTCTGCTCGGTCAAGGCGGTCGAGCGCGAGGTGCTCGCCGCCGCCGGGTCCGGCTCCCGCACGACGGCCGTGAAGGCGTTCGCCCTGCACCCGCTGGTCGACTCGGTGAACGTGGCCCGCCGGCTGGTGGAGGGGTACACCGAGGTCCACCCCGGCCTCGCGTATCTTAAGTAACCAGCCGCTCGGAAAGCGCTTTCCATCCCTCTTCTGGAGACTTCCATGCACGACGAACGCCGCCGGATCGAGGAGCGCGTAGAGCGCCTCCACAACCAGCGCATCAAGCCCGCGATCCACGCGGCCGCCGTTCCCTTCGAGGTGTCCGCCTGGCAGGCCCCGGGGGAGCCGGTGTCCTTCGAGGAGGCCGCGGCCGCCGCGTACGAGCCGTTCGCGATGGACACCCCCTGGGGCCCGCCCTGGGGCACCACCTGGTTCCGGATGCGCGGGCAGGTTCCCGCGGAGTTCGCGGGCCGCCGCGTCGAGGCGGTCGTCGACCTCGGCTTCGTGGGCGACTGGCCCGGCAACCAGGCCGAGGCCCTGGTCCACCTCGCCGACGGGACCCCGCTGAAGGCGGTCAACCCGCTCAACCAGTACGTGGCCATCGCCAACCCGGCGGCCGGCGGCGAGGTCGTCGACTACCTGGTCGAGGCCGCCTCCAACCCCGACATCCTGGCGAACGACTTCGCGGCGCCGACACCCCTCGGCGACGTGCTGACGGCGGGCGACAAGCCGCTGTACACCTTCAAGCGTGCCGACATCGCCGTCCTGGACGAGGAGGTCTTCCACCTCGACCTGGACGTCCAGGTGCTGCGCGAGCTGATGCTGGAGCTCGGCGAGCACGACCCGCGCCGGCACGAGATCATGCACGCCCTCGACCATGCGATGGACCTGCTCGACCTTGACGACGTCGCCGGCTCGGCCGCCGCCGTGCGCGCGGCCCTGAAGCCGGCGCTGTCGAAGCCCGCGCACGCCAGCGCCCACCGCATCTCCGGCGTCGGCCACGCGCACATCGACTCGGCCTGGCTCTGGCCGATCCGCGAGACCAAGCGCAAGACCTCCCGGACCTTCTCCAACGTCACCTCGCTGGCCGACGAGTACGAGGAGTTCGTCTTCGCCTGCTCGCAGGCCCAGCAGTACGAATGGGTGCGCGACAACTACCCGCAGGTCTGGGCCCGGATCCAGGAGTCGGTCAAGAAGGGCCAGTGGGCGCCGGTCGGCGGCATGTGGGTGGAGTCCGACGGCAACCTGCCGGGCGGCGAGGCCGTGGCCCGCCAGTTCGTCCACGGCAAGCGCTTCTTCATGGAGCACTTCGGTGTCGAGACCAAGGGAGTGTGGCTGCCGGACTCCTTCGGCTACAACGCGGCCTACCCGCAGATCGCCAAGCTCGCGGGCAACGAGTGGTTCCTCACCCAGAAGATCTCCTGGAACCAGACCAACAAGTTCCCCCACCACACCTTCTGGTGGGAGGGCATCGACGGCACCCGCATCTTCACCCACTTCCCGCCCGTCGACACCTACAACGCCCGCTTCAGCGGCGAGGAGATGTCCCGCGCGGTCCGCAACTACGCCGAGAAGGGCGGCGCCACCCGCTCGCTGGCCCCCTTCGGCTGGGGCGACGGCGGCGGCGGCCCCACCCGCGAGATCATGGAACGGGCGCGCCGCCTCAGGGACCTGGAGGGCTCCCCGCGCGTCGAGGTCGAGCACCCGGACGCCTTCTTCGCCAAGGCCCGCGCCGAGTACGAGGACGCTCCGGTCTGGGTCGGCGAGCTCTACCTGGAGCTGCACCGCGCCACCTACACCTCGCAGGCCCGCACCAAGCAGGGCAACCGGCGCAGCGAGCACAAGCTGCGCGAGGCCGAACTGTGGGCGACGACGGCCGCGCTGCACGCGCCCGGCTACCGCTACCCGCACGAGAGGCTCGACCGGCTCTGGAAGACGGTCCTGCTCCACCAGTTCCACGACATCCTGCCCGGTTCCTCGATCGCCTGGGTGCACCGCGAGGCCGAGGCCGAGTACGCCAGGGTCGCCCAGGAGCTGGAGGCGCTCACCGCCGAGGCGGTCACCGCGCTCGGCGGCGGCACCGCCCGGGTCTTCAACACGAGCCCCTACGACCGCGCCGAGGTCGTCCGCGACAGCGCGGGCACCCCGGTGTACGTCGAGGTCCCCGCGAGCGGCAGCGCGCCGCTGACCGGCGCCGCCGGGGCCCCGCAGCCGGTGGCGGTCGACGGCCGGGTCATCGACAACGGGCTCGTCCGGGTGGAGATCGCCGAGGACGGCACCCTGTCGTCCGTCCGCGACCTGCGGGCCGACCGTGAGGTCCTGGCCGGCCAGGGCAACCTGCTCCGCCTGCACACCGACCTCCCCAACTACTGGGACGCCTGGGACGTCGACAAGCACTACAAGAACCGCTACACGGACCTGCTGGACCCCTCGGAGATCACCGTCGTCGACGCGGACCCGCTGCTCGGCGCCATCCGTGTCACCCGCCCCTTCGGCAACGGCTCGACGATCACGCAGACGGTCACCGTCCGCGCGGGCAGCCCGCGGATCGACTTCGAGACGGACATCGACTGGCACGAGGCCGAGAAGTTCCTCAAGGCCGGGTTCCCGGTGGACATCCGGGCCGCGCACTCCTCCGCGGAGATCCAGTTCGGCCACGTCCAGCGGCCCACGCACACCAACACCACCTGGGAGGCGGCCCGCTTCGAGGTCTCCGGCCACCGTTGGGTGCACCTCGCGGAGCCCGGCTACGGCGTCGCCGTCATCAACGACTCGACATACGGTCACGACGTCTCCCGTACGGTCCGCGAGGACGGCGGTACCACCACCACGGTCCGCCTCTCCCTGGTCCGTGCCCCGCGGGTCCCGGACCCGGGCGCCGACCAGGGCCGGCACCGCATCACCTACTCCCTGCTCCCCGGCGCGAGCATCGGGGACGCGGTCGCCGAGGGCTACGCCCTCAACCTCCCGCTCCGGGTGGCCGACGCGGCGGGTGCGCCGGAGCCGGTGGTCTCCGTCTCCGGCGAGGGCGTGACGATCGAGGCGGTCAAACTCGCGGACGACGCCTCCGGCGATGTCGTGGTCCGGCTCTACGAGTCCCGGGGCGGCCGCGCCCAGGGCGTCCTGCGCACCGGCTTCCCGCTCGCGGGCGCCCAGGTGACCGACCTCCTGGAACGCCCGCTGGAGACGGCGGACACCGAAGGGGACACCGTCGCCGTGGCGCTGCGGCCGTTCCAGATCCTGACGCTCCGGCTGCAGCGGGCGGCCACCGGCCGGTAGCCCCCGGGGGCGGGCCCGGCGGTCGTGCCCGGCCCGCCCCGTTCCCCGACTGACCCTGTACCGACGGGAGTCCATCCGTGCCCATGCAACCGTGGTTCACCGACGCCAAGTTGGGGATCTTCGTCCACTGGGGGATCTACGCCGTCGACGGCGTCCAGGAGTCCTGGTCGTTCTACGACGGCATCGTGCCGCACGACCAGTACATGTCCCAGCTCGGCCGCTTCACCGGCGCGAAGTACGACCCGCGCGCCTGGGCCGACCTGTTCGCCCGTGCCGGCGCCAGGTACGCCGTGCTCACCAGCCGTCATCACGACGGAGTGGCGCTGTGGGACACCGGGTTCGGCGAGCTCAACCTCGGCAGGGACTACCTCACCGGTTACGCCGACGCCCTCCGCGAGCAGGGACTCAAGGTCGGTCTCTACTACTCGCACTCCGACTGGAACCACCCCGACTACGCCAGCACCCGCAAGCCGGGCCGCCCGCCCGAGCAGGAGGACAACCGGTACTCCGAGTGCTCGGCCGAGGACGAGGACCTCGATGCCTGGGAGCGGTTCATCGCCTACCGTGACGGCCAGATAAGCGAGTTGGCCTCCCGTTACCGGCCCGACCTGATGTGGTTCGACGGCGAGTGGGACCGCAGCGAGGAGCAGTGGCGGATCAGGGAACTCGCCGCGCTCGTCCGCTCCTACGCGCCGCACGTCGTCTTCAACGCCCGGATGCTCGGCGAGGGCGACTACGCGACACCGGAACAGGGCGTACCCGTCGAACCCCCCGCCGGGCCCTGGGAGCTGTGCCTCACCATCAACGACTCGTGGGGCTTCCAGCACCACGACCACCACCACAAGTCGCTCAGCCAGCTGATCCGCTACTTCACCGAGACCATCGGCGGTGGCGGCAATCTCCTCCTGGACGTCGGCCCGACGGAGGACGGCACCATCCCGCAGCCGCAGGTCGAGCGCCTCGAAGGCCTGGGGGAGTGGATCCGGGGACACGCCGAGGCCGTGTACGGCACGGTCCGCGGGCTGCCGGCCGGGCACCACTACGGGCCGAGCACCCTCTCCGCCGACGGCCGCACCCTCTACCTCACCCTGTACGACATCCCGCGTGCCGAGATCGGCGTCCGCGGCCTGGTCACCCCGGTCCGGAAGGTCAGCGTGCTCGGCACCGGCACCGAACTCGCGCACCGTGTCGTCGGCGGGCTGCACGAGGCGGTCGGCGTGCTGTGGATCGACCCGCCGGCCGCAGCCGACCTCGACCCCTACGCCACGGTCCTCGCCGTCGAACTGGACGGGGAGCTGGAGCTGTACCGGGGATCCGGCCGGTTCTGACCCGGTCCTGAGCCGGTCCTGAGCCGGTCTCCCGATCCAGTTCTGATCCGGTCCTGAGCCGGTTCCGATCCGGTTAGGTCCGGTTCCGCGCCAAAAGTCGGGAATTCTCATATGAAGAATTAAGAGAACGGTAAGTTGCCTGGTCAAGGCGGCTTTTCGGGCCACTGTGACCCCTTCGGTTCGTCTCCCGGACATCTTGAGTTCGCCTGCCACCCCTGGGATGCGGAACGGCAGGGACGAGAGAAAGGCATCACCGTGCGAGACCCGCGAATGTCAGCGATCGGCAAGGGGCTCAGGCGCCGGGGACGGCTCATGGCGCAGGCGGTGAGCCCTCCGCGCAGGACCCTGGACGCGATCCCGACGCAGCGTCCGGTGCGGCCGCAGTCCTCCGCCGACTACGTGGCCCCCCGCGCCCCGCGCCTGGTGGCGGCGCCGGTCTTCGTCCTCTCCTCGGTGCGCTCCGGCTCCACGCTGCTGCGCGTCCTGCTGAACAGCCACAGCCGCATCCGCGCTCCGCACGAGATGCATCTGCGCACGGTCCACGTCCAGATGTCCCGGGAGTTCACCGCCGACGCCATGAAGGAGCTCGCCCTCGACCGCGAGGAGCTGGAGCACGTCCTGTGGGACCGGGTGCTGCACCTGGAGCTCAGCCGCAGCGGCAAGGACGTCATCGTCGACAAGACCCCGCCGAACACCCTCATCTGGCCCCGGCTGCACCGATGTTGGCCCGACGCCCGGTTCGTCCTGCTGCTGCGCCACCCCGGCGCCGTCATCCAGTCCCTGACCAGCCGCCGCGCCGATCCCGACCACGAGGCGATCCGCGCCGAGGTCCTGAGCTACGCGGAGAAGCTCGAAGAGGCGCGTCTGAGGCTCCCCGGCGCCCATGTGATCACGTACGAGGACCTCACCGCCGCACCGGAGCGGGTCACCCGCGAACTGTGCGGGTACCTCGGCGTCCCCTGGGAGAGCGGCATGCTCGACTACGGCAAGCAGGACCACGGCACCTTCAGGCCGAAGCTCGGCGACTGGAGCAGCGAGATCAAGTCCGGCCGTATCCAGGCCGCCCGCCAGGCCGACCCCTCCGCCGAACTCCCTCCCCGGCTGGCCGAGATAGCGAAGGCGTGGGGGTACCCGGTCTAGGCACCCCCACGCCACCGCTGCCGCCGCTAGCCGGTGAAGCCGGCCGTGATCGAGGTGAACTGCCAGTTGCTCTGGCTGATCCCGGAGCAGTTGCTCACCACGCCACCGCCCGCGCAGCCGCGGTCCCGGTTCACGGCCCAGAACGCGAGCCGGGCGATGTGGTGCGAGTTCCCCCAGTCACGGATCTGCGTCCAGATCGCCGGGGTCGTGGTCTCCTGCTGGTCCGACAGACCGTTCATGCCGGAGATCCCGATGTGCGCGTAGGCCGTCGCGTCGTCCCACCCGAAGGTGGACTTCAGCTTGGTCTTCAGCCCCTCGGCCGCCGCCACGGTGTTGCCGTACATGTCGGCACCGCCGCCGAAGTCGAACGGCATGATCGTGAAGACGTCGATGTTCGCGCCGAGCGACTGCGCCTGCTCGATGAGCCGGTTGCCGTAGTACGTCGGCCCGGTGGTGGAGGTGCCGAAGGTGACGATCGTCTTCAGGCCGGCGTTGTTGGCCTTGACCGTCTTCAGGGCGGTCAGGATCTTCGCCTGCACGGCCTCGTTCTCGAACTCGTCCGTGTTCTCGATGTCCATGTCGACGGACTTGAGACCGTAGGCGTCGATCACCTTCTGGATCGCTCCGGCCAGCGCGCTCGCGGAGGAGCAGTTGGCGCCGAGCTTGCTGCCCTGCCAGCCGCCGAACGACGGGGTGATGTCACCGCCGGCCGCCCGGATCTGGTTGATCGCGGTCTGGTCGGCGCCGCCGGTCAGCGCCCGGCTGCCGTCCCAGGCCGGGGTGCAGCCGCCCGAGTCCAGCACGAAGGCCATGGTGAAGTTCTTGATGCCGGTGGCGCTCATCACCGTGGCCGGGCTCGGGGGATCGCCCCAGCCCTCGAAGAGATAGGGCGCGGCCTGCTTGAAGCCGGTCCCGCCGCCGCTGCCCGCGCTCGTCGTCACGGACACGGCGTTGGAGGCCGCCGACACGTTCCCGGCCGCGTCCCGCGCCTTCACGGTGAACGTGTACGCCGTACTGGCCGACAGTCCGCTCACCGTGGCGGAGGTCCCGGAGACGCTCGCGACCTGGCTCGACCCGCTGTAGACGTCGTAGCCCGTCACCCCGACGTTGTCCGTCGAGGCCGACCACGACAGGGACACGCTCGACGAGGTCTTCCCGGTGGAGGTGAGGTTCGTGGGCGCGGTGGGCGCCTGGGTGTCGGAGCTGCCGCCGCCGGGCCCGTCGAGGCTGATGTCGTCCGCGTAGTAGGTGCCCTGCGCGTACCAGCCGTGGACGTAGATCTGGGCGCTGGTCTGCGAGGCCCCGGTGGTGAAGGAGACGCTCAGCTGGCTGTACTGGGACGGCGAGCTGGTCCAGGTGGAGGTGCCACCGGTGACCCCGAGATAGACGTACGAGCCGCGGACCCAGCCGCTCAGCGAGTACGTGGTGTTGGGCTGCACGGCGACCGTCTGCGTGCACTGGGCGGTGTCACTGGAACTCACGGCCCCGGCGAGGGCCTTGGACCCGCCGTGCACGGGGGAGGAGACGACCGAGCCCAGGTTCCCGGTGCAGGACCAGGGCGAGAGACTCCCCGACTCGAAGCCGGGGTTGGAGAGGACGTTGGCCGCCTGTGCGGTGCCGGGGAGCGCGATGGCCCCGGCGAGCGCGAGGGCGGCGGACCCGAGCAGTGCGAGTATCCGACGTCTGGAACGTCTGAGCGAGTTGCGCACGCGATCTCCCTGGAGGAATGGGGGTGTTCGGGAGTTGCACGAAGGTGCGAAAGGGGGTGCGCAACAAAAATGGTATGGACCAATCGAGCTGTCAAGGAGACGAGCGCGAATTGGTCCATACCGGTGAGATGACTTACGCAGGGGTGCGGGGTTGTGTTTCATATGCGGCTCCGCCGCGTGGGCGCGAGCACCCACACGCGACCCGCAGTCGGCCGACAACCTAGAGCGGCAACGCCTCAGCCGCTTCGTTCACGGCCTCCACCGCCGCAGGCATCGGCGCGGGCAGCACCATCTCCTCGGCCTCCTCCCGCTGCACCGGAAGCGACGGCAACACATGCCTCGGCCCCGACACCACCGCGTAGTCCTGCCCGAGGAACGGCGGCTCGATCACCCCGGGGTCCTCGCCCAGCGCCAACTGCACGGCCGCCCAAGGAGCGTTGACCCCGCAGAGCGACAGCTGGTGCAACCCCCCGGCGGGACGCGTGTTGACGTCGAGCAGCACCGGCTCGTCGCCGTACATCCGGAACTGGATGTTGGACAGGTAGTGCAGCCCGAAGCCCCCGGCGATCAGCCGGGCCGGCTCCAGCCACCGCTCGTCCAGCGTGAAACCACGACGGCGGCCCTTCTTCGTACGGCCCACCGCCAGCCGGACCCGGTTGTCGGGCCCGGTGAGGCAGTCCACGGACACCTCCGGCTCCTCCAGCCGCGGCATCACCAGCCAGTCCACCGGCTGGTCGGCCCGCCGCAACGCGTCGACGACCAGGTCGAGCTGGACGTACGGCCCCGGGAACCCGTTGAGGTGGAAGAGCGAGAAGGGGGCGCGCGTGATCACCCGGAAGCCCACGCCACCCGCACCGGCGGCCGGCTTGAAGCAGGCCTTGTGCCCGTCGGTCTCCAGCTTCTCGACCGCGGCGACCAGTTCGTCCGCCGTGCGGACCCGCCACCACGGCGGCACCGGGACACCGACCGAGGCGACGGCCTCGTACGCGGTCGCCTTGTCCTCGAAGACCGCGGTGCCCTCCGGCGTCGGCGCCAGCAGCGCCGTTCCCACCGCCTCGAAGTCGGCCCGGTGGGCGACGATCGCCGACTGGTGCAGCCGGGGCACGAAGACATCGATGCCACGGCGCTGGCACTGGTCGAGCGCGTACTCGACGTAGCCGGCCGGGGACAGGCCCTCCGGCTCCAGCTCGGCGGTGTCGGCGGCGGCCAGCACGGGGGAGTCGGCGTCACCGTGCGTCGCATGGATCTCGACCGCCCGGTCGCTGGGATTTTTCCGCAGCTGATCCATGAAGAACACGTTCTCCGCGTACGTGCGGTTGAGCCAGACGCGTACGCGAGAGCGCATTAATGCCGCCTTCCGGGGTTTTCGGGCAGGGCTCAGCGGGCCCGTGCCCGGGCAGGGTGGTTGGAGGGTCACCAAACCGCCCTGGACGAAGGGAAGTTCGTGGCGGTGGTGTTGGGGGGATCATACGGCTTTCATGGGGCCCCGCGTGCAACGCCAGTGTTACGGATTTCGCGGGACTGTCCACGCGCGTTTTCCTGCACCGTCCACGTCGGTTTCCTTGACCGACGGGCACCGGCCCGGCGGACCGCCGGCGCTCGGCCGGGCGAATGCCCGCCGACAGGCCGACAAGTCCCCTTGTTCCGTCGACCCGTCATGTGTTGAGGTGGGTGGTGACGACATGATCGGAAGGGGTACGAGGTGGAGTCCACGGCCGGTGCCGGGCAGCTGCTGGCCATCAGCGACCTGCACATCTCGTATCCGGAGAACCGCGAGCTCGTCGAGAAGATGCGCCCCGAGACGGATGACGACTGGCTGATCGTGGCCGGTGACGTCGCGGAGACCGTCGCCGACATCCGCTGGGTCCTGGAGACCCTCGCCGGCCGCTTCGGCAAGGTGCTGTGGGCCCCCGGCAACCACGACCTGTGGACCCACCCCAAGGATCCGGTCACCCTGCGCGGCGTCGCCCGCTACGAGCACCTCGTCGGCCTCTGCCGGGAACTCGGCGTGGTCAGCCCCGAGGACCCCTATCCGGTCTGGGAGGGCCCGGGCGGCCCGGTCGTGGTCGCGCCGCTCTTCCTGCTGTACGACTACTCCTTCCTGCCGGCCGGCTGTACCACCAAGGAAGAGGGCCTCGCGTACGCGCACGGCACCGGCATCGTGTGCAACGACGAGTACCTGCTCCACCCCGACCCCTACCCGACCCGCGAGGACTGGTGCCGGGCTCGGGTCGAGGCGACCGAGCGCCGGCTCGCCGAGCTGCCCGAGGAACTGCCGACCGTGCTGGCGGCCCACTATCCGCTGGACCGGCACCCCATGGACGTCCTGTGGTACCCCGAGTTCGCCATGTGGTGCGGCACCACCCGCACCGCCGACTGGCACCGCCGGTTCCGCGTCGACACCATGGTCTACGGTCATCTGCACATCCCCCGGACCACCTGGCACGACGGGGTCCGCTTCGAAGAGGTCTCCGTGGGATACCCCCGCGAGTGGCGCAAGCGCTCCCAGCCCCCGGGCAAGCTGCGCCGCATTCTGCCGATGGAGGTCGGAACCGGTGATCGAGGAGCTGCTCCCGGACTCGGTGGTGGCCGTGGAGATGCTCGGTGACGAGGCGATCCGCGAAGCCCCCCTCTACCCCGAGGAGGCGGCGCTCGTCGCGCGTGCCGTGCCCAAGCGCCGCCGCGAGTTCTCCGCCGTGCGCGCCTGCGCCCGGGGCGCCATGGAGAAGCTCGGGGTCCCGCCGCAGCCCGTCGTGAGCGGCGAGCGCGGCGCACCGCGCTGGCCGGACGGGCTGGTCGGCAGCATGACCCACTGCGAGGGCTACTGCGCCGCCGCCCTGGTCCGCGCCACCGACCTGGCCTCCCTGGGCATCGACGCCGAACCGCACGCCCCGCTGCCCCAGGGCGTCGCGGAGTCCGTCCTGCTGCCCTCGGAGCAGGAGCGGCTGCGCCGGCTCGTGGCGGAGCGGCCCGGTGTGCACTGGGACCGCCTGCTGTTCAGCGTCAAGGAATCCGTCTACAAGGCGTGGTTCCCCCTCACCGGGAAGTGGTTGGACTTCATGGAGGCCGACATCGAGCTCGTCCCGGAGCCCGGCGAGCGGCCGCACGGCACCCTGTACGCCCGCCTCCTGGTCCCCGGCCCCCAGGTCGGCGGGCAGCGGCTGCAGGCCTTCGAGGGCCGCTGGAGCGTGGGGCACGGCATGCTGACCTCGGCCGTGATCGTGCCGCACCCCTGACAGCGCCCCTGGTCGTGCTCCGTCGGCTCAGATGGGTGGGCACCAGTCGTGCAGGAGGCGGAAGAACGCCTCCTCGTTGCCGGCGAGTCCGGCCCGGGCCAGGGCCTCCTCGGCCTCGGCGAGCACGGCGGGTGGGACCAGGAAGGGGCGCGGGGCGCCGTCCGGAGGTCCGTCGAAGGCCGCGCGGACGGTGTGCAGCAGCCGCAGATAGGCCTGGACGGCGGTGCGCTCACGGTCGGTCAGTACGGCGGTGGGCATGGCTCGGCTCTCCCCGTCGGTCGTCACGGTCACGCGCCCGGACGGCGCGGCCGCACCGCGTGTGCGGTGCGCACCCACCAGCTTGCCGTCCGCCACTGACAACGCCTGCCCGCTACGCCTCGGTTCGCCCGCTCAGCCGACCCCGGACCGCCCCGGGGCCCCTTCCTGAGGGAACGTCTCTTCGCCCGGTTCCTGAGGGAACGTCTCTTCGCCCGGCCGCGACGAAATCCGGCCCGCAAGACGATCCGCCCGATCGGCATCCGACCCCGCAACACGATCCGCCCGATCGGCATCCGGTCCACGTCGGCATCCGGCCCGCAACGGCATCCGGCCCGCAACGGCATCCGGTCCGCAACGGGATCCGGCCCGCAACGGCATCCGGTCTGCCCCGGTGCCCGGTCGGCCCCGGTGCGCGGTCTGCCCCGGTGCCCGGTCGGGGCGGGCTCACTTCCCCGGGTAGCCCAGCGAGGCCTCGATGCGCCCCGCCACGTCGTGCCGCCGTACCGGGCCGCGCAGGGCCGAACCCGCGAGCCAGGTCCGGCACTTGCTGGCCAGCAGCAGCCCGAAGGTCTCCGCGTCCTGTTCCTCGGCCTGGTCGAAGCGGGTGCGGGCGGCCATCCGCCGGACGGCAGCCTGGACCGCGGCCCGGTCACTGACCGCGCCGCCGCCCGCGCCTTCGTCGACGAGCCGTGCCGCGACCGCGACCCCCTCGACGTCGTGGCCGTGGTGGTCGGCGTGCATGTGCCACAGCTCGTGACCGAGGATCACCAACTGGTGGTCGGGCGCGGTGCGTTCCTCGACCACCACCAGGTCGCGGTCGGTCAGGTCGAGCCACAGCCCGCTGGCCGTGCCGGGCGGGAAGACGGCCGTACGGAACAGGACCGGGCGGCCCCGGCGACGGCTCATCGCGTCGCACAGCGCCCGGTACAGCTCCTGCGGCGGGGTGGGCGCGGGCAGGGTCAGCTCCCCGACCAGCTCGCCGCTCAGCCGGCGCATGTCCCTGCCGATGGCCATGTTCTCCTGTTCCCCCTCAGCTCACGACTCGGGCCGCTTGACGCTCTCCAGGAGCATGTCCAGCCATTCCGCGACCTTGTCGCGGTGCTGGTCGGTGGGGAGCTGGGCGGCCCGCCAGGCGATCCCGCGCACCCCGTGGTCCTGCAGCAGCCGCTCCAGGGGGTCCGCCGCGGCCGCGGCCGCCGCCCGCTCCCGGTCGGCCAGCTTCTGCAGCAGCTCCTGCTCGACGCGCTGGAGAGCGCCGGCCAGCGCCTCGGGGTCCGCGGCGGTGAGGAATCCGGCATGCACCCGGAAGAAGCGCTGGAGGGCGTCGCAGTGCTCCATGGTCGGCCGCCGGTCGCCGTTGAGCAGCGCGCCGGCCTGCTGCCGGGACATGCCCGCGCCGTCGGCGATCTCCTGCTGGGTGTGTTTTCGGCCGTTGGACTTGAGGCGGGTACGGCGCAGCAGGTCCAGACGTTGCAGGAAGCGTTCCTGGACATCGGGTTCGCCCGCGGGCCGGCCGGCGAGCAGGGCCCTGACCACGGGCTCGGGGACACCGCAGGCATGGGAGAGCCGCCCGATGTCGTAGACCTCGGCGTACGCCACGCCGAGCCGGTCGGCGAGCGCGCTGACGCGGGAGACGACGGCCGGCAGCTGGGCGGTCGCCGTGGCGCCCGGATCCTCGTAGCCATCCGTCACCGACAGAACTCCTACGTCTCTCAGAGGAATCAGGGGCTTCGCACAGGTGGTCGCCGTGGACTGCCCGGCATGAACTTCCCGGAGATTAGCGGGTCGTTCGAACTCACATCCAGGTGTCGCCACAACTGTGGCCAATTTCGGCCGTCAACAGGCATGAAATGCCACGATAGTTGACATGCATCCGAGTGGGGCAGCAGGATCACATCGCCGCGAGAAGGCCGCATAGGCAAGAGGGGTGACCTCCCGATGGCATATCAGGCAGGTGGGCAGCGGCCGGCGCCGCGGCCCGTCCCCGAGAGTCTTGAGGCCCAGGCATACCTTCAGGACTACGCGTTGCTGCTGGACGCGGTTCCCTTTCCGTCCCTGGTGGTGGACCACCGCTGGGACGTGGTGCTGGCCAACGGCGCGTTCGAGACACTTTTCGGGGGGGTCGCCCCGCATCCCACGGCCATGCCCGGGGACAACTTCCTCCGGTTCGTCCTGTTCCACCCGGACGCCGGCTCGGTGCTCGGCGCGCACGAGTCGGGCTGGTGCCTGCCGATGCTGGCCCAGTTCAAGACCACCCTGGAGCGGTACGGCCACGATCACGAACTCCAGTCGATCCGCCGGGAGATCGCCCAGGACCCGATCATGGAGGCGGCGTTCCGGCACGGGCTGCCGCACTGGCTGCGCGCGGTCGGCGAGGAGGGCGCCCGGCTCGACGGTGCCGTCCGGCCGGTACTGCACCCGGACCCGCTGCTGGGGGCCACCGAGTGCCGGGTGGTCGGCGAGACCGCCAGGACCCTTCACGACATGGGCTACGCGCGTTACACCCTGGTGCTGCGCGCCGCTCCCCGCCCCGCGGCCCCGCGCCGCGCCCGCCGGCCCGGCGGCCTGGGCGCCCATCTGACCGTCGTTCCCACCCCTGACGCCTGACCCGGCACCGTCGGCGTTCAGGTCGCCGACGGCGCCGGGCCGGACGCCCACCCCGGCACCGGCCCGGACTCCTCGCCACCACCCGTCCGGACCCGGGGCCCCGCTCGTGCCGCGGTGCCCGCGCTCCTCGCCACCACCCGTCCGGACCCGGGCCCCGCTCGTGCCGCGGTGCCCGCACGCGGGGCCGGCCCCGCTCATGTCGCGGTGCCCGCACGCGGGTCCCCGCTCAGGTCGCGGCCACCGCCAGGACCAGCGGTACGCCCCGGCAGGGCACCAGGCGCAGCGCGCCGAACGTGCCCGGCCGTCCGCTCTCCAGCACGGCCGCGAAGTCCGGCCCCTTGGTCAGTGAACCGGCCAGGTGCGCCGGGTCCGCCGACGCCGCCACCCGGCCACGGGCGTTGACCAGCCGGGCGGGGCCGGGCAGCGCGCGCAGCAGGGGCAGCGCGGCCGCCTCGAAGTGCCGTAGGTACACGTCGGCGGCGGCCACGCCCAGGAAGCGGCCCGCCCGTTCCACCGGCGCGGACAGGGTGAGGCTGTACTCGTCGGAGCAGAGGTAGTCGACGTACGGTCCGGCCACCGCGCGGTGCCCGGTGTCCCGGGGCAGCGTGAACCAGTCCCAGTGCGTGTAGTCGGAGTAGGCCGAGGTGCGCGGGTCGAGGTCGAGGAGCAGTGGCCGTACGTCCCCGCCGGCGTCGGTCTGCCACCACTCCAGCCAGGCCGGCACGTCGGCGAGCAGTCCGGGCGCGGCCACGAAACCGACACCGGAGACCAACTCCTGCCGGGCCAGGCGCAGATGGAGTCCGGGGCGCAGCGCGGCCAGGTCCGCGGTGACCGGCCGGCGGCCCGTGGCGGCCACCCGGGCCAGCAGTGCGGCGGTGTCGGCGCGGGTCTGCGCGACGGCGTCGAACACCGCCTCCAGGGCGCGGCCGACCCGCTCGGCCACGTACTCCTCGGTGGCGGCCGGCGCCCTGGTCACGGATGTGGAGGGGACGGTGCCGCGGCTCATGCTGCCCTCCGGTGGACGGGGGAGCGGGCGCGGCGCGGCTACAGGGTCAGCCGCAGGGCGATGAGCCGCGCCGTCGAGTCCCGCACGCACCGCTCGGCCAGCTCCCTGGCCGATGCGTCCGCCCCATCCTGCACGGCCGAGATTACGGACCGGTGACGGTCCGCCACCTCTTCACGATATTCGTCGTCGCCGAGCACAAGGCACAGCAGCGCGCCGACCTCCGTCTGGAGGGCGACCTGTTCCCGGGTGAGCCGGGCCGACTGGGCGGCGGCGGCCAGTTCCACGTGGAAGCGGCCGTACAGCCGGCAACGCGCCGAGGTGCCCCGGGCCTTGCGCAGCTCCCCGGTGGTCCGGCGGAGCTGGTCCAGGTCGTGGTCCTCGGTGCGCTGTGCGGCGAGGTGGGCGGCGGTGCCGGACAGGGCCGCCCAGTGGTCGCCGAGGTCGCGCAGTTCCTCGGGGCTCCAGCCGCGCAGCCGCTCCAGGAGCCGCTCCCGGCCGGGCGGGTCCGGCAGGGAGACGAAGCTGCCGCCGCCGCGGCCCCGGCGGGTGACGACCAGGCCCTGCTGGCGCAGGGCCATCAGCGCCTCCCGCAGGGTCACCGTGGACACCCCGAGCTGTCCGGCCAGCTCCGTCTCGCCGGGCAGTTGCTCCCCGTCGGCGAGCAGTCCGAGCTCGATGGCGTCGCCGATCCGGCGTACGACGGCGGCCACCCGGGCCCCGCTGTCCACCGGGGCGAAGACGGCCTTTCGGGCGCCGCCGTCCGTCTGCTGCTGCTTCACGGCCCACCACCCTATGCGTTGACCCAAGCTTTACCTCAGAAGGGTCTTGAGCTTTGAACTATGACTTCATATCTTTCCGGTCACCACATGCAACGCAAGAGAGCGCCAGAAAGGTTCCCGCCCATGGAGGCCAGCGCGATCCGGTTGCGGGATCTGCGGAAGTCGTTCGGCGACACCAGCGCCGTGGCAGGAGTCGACCTGGAGATCCGCGACGGCGAGTTCTTCTCGATGCTCGGCCCCTCCGGCTCCGGCAAGACCACCGTGCTGCGCCTGATCGCCGGCTTCGAGAGTCCCACCTCGGGCGTGGTCGAGCTCGCCGGGCAGGACGTCACCCGCCGCGCCCCCTTCGAGCGGGACGTGCACACCGTCTTCCAGGACTACGCCCTGTTCCCGCACATGAACGTCGAACAGAACGTCGCCTACTCCCTCAAGGTCCGCAAGGTCCCCCGGGCCGAACGCCTGGTCCGCGCCCGCAAGGCCCTCGCCGAGGTCCGCCTCGACGGCTTCGGCGCCCGCCGCCCCGCCCAGCTCTCCGGCGGCCAGCGCCAGCGCGTCGCCCTCGCCCGCGCCCTCGTCGGGCGGCCCCGCGTCCTGCTGCTCGACGAGCCCCTCGGCGCCCTCGACCTCAAGCTGCGCGAGCAGATGCAGCTCGAACTCAAGGCCCTGCAACGGGAGGTGGGCATCACCTTCGTCTTCGTCACCCACGACCAGGAGGAGGCCCTGACGATGAGCGACCGGGTCGCCGTCTTCCACCAGGGCCGCATCGAACAGGTCGGTACCCCGGCGGAGATCTACGAACGCCCGGCCACCGCCTTCGTCGCCTCCTTCGTCGGCACCTCCAACCTGCTCACCGGGGACACCGCCCAGCGGCTGCTCGGCGAGAGCGGCACCCACAGCATCCGGCCCGAGAAGATCCGGGTCCTCGAGGAGACCGCGGGCCCCGGCGAACCCGACCACGCCGACGCCGTCGGCACCGTCGCCGAGGTGGTCTACCTCGGCGACGCCACCCGCTTCCTGGTCGACCTGGACGGCGGCGGCCGGCTCACCGCGCTCCAGCAGAACCTCGACACCTCCGCCGAGGACGTCGCCGCCTACCGCGGCACCCGCGTCCGGCTGCGCTGGCAGCGCCGGCACACCGTCCACGTCCCCGGCTGACCCGCCGCCCGTCCCGGCCGGATCCGCCGTCCCTCACCTCTGGAGTACGTCGTGCGCCTCACCCGACCTCTCACCGCGACCGCCGCCGTCGCGCTGCTGCTGGCCGCCACCGCCTGCGGTTCCTCCGGCTCCGGTTCCTCCACCGGACTCAACCCGCCCGACCTCAAGCCCCTGGCCAAGCTCGGCAAGAGCGAGGGCTCGGTCAACCTGATCGCCTGGGCCGGCTACGTCGAGGACGGCTCCGACGACCCCAAGGTGGACTGGGTCACCGACTTCGAGAAGCAGACCGGCTGCCAGGTCCACTCCAAGGTCGCCGCCAGCTCCGACGAGATGGTCAAACTGATGAAGACCGGCGAGTACGACGCCGTCTCCGCCTCCGGCGACGCCTCCCTGCGCCTGATCGCCTCCGGCGACGCGGCCCCCGTCAACACCAAGCTCGTACCGAACTACAAGGACATCTTCAGCGGCCTGAAGAACGGCGCCTGGAACTCGGTCAAGGGCCAGATGTACGGCATCCCGCACGGCCGCGGCGCCAACCTGCTGATGTACAACACCCAGAAGGTCAGCCCCGCCCCCACCTCCTGGGCGGCCGTCTTCGACGACGCGGCGAAGTACCAGGGTCATGTCACCGCCTACGACTCGCCGATCTACATCGCCGACGCGGCCCTGTATCTCAAGGCCACCAAGCCCGAGTTGAAGATCAAGGACCCCTACGCGCTCGACCAGAAGCAGTTCGACGCGGCCGTGGCCCTGCTGAAGAAGCAGAACGCGGACATCGGCGAGTACTGGAGCGACTACCTCAAGGAGATCTCCGCCTTCAAGAGCGGCGACTCCGTGATCGGCACCAGTTGGCAGGTCATCGCCAACCTGGCCGCCGACGACGGCGCGAAGGTCAGGGCCTTCGTGCCCAAGGAGGGTTCCACCGGCTGGTCCGACACCTGGATGGTCTCCGCCAAGGCCAAGCACCCCGACTGCGCCTACAAATGGCTCGACTGGATCGTCTCCCCGAAGGTCAACGCCGAGGTCGCCGAGTACTTCGGCGAGGCCCCGTCCAACGCCAAGGCCTGTGAGCTGACCAGCGACAAGAACTTCTGCGCGACCTACCACGCGGCCGACGAGAGCTACTGGAAGAACATCGCCTTCTGGAACACGCCCATCGAGCAGTGCCTGGACGGCCGCACCGACGTCAAGTGCGTGCCGTACGCCAAGTGGGTGCAGGCCTGGACCGAGATCAAGGGCTGAGCCATGACCGTGCTCACCCGGACCGCGGGGGCGCTGTACCGGCGCCCCCGGCTCCGCCTCGCCCTGCTGCTGACCGCCCCGCTGCTCTGGCTGGCCGTGCTCTACCTGGGCTCCCTGGCGGTGCTGTTCGTCTCCGCGTTCTGGACGACGGACTCCTTCACCTCCGAGGTGGTGAAGGTCTGGTCGACCGACAACTTCCACGAGCTGTTCACCACCCCGGTGTTCCGGCAGGTGATCCTGCGCAGCGTGGGCGTCGCCCTCGCGGTGACCGCCCTGTGCGCGGTGCTCGCCTTCCCGGTCGCCTTCTACACCGCCCGGGTGGCCAGGCCCAGCCTGCGCCCGCTCCTGGTGGTCGCCATCCTCACCCCCCTGTGGGCGAGTTACCTGGTCAAGGTGTACGCCTGGCGGCTGATCCTGTCCGAGGGCGGGCTCGCCGACTGGCTGCTGAAGCCCTTCGGGCTGAGCGGGCCCGGCTTCGGGTTGCCGGCCACCGTGCTCGCCCTGACCTATCTGTGGCTGCCGTACATGATCCTGCCGATCCACACCGCGCTGGAACAGCTGCCCGACAACCTGCTGGACGCCTCCGCGGACCTGGGCGCCCGCGCCGGGCGGACCTTCCGGTCCGTGGTGCTGCCGATGGTGCTGCCGTCGGTCGCCGCCGGGTCGGTGTTCACCTTCTCGCTCAGCCTCGGCGACTACATCACCGTGCAGATCGTCGGCGGCAAGACCCAGCTCATCGGCAACCTCGTCTACGCCAACATCGAACTCAACCTGCCCATGGCCGCCGCGCTCGCCACCGTCCCGGTCGTCGTCATCGTGCTGTACCTGCTCGCGATGCGCCGCACGGGCGCGCTGAGCAGCCTGTAGAGGAGCCCGCCGTGCAACTCTCCCGTTCCGCGCGGATCGCGGTGCGTGTCGCCGCCGGCCTCGGCTTCGCGGTGATCTACGTCCCGTTGCTGCTGGTCCTCGTCAACTCCCTGAATCCGGACCGCAGCGCGAGCTGGCCGCCGCCCGGTGTGACCACCCGCTGGTGGTCGGCCGCCTGGCACAGCTCCGGTGCCCGCGAGGCCCTGTGGACCTCGGTGAAGGCCGGGCTGGGCGCCACCGCCATCGCCCTGGTGCTCGGCACGCTGATCGCCTTCGCGGTCGCCCGGTACCGCTTCTTCGGCCGGGACGCCCTCTCCTTCGTGGTCGTCCTGCCGATCGCGCTGCCCGGCATCGTCACCGGTATCGCCCTCAACTCGGCCTTCGGCACGGTGCTTGCGCCGCTTGGCGTCGGACTCGGCCTGTTCACCGTGGTCGTCGGACACGCCACCTTCTGTGTGGTGATCGTCTTCAACAACGTGGTCGCCCGGCTGCGCCGCACCTCCGGCACCTACGAGGAGGCGGCGGCCGACCTCGGC
Source organism: Streptomyces sp. NPDC001220 (assembly GCF_053597895.1). Lineage (NCBI taxonomy): Bacteria > Bacillati > Actinomycetota > Actinomycetes > Kitasatosporales > Streptomycetaceae > Streptomyces > Streptomyces sp. NPDC001220. Next base: position 221,094 of record NZ_JBSFJE010000014.1, read on the forward strand.
GCCGACACCTTCCGCACCTTCGCCGACGTCACCTTCCCGCTGGTGCGCTCGGCGCTGCTCGCGGGCGGACTGCTCGCCTTCGCGCTCTCCTTCGACGAGATCGTGGTCACCACCTTCACCGCGGGACCGGGCGTCCAGACCCTGCCGCTGTGGATCTACGACAACATGACCCGCCCCCAGCAGGCACCGGTGGTGAACGTGGTGGCGGCGGTGCTCGTGCTGCTGTCGGTGGTCCCGATCTACCTCGCCCAGCGGCTGTCGGCGGACACGGCGACCGGCAGCCGCGTCTGACCCCGGCTCCGGAGCCTACGCAAGCTGCTTGCGTAAATTGCGCTACCCTTGCGCTCATGACACGACGACTTGCGGAAGTGGCCAAGAAGGTCGGGGTCAGCGAGGCCACGGTCAGCCGGGTACTCAACGGCAAGCCCGGGGTCTCCGAGGCCACCCGGCAGGCGGTGCTCTCGGCCCTGGACGTCCTCGGCTACGAGCGCCCCACCCAGTTGCGCGGCGAGCGCGCCCGACTCGTCGGTCTGGTCCTGCCCGAGCTGCAGAACCCCATCTTCCCGGCCTTCGCCGAGGTCATCGGCGGCGCGCTCGCCCAGCTCGGGCTGACCCCGGTGCTGTGCACCCAGACCAAGGGCGGGGTCTCCGAGGCGGACTACGTCGAGCTGCTGCTGCAACAGCAGGTCTCGGGCGTGGTGTTCGCGGGCGGTCTGTACGCCCAGGCCGACGCGCCCCACGACCACTACCGGCTGCTCGCCGACCGCAACATCCCGGTGGTGCTGGTCAACGCCGCCATCGAGCACCTCGGCTTCCCGGCCGTGTCCTGCGACGACGCGGTGGCGGTGGAGCAGGCCTGGCGCCACCTCGCCTCCCTCGGCCACGAACGCATCGGCCTGGTCCTGGGCCCCGGCGACCATGTCCCCTCGGCCCGGAAACTCGCCGCCGCGCGGGCCATCGGTGAGGTCCCCGACGAGTACGTGGCCCGCGCGATCTTCTCCATCGAGGGCGGCCACGCCGCCGCGTCCCGGCTGATCGACCGAGGTGTCACCGGCATCATCTGCGCCAGCGACCCGCTCGCGCTCGGCGCGATCCGCGCGGCCCGTCGCAAGGGGTACGAGGTGCCCTCCCGCATCTCCGTCGTCGGCTACGACGACTCGGCCTTCATGAACTGCACCGAACCCCCGCTCACCACCGTCCGCCAGCCCATCGAGGCCATGGGCCGCGCGGCCGTGGAGCTGCTGAACGTGCAGATCGGCGGTACCGCCGTACCGCCGGAGGAGCTGCTGTTCGAGCCGGAGCTGGTGGTCCGCGGCTCGACAGCGCAAGTGCCCAAGGTCTGAGTGTCAGCAGATCCAATCTGCTGTCGAATAATTACAGATTCTGCGCGACATCTTGCGCACACCTGTCGCCGGTGCTTGAGTGTGCGGCGCCCACCGGTCCCGGTGCGGCGCCCACTGCTCCTGTTCTGGGGGGTCCACCGATGTCCAGCACCGGGTTCCGCCGTGCTCTCGTCGCGATAGGTGTCTGTTCGTCCCTTGCGCTCTCGGCCTCGGCCTGCGGGTCGGGCGGCGACGACGCGGGAAGCGGCAAGACGCGCATCACCGTCAACTGCGAGCCGCCGAAGAGCGCCAAGGTCGACCGTTCGTTCTTCGATCAGGACACCGCCGACTTCGAGAAGAAGAACCCGGACATCGACGTCGTCATGCACGACGCGTTCCCCTGCCAGGACCCGAAGACCTTCGACGCCAAGCTCGCCGGCGGCCAGATGGAGGACGTGTTCTACACGTACTTCACCGACGCCAAGCACGTCGTGGACATCAACCAGGCGGCCGACCTCACGCCGTACCTCAAGGACCTCAAGAGCTACGACACCATCCAGAAGCAGCTGCGGGACATCTACACCGTGGACGGCAAGGTCTACGGCATCCCGCGCACCGGATACAGCATGGGTCTGATCTACAACCGCGCGCTCTTCCAGAAGGCCGGTCTCGACCCCGACAAGCCGCCGGCGACCTGGGAAGAGGTCCGCGCCGACGCCAAGAAGATCGCCGCCCTCGGCAACGGCACCGTCGGATACGCCGACTACAGCGCGCAGAACCAGGGTGGCTGGCACTTCACCGCCGAGCTGTACTCCCAGGGCGGTGACGTCGTCTCCGCCGACGGCAAGACGGCGACCGTCGACACCCCCCAGGGCCACGCGGTCCTGCAGAACCTGCACGACATGCGCTGGACCGACAACACCATGGGCAGCAAGCAGTTGCTGATCCTCAACGACGTCCAGCAGATGATGGGTTCGGGCAAGCTCGGCATGTACCTCTCCGCCCCGGACAACATCCCGATCCTGGTCAAGGAGAAGGGCGGCAACTACAAGGACCTCGCCCTCGCCCCGATGCCCGGCGGCCAGGGCACCCTCATCGGCGGCGACGGCTACATGTTCAACAAGAAGGACAGCCCGGCGCAGATCAAGGCCGGCCTCAAGTGGCTCGACTCCATGTTCCTCACCCCCGGTGACGGCTTCCTCGGCGACTACGCCCGCGCCAAGAAGAACAACGCACCCGTCGGCCTGCCCGAGCCGCGGCTGTTCACCGGCGCCGCCGACGCCAAGGACCAGCAGGTCAAGAAGGCCAACGCCAACGTCCCGGTGGAGAACTACCAGGCCTTCCTGGACGGCAACCAGTCCCTCCAGATGAAGATCGAGCCGCCCGACGCCCAGCAGATCTACTCCGTCCTCGACGGCGCCGTCTCCGCCGTCCTCACCAAGAAGGACGCCGACATCGACCAGCTCCTCAAGGACGCCAACGAGAAGATCGCCGGCATCCTGGCCCGGGGCTGACCGCGATGACCAAGACGGCCGAGCGCCGACCTGCCCCCGCGGCGGTCGGCGCCCGTCAGGCCCCGGCGCCGTCCCCGGCAGGGGACCGGAGGCGGCGCCGGTTCCTCGACCAGGCCCGTGCCTACGGGTTCCTGCTCGGCGGACTGATCTGTTTCGCCCTGTTCTCCTGGTACCCGGCGATCCGCGCGGTCGTGATCGCCTTCCAGAAGTACACCCCCGGCTCGTCCCCGGAATGGGTCGGCACCGCCAACTTCACCCGGGTCCTGCACGACCCCGAGTTCTCGGCGGCCTGGCGCAACACCCTCACCTTCACACTGCTGGCCCTGCTGGTCGGCTTCGCGGTCCCGTTCGTTCTCGCGCTGGTCCTCAACGAGCTGCGGCACGCGAAGGCGTTCTTCCGGGTCGTGGTCTACCTCCCGGTGATGATCCCGCCGGTGGTCAGCGCCCTGCTGTGGAAGTGGTTCTACGACCCCGGGGCCGGCCTCGCCAACGAGACGCTGCGCTTCCTGCACCTGCCCACCTCGAACTGGTCCAACGGCGCCGACACCGCGCTCGTCTCCCTGGTCATCGTGGCCACCTGGGCCAACATGGGCGGCACCGTCCTGATCTACCTGGCCGCCCTGCAGTCCATCCCCGGCGAGCTGTACGAGGCCGCCGAACTCGACGGCGCGAACCTCCTGCAGCGCATCCGCCACGTGACGATCCCGCAGACCAGGTTCGTCATCCTGATGCTGATGCTCCTCCAGATCATCGCCACCATGCAGGTGTTCACCGAGCCGTTCGTGATCACGGGCGGCGGCCCGGAGAGCGCCACGGTCACCGTGCTCTACCTCATCTACAAGTACGCCTTCCTCTACAACGACTTCGGCGGCGCCTGCGCCCTCAGCGTCATGCTCCTGGTGCTGCTCGGTGTCTTCTCCGCCGGCTATCTGCGGCTGACCCGCTCCGGGGAGGACGGATGAGCAGCGCCACCCGAACCCTGATCTCGCCGGCGACCCTGGCCCGTCCACGCGGGAAGGCGATCTACTGGAGCGTCTTCACCGGTGTCGTCCTGCTCTTCGCGCTCGCCTTCCTCTTCCCCGTGTACTGGATGGTGACCAGCGCGATGAAGTCCCCGGACGAGGTCGCCCGGACCCCGCCCACCCTCATCCCCAAGCACTTGCACCTGACCGGGTACACCGACGCCTGGGACCTGATGCAGCTGCCCCAGCACCTGTGGAACACGGTGGTGCAGGCGGCCGGCGCCTGGGCCTTCCAGCTGGTGTTCTGCACGGCCGCCGCCTACGCCCTGTCGAAACTGAAGCCGGCCTTCGGCAACGTGGTCCTCGGCGGGATCCTGGCCACGTTGATGGTCCCGGCCCAGGCCCTGGTCGTCCCCAAGTACCTGACCGCCGCCGACCTGCCGTTCATCCACACCAGCCTGCTCAACGACCCGCTCGGCATCTGGCTCCCGGCCGTCGCCAACGCCTTCAACCTCTACCTCCTCAAGCGGTTCTTCGACCAGCTGCCGCGTGACGTGCTGGAGGCCGCCGAGATCGACGGCGCCGGAAAGCTGCGCATCCTGTGGTCGGTGGTGCTGCCCATGTCCCGCCCGGTGCTCGGGGTGGTGTCGATCTTCGCCCTGGTCGCGGTGTGGCAGGACTTCCTGTGGCCGCTGATGGTCTTCTCGGACACCGACAAGCAGCCCATCAGTGTGGCCCTGGTCCAGCTGTCGCAGAACATCCAGCTCACCGTGCTCATCGCCGCGATGGTGATCGCCAGCATCCCGATGGTCGCGCTGTTCCTCGTCTTCCAGCGGCACATCATCGCCGGGATCAGCGCGGGCAGCACCAAGGGCTGACGCCCTTCCTCCGACAGAAAGGCACGCACAGTGGGACAGCCCAGCCATGCCCCGAAGGACCTCGACTGGTGGCGTTCCGCCGTCATCTACCAGGTGTACGTCCGCAGCTTCGCGGACGGCGACGGCGACGGCACCGGCGACCTCGCGGGCGTCCGCGCCAAGCTGCCGTACCTCGCCGAACTGGGCGTGAACGCCCTCTGGTTCAACCCCTGGTACCTGTCACCGCTGAAGGACGGCGGCTACGACGTCGCCGACTACCGGGCCATCGACCCGGCGTTCGGCACCCTCGCCGAGGCCGAGAAGCTCATCGCGGAGGCGGGCGAGCTGGGCATCCGGACGATCGTGGACATCGTCCCCAACCACGTCTCCGACCAGCACCCCTGGTTCCGGGCGGCGTTGGCGGCCGGCCCGGGCAGCCCCGAGCGCGAGCTGTTCCACTTCCGCCCGGGCCGTGGCGAGCACGGCGAACTCCCGCCCAACGACTGGCCGTCGCAGTTCCTCGGCTCCACCGAACCGGTGTGGACCCGGCTGCCCGACGGCGACTGGTACCTGCACCTGTTCACCCCCGAACAGCCCGACCTCAACTGGGCCCACCCCGCCGTCCGCCAGGAGCACGAGGACATCCTGCGGTTCTGGTTCGAGCGGGGCGTCGCCGGCGTCCGCATCGACTCCGCCGCCCTGCTCGCCAAGGACCCGGACCTGCCCGACCTGGCCACGGACCCGCAGCCGCACCCCTTCGTCGACCGTGACGACCTGCACGACGTCTACCGCGCGTGGCGCGCCGTCGCCGACGCCTACGACGGGGTCTTCGTCGGCGAGGTCTGGCTCCCCGACGCCGAGCGCTTCGCCCGCTACCTCCGCCCCGACGAGCTGCACACCGCCTTCAACTTCTCCTTCCTGTCCTGCCCCTGGGACGCCGGCCGGCTGCGGACGTCGATCGACACCACCCTCGCCGAGCACGCCCCGGTCGGCGCGCCCGCCACCTGGGTGCTGTGCAACCACGACGTGACCCGCACGGTCACCCGCTACGGCCGCGAGGACACCGCCTTCGACTTCGCGACCAAGGCCTTCGGCACCCCCACGGACCTGGAGCTGGGCACCCGCAGGGCCCGCGCGGCCGCGCTGCTGTCCCTGGCGCTGCCCGGCGCGGTGTACGTGTACCAGGGGGAGGAGCTGGGGCTGCCCGAGGCCGAGATCCCGGTGGACCGCATCGAGGATCCGATGTACTTCCGGTCGGGCGGCACCGATCCCGGCCGGGACGGCTGCCGGGTACCGATGCCCTGGGCCGCCGACCTGCCGTACGCGGGATTCGGTTCGCGCGAGGAGCCGTGGCTGCCGCAGCCGGCCGGCTGGGCGGCATACGCGGCCGACCGCCAGCAGGACGACGGCGACTCCATGCTCAGCCTCTACCGCCGCGCCATCGCCGCCCGCCCGCTCTTCGGGTCCGGCCCGCTGACCTGGCTGCCCGCTCCCGAGGGGGTCCTCGCCTTCACCCGCGCCGAGGGAGTGGTCTGCGTGGTCAACCTCGCCCCCGAGCCCGCCGAACTCCCCGCCCACACCCAGCTTCTGCTCACCAGCGGCCCGTTGGACGGCGCGGGCCGTCTGCCGCAGGACACGGCGGCCTGGCTGACGACCTGAGCCGCCGGTACCACTCGCGCTATCCCCCTCCCCCCACCCCGAAGGGATCAGCAGATGCACAGCACCACAGCCCGGTCTGTCAGGAGCATGCCAACAGTGGCGGCCGCTGTCGCGCTCGCCGCCGGCATGCTCGTCGCCGTCGCGCCCGCCGCCCACGCGGCGGCCGGCGCGAGCCTGCCGTTCACCTCGGTCGAGGCGGAGGCGGCGACCACCACCGGCACCAGGATCGGCCCGGACTACACCCAGGGCACCCTCGCCTCCGAGGCCTCGGGACGCCAGGCCGTGCGCCTCACCTCCGGACAGCGGATCGAGTTCACCGCACCCCAGGCGTCCAACGCCGTGAACGTCTCCTCCAGCGTCCCCGACGGTCAGTCCGGCACCCTGAACGTGTACGTCAACGGGGTCAGACTGGCGAAGACCCTGACCGTCACCTCCAAGTACTCCTACGTCGACACCGGCTGGATCGCCGGCGCCAAGCAGCACCACTTCTTCGACAACGCCCGGTTGCTGCTCGGCCAGAACATCCAGGCGGGTGACAAGGTCGCCTTCGAGTCCACCGGCACCCAGGTCACCGTCGACGTGGCCGACTTCGAGCAGGTGGCCGGCGCCGCCGCCCAGCCCGCCGGGTCGGTCTCGGTCACCTCCAAGGGCGCCGACCCCAGCGGCAACGGCGACTCCACCCAGGCCTTCCGGGACGCCATCGCCGCCGCCCAGGGCGGGACGGTGTGGATCCCGCCGGGCGACTACAAGCTCACGTCCTCCCTGAGCGGCGTGCAGAACGTCACCCTCCAGGGCGCCGGCAGCTGGTACTCGGTGGTGCACACCTCGCGCTTCATCGACCAGTCCAGCTCCGCCGGGAACGTCCACATCAACAACTTCGCGGTGCTCGGCGAGGTCACCGAACGCGTCGACTCCAACCCGGACAACTTCGTCAACGGGTCGCTGGGGCCGAACAGTTCGGTCTCCGGTATGTGGATCCAGCACCTCAAGTGCGGCTTCTGGCTGACGGGCAACAACGACAACCTGGTCGTCGAGAACAACCGCATCCTCGACACCACCGCCGACGGCCTCAACCTCAACGGCACCGCCCACGGCGTCCAGGTGCGCAACAACTTCCTGCGCAACCAGGGCGACGACTCCCTGGCCATGTGGTCGCTGTACTCGCCGGACACCAACTCCAGCTTCACCGGCAACACCATCTCCCAGCCGAACCTGGCCAACGGCATCGCCATCTACGGCGGCACCGACATCGCCGTACGGAACAACCTGATCTCCGACACCAACGCGCTGGGCAGCGGTATCGCGATCTCCAACCAGAAGTTCGCCGATCCGTTCTCACCGCTGTCCGGGACGATCACCGTCGACGGCAACACACTGGTCCGCACCGGCGCGATCAACCCCAACTGGAACCACCCGATGGGCGCCCTGCGCGTCGACTCCTACGACAGCGCCATCAACGCCACGGTCGACATCACCAACACCACGATCACCGACAGCCCGTACAGCGCCTTCGAGTTCGTCTCCGGTGGCGGCCAGGGATACCCGGTCCGGAACGTCAACGTGACCGGCGCGACCGTGCGCAACACCGGGACGGTCGTCGTCCAGGCCGAGGCGCAGGGCGCCGCCACCTTCCGCAACGTCACCGCCACCGGGGTCGGCGCGGCCGGCATCTACAACTGCCCCTACCCGGCGGGCTCCGGCTCCTTCGCGCTGACCGACGGCGGGGGCAACTCCGGCTGGTCCAGCACCTGGTCGGACTGCTCCAGCTGGCCGCAGCCCGGCACCGGCAACCCCGACCCCGACCCCGGCCGCAACCTCGCCAAGGGCCGCCCGGCGACCGCCACCGGCTCGCAGGACGTGTACACGCCCGGCAAGGCGGTCGACGGCGACGCCAACAGCTACTGGGAGTCCGCCAACAACGCCTTCCCGCAGTCGCTGACCGTCGACCTGGGCTCCTCCTACGCGGCCCGCCGGCTGGTGCTGAAGCTGCCGCCGTCCTCGGCCTGGGGCGCGCGCACCCAGACCGTCACCGTGCTGGGCAGCACCGACGGCTCGAACTACTCGACCGTCGTGGGGTCCACCGGCTACCGGTTCGACCCGGCCACCGGCAACACCGTCACCGTCGCCCTGCCCGGCAGCACCAACCTGCGTTATCTGCGGCTGACCGTCACCGCCAACAACGGCTGGCCGGCCGCGCAGTTCAGCGAGGTGGAGGCGTATCTGACGTCGTGACCCCGGCCGCGTCGGGAGCCCCGCGCTTCGCCGCCTGGATCTGCTCGTAGACATGGGTGCGCAGTTCGGCGAAGCGCGGGGCGACCCGGGTGTGCAACTGGTCTCGCCGCTCCGGCAGATCGACCTTCAGCTGCTCCTGGACGACGGTCGGGGAGGCAGACAGGACGATCACCCGCTCGCCCAGATAGACCGCCTCGTCGATGTCGTGGGTGACGAACAGGATCGTGATCCCGCGCTCCCGCCACAGCCCGCGGACCAGATCCTCCAGATCGGCCCGGGTCTGGGCGTCGACGGCGGCGAACGGCTCGTCCATCAGCAGGACCCGGGGTTCGTAGGCGAGGGCCCGGGCGATCGCGACCCGCTGCTGCATACCGCCCGAGAGCTGCCAGGGATAGGCGCCGGCGGCGTCCGCGAGGCCGACCGAGCGCAGCGCGCCGGAGACCAGTTCCCTGCGCCGCTGCCGCGTCAACCGCTTCTGCTTCAGCGGGAGTTCGACGTTGTCCCCGACCCGCATCCAGGGGAACAGGCTGCGACCGTACTCCTGGAAGACGAACGCCGTCCCGGGCTGCGGCCCGGTCACCTTCCGGCCCTCCAGGAGGACTTCACCACCGGTCGGGGTGAGCAGGCCGCCCATGCACTTGAGCAGAGTGGTCTTGCCGCAGCCTGACGGGCCCACGAGACAGACGAGTTCGCCCGCCTCCACGGTGAAGGTGAGGTCCCGCACCGCCTCGATGCGGCGGCCGGAACCGTCGTAGACCTTCTTCAGGCCGCGTACGTCGAGCATGGACCGCTCCTTCACGATGCTCACTCAGGGCCGCCGGGTAGTCGCGCGCAGCCCGTGGTACCAGCCGAGCACCCGCCGCTCGACCAGCTGGAAGACCACCGAGAGCGCGAAGCCGAGCAGGCCCAGCAGCAGGATCCCGGTCCACATGTCGGGGATCGCGAAGCCGCGCTGGAACTGCACGATGGTGAAGCCGAGCCCGTTGCTGGCCGCGAACATCTCGCTGATGACCATCAGGATGATCCCGATCGACAGCGCCTGCCGCAGGCCCGCGAAGATCTGCGGACTCGCCGAACGCAGTACCAGCGTACGCAGCCGGGCCAGGCCCGTGATGCCGTAGGAACGGGCCGTCTCCGCCATCACCGGGTCCACCGCCCGTACGCCCTCGACCGTGTTGAGCAGGATCGGCCAGACGCAGCCGCTGGCGATCACCACGATCTTCATGGAGTCCCCGATGCCCGCGAACAGCATGATGACCGGGACCAGGACGGGCGGCGGCACCGCCCGCAGGAATTCGAGGACGGGCTCGCAGACCGCCCGCACCCGCCGGTAGGAGCCGATGACCGTGCCCAGGCCGATGCCCAGCACGGCCGCCGTGGCGTATCCGGCGAGCAGCCGCAGCACACTGCGCAGCAGGTCGTCGCGGAGCCGCCGCCCGGTCCAGACGTCCGGGAAGCTCTTCAGGATGGTGCGCAGCGGCGGCCAGTAGACGTTCGTGCTGCCGTCGGAGGCCACCCACCACAGCGCGACCAGCACCGCGGGCAAGGCCAGCAGGTACACCGCCGTGAGCAGCAGCCGCCTCATACCGCCACCTCCCCGCGCACCGACTGGTGCCAGGCCAGCGCCCGCCGTTCCACCGACCGGGCGCCCACGTTGACGATCAGGCCCAGCAGACCGGTGACCACGATCAGGGCGTACATGTCCGGCACCGCCTGCGAGGTCTGCGCGACGGCGATCTGCTGGCCCAACCCCGGCGCACCGATGACCAGTTCGGCGGTGATGGTGAGGATCAGGGCGACCGCGGCGGCCAGCCGGACGCCGGTCATCACATACGGCAGCGCGGTCGGCCACAGCACATGGCGGACCCGGGCCCAGGTGCCGAGTCCGTACGACCGCGCAGTCTCCTCGGCGACCGGGTCGACGTCCTGGACGCCGTACATCACCTGGATCAGGACCTGCCAGAAGGAGGCGTAGACGACGAGGAGGAGGACCGAGCGGAGTTCGGTGCCGTAGAGCAGGATGGCGAGGGGGATCAGGGCGACCGAGGGGATCGGGCGGAGGAACTCGACCGTGGAGGCGGTGGCCTCGCGCAGATGCGGGACGACCGAGAGGACGACGCCCGCCACGATGCCGGCGCCGACCGCGATGGCCAGGCCCGCGGCCCAGCCGGTGAGGGTGTCGCCGAGCGCCGACCAGAAGGCCCCGTCGCCGAGTTCGGTGCCCAGGGCACGGGCGATCCGGCTGGTCGGCGGGAAGTAGTCCGCCTTGACCAGACCGAGCCGCGGCACCGCCTCGCCGAGGGCGAGGAAGGCCGCGAGCCCGGCCGCACCGAGTGCGGTGTTCAGCCCCTTCACGTCCTTCACGGCAGCAGCTTGTCCAGGTCGGGTGCCGTCTTGAAGAGGCCGTCCTGCTCGCTCAGCTTCTCCAGGGTGTCGATCGACGAACGGTTCGGGTCGGCCGGCCACTTCGGCAGGGTCACCGCGGCCAGCACGTCCGCGGGGGTCTTGGTGTAGGTGGTGACGATCCCCCGGACCTCGTCCGGGTGCGCGTCCGCGTAGGCCAGCGACTCGGCCGTGGCCTCCTGGAACTTCTTCACGACGTCGGGGTTCTTCCGCGCGTACGACGTCGAGGTGAAGTACATGGCCACGGTGAGGTTCTTCGCGACGTCGACCAGCGGCGAGGCGATCTCGGCGGCGCCCTGGAGCTTCATGGTGGCGAGCGCCGGTTCGACCGCCATCGCCGCGTCGACCTGCCCCCTGTCGAGCGCGGCCGGCATCTGGTCGAAGGCCAGCTCGACGAAGCTCACCTTGCCGGGGTCGCCGCCCGCCTTGCGCACCGACTCGCGGACCGCGGTCTCGTTGATGTTCTTCAGCGTGTTGACGGCGACCTTCCTGCCCTCCAGCTGCCCCGCCGAGGTGATGCTGCTGCCCTTCTTCACGACCAGCCCGCCGAAGTCCTTGCCCGCCACGCCGGTCGAGGCCACGCCGTTCGCGATCGCCTGCACCGGTACGTCGTTGGACCGGGCGATCATCAGCGAGGTCATGTTGCTGAAGCCGAACTGGAACTGACCGCTCGTCACACCCGGTACGATGGCCGCGCCGCCCTGCGCGAGCGTCATCGACAGCTTCAGGCCACGCTTGCTGTAGAAGCCCTTTTTCTGCCCGAGGTAGAGGGGGGCCACGTCGACGATGGGGATGATGCCCACCTTGACGGTGGTGGCGCCGCCCGGCGAGGTCGATGCGGACGACGAGCCCCCGGAGGAGCCGCAGGCCGCCGTGGTGAGCAGGATGGTGGCGGCCGCGAGACCGGCGAGCAGACGACGCATGGGCTCCTCCTGTGCAGACAACGGTGTTCCGACAGGGTGTGCGCACCGCGCACAGTGGTGCTCGATCGGGGAGTGCTCAGCGGGACGGTAGAACCGGCCGGAGGAGCGGGTCAATGGGCTTGGCTGACAAAATTGTTGACAGTTACCGAATCGCGCTCCCACCGTGTTCCGGGTGTCGGCCACGGCTATGCCTACCTCACCGGCCTGGACCTGCCGAGCCTCGCGCAGCCGCATCTGGAGCAACTCACCGCGCTGACGGGGGAGTCGGCCTCACTCTGCGTGCTGGACGCGGAGGTGGTCGTGCATGTCGCGGCGGCCCCGGCCCGGCGGGTGATGGCGGCGACCCTGGCGGTGGGGACGCGCTGTCCGGCCCACCGGACGGTGGCGGGGGCGGTCCTGCTCGCCCACGCGTCCGGGCCCGGCGCGTCCGGTCTGCCCGACGCGGAGGTGATGGCCCGTCAGGGATACGCCCTGTTCGAGGACGACCTGGAGGACGGCGTCAGCACACTGGCCGCCCCGGTGCGGGACCGGAGCGGCCAGGTGGTGGCCGGGGTGGCCCTGGCGGTGCACTCCGGCCGGATGCCCACCGCCGCGGTCCGCCGCGACCTGCTGCCGCCGCTGGTCGCGGCGGTGGCGCGGATCGAGGCGGACCTGCGGATCACAGATCGAGCACCAGACGCTCCCCTCGGCACCGCGACACACAGATGAGCATGGTCTCCCCGGCCGCCCGCTCCTCCTCGGAGAGCACCGAGTCCCGGTGGTCCGGGTCGCCTTCGAGGACATCCGTCTCGCACGTTCCGCAGGTGCCCTCGGTACAGGAGTAGAGCACCTCGACCCCGGCGCCCCGGACGGTGTCGAGCACGGAGACCCCGGGTGCGACGGTGAGGGTACGACCGCTCCGCCCGAGGACGACCTCGAACCCGCCGTCCGCGCCGTCCTCGCCGTCCTGTCGGGTCTTCGGCCGGAACCGCTCCACCCGCAGGACGCCCGCCGGGCAGTGCTCCTCCACCGCGTCCAGCAGCGGCCCCGGACCGCAGCAGTACACCAGGGTGCCGTCCGGGACGTCGTCCAGTACCGGACCGAGGTCCAGCAGACCGGTCTCGTCCTGCGGGGCGACGGTGACCCGCTCCCCGCCGTAGCGCGCCAGTTCACCGGTGAACGCCATGGACCGCCGGGTCCGGCCGCCGTACAGCAGGGTCCACTCGGCGCCCGCGGCCTCGGCGGCGGCCAGCATCGGCAGGATCGGGGTGATGCCGATACCGCCCGCGACGAACCGGTAGCGCGGGGCCGGCTCCAGCCGGAAGTGGTTGCGCGGGCCGCGCACCCGCACCTTGCCGCCGACGCGCAACCGGTCGTGCACGAAGGCGGATCCGCCCCGCCCGTCGGGCTCCCGCAACACCGCGACCCGCCATCCGGAACGGTCCCCGGGATCCCCGCACAGCGAGAACTGCCGCTCCAGCCCGGGCCCGACCACGACATCGACGTGCGCCCCCGGCTCCCAGTGCGGAAGTTCCTCGCCGAGCGGATGCCGAAGGGTGAGCAAGACGACCCCATCGGCCGCGAACGCCCGCTCACCGACGACCAGTTCGGCTTCGTACAGGCTCATGTCGTGCGCTCCGGGGGCCGGTGTCCTTCGGGGTGGCCGAGCATCCACTCCCACATCTCGACCGGGTCCTGCGCGGTGTGCTCGGCTCCGCAGTGACAGGTGCCGTGCAGCACGTCGGTGCCCGGCAGCCAGTCGATGCGGTAGATCTCACCGGTCGGCGTGTTCACAGGATCTTCTCCGCGGGCTTGTCGCCCTCCTCGACCAGCCGGGCGAGGATACGGCGGGCGGCGAGACCGCCGGTGTCGATGTTGATGCTCAGCTCCTGGTAGCCGGCCCGCTCCGAACCGAGCGTCCGCTGCAGGAGGTTGAGGGCGTCCACGTCCTGCATGACCACCGTGTGGTTGTTGGTCCGCAGGAAGTCGGTGACCTCGGTGTCGTCGGTCGCCCAGTCCCGGGAGACCATCCAGAAGTCGTACACCTTGCCGTCCGAGGACGGGGTGATCGCGTAGGTGATCTCGGTGTGGAAGCCGCTCGGGTCGCTGCCGTCGGCCTCCGGCACCACGCCGACCGGTGCGATCCGGCTGTGCAGCAGATACAGACAGGGCGCGTGGTACTCGATGTCCTGCCAGCGGGTGATCCGCCCCTCGATCCCGGTCGAACGGGCGTAGAACGGCGGGCACTCGGCGTCGTCCATGTGCCTGCTGACCCGCACGACCCCGGCGCCCTCGTCGACCTCCGTGGTGATCGGCGTCTCGGCGACCTCCGGGGTGCCTATGTAGCCGCCGTGCAGATAGGTCTCGTGGGAGAGGTCGAGGAGGTTGTCGACGAGGAGGCCGTGGTCCGCGTCGATGGGCTCCATGCCCCGTACGGTCGTCCAGCCCGGGGCGTCGAGGTGCCGGGCCCGCGGGATGGTGTCCGGGTCGGCGAGCCCGGGATCGCCGATCCAGACCCAGACCAGGGAGTCCTGCTCGACCACCGGGTAGGAGGCGACCCGGGCGGTGCGCGGGACGCGTTTCTGCCCCGGCACGTAGACGCACGCGCCGGTGCGGTCGTAGGTGAACCCGTGGTACCCGCACACGATCCGGTCACCGTCGAGGCCGCTCTCCGACAGCGGGTAACGCCGGTGCACACAGCGGTCGTTGAGAGCTACGGGGCGGCCGTCCTCCTCGGCGCGGTAGAACACGAGCGGCTCCCCGAGAACCGTCCGCCCGAGCAACTCCCGCCCGACCTCGTGACTGTAGGCGGCGACGTACCACTGGTTCCTGGCGAACGCGGTGATGTGCGGCATGGCAGTTCCCGTCCCTGTCGGCGGGGCTCCGGCGCCCCGCGTGCCGTGGTCGGAACCAGGGTCGTGAGGCTTGTGCCGGCGCGGCAAGGCGGCTTCTGCCAGGCGGAAGGACTTCCGTGAGGAACCTGCTCAGAGCCGTTCGCATCTTCTGCGTCCCCATCGGCACTTGCTCGGCGGAAGCCCGTCGCAGGCCCAGGAGTTCGCCCCGTCGTCGACCTCGGCGGTAGTGGCCGGCCTCGCCGCGGCTTTCGCCGCCGACGGCGCCGGGGTCCCTGAAAGCCCGCAAGGCATGCAGGGCGCCGAGCAGTCCGCACTGGCCTGGGTTTCCACCGCCGGTCGCCTGCTGCGCGGACCCCAGTGATCCGTGGAGTTCGTCGCCCGCGGGCTGCTGCCGGGCCCTACGGCTACGGCCGTCCAGTCTACGGTTCGGCCGGGCGGGAACCGCCCGAGCGGCGTCAGGCGTCGATCGGACGCAGCACCGCGTAGTACGCGAACGGCGGACCGTACAGCCGGGCGACCCGCAGCCCGGCTCCCTCCGCCAGGCTGATCAGCGAGGACGGCCGGATCTGATGCCGGTCGAAGAACTCGCCGACCACCAGCCGCCCGAACGGCTTCAGCACCCGGCGCAGCCCGGCCAGCGTACGCGCCGGATCCGGGATCTCGCCCAGCGCCGTCACCAGGTAAGCCGCATCGAACGAGGCATCCGCAAACGGAAGTTCATGTGCGTCGGCGCAGTTCGGCACGATGTTGTCGACGCCCTGCTCCTTGGCCCGGCGGCCCACGTGGTCGAGCATCTCCTGCTGGATGTCCAGGATGTCCAGCTGGCCGTTCGGGCCCAGCTGCGGTGCGACGTGCAGCGACTGCAGGCCGGTTCCGGGGCCTATCTCCAGGATCCTCTCGCCCTCCCGGGCCTGCAGCACGTGGTCCAGACGCTTCAGAGTCAGGAACGGCAGCGGCAGGTCGAGCAGCCAGCGCTGAGAGTACGGGTACGGCGCGGAGTCGGTGAACCACCAGGTGGCGATGGCGGCGGCAGCGCCCGCGCCGATCAATGCCCGCGAATGCCTCATAATTCCTCCTTAAATGTCCGATTGGGCCATCGAAGTATCACCGATGGTCAATCGGTTGTGTTTGTGTGCAATCTGCTTGCGTCGGCGCCGACCTTGTCGGCAGTCGACCCGAGCGGGCCGAACGAATCGCCCGTGGACCGCCGTTGCGGCAGGCCGGGGACTTCCCGAGACGGACCGGACCGCAAGCGCCGATCACGTCACGAGCTCTTCCGCTCAGCGGCCCGGCCGAGTGAGGGTCCGGGTCGCGAGAACCGCGCAGGCCACCGTCAGCGGCAACTCGGCGAAGACCGCCATCAGCACCGCCAGTTGGAAGTCCGGACCCGGGGCAGCCGTCATGGTGTCGAACCAGGCGTCGACCAGCAGCAGGGCCGAGGTCGCGGCGGAGGTCAGGCAGGCCCGGCGGTCGCCGCGCCTGAGGAGCAGTCCGGTGGAGAGCAGGCCGAGCGCCTCAAAGCTGTCCAGACCCGTCCACGTCCAGGCCCAGTGCGAGGCCTGAGCGGTGGCCGGCAGCCCGGTGTACAGGAAGACCAGCCAGGGAATCATCGCCAGCCCGAGCACGGTGAGGACCGTGGCCGCCCGGCGAAGCAGCAGGGGGGACGTCGAAGCGGCCGCGGCCTTCGGAAGGGTCCGCGGGACACCGGAGCCCGAACAGGAGGCGCCTGCAGAGGCCCTGATGCCGGCCTCGCCTAACGGGGCGCGCAGGGGTGAGGAGGGTTGGCGCATGATTCTTCTCCAACGTTGGTCGTCGGCGTGGGGCGGTGGTGCCCGCTCAGTGGATGCGGATGACGCCGTTGGAGGCGGTCACGGTGAGGGAGGCCGACGCGCCGTCGGAGTTCGGCAGGTCGATCTGCGGCGCGGAGCTGCTGCTGTGGGCGTCGATCCGGTAGCCGGTGCTCGAGGGCACCGCGAGGTCGACCGCGCCGTCGCCGGTCGTCATGGTGCACCGTCGGGCGGTGCGGCTTGAGGTATTGATCGTTCCGCTCCTCGTTCTCGGGAAGGCCGGTGGCCTTCACCGGTGGTTCGCGGTGGCGCTGCGGTGTGGGCACCTGCGCCGCCCCGCACCGACCATCTGCCCTCCAGCCAACAGCAGTTCGGCGGGGCCGGACACGTGGTCAGCCCACGGAACCGGGGTATGGATAACCCCCCTGTCAGTCCGAGCCGTTGTTGTCGGGCGGAGTGGTGGTGTCGGCCGGGGCGGCAGCGGCCCGCGGCTGCGCGGTGGCGCTGACTCCGGATGCGATGGCGGGCGTGACGAGGGTGAGGGTGATCGCCGCCAGTGCGGCGGCGGCCGCGGCCACGAGGTTGGCCCGTCGTGCGTGCGTGTTCATGCTGCTGTTCCCCCGAATCGTGTGTTGAGAGTGATCCGCAGGCCGTGGTGTGCGAGTGTCTCGGTCCTGGATCCCCGGGCCCTGATCGGCCTGCGATTCCATGGCGGCGAGATGACTCAGCCGTCCGCCCCCCGTGCGCTGGTAGGCGGTACAGACGGCGAGTGGGGCCGCCTCGGCGTCACGCAGCCGGGCATGGGAGACGAAGAGGACGGCGAACACGGTGTCGCCCTGGCGATCGGCGAAGACTTGCTGCAGGCCGTGGCCGACCGCCGCGGCTCGGTACAGGCCGTCGCGGACCTGTTCGCCGGGCGGCGGAACGAGGGACGGGCGAGGACTTCTGAATGCTGCGCTTCCAGCAGCCCGGGCCGGTCGACGCGGAGCTCGCCCGCGACCCCGCCGCCTCGGTGCGCAGGCTGCTGAGCGCGACCTCCGGCGAGGCCCCGCGCACCGGCGTCACCGGCCCGGACGGACTGGCCGGGGCGATCGCCGGACTCGGCGAGCCGGAGCGGCACGCGAAGATCGTCGTCGACCCCTCGCTGGTCGCCGGCTGATCGTCCGAACGACGGTGGCGCCCCCGTGATCTCCCGGGGGCGCCACCGTCGTTCGCGGCACGGGCGTGCTCAGTGCACCGTGATGCCGCCGCGCGTGGTCTTCACCACCACGCTGTGCGGCGCGTCCGTGGCGGTGTTCGGCAGCGAGACGCTCGGCGACGACCAGGAGCTCTGCGCGTCGACGTGGTAGGTGGCGTCGTGAGGCACCTTGAGGTCGACCCCGCCGTAGCCCGTGGTGACCTTCAGGGAGGCGGGTGCCGCCGTGAAGGAGGCCCTGACCGTGCCGTCGGTGGTGATCACCTCGGCCTTCGGGGCGCTGCTGTCGGCGAGGGTCACCGCGCCGTACGTGCTCCGCACGTTCAGCGGGCCGGACGACTGGTCCACCTCGACCCCGCCCAGCCCGGTGGTCAGATCCAGTCGGCCGGTCAGGCCCTTCGCCCGGATCCCGGCGTCCCCGGTGCTCACCTGCGCGGCCAGGCCGGCCGGCACCGTGATCTGCAGGTGCCCCGAGCAGTCGTTGGAGCAGTCGGCGGTGACCGTGACGTCCGTCCCGGACCGGGTGACGGAGACCTGCGGGACATGGCCCGTGTAGCTGCCGCTCATGGCCACCGTGACCTGCGAGGAGCCGTCCTGGCTCAGCGTCACGCCGAGTCCGTCGGCCTGGACCGTCACCTGGCCGGCGCCGGCCGCGTCCTGCTGCCAGTTGCCGCTGTACGGGTGGTGCGCCGGAAGCGAGGCGACCACGACCCAACTGGCCACGGCGACGACCGCGACGAGGACGGCCAGCCCTGCGAGGAGGCACCCGCGGCGCTTCATCGGTGTGGTACTGATCTCAAGCTCCCAGGTAGCGCAGAACGGCGAGCACGCGGCGGTGGTCTCCCGCCTCCTGCTGCAGATCGAATTTCACGAAGATGCTGCGGATGTACTTCTCCACCGCCGCCGTGCCGATCACCAGATCGGCCGCGATCCCGGCGTTGGAACGGCCCCCCGCCATGGCCGTGAGGACCTCCCGCTCGCGCGGCGTCAGGGTGGACAGCGGATCCCGCTGCCGGCTGCCGGCCAGCAACTGCTTGACCACCTCCGGGTCGAGGACCGTCTCGCCCGCGGCGACCCGGCGCAGCGCGTCCACGAACTCCTCGGCGTCCGATACCCGGTCCTTGAGCAGGTAACCGACCCCGTTGTCATTGGTGTTGACCAGGTCGATGGCGTAGCGCTCCTCGACGTAGTGGGAGAGCACCAGGACGCCGGTCTCGGGCCAGCGGGCGCGTACCGCCAGTGCGGCGCGCAGGCCCTCGTCCAGGAAGGTGGGCGGCATCCGGACGTCCGTCACGCAGGCGTCCGGCCGGTGTTCGGCCACCGCGCGCAGGAGTTGCTCCCCGTCGCCGACCGCGGCGACCACCTCGATCCCCTGTTCGCTGAGCAGCAGTTCGATGCCCTGGCGCAGTAGCGCGGAGTCCTCGGCCAGCACTACGCGCATGGCAATTCCACCTCGATCACGGTCGGTCCACCCACCGGACTGCTGAGCCGGAACCGCCCGTCCACCCCGGACACCCGGTCCGCCAGACCAGCCAGACCCGTGCCGACCCCCAGATCGGCTCCGCCACGCCCGTCATCGCCAACCTTGACTTCCAATCGGGCGCCCTCCCGCCGGATCTCCACCCAAGCGCGGGTCGCATGAGCATGTTTGGCCACATTGGTGAGCGCCTCGGTCACCGTGAAGTAGGCGACCGCCTCGATGGTGGAGGAGGGGCGCGGCTCCACCAGGACGTCAAGGCGCACCGGCACCGGAGCCAGCGCGGCGACGGCGGAGAGCGCCGCCTCCAGGCCGCGGTCGGTCAGCACCGGCGGGTGCAGGCCACGGGCCAGGTTGCGCAACTCGGCGATGGTGCTGAGGGTTTCCCGCCGGACGTCCTCGACCAGCTTGTTGGTCTCGTGGTCACCGGACTTCTTCAACCGCGAGTTGGCCCGGCCCAGGGTGATCGACATCGCCACCAGCCGTTGCTGGGCGCCGTCGTGCAGGTCCCGCTCGATCCGTTTGCGCTCCGCCTCGGCGGCGTCCAGCACCCGGGCTCGACTCTCCGTCAGATCGTTGACCCGCTGCTCCAGTTCCATGCCGCGGGGCCGGGAGAGCAGTGCGACGGCCAGCGCGGTGTCCAGCGCCAGCAGGAGTTTGACGATCAGTGGGGAGAGGACCGCGCCGACCAGCAGTGCCACGGCCGCGACCAGCAGCGCCCGGGGCAGGGAATCCACCAAGAACGGCCCGAGCTGGGCCTGCCCGCCGGGCAGGCCCCGGTAGTAGGCCGGAAGCAGCACCAGGGTCAGCGGCACGGCCCAGATCAGCGCCACCCCGGCCACGGTCACCACCGCCACCGGCATCAGCAGTACGAAGTAGCCGATCAGCCGCCAGGTGCAGGGGTTGTGGATAAGCGACTGCAGCGACTTGGCCAACCGCCACGAAGAGACCGGCGTCGGCAGCTCGTCGAGCTCCAGCCCGCAGGTCACGGCGAACCGGGCGCGCTCGACGGCGGCCAGCCGGAACAGTGCCCACCCCGCCGCCACCGTGAGCGGCAGGCCCACCAGGCCGGCCGGCGCCAGGCAGACGGCGACGACCAGCACGACCAGCACGGCCAGTCCCGCCAGCGCCACCAGACCGTCAAGTGCCAGGTGGATCGACGCCTGCCACAGCACGGGGGAGGCCAGCGCGCGCAGCGGATTGTCCGGCATCACCTCGCGGGGTGGCCGGGCGACTGTCCGGGCTTTGCCGGTGGCACGGCCGGCGATGTTCTCGGTCAACTGCTTCGGACCCGCTCTCGTGGGCAGTGCGGGCGGCGACCAGATCACCGTCCGCGCCTCGATTCGACAAGGGGACGGTACCCAACCCGACCACCCGTCGACAGCGAGGAGAGCCCACGAGTGGGGGGTAGGGTTTACCCCCCGTCCGGCCGGTGGGTTCACGCTGCCGACCCGTCGCCGCCCGGTGCGACATGGTGGGGACATGACCGATCGACACTCGAGCGCCGCCGGCCGCCCCTGCCCGGCCGGCAGGACCGACGACATCGAGCAGTTCCTCGTGCACTACGAAGACACCATCGACGACCGGGTCGCCGAGATCGTCGAAGAGATCGTTGAAGAGATCGTCGGCGAGCAGCTGAGGCGGTACCGGCGCGACGTTGCGCTGCCGATCACCGTCACGCAGCTGGCGGCCGCGGCCGTCTCGCTGGCGTTCATGTGGTGGAGCCCGTGGACAGTCCCCCTGGTGTGGGCCGCCACCTCCGTCATCTGCCTGTCGCTGTCCCAGACCGCCCGGATCCCGCGCCGCTCGTAACGGGCCGCGGGCGTCCGGGCTGCGGCCGCCCCTCCGTGCGTACCCCTGACGCACGGCGGGGCGGCCGCGACCGAGTGCTCGGTCACGACCGCTCGAGGCCTTCGCCGCCGGCCTGCCCGTCGCCAGCTACCGCTGCATACCGGGCCACGGACCGGCCAATGCGGCCGCGCTCGACGAGGCGGGCGTCGCCGCCTGGATCCAGGACGCGGCCGAACTCAAGAACGTCCTCTGCGACTTGATCGACGGCCCGCGCGGTCTGCTGCAACGCGAGGCGGGCCTCGCCCTGTTCGCCGTCGCGGGCCGGGGATCCGCGGACGTGTGAGCACGCGCCTACGGCGCCCTCCCGCTACTCCTCGGAGTACGTGGACGTCGGAGGACAGGCCATGGACTCCATCGTCGTCCGCAGCGCGTCGGGCCGTGTCACCTTCACCCTCGTCGCGCCGGACCCCCGCCTGGGGTCCGGACAGCTCGACGCCTACCTGGAACGCAACGCGGGCCCGGGCGTCCAGCACCTGGCGTTCCTCGTCGACGACATCGTGCCCACCGTGCACGCGTTCCGTGGCCGGGGCGTGGAGTTCCTGAACACGCCTGCCAGTTACTACGACATGCTCCTCGAACGGCACGATGGGCTGCACTCGGAGATCGATTCTCTGCGGGCCGCCCACGTTCTCGCCGACCGGGACGAATGGGGCTATCTGCTCCAGCTGTTCAGCCGCTCGCCCCACGAGCGCAACACCCTCTTCTACGAACTCATCCAGCGACGCGGCTCCCGCGGTTTCGGCAGCTCCAACATCAGGGCCCTCTACGAGGCCGTGGAACGCGACCGGCTGAACGCCGAATGACCGGCGCGGCTCCGGGACCGGTGGCCGAGGATCCTTTCACCCTGGTCGACGGGGGAGTACGGCGCGGCACGGACGCCCTCACGGCGCTGGCGCCGGGCCCGGACGCCACACTGGTGGGCCGTCCCGCCCTGCACGCCCTGGCGGGCGACCCGGAGCGCGGTGTGGCCCGAACGCGCGGAACGCACAGCGCGCCGATGCGCTTCACCGGGGCGGTGCCGCACAACCAAGTCGTGGGCAGGCACGGCGACTTCCGCCGGGTCATGGTCGACGTCTCCGCGCCCCTGGCCCACCTCGGCTGGAGCGCCTGCTGGCTGGGCACCGCTGCTCGCGGCCCTGCGGGAGCGGCTGCCCGCCTACATGGTGCCCCACACCCTGCTGCGCCTGCCCGAACTGCCCCTCAATCTCAAGGGAAAGACCGACCGCAAGGCCGTCCAGGCCACCCTGAACACCGCCCGCCCAGCCGTGTCCGGCCCGCCCCGCCCCCAAGGGCCCGCCCGCCACCGGCACCCACCGCACCCGCCTCCCGGAAGGAACCCGGTGACGTGACCGCGCCCACCACCCCCATCGCGCTGCCCGGCCGTGAGGAGTTCTGCTCCGAGATCGGCCGGGTCCTGTGGACCGCGCAGGACCCCACCGCCGCGGCCTTGGTGCTCTACCAGCGCCACCAGCACGCCGTAGCCGGCTGACCCCGGCCACGCCACCTGTCCCACCCGCACCGCTGCGACGTGACACCGGGGTCACGGATCTCGTCGACCCGAAGCTGCACCCCACGCGCGTTCGTCGTCGAACTCCACCAGGGCCGCGACCAGGACGGACAGCGAAGGGAGCCGGCAGCCCCTGCACAGGAGCCGGCTCACGGGTGGCGACACCCCTCTGGAACCAGCGCGGTGATCACGAGGAACCCAGATCCGCGCGCCCGTCGGTGGCGCCCTCGTGGTACTTCCGGCGGGTTCGCTCGGCCCCCTCGGGCCACACCACGTCGACAGGGATGCCCGCCGCCCGGGCTTCGAGCACGGTGTCGGCGGTGCCGCCCCCTCTGCCGGTGGGCGGAGTGCCGTCCCAGACGGCGACGAGCCGGTCGGCGCGTTCCACGAGGACGCTGTTCGCCGCCTCGTACGCCTGGCGGCCGGCGGTCTCGATCGGCAGGACGACGATGTCGTGGGCGGCCTCGACCAGACGGTCGAACACGGGCGCGTGTTCGGGCCGCACCCGGGCGTGCCGGTAGTCCCGGGAGGGGATGACGACGGCCAGCCGGCCGCCGACGGCGAGCACGGCCTCCGCGAAGAGAGAGTCGGCGCCCCTGGCGAGACAGGAGACCCCGACCAGTTCCCCGCCGGCGGCGTAGCCCCGCAGCAGTTCGTCCAGGGCGGTGCGCACCAGGGCGGAGGTCCTGGTCGTCAGGTCGATGTGCCCGGTCACCGCGATGGTCGTCATGGAGCGCCCCTTTCACCGGCCGGCGGGCTCCTGGAGGGTGTACCCGTGGCGGAGGATCACCCTCACCGACCCCATGGCTACCACCCGGTCCGCCTCCTGCTGCGCATGGGTGAGCGCGGAGTACGGGACCAGCAGGGGGTGCGTTCTGCGTCGCCGGCTCAACCGACGCCCGTACCGCCAGCCCTCGGAAAGACGTTGCCGAGCCCAGTTGTCGTGGGCCTCCTCGGCGAGTATCTCGATCAGGGCGTGCAGGCTGTCGGGGACCTTCACGTCCACGGTGCTGGGAGGTGGGGGCGTCCATGGCTGCCGCCTGTCCCGTCGCATCATCCGTCTCTCCTGGGCGGACTGGGCCATGCCAACCGGATCGCTTCCAGGATCAGGGTGGCGGCCACGTCGGCTGCGTACTGCTTCCAGGCCTTCTCCTGGTCCGGCCGGGCCGTGTTGACGGAGATGCCGTCGGTGGCGGTGCCGGCCACCGCGCACGCCATCGAGAACGACACGTGCGTCCGGCCGCCCCTGCGGGTCTGGGTGACGGCACCCGCCGCGTTCGCACCCCCGAGTTCTACGGCGGCCAGCCCCGGCCAGGCGCCGATCAACGGCCGCAGGGCCGGGTCACCGCTGCCGCCGACGGACGCGTCCCCCGAGGCGATCGGACCGACCACGACACGCGGGCCGGTGTTCCGGGGACCGCCGGGCGGCCGCTCGTACACCTTCTCGGTCCAGTAGGGGTAGTTGAGGCGCATGCTGTCACCGAGCGCGGCCACCCCTTCGTGCGCCAGGTGGCTGTGGTCGGGGCGGGGCCGACAGCTCTGTTCCAGTTCGTCGTGCGTGTAGCCGTGCAGTCGGTTGGAGATCACCACGTCGCCGGGGACGAGGTCGGGGGCGATGGCGTAGCAGGCTCCGACGAAGACCACCGTCTCGGGCTGGTGCTCCTCGATCGTGGCGGCGACGGCGTTGCCGACCCCGTCGCGGCCGCCGCAGGGCTGGGCCACCACCACCTCGTAGGCGCTGCTGCGGCCCACGGCCTGGACGCTGGTGCGCAGCCATGCACATCCGGTGCCGTGCAGTGCGGTCTCAATGTGCGCACCGGAGGACTCCAGATGCCGGCGCAACGCGTCATGGGCCTCGGGCAGGAGCGTGATGAGCGCGATGTCGCACCGGCGCCCCGGGGCAGGCGCGCGGGCCGCGGCGCCCCGCTCCACGGCCGTGACGCCGCGGTCCTCCAGCCTGCGGCGCTCGACGAACTCGTTGTCCACGTCACGGCTGATGACCGCTACCTGCTCGTCCTGGGACAGGTGGCCGACGGCCCGGCCCTGGAAGCTGACCTGCCGTGCCACCCCTGGGCCGAGGAAGTACGGCAGGATCACCAACCGGCCGTCGGCACGCAGGCGTTCGGCGATGTCGTACTCCTCCCGGCAGTACTCGCTCTCCCAGTAGTGCTGGCTGATGAGCGGCAGGAACACCCGGCACGCGGCCACGTTCGCGTACAGCTGGCTGCGCCAGTCGGCACCGAGCTCGATGGTGTTGCGGCGCAGGTAGTGGAAGTACGACAGGTTCTGCAGTTCGAGGCTGCGGCCGACGCGCTGGGCCAGCGCGTCGTCCCCGCGGGCGTTGCTGAGGAAGATGCTGCCCTGTGCCCGGCCGAGGCTGCGGAAGTATCCGACGCCCTCCTCGTAGGTCTCGAACTCCAGCCGTGGCTGGTAGAACCGGGCCACCAGGTCCTGAACCCGGCCGGCGAGTTCCTCCGGGTGGCTCCAGTGCACCGTGATGCGGTCCGCCGGCTCGGCCGCCCGGAGGGCGGCTCCGCTCACCAGCTTCGACGGCTGCGACACGTACCGGCCGTCGGGTGGATCGTGGATCAGTTTGAGGGTCGGCCGGAAGCGGCCGCTCAGCATGGGGAAGACCCAGGGCACCGCGTGGGGGGAGGCGACGTCGACGACGACGAAGTCGCATCCGTCGACGGCGAGCAGGAACTCGAAGAGGTCCTCGAACTCGAGGCTGATGGTGCGGGCGCGGTATCCGACGTCCTCGACCGCCCGCCGGATGAGCGGCTCGGCGGCCCGGTACGCGGGGTCGTCGGGCAGGATCAGTCCGACTGTGCCGAGCAGTCCTTTGGCGGCGCCGCCGGACGGACCGCTCCGGCTGGTGAAGCGTGCGACGGCGGGCTTCACCTCGCCCGCGTCGGGGAGTTGGCGGCGGTTGAACACGATGCGCTGCTCGTCGGCCACCGGGAAGAACCCGGCCGAGACACCGGTCTCCATGAACACGAGCCGGGGCTTCCTCGCCTGGAGCGCGAGGTCGTGCTCGTGCACCATGAACGGCGAGGCACGGTACCGGCGCTCCTCTTGACGATGAGTCACCACGCCCACGAAGCAAGCACTCTGATCCATCATCAGTTCCAGATGGGTGGGCGAGAGGGGATTGGTCTTCGGGTCGACCGCGAAGGTGAAGCCCTCGTTCCAGAAGAGGTTCCAGAAGTGCTCGTTCAGCTCCCGGTCCTCTGCCCAGTAGCTGTGACTGAAATAGGCCGGTATCCGGCTGACGCCTGCCATCTCTTCTCCCCGCCGTCGGCTCACCCATCCCCCCGCACATCCCCGGCTACACCCCGAACTCCAAAAAATGCGGCGAAAACCAGCTGAACCAGTCGAGACATATCAGAGGCAACTGCCTAGACTGGTATATGACTTCGCCGCACTCCGCGCGTCCTCTCATAGCCGTCATCGGCAGCACCGACCCCGGTCGCACCTTCTCCCACCCCCTCAAGGCCGCCGATCTCGCTCCCGAGGCCTGTCGGCAGCTGGGCAGAGAACTCGCCCGGGCCGGCTGTGATCTGGCCGTCTTCTCCAGCAGTTCCGAGTACATCGAGACCGATGTCGTGGCCGGGTACGCGGACGCCTGCACCGAGGCGGAGCCCGGCCGGGTGGCGGCCTTCCCACCGCGCCACAGCGACGTCGACTTCGGCCTGGCGCCGGACGCCCACGCCAGCCTGGAGATCCTCCGCGACAGCAGTGGTGAGTGGGAGGTGGCCTTCTACCACACCCTGCTGAGCTGTGACGGCGTGCTGCTGATGGGGGGCGGCCAGTCCACCAGGGTGGCCGGGATCATCGCCCTCGCGCAGCGTCTGCCGCTGGTGACGGTGGCCGCGTTCGGCGGCGGGACCGGCCAGGTGTGGATCAACTTCGACAAGGTCCGCAACGACGCGGACGACTCCGACATCCACCTGATGGGCGACAACTGGTCCTCGGCGTCCGCCTCCCGGCTGGTCGCCTGTCTGCTCAGACAGCGGGAACGCAGGCTGCGCACCCTCGCGGAACGCGCGCGGGACGAACGTACGGCGGCCCGGCGGTCGGCCAGGGGGCTCACCGTGGCGGCCGTGTGCATGCTGGTCTCCCTCGCCGCCCTGGTGACGGCCCGGCAGTCGCGGCAGGCGGGCGCCCAGGATCTGCTGGTCCTGGTGGGCGCCCCGCTGGTGGCCTCGGCGGCGGGCGCGATCCTGCGCAACTCCTTCGAGAGCGATGTGCGCTGGGGGCGCGCCGCGGTACGGGGGCTGGGTGCCGGGCTGGTCTGCGTCCTGCTCTACTTCGCTTCCCAGCTGCTGACCGTCCCCGCCCTCCTCGACCATCTGGACGTACGCCGACTGCTGTTCTTCACCATTCCGCTCGGCTTCACCGCGGGCTTCACCTTCGACCTGGTCTTCGAGCGGCTGCGGACCGGCGCGGCGGGCCCGCCGTCCGTCCCCCCGCCCGACCCGCTGGCGCCCGGGGCGTCCCGGCCCCCAAGCGCTGACGGTCCGCGCGGCTGAGCGGTACGGCCGCCCCAACTGGCGCCGCCTTGGCGAGACCTGGAGTCACCGCGACCGCGCGTTGGCGGTGCTGTGCGGCATCAGAGGGGTCCCGTCCTCCTCGACGTCGTGTCGGGTTCTCTACTCATGAGTACAGATCTGTTCTAACCATGCGGCCCGTGAACGGCCCGTGAGGTAGGACGCCGCAGGAGTCCGCCGTCGGTGAGGGCGTGGTTGCCGTGTGCCGGCGCGCTGGGCCGTCAGCCGCGAAGAGGGGCGGTAGGACGGAAACAGGCCCTTGCCGTCCTGTCTTCGCCCCGTAATGCCCCGGACGCGGCGTACAGTTTTCCCATGGCCCGGCCTCGGCAGTTTGACGACGGGGAAGTTGTTCGGGCTGCTCGCGACCAGTTCTGGTCCCACGGTTACGACCGAACCTCCATCGACGATCTGAGTGCCGTCACGGGCTTGGGACGCGGCAGCCTGTACGGGGCCTTCGGAGACAAACACGCCCTGTTCCTGCAGGCCCTGGACAGCTACAACAGCGACGCGATCGCAACCTGGCGTTCGGCTCTGCGCGGCCCGGGACCGGCCCTCCCGCAGCTGGAACGCTTTGTGCGCGACGTCTCCGAAGCGATCAGCAGGGACGTGGAGCGGCGCGGCTGCATGATGGCCAGGAGCGCCACGGAACTCGCCGCGGTCGACAAGACCGTCGCCGAGCGGATCGCTGCGACTGTCCGCGGAATGCACAGCGAGCTGTCGGACTGCCTCGCCCGGGCCCAGGAGGAGGGCTCGCTGGATGCCGGAGCGGACCCGGACGGGCTCGCAAGCCTGCTCCTCGCCGTGCTGCGGGGACTGGAGGCCCTGGGCAGAGCGGGAGCCGCGCCGGAGGTGGTCATCGGGGCCGCCGAGCAGGCCTTGTCCCTGCTTCCCCGCGTGTCCACGAGCGAGCCGGCGCCGGACCGGCCGGAGGACCGTTCAGCGCCGTGACCCGGACCTGTTCCCACGCGGGGGCTCATGGTGCGACCAGGTCGTGGCTGTCCTCTATCAGCTCCCGAATCAGTTCGTCCGGGACGTCGCCCGCCAACGAAATGTTGACCCAGTACCGCTTGTTCAGCTTGTACGCCGGGTGCACTGCCTCGAAGCGGTGCTGCAACTCGGTGACCCGTTCCGGATCGGCCTTGACCGTCACCTGGTCGTCCGGGAACTCATGGCCACTGAGGATGGCGAACACCTTGTTGTTCGCCGCTGTCTTGAACACCACGCGGTCCGGGGCGAACGGACGCGACTCGCTGACTCCGGCGAAAGAGAGCGCCAGCTCCCGGACGTCGTCCACGTTCATGGCTACCTCGCTTCCCTGACGGAATGTGCAGGACTCCGCCCTTGGCGGCAGCGGCTGCTAGGGACGGATGAGGACGGTGCCGACCTTGCCGGGCTGCACCGCGTGCTTCACGGCGGTGGCCAGCTCGCCGAGGTCGTACGTAGCGGCCACGTCGAACTGGTCCTGGAACGCCAGCGCGATCAGCGTCGCGGCGACCGCGTCCGATGCCCGCCTCTCGGCGGATGCCTCCCACAGCCACCGGCCGAGGGTCGCGCCCCGCACCGTCAGCGCTCGGTGAAGCACCGTCGACGCATGCACCGAGATCGGCTCCTCGGCGAGTTCCCCGTAGACGACCAGCCTGCCGCCCGGCGCCAACAGGTCCAGAAGGCCTTCCGTCAGCTTTCCGCCGACAGGGTCGAAGGCCACGCTGAGCGGGCGGCCGCCGGCCGCCCTGCGGACCTCGTCGGCCCAGGCCGGATTCTCTGTGGCCACGACCGGGACGTCCGGGAACCGCTTGCGCAGCTCGGCGGCACCACGGTCACTGCGGACGACGTTGACCAGGCCCACGTTGTGGTACTGCATCACACCGGTCACCAGCCGCCCGACCGACGAGCCGGCGGCGGCCTGCACCAGATAACCGTCGTATCCCAGGGCCGGGTGATGCTCCGCCTCACGGCGCAGCATCACCGCGGTGAGCGGGTTCGTCAGCATCTGCGCGGCGACGTCGTCCGACAGCTCATCAGGCACGGGGACGACCGTCTCGGCGCCGGCCAGGATCCATTGTGACCATCCCCCCGGCAGGGGAAAGACCGTCGCACGGCCGCCGACCTCGACGCCCGGAGCCACGTGCGTATCCGGGCCGATGGCCTCCACCAGGCCGGTCCCTTCCACGCCGATCGGTATCGGCTCCGCAGCCGTCGCGGGGAAGGCGCCGAGGCCCAGGAGATCACCGGGGTGGACCGGGAAGGCCGTGGCGCGTATGAGGACCTGGCCGTGCACGGGTGCTTCCGGTTCGGGCTCCTCGACGACGGTCAGGACGTCGGCGGGCGTCCCGCTGCGGGTCCAGACGACACGACGGTTCATGGTTCTCCTCCTGTGCGCTGGTGCGTATGGGGCACGGCCGGGGCGTCAGCCGACGTCCATGAGCAGCAGGTGCTTCGCGCTGAGCGGGCCGTCGAGCTGCATCAGCCGGCCGCCCTCCCGCAGACCGCCGAGGTCCAGGGCAGCGAACCCGAATTCGTCGAGCAAGCCGGCCACGGCCGCCTTCGCGTCGGCGTCGTCGCCCGCGTAGAAGACCACCTGACGGCCTTCCTCGTGCCGGGGGTCCGCGGCGATGAACGCGGCGAACAGGCTGTTGAACGCCTTCACGACCCGCGCTCCGGGAAGCCGCCCGGCGACCCACTCGCTGCCCGTGAGGTCGCCGACGTCGTACCGGCCCCTCCAGGGGTTGGCCGCCGCGAACTGATTCGTCGTGTCGACGACCGTCTTCCCGGACCAGTCGGTGAGGCCGGTCAGGTCCGGCACCGCGGAGAACGGCACCGCCAGGAAGACGAGGTCCGGCTGCGCCGCCTCCTCGGCCGTCACCGCGTGGGCCTTCGGCCCCAACTGCGCTACGACCGCCTCGAGTGTCTCCGGGCCCCGGCTGTTGCCGATGAGTACCTCGTGCCCGTGACGGACGGCCTTGTCGGCGACGGCCCGGCCGATCTCTCCCGCGCCGAGAATGCCGATGGTGCTCTGTGCGGCCATGCTGCCCACCCTTGATCGTGCCGGGCGTCGTGCCGGCGCCCCGGCAGCGGCTGTGTGAACCGCTCCGGCCGTTTCCTGCCGGGATGGTCCCGGCATCGGCGGCAGGTGCGGCGGCGCCTACGCGCGATGCGGGTTGAAGTCCAGGAGGACCTTGCCCTTCTCCCGGAAGTACGCGAGTGCCTCGGGAAAATCCGCCGCCTTGTAGACGGGCGCGGAGGGCAGGACGAGTCTTCCCTCGGAGACCAGCCGCGCGGACTCCGCGTTCAGAGCCGGAAGCCGTGGCAGGAACTCGTCCTGGTACATCCAGAATTCCGTCGTGGTGATGTTCTTCGTTCTCAGCACCTCAGGATCGGGCGTGAACGGCCGGCCGCTCGTATACCCGTAGATCGCCAGCAGGGCGCCGTCGGTCAGTACGTCCAGCAGCAGTGCGGTCGCCGCACCGCTGACACCGTCGAGGCCGAGTAGCACGGGATCGGAGCCGATGGCCTCCCGCACGCGCGCGCCGGCGTCCGCCGAGTCGACGACGACGATGTCGGCGCCGAGAGCACGGAGTTCGCTCACGAGTTCCACGCGGCGAACGATGTTGATCGTGCGCAGCCCTCGCTCCTTGGCGAACACGATGACAGACCGGCCCACCCCGCTGTTGGCCGCGTTCTGCACCACCCAGGAGCCGGCCGCGAGGTCACGCAGGCCGACCAGGAGCCCCGCGCTGACGGGATTGATGGTGAGCATCGCCGCCTGTTCGAGACCGATGGACTTGTCCACGACGGTCAGGTCTGCCGCCTCGGCCACCACCCGCTCGGACCAGGAGAAGACGCCGAAGGGCAGCAGGACCCTCTCGCCGGGGCCGACCTCCACGACACCGGGCCCTACGGACACGACCGTCCCGACGCCCTCGTTTCCGATGGCCGTCGGCAGCTCAGGGCGTACCGGGTAGACACCTTGCGCCAGGAGAAGATCGTGGTGGTCGAGCGGGGCGTACTCGACCTGCACCAGCGCCTGTCCGGCGGCGGGAGCCGGGGGCTCGGGAACGTCCACCACTTTCAGGGTCTTCTCCGGCTCCCCGAACCGGGTGAGGTGAATGGCGAGCATGGGACACGACTCCTACGGGCATCCATGCCGGTCCACCTTGTGACGCCCTCGCCGACGACGGAACACTCCGCCGCGCCATCTCGGGGACCGCACGGTTCAGTGGGATTTGTACCTACCAGTAAAGAACCCGAACCGGGTCCCTGCAACCGGAGAGCAACTGGTTCTGGGGTCAGCTGGTCGGCGTTCAGCCGCTGCTTGCTGCCATCTCGCGCGGGCGGTCGGATCCGGCGCGCAGGATCCCGGCGGCCACGGCGGTGATCGCGCACAGCAGGATCAGCAGCACGAACGCGTGGTTCAGGGCGACGAGGTGGGTCAGCCAGCCGATGGCGGCGGGGCCGGCGAGCATCCCGACGTAGCCGAACCCGGCGACGCGGGAGACATTGGCCCCCGCAGCGGAGGGGTCGGCATGTCCTGCCGCGCTGAACAACTGCGGGACACAGCCAGACAGCCCCAGACCGAACAGCGCCCACCCCGCGAACGCGGCCCATATCCACGGGGAGACGGTCACGACCGTGATCCCGACGGCAGCCGTCGCCGCGCCGTGGCGCAGGACCGCCATGGACCCGAACCGGGCGACGAGGCGGTCGGCGAGCAGCCGGCCGATGGTCATGGTCGCCGCGAAGGTGCCGTACGCGAAGGCGGCGGTGCTCGCGGGTGCGCCCAGGACGTCTTTGAGGTGCAGGGCGCTCCAGTCGTTGGCGGCTCCCTCGCACAGCATGACCATCAGAGCCAGGGCGGCGAGGATCCAGATGCGCCTGCTGGTGGCGCGGCGCCCGGCGGCCGGCGCCCGCTCGGTCTCCCCGGCGGAGCCGGTGCCGGCGGCGGTGGGTGCGGTCGGCAGCAGGGCACGTGCCGACACCAGGGCGATCGCGATGCCCAGGGCTCCCATGGCGGCCATGCCCGCGACCGGGCTCAGGCCGGCGCTCGCGGCAGCCGCTCCGACCAGCGCCGCGAGGACGCCGCCGGCCGAGAACGTGGCGTGGAAGGCCGACATGACGGGCCGGCCGTACGCCTTCTCCACGTGCACGGCGTGGGCGTTCATGCTCACGTCCAGGCAGCCGTTGCAGAATCCGAAGACCAGCAGAGCGGCTGCCAGCGTCCACGGCTCCCGGGGAAGGCCGGGCAGCACCAGGGCCGCACTGCACAGCACGCCGGTGGCGGGTACGACGATGCGCGCCCCGAGGGAGTCGGTCAGACGCCCGGCCACCTGCATGCCGAGGAAGGCTCCCAGCCCCAGCAGCACCAGCAGCCCCCCGAGCGTCGCGTGGGTGATGCCCACGCGTTCCTCGACGGCGGGGATGTTCACCACCCAGGTGCCCATCAGGGTTCCGCACAGGCTGAAGTAGACAAAGGTTGCTGTTCGGGCGGCTCGCAGCGAATCACTCATGGCCGCCACCGTAACGAACACCATGAGCGGTTGAATATCGTCGCTTCGCACACATTGAATGTTCGTTTCGCGGGGTGTTCAATCGCGGTATGAGCAACGCAGACCGGCACGGGGTGATCGCGCAGGCCGTCAGAGAGACGGGAAGGATCACGGTCCAGGAACTCGTCGAACTGACCGGTGCCTCCGAGATGACCATCCGGCGTGACCTCGACGCGCTGGCCGCGCAGGGCGTCCTCGAGCGGGTCCGTGGCGGGGCGCGCACCCTGCTGCTCAGGGGTGAGGAGCCGCCCTTCGCGCTGCGTGCTCACGAGGCCGTCGACGCCAAGCGCCGCATCGCGGCCGAGGTGTCCTCGCTCATCGCCGACGGCGAGACCGTCCTCCTCGACAGCGGCACCACCTGCCTGGAGATCGCCCACCTGCTGCGCCGGCGGCCGGTCACCGTGATGCCCCTGTCCCTGCAGGCCATCCATGTGTTCGGCGAGGGCCCGGGCCCGGCCACGCTGATGGTGCCCGGCGGGCAGCCACGGGCCACCGAGGGAGCCCTCACCGGCCCCCTCACCCTCGCGTCCCTGGCGGCACTCCGCTTCGACACCGCCGTCATGGGCTGCTGCGGTCTCAGCGCGGCCCAGGGCCTGACCGCCTACGACCTCGACGACGCGGCCGTGAAGAAGGCCGGCATCGCCTCCACGCGCCGCATCATCGTCGCCGCCGACGGCAGCAAGCTCGGCCACACCGCCTACGCCTTCGTCGGCCCCTCCACACTCCTGCACACCCTCGTCACCGACACCACGGCACCCGACGACGAGGTCACCGCGCTCGAAGGCACGGGCACCGTCGTCAAGACCGTCTGACAAGACCGTCGGCAACCGGGCCGGCCGAGCGTGGGGCGGGCTCAGGTGGCGTCGGCGACCAGCCTGGTCAGTCGCTCGACGGTGTGGGGGTCCGCGGGGAGCAGCACCTGCAGCCGGGTCGTCGAGCCGGGCGCGACCCAGGTGTTGGAGACGGTGAAGGTCATCCGGCCGATCACCGGGTGGTCGATCCGGCGCAGCACACCGGCGTCGACGCCACGGACGGAGTGCCGGTCCCACAGTTCGGCGAACTCCGACGACTCCGCGCGCAGCCGCGAAACCTGCGCCCTCCATCGGCCGTCGCCGACGTGCTCGGCCATGGCCACGCGCAGGTTCGCGACCTGGCGGGCCGCGGCCTGCTCCCAGTCGACGACGCGCTCGCGCCAGCGAGGCTCGGTGAAGGTGAGCCAGACGCAGTTGCGCTGTGCGATCGGCACCTCGTCGAGGTCGGTGATCAGCAGGCGCATCGCGCTGTTGTAGGCGAGCAGGTCGAACCTGCCGTTCTGGACACAGGCGGGGTACGGGTCGAGCTTGTCCAGCACGGCGTGCAACTCGGCGCTCACGGCGCTGCACTCCGCGACCACCGCGTCGTCCGCGGCACCGGCGAGCCGGTAGAGGTGGTGGCGCTCGTCGTGGTCCAGGCGCAGCGTGCGGGCGAGCGCGGCGAGTACCTGCGGCGAGGGGCGCACGTCACGGGCCTGCTCCAGGGCCGTGTACCAGGTGACGCTCATCCCGGCGTGCTGAGCGACCTCCTCCCTGCGCAGACCGGGGGTGCGCCGCCGACCGGTCGCCACGATTCCCAGCTCGCTCGGCGAGATGCGCTCGCGGCGGCTGCGCAGGAAGACGGCGAGCTCTCGGCGCCGGGCAGCCGCGCCGTCGGAGTCGCCGAGGTTCTCGGGACCGACGGCGTTTCCGGCACCGGGCGACGGGTCGGCCGGTTCCACGGGCCGCGGCACGGTGTACACAACCATCGGGATCCTCCAGTGGCCGGCCAGCCCCCGCACACTTCTGGAACTAGCATCAGGAGTGACTTGATACCGGTCTTGAGGCCCGAAACGATACGGCCATCGGCCTTGTGCACCCTGCCCTGAAGGAGCGCTCCTACCGTGTCCGCCGTCACGTCCCCCTCGCCGCATCCCGCAGACGCACGCCACCTCCTCGTGATCGGTGCCGGACCCGGTATCGGCGCCGCCACCGCCCGTCGCTTCGCCCGGGACGGCTACCGGGTGACCCTGGCCGCCCGGCACCGGGACAAGCTCGAGGAGCTCGCCGCCGACCTGCGCTCAACCGGGGCCGAGGTCGCCGTCGTAGGCGTCGACGCGGCCGATCCCGAGCAGCTGCGCGAGGCGTTGAGCTCGCTCTACGCGGCCCCGAACCCGCCCGGCGTCGTGCTGTACAACGTTGCCCGGCTGACGCCCGACGACCTCCTGTCCGCCGCGCCCGAGGACCTGCTGAGCGCCTACGCCGTGAACGTCGTCGGCGGGGTGGTGGCCGCCCAGGTCGCGGTGCCGGCCATGCGAGCCGCCGGCGGCGGCACGCTGCTGTTCACCGGTGGCGGTCTGGCCGACCAGCCGCTCCCGAACCTCGCCACGCTGTCCCTGGGCAAGCTGGGGCTGCGCGGGGCCGCGAACCTGCTGGGCACCCAGCTGGCCGACGACGGCATCCGGGTCCTCACCCTCACGGTCAACGGGGCGGTCGAGCCGGGCACCCCGTTCGACCCCGAGCACATCGCCGAGCGGTACCGGCGGGCGGTCGACGACGCCAAGCCGGGTTTCGTCGACGAGCGCTTCAACGGGGCCTGAGCCGGCGCCGACCGGGCCAGAGGGGCAGCATGCGCGGGACGGCCTGCTGCCCCTCGGCCTGTGCCCTGCGTCGGGACGACCGCACCGGCAGGTCCGGCTGTCGTTCCGCGACTGAGCGGTGCGGCCGTGGGAGGCCCGGGCGGTGGGGCCCGTGCTAGCGTGGACCGTTTGCAGCGTCGCTGTGTCGGTGCCCGGTTCGCGGTTCCTGGCCGGTGGCCGCGTCCCCGCCGCGCCTTCCTCGGTACGGTCCCTTCGGAGGAAGGCTTTCTGTGAGCGAATCAGCACGTGCCGGTGCCCGGCAGCAGGACGAGGTGTCCGAGGCGTCGGACGCCACCGCGGCTCCGTCCCCGGCGGCGTCCTTCGCGGAGCTGGGGCTGCCGGCCGAGATCCTGCGGGCGCTCGACGAGCACGGTGTGACGGTGCCCTTCCCCATCCAGGCGGCGGCACTGCCGAACGCGCTCGCGGGACGGGACGTCCTGGGCCGGGGCCGCACCGGCTCCGGCAAGACGCTCGCCTTCGGCCTGGGGATGCTCGCCCGGACGGCCGGGCGGCGCGCGCAGCCCAAGGAGCCGCTGGCGCTCGTTCTGGTGCCCACCAGGGAGCTGGCGCAGCAGGTCGGTGAGGTGCTCACCCCGTACGCCGAGGCGCTGCGGCTGCGGCTCGCGACCGTGGTGGGCGGAGTGTCCATCGGACGGCAGGCCGCCGTGCTGCGGGACGGCGCCGAGATCGTCGTCGCCACGCCCGGCCGACTGCACGACCTCATCGACCGCAAGGCATGCCGGCTGGGGCAGGTGCGCATCACGGTCCTGGACGAGGCCGACCAGATGTGTGACATGGGGTTCCTGCCGCAGGTCACCGAAGCCCTGGACCAGGTGCGCCCCGACGGGCAGCGGATGCTGTTCTCCGCCACCCTCGACCGCGATGTCGACCAGCTGGTGCGGGACTACCTGCGCGACCCCGCCGTCCACTCCGTGGACCCCTCGTCCAGCGCGGTCTCCGCGATCGAACACCACGTCTTCGTCGTGCACGGCCCGGACCGGTACGCCGTGACCACGGAGATCGCCGCCCGGGACGGCCGCGTCCTGCTGTTCCTGGACACCAAGCACGGCGTCGACCAGGTCACCCGGCATCTGCGGGCCAGCGGCGTGGCCGCCGCCGCCCTGCACAGCGGGAAGTCCCAGCCGCAGCGCACCCGTACCCTGGCCCAGTTCAAGAACGGGCAGGTCACCGCGCTGGTGGCGACGAACGTCGCCGCACGCGGCCTGCACGTCGACGACCTCGACCTCGTGGTCAACGTCGACCCGGCCACCGACCCGAAGGACTATCTGCACCGTGCGGGCCGCACGGCCCGGGCCGGCCGCTCCGGCACCGTCGTGACACTCGTCCTGTCGGGACAGCGCCGCGAGACGAGCCAGGTGATGGCGGACGCCGGTGTCGCCCCGAAGGTCACCAAGGTGCGGTCCGGCGAGGCGGAGCTGAGCCGGATCACCGGCGCCAAGGCCCCCTCCGGCAAGCCTCTCGACGGGGGGCCGGCCGTGCCGCGCCCCAAGAACCACAACGCCCCGTTCCGTGGCCTCGGCAGCACCAAGGACGCGAAGGGCGGCTCCGGTGGCAGGCCGTCCCGCAAGACCAGCGAGGCCCGCAAGCTCGCGGAGGCCCGCGAGGCGGCCCGGGTGCGGCGCGGCGGCTGAGCCCGGCTTCCCGGATGCCGGCTGTGGTACGGAGGACCTCCGCGGTGACCGCGAACTGCCGTACCAGGAACTCGCGGCGCAGTTCCCGCTGCCGATCCGCCTGGGGCAGCAGCAACCGCAGCGCCGCCGACTGGTCGGCGATCGGGCCGCCCAGGCCGACGCTGCCGCCCAGGGCCGTGAGCCGTCCGATGATCTCCCGGGGCCCCGTACCCCGTACTCATCCCGCGCGCAGCCGCCCCAGAACAACAGCTCGGACGGCGTGCCCACGATCAGCAGTCGTTCGGGGTCGGCCATCCGGTCCAGCCCCGGCAGCGGCTCGGTGCCTGCGGTGCCTGCGGTGCCGGCCGCATGGCGTGCGGGGACGCTCCGGCGGACGCTTACTTCGACAGTCATCAAGATTTGACGGCCATCAAACATTGGGGCAAGGTGAATGTCGGCACCGGACAGGTTCGGTGCACTTCCCCCACTCCCGCCCCCAGGACGGATGCGCCATGGCAAGACTCGTACAGTTCGACCGGCTCGGCGGCCCCGAGGTCCTGACCCTCCGCGACGTCGAAGTGGGTGCTCCCGGCGCCGCGGAACTACGGATCCGCGTCGACGCGATCGGCCTCAACCGGGCCGAGATCATGTTCCGCGAAGGCAGTTACTTCGACCGGCCGCGCTTCCCCTCCTCGCTCGGCTACGAGGCCGCGGGCGTGGTCGAGGCCGTCGGCGAGGGCGTGGACGGTTTCGCCGAGGGCGACCCGGTCGCGGTCGTGCCGGCGTTTCTGCAGAGCGAGTACGGCACCTACGGCGACCACGTCGTCGTTCCGGCCTCGGCCGTGGTGCCTCGCCCGGCGGACGTCGAGGCCGCCCGGGCGGCAGCCGTGTGGATGGCCTACATCACCGCCTACGGCCCGCTGGCCGAGAGCGGCCGGGTGCGCCCCGGGGACCACGTCCTCATCACGGCGGCCTCCAGCAGTGTCGGCCTGGCCGCCATCCAGGTCGCCCGCCACATCGGCGCGATCCCGATCGTCACCACGCGCGGCCCCGGCAAGAAGCAGCGCCTCCTGGACGCCGGAGCGGCCCATGTGATCGTCACCGACGACGAGGACCTGCCCGCCCGGATCAAGGAGATCACCCACGGCGAGGGCGTCCGCCTGGCCTTCGACCCGATCGCCGGCCCCGGCGTCGAGACCATCGCCCAGGGCATCGCCCCCGGCGGTTTCCTCGTCGTCTACGGCGCGCTCGACCCGCGCCCCACCCCGCTGCCCAACGCACAGTCCTACCCGGCGCTGAACAGCAGCACCTACACCCTCTTCGAGATCACCACGAACCCCGAGCGCCTGCGCCGCGCGGTCGCGTTCGTCAACGCGGGTCTCACCTCGGGCTCCTTCGCCCCGGTCGTGGACCGCACCTTCGACCTCACGGACATCGTCGAGGCCCACCGTTACATGGCGGCCAACGGCCATGTCGGCAAGATCGTCGTCACCGTCACCCACGACGACGCGACGGCGTGAACCGGACCGCCCGTCAGGAGGGGCCGAACCGGGCTGTCCATCACCGGGTGAGCCTGCTCGTCGGCCCCTTCGGGCGAGCGGTCGACGAAGGACTCCTGTTCTCCCGGGCCCGGTGAGCCGCGACCGTCGTACGGCTCGCGCACGCGTCGGAGTGGAACCGGCGCGCGGGAGTGCCGTGTGCACGGCTTCGGGAAGGTGCTCGACGACAGGCCGAGGCCCGCGCAGCGGAGCCCGGTCGCGCCGCGGCGGGGGAGTCCGCGGCGTGACCGGGCCCGTGGGCCGCCCTGGTGTGGTCAGCCGCCCCAGGACGTGTCGTCGCAGCGGGTCTGGGGGACGCAGTCCGCCGTCGTGACGGAATGCGGCCGTGCGGTCTCCGTGTGCTGGACGACCCCCAGGAAACCGAATGCCACAAGGGCGGTGACCGCCGCACAGATCCGGATTCGCTGTGCGCAGATCAGACGCTTCATCACAAATCTCCTGTACTGGTGCCTCGTTGCCCGTGCTTCGTTCTTCTTCGAGTGGCGCTGCGGTGCCGGGGCGCACTGCCCTGCCGAATCCCCCGTGCTCTTGGACGGCAACGGAACGGTCTCTGTTGCTCCGTGATCG
The DNA here is from genome assembly GCF_053597895.1 of Streptomyces sp. NPDC001220. Taxonomy (NCBI): domain Bacteria; kingdom Bacillati; phylum Actinomycetota; class Actinomycetes; order Kitasatosporales; family Streptomycetaceae; genus Streptomyces; species Streptomyces sp. NPDC001220. The sequence continues at coordinate 260,117 of NZ_JBSFJE010000014.1, forward strand.
GGTTCTGGCCTCGGCGCGATGCCACAGCGGCCGAAAGGACGCGCTGTTCAGTCGTGGTGGGCCGGCTCGGGCGCCGCGCCGGCCGCGCCGACCGAGCCGGCCATGAGCGGCAGGGCGCACATCAGCAACTGCATGCGGTTGCGCGCGCCGGTCTTCGCCCGGATGCGCCGGATGTAGGTGTCCACGGTGTGCCGGCTGAGTGCCATGCGCTGGGCTATCGCGTCGTACGTCAGCCCGTCCGCCATGTGCACGAGCACCTGTCGCTCCCGTCGGCTCAGTGGCGCGGCCGGGGCGGTGACAGCGTGGTCCATTCGCTTGCAGCCCTCCTGGTCGTGAGGCGAGTAGCCGTCTCCGGTGGCGCCGGACCGCGTATTCGTGGTGCGCGGTGCCGGGGTGAGCGAGTCGGGAGAGGGATCCCGGACGATGCCCGGAGAGCCGGGTCTGCCGGGCTCGGCCCTCCGGGAGGAAATCCTGGCCCGGGAGCGGGGCCCAGCGAGGCCGGCAGGCCGGTCATCAAGCTGTCGTGCAAGAAGAGGAGGAGGGGACATAACGGGATAACGGCGCGAAGTGGCGATCGTGTGCCCGTCCGCACCTGGCCCCTGACCTGGGCCGCCCTAGCATGACGGCTGGTCGGGGGCCGGCGGGACCGGTCGTCGGCGCCGGGACCGACTGCGAGGAGGGCACGTGCGCACGCTGCCGGTGGAGGGCGCGGAGTTCGTCGTACGGGACGAGGGTGAGGGGGAGCCCGTGCTGCTCGTCGCGGGCAGCGGGGCGCCCGGGCGGGTCTGGGACCTGCACCAGGTGCCCGCGCTGCGTGCGGCCGGCTTCCGGGTCCTCAGCCTCGACCGCAGACCGGTGCGGGATCCGTCGGTGCCGTCGGAGATGGCAGAGCTGTCGGTGGCGCCGGTGTCGCCGGGGCCGCGCCGTGTCGCGGCGGAACTGTCCCAGGTGTTGCCGGAGTTGGGCATCGGTGCGTGCCGGGTCGTGGGGGCCTCGTTCGGGGGAGAGGTGGTCCAGGAACTCATGCTGGCCCGGCCGGACCTGGTGACCGGGGCCGTGCTGATGGCCACCCGCGGGCGCGGCGACCTGTCCGGCCGGGCGATGGCCGACGCGGAGCGGGAGCTGGCGGCCGAGGGGATGCGCCTGCCTCCCCGCTACGCGGCCTGGCTGCGCGCCGTGCTCAACCTCTCGCCCGCCACCTGGCGCCGTGAGGACGAGATGCTCGACTGGCTCGACCTGTTCGAGGCCGCCGAGCGCGCCGGGACGGCCCCCGTGCCGGCCCCGGCCGGCGGGGAGCCGGAGGACCGGCTCCCCGCGCTCGCCCGGGTGTCCGTGCCGGTGCTGGTACTGGGCTTCCGGCACGACATCGTCGTACCGCCGCACCTGTGCGAGGAGGTCGCCAAGGCGTTTCCCCGGGGGCGGTACTCGGAGATCGCGGACTGCGGGCACTACGGGTACCTGGAGCGGCCCTTGGAGGTGAACGACGCGATGCTGAAGTTCCTCACCACGCTGCCCTGAGCCGCTTGTCGGGCGTCAGCGCTGCTCGCCGGACTCGCGCAGCACGTCCCCGAGCAACCGGTGGGCGAGGGCCAGCCGGTCGGCCGCGGAGAGCCGGGCGAGCGCGGGCCACAGGACGTCGGCGCCCGGGGAGGCGGCGGGCGTGGACGCGACCTCGGCCGGCGCCGGCACGGCCTGAGCGCTGGCGGTGGTCTGAGTGGACTGAGCGGCGGCGGGTGGTGCGGGTGCGGGTGCGGGTGCGGCGGGCGGCTCCGGTGTCTCGGGGGACCCGGGCGTGACGGGGGCGGCGAGCAGCCCGGCGACCGACGGGGCGGTCAGGAGGTCCTGGAGGGCGATCTCCCAGCCGTGGTCGTGCTCCAGGGAGCTGACCAGGCGGGCCGCGTCCAGCGAGGAGCCGCCCAGTTCGAACCAGCCGCCGTCCAGGGCGTCCTGGCCCAGGTAGGTGCGGGCCAGTTTCAGGGCCTGGGCGTGGACGTCGTCGGTCATGGTCATCGCTTCGTTCTCCTTCTGGGGCTCGGTGGAACCGGTGTGCGGGGCGGGAGTCGTCATGGGGTGGGCCGGTGCGGTGCGGCGGGGCCCGGCGGTGCCACGGGCTTCCGGGCGGTTCCCGGCTCCGGCGGTGGTGCGGCGAGGCGTTCGCGGGCCACGGCGGTCAGTGCCGGTCGGTCGGTGCGTACGCCCAGCAGTCCCACGTGGGCCCAGCGGAACGAGGCACGCAGCAGGACGCGCTCCCGCAGACCCGGGCGGATCGTGCCACCGCCGCGGCGGTACGCCGACAACAGCCGGTCGAGCAGCGGTCGGCCGCCGGCCAGGTACTGGTCGACGAAGTCCGCGGCCGGATCGTCGAACGCGGCGTTCGTCCAGTCCAGGACACCGGTCACCCCCTCCGAGCCGGGGCCGACGAGGGTGTGTCCCGGGTGCATGTCGCCGTGGGTGAGCCGGACGCCGTGCGTCCAGTGCCGGTCGTCGTCCAGCCAGGTCCGCCCGTGTGCGTACCAGCGCTCGGGGAGCGGCACGGCGGTCCGGGCCTCTCCGAGCTTCCTCTCCAAATCCTCGCGCACCTGGGCCAGTTCGCGGGGCGGGACGCCCGCGTCCACGGCCTCCTCGACGGGCACGCAGTGCAGGGCGGCGAGGGCGGCGGCGAGGGAGGTCACATAGTCCGTGCCGGGCCGGCCGGTGCCCGCCGCGGGGTGCCACTCGTAGCGGAGGCTGTCCTGGTCCTCCGCCCCGGCGGGGGCGCCCCGGAGTCTGCGGTAGGCGATGAAGGCACGGTCGGCGTGCTCCCAGCGCGGGACGGCGACCGGCAGCGCGGGGCGGACCGCCGTGAGCACGGCGGCCTCGACGGCGATCAGGTCGGCACTGCGGTTGCGGCGCGGCAGCCGGAGGATCCACTCGGTCCCCTCGGTGTCCTGGACCTCCACCACCCAGAAGTCCCAGCCCGCGTCGTTGAGGACCGCCGTCCCCGGGCGCAGCGACAGTCCGCGGGTCGCGGCCGACTCCAGGGCGGTGGCCAGGACTTCACGGGGATCGGTGAGCGTCACGCGGACTCCGTCCGTTCGGGCGTGGCGGGCGTGGCGGGCGTGGCGGGCGTGGCGGGCGTACCGGGCGTGGCGGTCGTAGCGGTAGTGGCCGTCGCGGCGGACGCGCCGGCGCCGGCCTTCGGCTGCTGTGCCGTGCCCGGCAGGGAGCCGCCGAGGAGGTATCCCTCGGGAATGTCGCGCAGGGTGCGCAGCGGCGAGCAGTAGATCCACAGGAACGACAGCGTCGTCGCGATCCCCGCGATCCACAACGTCGTGCGCGCGCCCAGGAGTTGGCCGCAGAGGCCGCCGAGTACCGCGCCCAGCGGCAGGGTGCTCCAGACCAGCAGCCGGTTGAAGGCGCTGACCCGGCCGAGCAGCCGGTCCGGGGTGATGGACTGCCGGAAGGTGACGACGATGACGTTGTAGACGACCATGCCCGTCGAGGAGACGAACAGCCCCAGGCTGACCAGGGACAGCCGCCAGCCGGTGTCCACCAGGGGCACCAGCGTGATCCCCAGGCCGGCCACCAGCGTGGCGGTCCAGATCGCCGGACCGTGCCCCAGCCGCCGCGCCACCTTCGCGGCCAGCACGCCGCCGAGCAGGCCGCCGACGCCCTCGAAGGTCAGCAGCAGGCCGATCACGCCCGCGTCCAGGCCCAGTTGGCCGGCGAGGAGCACCGGGATCATCGGAGTGCCCATGCTCCAGAAGAGGTTGAAGCAGGCGGTGCTGAGGGAGGTCCGCCGCAGCAGCACGTCGCCCAGGACCGCGCGCAGCCCCTCGGCGGCGTCCTTCCGCCAGGAGGCGGCCTCGCCGTCGGCGCGCACGGGCACCGGCTCCCGGCCCCGGACGAACAGCACGCAGGCCGCCGACCACAGATAGCCGCCGATCGACACCAGCACCGCCACCGGCACGGCCAGCGCCTGCACCAGGGCCCCGCCGACACCCGGGCCCGCGGCCTGGGCCACCGACTGGACGACCTGGAGCCGGGTGTTCGCGTCGATCAGCCGCTCCCGCGGCACCAGTGAGGGCACGTAACTCGCGTACCCCACCTCGAAGAAGACCGTGAGCAGCCCGAACACGAACGCGATGACGATGAGTTGGGAGGCGGTGAGGACGCCGGTCCACCAGGCGATCGGAATCCACAGCAGCAGCACGGCGCGGGCGGTGTCCGTGGCGAGCAGCAGCGGGCGCTTGCGTACCCGGTCCGCCCATACGCCGGCCGGGACGCTCGCCAGCAGATAGGGCAGTGACTCGGCGGCCGACAGGGCCCCCACCTGAAGCGGGGAGGCGTCCAGACTGACCACGGCCACCAGCGGCAGGGCCAGTGTCAGGATCTGCGTGCCGAATTGACTGATGCTGTCCGCGAGAAAGATCTGTCGGAAATCGCCCAGCCGCAGAATGCTGTCGGCCGGAATTTTTGGGCGCATGGCGGCAATAGTGCCATGGGAAACTCGACGGGTCACTACGGCCCCGGAAAGTGGCCGGGACCCGGCCGGCCGGGTGGACCGTCCCGCGGCGTGGCCGCCCCGGCGCCCGTGCGATCGCAGGGCTCCGGCCTGCTGTAACGGACGCCCAGGTGGCAGCGGGGGCGACGGTGCGACCAGCGGTGCGGACCCTGTCACGTACTCGCGTTACTTGTAACCGTCACACACCTGTTGATGTAATTGGGGCAGTCGGCACCGATTTCCCCCCGTCGAGTCGAGGCGCATTGTGTGTGCCTGAACTCGCTCTTCACCGATTTTCACGAGCCCTAATCCGATGAGGTTTTCTTCGTGTCACGGACTCGAATGGAATTAAATGCGGCGCGCCCTGCGGAGCCTCCGGTACTGGAGGAGTGGTACCGGCGCCGGCTCGGGCAGGCGCAGCGGGACATCAGCTCCAGCGGAGTACACCCCTACACCTACGCCGAACTGCGCCGGCTGACCGGCCTGGCGGCGACGGACCTCGACGGCGTCCTCGTCGACGACAGCACCTCGCAGGGCTCGCCCGAGCTGCGCCGGGCCATCGCCGACCGCTACCTTCCCGGGCAGGCCGACCGCGTCATGGTCACCCACGGCTCCAGCGAGGCCATCGCCCTCACCCTGGAGACCCTGCTCGGGCCGGGCGACCGGGTGGTGCTGCCCGACATGCTCTACCACTCGCTCGCCCACTACCCGCAGGCGGCCGGCTGCGTCCCGCACCCCGTGTCCCTGGACGCGTTCACCGCGGCCGACACCGACCCCCGGGCCCTGGAGCGGGCGATCCCCCCGGACACCCGGGCCGTGATCGTCAACTTCCCGCACAATCCCACGGGCGTCACCCTGAGCCCGACCGCCTACCGGCGGCTGATCGACCGCGTCGCGGAGATCGACGCGGTCCTGGTCTGGGACGCGGCGACGGCGGAGATGGCCTGGAACGGCCCGGTGCTGCCCGACCCCGGCACGCGGTACCCGCACACCGTCAGCTACGGCACCTTCTCCAAGGCGTTCGGGCTGCCCGGCCTGCGGGTCGGATGGTGCGTCGCCCCGCCGGAGCTGATCGAGCGCGGTTTCACCGTGCGCGACCGCACCACCCTCTTCCTCTCCCCGTTGGTGGAGGCGATCGCCACCGCGGCGATGCGCTCGGCGGACGCCCTGATCGGTCCCCGGCGGACCGAGGCCCGCGCCAATCTGACCGTGCTGGAGAAGTGGGTCGCCGAGCACGAGGGCCTGGTCGCCTGGACGCCCCCGAGCGGCGGGGTCTGCTGCCTGCTGGGACTGCCCGGCGTCCCGGACTCCGCACGCTTCTGCACCGAACTCCTCGAGCGGTACGGCACGTTGCTCGTACCCGGCACCGCCTTCGGACGCGAGGGAGCGGTACGGCTCGGATTCGGCGGCGCCGAGAAGGACTTCACCGACGGACTGGAGACACTCTCCGCGTTCCTGCGCGACGGAGGTGGCCGGTGACGGGGGCGTCCGGCACGGCGGCCGGGGCCGACGCCCTGTCCCGGCTCTGGCGTGAGGTGGTGTCCCGGCACGGTGGCCGCCCCGCCCTCACCGACGGACGTCGCACCCTGACCTACCGTCAACTCGACCTGACGGCACGGGCCGTGGCCGGGCGGCTGGTCGCCGCCGGGGCCGGACCGGGCCGGTACGTGATGCTGGGCGCTCTCGCCCCGCTGGACGCCGTCGTGGGCATGCTGGGCGCGCTCGCCGCGGGCGCCGCCTTCGCCGTCCTGGAGGACGACCTCCCCGAGCCCGCCCGCGCCGCCCGCTGCGCCCGCGTCGACGCGGCTCTGCTCGTGGGCCGGGGTGCGGCGCCCAGCGGGACCGGCCTGCCCCCGTGGGTCGACCTGAGCCCCGAACTGGACGGTCCGGCACCGCAGTCGGCCGGGGGCGACCCGGGCGACCGTACGGCCGTGCCCGCCGGTCCCGCCTACGCGATGTTCACCTCCGGGTCCACCGGCGAGCCCAAGGCCGTCGGGATCGGACGGGACGCGCTGCACGGCTTCGCCCTGGCCGCCGCCGACCGGCTGGCGCTCGGCCCGGGGGACCGTTGGCTGCAACTGGCCTCTCTCGGCTTCGACGTGGTCGTGGAGGAGGTCTTCCCGGTGCTCGCCCGCGGCGGGACCGTCGTCTGCCGTCCCGGCACCGCCGTACCGGACCCCCAGGAGCTGCACGCGCTGCTCGGCGACCTCGAGGTCACCGTCGTGGAACTGTCCACCCAGTACTGGCGCGAGTACGCGCACTGGCTGGACGTCCGGGGTACGACCACCCCGCCCGCGCTGCGCCGGGTGCTGGTCGGCGGCGAGCGGATGGACCCCGACGACTGGCGGCGCTGGGAGCGCGCCGGGCGGGCCGCGCTCGTGCACGTCTACGGGCTCACCGAGTGCACCGTGACCTCCACCATGTACCAGGGCCCGCTGGCGGACGCCGCCGCCGAGGTGCCCGTCGGCACGCCGCTCGCCAACGCCGAGGTGAACGTGCGCGGACCCGGCCGGCACCCCGTGGCGCCCGGCGAGGTCGGGGAGATCCACATCGGCGGGCCCTCGCTGGCCTCCGGTTACCTCGGCGACCCGGAGCAGACCGCCCGGCGGTTCGTCACCGGCCCCCGGCCCGGGGACGGCCGGCTGTACGCCACCGGCGACCTCGGCCGCGTCCTGCCCGACGGCAACGTGGAGTTCCACGGCCGGGTGGACGACCAGATGAAGATCCGCGGCCACCGGCTGGAACCCGCCTCGGTGGAACGCCTGCTCGCCGCCGACCCCTCCGTGGCCCAGGCCGTCGTCCTCGCGGACGCCCGGACCCGCAGCACCCTGCTGGCCTGCCTGGTCCCGGCCGGGCCGGCCCCGACGCCACCGCCGGACGGCGTGCTGCCGGTCACCGCCGAGCAGCGCGCCCGGCTGCTGGCCCGGGTCACCGCCGAACTGCCGGGCTGGGCCGCCCCGCAGCGGCTGTTCTGGACGGGAGCCCTGCCGAAGAACGCGCACGGCAAGGTCGACCGCCGAGGCCTCGCCGCGCGGCTCGCCACGGAGAGCCGGGCGGTGCCCGGACCCGACACGGCGCCCGGTGCTCTCGTCGGCGTCGTCCCGGTGCCCGGTGCTCCGGCGAACGGCGCCCTCGCCTCCGGCGCCTCTGCGGACGGCGACCGCGCGGCGGCCGCCACCCTCGCCCCCGGTGCTACCCGCCTCGGTGCTTCCGCCTCCGCCCTCGGCGCCTCTGCCGTCGCCCCCGGCGCTACCGGCCTCGGTGCTTCCGCCCCGGCTCCCGGCGCCTCTGCCCTCGGCCTCGGTGCTTCCGCCCCGGCTCCCGGCGCCTCTGCCCTCGGCCTCGGTGCTACCGCCCTCGGTGCATCCGCCCCGGCCCCCGCCCCTGGCGCCTCCGCCCCCGCCCCCGGCGCATCGCCCGTGCCCGCCTCCGTCGCATCCGAGCCGCTCCCCATCGTCCTGCGGCGCTTCCGGGACCTGCTCGACGACCCGGAGTTCGGCGTCGACGCGGACTTCTTCGCCGGTGGCGGGCAGTCGATCCTGGCCATGCGCCTGGTCACCGAGCTCCGCGCCGACTTCCCCGGGACCGTCGGGCTGCGTGCGACGACCGTCTTCGACCACCCGACCCCCCGCCGGCTCGCCCACTGGCTCTCGGCGGCGCAGACCCGGCCCCGCTCGGTGTCGACACCGTTCCCACCGGCCGCACCTAAGGAACATAAGGACTGAACTGCCATGGACACACCCTTCGAGGAGCGGCACGTCCTGCTGCTCACCCCGGACGAGGCGCGGCAGACGGCCGAGCTGACCATCGGCGTCGCGGAGCGCCACACCGGTGACGACGACCCGGCGCTCCTGCTCGACCTGCCCAGGCTCGCCGCCGGACTCCCGGTGCGCACCCAGCGGTTCCTGCGCACCTTCGCCATCGACGAACCCACCGGCTACTGCGTGGTCAGCGGGCACCTCTTCGACCAGGACCGCATCGGACCCACCCCTGACCACTGGCGCGGCCGGCCCCGGCCCAACCGGGAGTTCCCCGAGGAGATCCTCGTCCTGCTCTACGCGGCGCTGCTCGGCGAGCCGTTCGGCTGGACCACTCAGCAGGACGGCCGGCTGGTGCACGACATCTTCCCCGTCCGCCGCCACGAGCACGACCAACTGGGACTGGGCAGCGCGGAGTTGCTGACCTGGCACACCGAGGACGCCTTTCACCCGCACCGCGGCGACTACCTGGTGCTGGCGTCTCTGCGCAATCCCGACAAGGTCGCCACCACGGTGGGCTCCTACGCCGACGGATCACTCCCCGACGACGACCTGGAGGTGCTGTTCGAGGAACGCTTCCACATCGCGCCCGACGAGTCGCACCTGCCCAAGAACAACTCCGCCCGCCTCGACGGCGACGCCGAGCGGTTCGCCACGATTGAGCGGCTGATCCACGAACGCCGCCCGGTGGCCGCCCTGTTCGGACCGCGGGAGGAGCCCTACCTGCGGCTGGACCCGTACTTCATGGAGGTCCCCGAGGACGACCCGGAGGCGCGCCGCGCCCTTGACCGCCTGATCGAGGTCGTGGACGGCGGACTGCGCGAGGTCGCCCTGGAACAGGGGGACTGCCTGGTCGTCAACAACCACCGCGTGGTCCACGGCCGGGTGCCCTTCACCGCCCGGTACGACGGTACCGACCGCTGGCTCAAGCGCGTCAACGTCACCCATGACCTGCGCCGCTCCCGCACCATGCGGGCGAGCGCCGGCAACCGCCTGATCGGCTGACGCGGCCGTGGCGGACCTGCCGGCCCTCACGGTCACCACGCTGGAGAAGGCACCGGAGCTGGAACCGGCCGTCGACGAGCTGACCACGGGCAACATGCCCGTGTTCATGAGCTGGGAGTCGCCCGGGAACTGGCGCTGGCACCGGCTCTACGACACCCACCCGGCCCACCAGATCTGCGTGCTGGACGAGGAGGGGCGGCTCGTGGCCGCGGCCAACGGCTTGCCGGTCTCCTGGGACGGTACGGTCGCCGGGCTCCCGGGGGGATCGGACGACGTACTGGTCTCCGCGTTCGACGGGCCCGTCGGCGCTCGCCCCGACACCCTGTGCATGCTCTCCGTCAGCGTGTCACCCCGGCTGCGCGGCACCGGCCTGGCCGAACGGCTGCTCGGCCACGCCCGGGACGCGGCACGCGGCGCGGGCCTGCGCGGGGTGGTCATCCCGGTGCGCCCCACCCGCAAGGCCCGCTACCCGCTCGTCCCGATGGCCGAGTACGCCCGCTGGCGGCGCCCGGACGGAACGCCGTTCGACCCCTGGCTGGCCACCCATGCCGCGCTGGGCGCCGAACTGCTCGCCCCCTGCGACCGCTCGCTGGTGATCAGTCAGCCCGCCGCCCGCTGGGAGGAGGTGACCGGACACCCGCTGCCGGGCCCCGCCCGCCATCTCGTGCCCGGCGCGCTCGCCCCCCTGGAGGTCTCGGCGGACGGCCAAGGCGTCTACGCGGAACCCAACTTCTGGGTGTTCCACCCGGCCGACCCGACCTACTCGGTCCACTCGGTCCACTCGGCCTGCTCGGCCTGCTCGGTCCACTCGGCCGGGCCGGTTCATCCGACCGACTCGGTGCAATCGGCCGAGCCGGTTCACGCGACCGACTCTGTCCAATCGGCCTTCCCGGTCGATCCGCGCCACCCGCCCCACTCGGCCGTCCCGTGCCACCCGGCCCACTCGGTCGATCCGGCCGTCCCGGCCGTCCCGTGCCACCCGGCCCACTCGGCCGGCCCGTTCCACCCCTCCGTCCTCCCGGCCGTCACCTGACCGGCCGCCCCTCGATCCGCCCCCCTTACGACCACACCCGAGGAGTCGCCCATGCAACCGCTGCGACTGGCCGTCGTCGGCTGCGGTGCCGCCGCCCGGTCCTGTCATCTGACCGCGCTGCCGCACGTCCCGCAGATCCGGCTCACCGCCCTGATCGACCCGGACCCCGAGCAGGCCCGTGCCGCCCTCCGCTGGTACACCGACCAGGGCGGCTCCGCCGAGGACGTGCTGATCGCCCGCTCGGTGGAGGAGGCCGCCGACGCCTTCGACGCGGCCGTCGTCGCCGTACCGCACACCGCGCACGCCGCCGTCGCCGGGGACCTGCTGGCCCGGGGCAAGCACGTGCTGCTGGAGAAGCCGATGGCGACCTCCGCCGCGGACGCCGAGGCCCTCGCCGCCGCCGCGGCCGCCGCCCCGGACACCCACCTGCTGATGGCCCACCCCCGGCGGCTGTTCCCGGCCAACGCCTGGGCGCGCAGGCTGATCCAGGACGGAGACCTGGGCACAGTGACCCGGGTCCGCTGGACCGAGGGCCACCCCTACAGCTGGGAGCCGGTCTCCTGGTCGATGTTCGACCGGCGGCTCGCGGGCGGCGGTGTCCTCACCGACACGGCCTCGCACGTCTTCGACATCCTGCTGTGGTGGCTCGGCCCGGACGTCGAGGTGGTCGACTACGTGGACGACAGCCTCGGCGGGGTCGAGGCGGACGCCGTCGCGACCCTGCGCATCGGGGGCGTGGAGACCGTGCTGGAGTTCAGCAGGGTCCGCGCCCTCGGCATCAGCTGCGTCGTCACCGGCACCGAGGCCGAGGTCAGCGTCGGCACCGACTTCCCGGCCGGCGAGTGCACGCTGATCACCGCATCCGGCCAGGAACTGCACCGCGGCGACGTACGGGCCGTACCGCCGGCCCAGGACGAGTGGGACGACCTGTTCGTGGAGCAGCTGCGCAACTTCGCCCAGGTGTGCGCCGGCGCGGACGTGGCGCCGCACGCCACCGCCGAGGACGGCCTGCGGGTCGCCCGGCTGATCGAGCAGTGCTACACGGGGCCCGCGCGGCGCCCGCTGGCCCAGCCCTGGCTGACCGGGACGACTTCGAGGAGCGTGGCATGAACGACTTCGCGGGCAGGCGCATCGCGGTCACCGGCGCCAGCGGGTTCATCGGCGGCCGTGTGGTGGAGCGGCTGGTGCTGGGCACCGGGGCCGAGGTCCGCGCCCTGGTACGCGGTTACGGCCGGGTCGCCCGGCTCTCCGTGCTGCCGCAGGACCGGCTGGTCTTCCGGACCGTGGACCTGGACAGCCCACAGAGCCTCAGCAAGGCCCTGCACGGCTGCGACCTGGTGGTGCACTGCGCGTTCGGATCGCAGGGCGAGGTGGCTGACCGCTGGCGCACCACCGTCGACGGCACCGCGCAGCTGCTCGCCGCGGCCAAACTCGCGGGTGTGGAACGGCTGGTGCACATCAGCACCGTCGACGTCTACGACACCGCCGGTCTCACCCGCTTCGACGAGACCGCGCCGGCGCTCGCCGAGGATCCGGACGACCGCGAGTACGAGCAGCAGAAGACGGCCGCCGAACGGCTGGTGCTGGCCGCGCACGGCGACGGCCCCGACATCGTGGTGCTTCAGCCCGGCGTGGTCTACGGGCCCTGGGGCGGCCAGTGGACGACCGCTCAACTCACCCGTCCCGCAGCGGAGTTCGAGGAGCTGCCGGTCGCCGGGGCCGGCGGCGCCTGCAACGCGGTGTACGTCGACGACGTGGCGGACGCCGTACTGGCCGCCCTCGCCGAACCCGCGGCGGCCGGGCGGAAGTTCCTCCTCAACGGGCCCGACGAGCCCGACTGGGGGGCGTTCTTCGACCGGCTGCGTGACATGCGCGGGCTGCCCGCCCCGAGCGGCACGGACACCCGCGGGGCCGTCCCCGACTGGGAGCAGGCCCTCTACGCCAGCCCCGCCCGCGCGGACGCCGCCCGGGCCGCCGAGGTGCTCACCGCGCCCCGGACCACGCTGGACGAGGGCATGGAGCGCACGGCCGAGTGGGCCCGCTGGGCCGGGTACGGCGCCCCGGGCGGAGCCGGCCGGTGACCCGGGTCCTGGTGATCGCCCCGCACCCCGACGACGAGGTCATCGGCTGCGGCGGCTCCATCGCCAAGCTCGCGCAGTCCGGCGCGGAGGTCACGGTGGTCATCGTGATCCGCCGGGAGCGCGGACTGCGCGACCGGGAGGTCGGGGCCGAGGAGTTCGCGGCGGAGACCACCGACGCCTGCCGGGTGCTCGGCGTCAAGCGGTGCGTCACCCTGGACGAGCCGTCCCGTGACTTCGCCGCCGACCGCCGCCTGCACCTGGCCGTCGTCAAGGTGCTGCGCGAGGTGCGCCCGGACCGGGTGTACCTGCCGCACCGCGACGACGGGGACGTGGAGCACCGGGCCGTCCACCGGCTGGGCCTGGAGGCGCTGTGGATGGCGGAGTCCGACTTCTTCGAGGAGGCCGGGCCGCCCTCCCCGCCGCCGTCCCTGGTGCTCGGCTACGAGGTCTGGGCGCCGCTCGGCGAGGCCCAGTACACCGAGGACGTCACCGACCAGATCGAGCTGAAGGTGGCGGCCATGCGCTGCTACCGGTCCCAGCTGCGGCACGCCGCCTGGGACGAGGCGGTCCGCGGGCTGGCGTCCTACCGGGCCGTCACCAGCGCCGGCCACGGCCACAGCGAGGCCTTCGAGGTGATCCGGATGGCCGCGCCCGTCCCTGCCCCGGCCGGCTTCCAGCCCTGATCCGGCCGGACCGGCCCGGGAGCCGACCGCGCGGCCCCCGGACCGGCCGGGACCGGATCGACCCGGCGAGGTCCGTCAGTCCGTCCGCAGCACGTCCGCGATCGCCGTGTCCGGCGCACTCAGGAACCTGTGCACCAAGGAGGTGAACTCATGAGCCAGATCCCGCACCCCTTCCTCGCCGAAGACGTCCGCCGGGAAGAGCACGGTGAAGTCCACGCCGCTGTCGTCGACCGAGGCGAACACCTCCAGGCTCTCGATCTGGTGCTGGTCACCGGGCACCTCGGTCGGCTCCACCGACAGATCGCCGGCCTCGCGGCTGCCGCCGCTCCAGCCACCGGGCGCCACGTCGAAGAAGGTGCAGGGCCGTTCGAGCAGCCGTCCCAGCATGTGCGGGGCGAGCGCGGAGGTCACCTCGGGCGCCGGCACCTGGCCCAGCCGCTGGGTCTCCAGCACGGCCGAGCGGACCGTGCGGCTCAGCTCCTTGAACGTCTGGGCGGTGTTGATCCGCACCCGCACGGTGGCGTAGGTGGACAGGAAGGCCACCAGGTCCAGCAGGTGCTCCTCGGTGCGCCGGGTCACCGGGATCAGCGCCGCGAGGTCGCTGCGCCCGCTGCGGGCGTGCAGCGCGCACAGGTAGGCGGTGAACAGCACGACGAACGGGGTGGCGCGGGCCGACCGGCAGTACTGGGTGAGCAGTTCGCAGGTCTCCGGCGGCAGCGAACCGTCGAACGTGCCCACCGCGTAACGGTCGTTGGTCTCGCGCAGCATCCCGGGCAGGTGCACCGGGGCGTTGGTGCCGATGCCGTCGAGCAGCTCCGCGAAGCGGGCGATCAGCTGCCGGGGGCTCGGGTCGCGGCCCAGCCACTCCGCCTCCCAGCGCACGAAGTCCGCGTAGGTGAAGCGCTGTTCGGGCAGCTTGGCCTCACGGCTCTCGACGGCCGCGGCGTACAGCTCCCACAGCTCGTTCACCAGGATCTCGAACGACTGGCCGTCCACCACCAGGTGGTCGACCGCGAGGCCCAGCAGATGGTCCTCCTGGCCCAGACGGTAGACGACACCGCTCAGCAGCAGTCCGCCGTCCAGGTCGAGGTTCTGGCTCAGGTAGGTGCCGGCCCGGCGCAGGGCCTCGGCCGGCCGTTCGTCCGCCGGCAGCCCGGTGAGGTCCTCGCGGTGCGGCGTGAAGGGGCGGGGCGCCCGGATCTCCTGGCGTCCGGCCCGGCCCCGGTCGGGGAAGGCCACGCGCAGCGCCTCGTGGCGGGCGACGAGCGTGGTCAGCGCCGAGTCCAGCGCGTCGGTGTCGAGGGGGCCGGTCAGCCGGAAGCCCCGGCCGAACATACGGACCTCGACCCCGAGGTCGTGCTGCTCGACCCACTCCTGGATCGCCAGGCGGTCTATCTGGTCGGACAGCAGTGGAAGCCCTTCGAAGTGGCTTCCCTCGTTCGCCGTGCGCATGCGAAATCTCCCTCCGGAAATGAAAAGGAAATGGCGGGCCTGGAAGCGCCCGGCACGAAAATCGAGACTACTGAATGGAGCGGTCGTGATGCAATACGGATCACGCGGCGATTTCTTCGGAGAGTATGCCGATGTTTATGCCGGGGCGCCGTACAATGATTTCACCGAGGAAGTGGCGAAAAGGCTTCCCGAGCTGATTTCCTATTACCGGGCGGGCACCGGGTCGCTGCTCGACCTGGGCTGCGGCACGGGCACGCTGCTGGTCGCGCTGGCCGGCCGCTTCGACCGGCTGGCCGGCGTGGACCAGTCGGCGGGCATGCTGCGGCACGCCGAGGCCGCCGCCCGTCTGGCCGGAGTCACCGTCGAGTTCAGCCACGCCGACCTGCGCGAGTACCGCCCCGACCGGCCCCACTCCGTGGTCACCTGCACCTACAACACCTTCAACTACCTGCTGGACGAGGACGATCTGCGTCGCGCGGCCCGTACCCTGCGGGACTCGACCGCGGACGGCGGCCTGGCGATCCTCGACGCCCACCCCGTCTGGTTCGTTGAACGTGCCTGGTCGGGCAGGGTGTTCGTGGAGCAGAACACCGAGGACATCCTGGAGGTCTGGGAGAACCCCTACGACGCCGCGAGCGGCCGGGTGGACACCACGGTCACCGTCGTGCGCCGCACCCCGGACGGCGGCTGGCACCGCATCCACGAGGTGCATCCACAGCGCGGTCTCGACCCGGAGACGGTGACCGCCGCCCTGCGCGCGGCCGGCTTCACCAGCGTGGACACGTACGCCGGACTCGACCGTGAACCGGTGCGCGAGGACACCCGGCGGGTCTGGTACGTGGCCAGGTGACCGAAACCCTCGTGATATGCGGGATCGGCTCCGGAATGGACAGGTCGCTGGCCCGTGTGAAAGCAATGGGAGTACGGACCGTGGTCGTGA
Source organism: Streptomyces sp. NPDC001220 (assembly GCF_053597895.1). Taxonomy (NCBI): domain Bacteria; kingdom Bacillati; phylum Actinomycetota; class Actinomycetes; order Kitasatosporales; family Streptomycetaceae; genus Streptomyces; species Streptomyces sp. NPDC001220. Next base: position 275,552 of record NZ_JBSFJE010000014.1, read on the forward strand.
CGGACCGCATCACCGGACGCGTCGAAAAACACGCCGATATTCATCTGGAGGCCGACCCGGACGACTTCGGGAACGTCCTCTCGGTAATTCGCGCGGAGCGGCTGGGAAGAATATCCGGGGTCATGACCCTCGGATATGACAATCCGCCGGTCGTGGCCCGCCTGGCCGCCGAGCTGGGCTGCCCCGGCGTACCCGTCGAGGTGGCCGACCTGTGCACCCTCAAGGACCGCAGGATCGCCGCACTGGACCGGGCCGGACTCGCCGTGCCCCGGTTCGCCGTCGCCACCACCGTCGACGCGGCGCTCGCCGCTCTGGAGCGCGTCGGACTGCCCGCGGTGGTCAAGCCCAGCGACCGCACCGGATCCCTGGGGGTCGCCAAGCTGGACGCCCGCGAGAGTGCGCGGGGGCCGGTCGAGCGGGCGCTCGCGCTGAGCCCGACCGGACGGGTCGTGCTGGAGGAGTACCTGTCCGGCACCGAGCACACCGTGGCCGGGTTCGCCGTCGACGGGCTGCTGCACGTCACCGGGTTCGCCGACCGCGAGTACGGCGAGAAGGAGCGCTTCTTCCCGCACTTCTTCGAGGGCGGCGACACCCTGCCCAGCGTCCTGGACGCGGTCCAGCGGGCCGACGTCGTCCGGACGGTCCAGCGGGGCGTGGACGCGCTCGGCCTGACCACCGCCGTCGTCAACACCGACATCCTGCGCACCGCCGACGGGCGGGTGTACCTGCTGGAGATCACCTGCCGGCTGACCGGCGCCCGGATCGCCACCGAGGTCATGCCGCTCGCCACCGGAGTGGACCCGCTGCCCAACGCCGTGCGGCTGGCCCTCGGCCGCCCCCTGGTCCCGGAGGAACTGCGCCCCACCCGCGACCGTGCCGTCGTCCAGCGGTACCTGCCCGCCGACGGCGGCACCGTCGACTCGGTCGGCGACCTGGACGCACTCGCCCGGACCCCCGGCGTCCACGACGTCTTCTGGGGCCTGGACCTCGCCCCCGGCACCGTCCTGCCCGCCTACCGCGGCGGCGACGAGGTGCTGGCCGGGACCATCACCAGCGGCCCCGACGTGGCCGCCGCCGAAGCCCTGGCCGCCCGGGTGCTGTCCCGGCTGCCGCTGCGCCTCACCGACCCCTCCGGGGCGCCCACGACTCCGTACGAACCGAGCCACTGACACCCGCCGACACGCACTGCCACCCGCCGACACCCACTGACAAGGAACGCCGATGACCACAGCGTACGAACACTGGTCCGACACCTACGAGTTGTTCGAGGGCGCCATGGCCGAGGACACCTGGCGCCTGGGCATCGGGGCCGAACTGGCCAAGCTGGCCGCCCCCGGCCCGGTCCGCATCCTCGACCTCGGCGCCGGCACCGGCATGGGCAGCCGGGTGCTGGCCGACCTGGTCCCGCAGGGCGAGGTCACCTCTCTGGACCGCTCGGCGGCCATGCTGGAGCACGGCGGCATCCCGCCCGAGCTGCGCATCGTCGGCGACATGGCGCGCTTCACCGCCGAGCCCGACTCCTTCGACTTCGTGGTCTCCGGATTCGACGCCCTCAACTACCTGACCGCGGCCGACCTCGCCGACTGCCTGGGGCACGCGGCAGCCGCCCTGCGCCCCGGCGGCCACCTGGTCTTCGACTACTCCTCCCGCAAGGTCCTCCAGGAGGACTGGCGCGACCTGGAGCACGAGGAGACCCGCGACGGCGTCCGGCTGCACCGTACCCACCGCTGGGACCCGGTGCTGGCCCGCAGTCGCTCGGTGCTCTCCCTGTACGGGGCGGACGGCCTGCTCTGGCGTGAGACCCATGTGCAGTACGTGGTCGACCCGTTCACCCTGGAGGAGCTCGGCCGGGTGGCCGGGCTGCGCACGGTCCGGGTCCGCGACATCGACGGCGACGGCTTCACCCCCGGCCACACCACGCACGTCTACGTGCTGCGCAAGGAGGGGCCGCAGGGCGTCCCGGACACCGGGGAGCGGGCATGACCGCCACGCCGGGTCCCGACGAGGTGCTCGCCGGCACCAGCGTGATCATCGCGCTCCGCGACGACGTACGGATCCTGGAGTGCATCGACTCGGTCGACGAGGACGTGGAGATCGTGCTGGCCCTCAACGGCGCCACCGACGAGATCCGCCGCCTGCTGCGCGAGCACCCGAGGCCGCTGACCGTCACCGAGATCCCCGACGCGGGCAACCTCGGCGCCGCCTACAACGCCGGCGCCGGGGCGGCGCGCGGACGCTATCTGCTGCTGATGGACTCGGACTGCACCTTCGCCCCCGGCGTGGTCCGCATGATGGCCACGGCCGTCGCCACCGACCCCGTGGTCAAGGGGCAGGTCGTGTACGGCGAGTCAGGCAGCCTGATGAGCAGACTCACCGCCCGGGTCCGGGAGTACGACGAGGGCGAGTACGTCAGCGCCCTGTCGCCGCCGCTCATCTACGACCGGGCGATCGTCGAGCACATCGGCGGCTACCACTTCGACGGCCTGATCCACTGGTGCGAGGACCGCGAGTTCGACTTCCGGCTGCAACTGGCCGGCATCCCGGTCCGCCACGTCCCCGAGGCCCGCATCTTCCACGACGCCCAGGTCGGCCTGCAGAACATGCGCAGCTACTTCCGCTACGGCGTCGGCGAGGGCATCGCCCAGGAGACCGGCGTCTTCACCACGCCGGCCGTCCCCGTCCTGTGGCGCCTGTACGAGGCGACCCGCACCCTGGTCGGCTGCGCCCGGCACAAGGGGGCCGGGGCCGCCGCCTACTACGCCCTGCTCAAGGCGGCGTTCCACACCGGCACCCTGTACCACCTGCTGCGCGACCCCTACCGGGTACGGGCGCGGTACCCGGCCACCGCCGCCCGGGCCCGGATGCTGCGCGCGATCCCGCAGCACTGCACCGAGCTGACGCCCGCCCAGCGCGAGCGGCTGCGCCGGGCGCACCTGCGGGCCGGGCGGCGGATCGTCCCGCTCGGGGACCTCTCCGTGCTCCACCGCGACGGCGGGTCCAGGCCCGAGCCGTCGCCTCAGGCGGCGTCGTGAGCGTCCGGCAGAGCGGGGGAGACCGGGAGCAGCAGCCGCGAGGGCCGGCCGGGCCCGTGGTGGACCCGGTTGACCGCGGTGACGACCGGGGCGTCTGCCAGGGTCAGCGGCGTGCCGCCGGTGTTCGGATTGACGTCGAAACGCGGGAAGTTGCTGCTGGAGACCTCCAGCCGGACCCGGTGCCCGGGCCGGAAGACATGCACGACGGTCCCGGCCGGCACCGGCAGGGCGTGGACCGTGTCCGGGGCCGGCGGGCGCACCCCGTCCCGCCGGGCCCGGTGCCCGACCCTGACGACACCGTCGCAGAGGATCTCCGCGCGGCCGTCCGGATGCACGTCGACCAGTTTGGCGGTGAAGTCGGTGTCGGGCGCGGACGAGGAGACGTACAGCTCCGCGACGACCTCCCCGGACACCGTCAGGGGCGCGTCGAGCCGCGGACCGGTGTAGCAGAGCACGTCGGGGCGGTCCTCCACGGCGCGCTGGTCCAGCGGGCCGCAGTCGGCGCCGACGAGCATGCCCGTCATGCAGGTCGCCCCGCCGGCGGTCGGGACGGGGTCGCGCGGGTCGTACCGGTACGTGTCCGCGCCGCCGCGCCGGGGCGGTTCGGGCCGCAGTACGCCCGTGCCGTGCCGGGTGCGGGCGTCCCCGTCGCTGCCGAGGTGCAGCGCGAGCGGCGTGCTGTCCGCGCCGGGCGGCCCGGCGGGGCGGACCCAGCGGTCCACCCCACCGGCGAACACCCGGACCGACGGGCCCGCTTCACCGTCGTCGTTCTTCAAGTGGCGGTCGAAGAAGGCGAGGTGGGCGCCTGTCATGTCGAACTCCGCCTCGTCGGCGGCCAGTCCGTAGCGGCGCTCGGGGAAGACGCCCCCGGTCACGCAGTGCGACCACGGGCCGATCACCAGCCGGTCCCCGGGCCTGGGCGACGGCCCGCGCAGGGTGCCCGGCAGGAAGATGTCGTACCAGCCGCCGACGACCAGCGCCGGGGGCCGTCGCCGGTCCGGGGCGGCGGTGCGCCCGCGCCAGTGGGCGTCGGCATCCGGGTGCTCCAGCCACTCACGGTAGTAGGGCGCGAGCCGGTCCAGCAGGGGCAACACCCGCCAGGGCGCCCGGTACAGCTCGTCGATGCCGTCCAGCGCCCGCTCGACCGCGCGGACGTCGGCGTCCGTGCCGCCGGCCCGTCCGACCTGTCCGTGCAGCAGGTCGCCCAGCACCCAGTGCAGACAGAACCCGAGCTGGAAGGCGCCGCCCAGGTACGTCCAGCCGTCGTACGGGTCGGCGGCGGCGACATGCGGGGCGATCGCCCGCAGCGCCGGCGGCCCGGCAGCCGCCGCGTGCCACTGGGCGGCGCCCTCGTAGGACCGCCCGAGCATGCCCACGGCGCCGTCGCACCAGGCCTGCCGGGCGGCCCACTCGACGGTGTCCCGGCCGTCGGACGCGTCGTCGGCGAACGGCCGGAAGACACCGCCGGACGCGTACCGGCCGCGCACGTCCTGCACCACCAGGCAGTAGCCGGCCTCGACCAGCCGCAGCCAGTTCAGCGAACGGCCCCCCGCCGAGGACCCCTTGTCGTACGGGGTCCGCTGCAGGAGGGCGGGCAGCGGGCGGGCGCTGTCCGGGCGGTACACGTCCGCCCGCAGCACCACGCCGTCACGCATCGGGACGGGCACGTCCCGGTCGATCACGAGTCGCACGGACTTCCTTCCTCAGCCGGCCGAGCGGACGTAGGTGGGGTAGTGCAGGACCGAGCAGCCGAAGCCGAGCTTGAACCGGTTGATCCCCGCCGTCTTGCCGTCCACCTCGCCGGTGGATATGCCGCTCAGATCGAAATGCGCCAGATCCCGTTCCGCCGCCCATTCGATCGTCTCGAAATGCACGTAGTTCATCGAGCCGTCGACGCGGTGGTCCGGATGCGTCGCCACAAACCGGGCCTCCAGCGAACTCCGGTTCTCGAAACATATGGATCCGGCCGCCACCCGCCCCTCGGAAAGCGCGGTGAAAAGGTGGACCGACGGGTGCGTCAGCAGATCGCGCAGCAGGTCCAGGGGGGCGAGGTCGGGTGAATCGGCCCGGATCATCGCCGGTGCGTAGAAGTCGTAGAACTCGTCTATCCGGCCGGGGTCGGCGGCGAATTCGAGACCGCTGCGCAGCGCGCGGCGCACCCGGCTGCGGGTGCTCGGACGCATCCGGGCGAGGATCGCCTCGGCGCCGCCGTAGGTGGGCACCAGACCGGTGGCGTAGGGCGGGGCGGTCCGGTAGCCGGCGGCCTCCAGCACCTCGGGGAAGTCCCACTCGGGGAGCAGCACCAAGGTGGCGGGACCCAGCTGGGACACGCCGCTGAGCAGGGCGGACAGCAGTTCCGGGTGCGGGGTTCCGGCCGGTCCCTTCCACAGGAACCAGCCGTCCTGGCCGGCGTCCTCCAGCAGTGCCGTGGCCCACGGTCCGCCGGGACCGCCCACCCGCAGCAGCCGGACCGGATCGCCGCGGCCCGCCAGCAGCCGGAAGCGCCCGGCGCTCTGGTGGAAGTCCTCGGCCGGGACGTCCGCCTCGTCGGGAACGTCGGCCGTGCTTTCCGGATGCATGATCAAACGAAGCACGACAGTGCCCTTTCTTCTGGTTTCTCGCGCATGGAAATCGGAAGTGTCCAGCGGTTTTCGAGGCATGCAGAAAAACGGGAAAGTGCAGAGAACAGACCGGGCTGACCGGCGGGTTTCCGCTCGGTGCGGTCTCGGAGAAGGAAAGAGGCCGGCGCCTATTTCTTCGGCGCGGTATCGCTGCTAATTTCTAGCGCACCGGTCGTCGTCCGTCAATTACCGGGCCCATGGGCCGTTCGAAGGGAATGACTTGTCATGCGAATTCTCGGTGTGAATGGCTGGCCCGGCGCCAGCCACGACGGGTCCGCCTGCCTCCTGGTCGACGGGAAGGTGGTGGCGTTCGCCGAGGAGGAACGCTTCACCCGGCACAAGCACGGCTACGGCGAGGCACCCCTGCACGCCGCCGCGTTCTGCCTGGCGGAGGGCGGCCTCGCCCTGGAGGACATCGACGTCGTCGCGCACGGCTGGGACATGCCCTCGCTGCTGACCCGGCGGGGACTGGACTGGTTCCCCGACACCGCCACGGCCCTGGACTTCCTCCTCCCGCGCGAGCTGTTCCCGCGCGGCCGCGACCCCGAGCTGGTCTTCGTCCCCCACCACACCGCCCACGCGGCCAGCGCCTACTACTTCTCCGGGCGCCAGGACGGCGCCGTCCTGGTCCTCGACGGGCAGGGCGAGTGCGAGAGCGCCACCCTCGCCTCGGCCGTCGACGGCGAGCTGAAGGTGCTGGAGTCCGTCCCGCCCGGCTGGTCGCTCGGCTACTTCTACGCCGCCGTCTGCCAGTACGCCGGACTCGGCGCCGACGCCGCCGGCAAGACCATGGGCCTCGCCCCCTACGGCACCCCCGGCGACCTCACCTTCGGCGGCGGACTGACCTTCCTGGACGACGGGTACGCCGTCGGGCCGGTACCGCGCTCCCTGCTCTCCACCGGCAGCACCGACGAGGAGACCGACACCCTGCGGCTCTGGCTCGCCCACCTGGAGAAGACCAGTGCGCTGCCGCCCAACCGCACCGGCCGCCACTACGACCGCGAGCGCGGCCGCTACGTGCGGCGCACCGAACGCGACCCCTACGAGTACCGGGACCTCGCCGCCACCGCCCAGGAGGCCCTGGAACACTCGGTCGTCGCGATGGCCCGCCGGCTGCTGCGCGAGACCGGCCAGGACACCCTGCTGGTGGCCGGCGGTGTCGGTTTCAACGCGACGCTCAACGGCAAGCTGGCCCGGCTGCCCGAGGTGCGCGACCTGTTCGTGCAGCCCCTCGCCGGCGACCAGGGCGTCAGCCTCGGCGCGGCCGGCTGGGTCGCCGCCCAGCACGGCGAGACCGTGGCGCCGATGACCGGCACCCTCGCCTGGGGCGAGCAGTGGGACGCCGACGCCGTGCGCCGGGTGCTGCACAAGCAGGGCGTCCGGCACACCGAGCCCGCCGACATCGCCGACGCGGTCGCCGGACTGCTCGGCCGTGGCGAGGTCGTCGGCTGGCACCAGGGGCGCGGCGAGGGCGGCCCCCGGGCGCTGGGCCACCGCTCCATCGTGACCGCGCCCTTCCCGGTGGCCAAGCGCGACCGCATCAACCTCACCGTCAAGGACCGTGAGTGGTGGCGGCCGTTCGCGCCCAGCATGCGCCTGGAGGAGGCCGCCACCCTGCTCGGCGACGACACCCCGCTGCCGTACATGATCGTCACCACCCCGGTGCCGGAGGCCGGACAGGCCGCGATGCCCGCCGTGATCCACGTCGACGGCACCACCCGCCCGCAGACGGTCACCGCCGAGGACGACCCGCTCTACCACCGGCTGCTGGGACGCGTCGCCGAGCACACCGGACACGCGGTGGTGCTCAACACGTCCTTCAACGGCCGTGACGAGCCGGTCGTATGGACCCCCGCCGACGCGCTCGCCACCTTCGCCCGCAGCCCGCTCGACGCCCTCGCGCTGGGACCGTTCCTCGTCCGCCGCACCGGTTGACTCCGGCCGGTCCGCCGCACCGGCCGAGTCCGGTCGGTCCGCCGTCCGGTCCGTCGATCGCCCCGCCCGCCCGACGCCTCCGTGCTAGCGTCCTTCCATGCCCTATTAGGTCCGCATGCCCCAGCTGCCGCCCTCCGGCTCCTTCCGCGTCGGCCCGGTGTACCTGTACACCTGCCTGACCGAACTCCTCCCGCTGTACGCCCTCTACGCCCTGCTGATGACCTCGCACGGGGTCTCCACGGGAGAACTGTCGGTTCTCTTCGCGGTGTGGACGGTGACCACCTTCGTCTGCGAGGTGCCCTCCGGGGCCCTGGCCGACCGCTTCCCCCGCCATCGCGTCCTGGCCGCCGCGGCCCTCGCGCAGTGCACCGGTTTCGCCCTGTGGACCGCGCTGCCCTCGCTCGGTTCGTTCGCGGCGGGCTTCGTCCTGTGGGGTGCGGGCACCGCCCTCACCTCGGGGACGCTCCAGTCCCTCCTCTACGACGGACTCGCCGCGGAGGGCAGGGCCGACCGGTACGCACACGTCAGCAGCCGGGTGGCCGCCGTCCAGGCGTGCTCGGTGGCGGCCAGCTCCCTGGCCGCCACCCCGCTGGTCCTGTTCGGCGGCTACCCGGCCGCCGGCTGGGTGTCCGTACTGCTCACCCTGCTGGCCGTCCCCACCGCCCTCGCCCTCGGCCGCCCGGCCCGCACCCCCGGCGCGTCCGCCGGACCGGCGCCGGACCCGCGGGGCTACCTGGCCGTGCTGCGCGCCGGACTGGCCGAGGTCCGCGGCGGCCCGCGGGTGCGCTCCGCCGTGCTGCTCGTCGCGGTCCTGACCGGCCTCGGTGTGGTGGACGAGTATCTCCCGGTGCTGGCCCGCGAGTCCGGCACGCCCGCGGCCGCCGTGCCGCTGCTCCTGCTGCTGCCCTGGGCGGCGATGGCGGCGGGCGGCTTCGCGGGCGGGCGCATGGCCGGTGCCGGTGACCGCCTGCTGGCGGTCCTGCTCGGCGCGGGCGGCGCGGCCCTGGCCGCCGGAGCGCTCACCGGGAGGCCGGCCGGATTCCTCGGCGTCGCCGCGTTCTACTGGGTGCTGCGGCTGGCCCAGATCGTCGCCGACGCCCGGCTCCAGCACGCCATCTCCGGCCCGGCACGGGCGACGGTCACCTCGATCGCCGGCCTCGGCTCCCAGGCCGTCGCCCTCGCCGTCTTCCTGCTCCTCGGCGTCGCGTCCCGCTGGGCCTCCGCCGCCGTGCTGGTCGCCCTCACCGCCGTACCCGTGGCCCTGCTTGCCCTCCGCCTGGCCGTGCGACCGGCTGCCGCCCCACCCGCCCCGGATCCCGGTCCCGAGGACGACCGTCCACCCGTCCACAACCCGGCCCCGGCCGCCGACGAACCGTCCCGGAGCTTCACCCCGGCTACCGAGAATCCGCCGCGGGGCTCCGCTTGGACCGCCGACGAACCGTCCCGGAGCCTCATCCCCGCCGCCGAGAATCCGTCGCGTGGCCCCGCCTGGGCCGCCGACGAACCGCCCCGGAGCTTCACCCCGGCCGCCGAGAATCCGTCGCGGGGCTCCGCCGCCACCACCGACACACCGCCCCCGGGCCGTGACCCGTCCGGCCCTCCGGGGTCGGGTTCCGGTGGGTCCGGACCTCCGTCCCGCACCCCGGGCCCGCGTCCCGCGCGGGTCGATGCCGTCGAACGACACCCATGAAGGAGAGCGACGCATGACAACGAACACGGCCACCGCCGTCGTGGAGAGTCTGGCCGACGACGTCCGGCAGGCCCTCGGTCTCGCCCCCGGGGAGCCGCTCGACGTCCCGTTCGCGGCCCTGGGCGGCAGTTCCCTGGACGCCGCGCAGGTCACCGTGCGGATGCGCCGCACCCACGGACTCGCCCTCGGCGCCCACGAACTGCTCAACGCCGCCAGCGTGCGGCGGCTCCTGGACGACCTCGCCGCCCGCCCCCGCACCGACCCGGCCGACCACGCCGCGGCCCCCGCGCCGGCCGACCGCGCGCCCCTGACCTGGCAGCAGCGCGTGATCTGGTACCAGTCCCTCCTCGACCCGGACTCCTCCCGCTACGTCTTCCACGCCCTGTTCCACTTCGCCGAGGCGCCCCGCCCCGCCGCCCTGCGCGCCCGGCTCCGCCGGCTGCTGCACCGTCACCCGGTGCTGCGCGCCCGGCTGTTGTTCGACGACGGCGAGCCCTGGCAGGCGGTGCCCGCCGCCGACGTCACCGACGCCGAGGTCGACCTGACCGTGGTGGACCTGCCCGAGCCGACCGCCTCCCCGGAGGAACTCGTCCGTCTCAGCGGCGCCGACCGCCCCTTCGACCTGACGACCGGACCGCTGCTGCGCTGGGTGCTGGTACGTCTGCCGGACGGCCGCGCCGTGCTCGTGCACACCGAGCACCACCTCATCCACGACGGCAAGTCCTTCGTCGCCCTGCTCGGCGGCCTCGACGACGACACCGCCCAATCGGACCCGGATCCGCGCTACTTCGCCTACGCCGCCGCCCAGACCCCCGCCGATCCCGGCGAGGTCCGCGAGGTCGCCGAACGGGCCGCGAAGGCCGCCGGCCGGATCCTGGACGCCGGGATCCCGACGACGGGCCGGGACACCTTCCTGCGGCTGCCCGTGCCCCCCGCGCTGCTGCGCGAGGTCAGGGCGGGCGCCCGGCGGGCGTCGGTGTCCTTGTTCACCGCCCTGTTCACCGCGTTCTCGCAGGCGCTCACCCAGTACGAGGGTGTCGGCGCCGCCGTGCTCGGCAGCGCCGTGGAGAACCGGCCGCCCGGCCACGAGGACACCGTGGGGATGTTCGTCTCCACCGTCCCCGTGGTCGTCGAACGGCGGCCCGGGGAACTGCCCGAGGCCACCCTGCGGCGCACCCGGGGCGCTCTGCGCGAGGCGATGGACCGATCCGCCGTACCCCTCGCCGACGTCGTCCAGGCCGTCGGCGGCACCGACGGACGCGGCGACGGCGCCGTGGTGCGCGCCGCGTTCAGCATGCACCAGCAGGTCGAGCGCGAGGTCGAGGTGGCCGGCGCCACCGCGCGCGTCCAGCTCGGGGTCTTCAACGGGGCCGCCAAGTTCCCCGTGAACGTCGTCGCCGTCACCTCCGGGACCGGCGACGACACCCGCGTCGAGCTGCTGATGGAGGCCCAGGACGGCGCGGTCGGCCAGGACGACCTGTGGGCGCTGTGGACCGGGACGCTGGAATGGCTGCGCACCTGGGTCCAGTTGCTGCCCGGGCCGCGGACCGCGCCGGCCACCGCGCTCGTGGCGAAGGTGACCGCACGGGCCGCGGCCGAACCGGAGGCCGTGGCCCTCGACGACGGCGCCCGGCAGGTGACGTACGGACGCCTCGCGGCCTGGGGTGAGGCGGCCCGGCGGCTGCCGGTCCCGCCGGGCGGGGTGGTCGGCATCCTGGGGACGGCCTCGCCCGACTTCTTCGCCTGCGCCTATGCGGTACTGCACGCCGGCGGCACCTATGTGCCCCTGGAGGCCGGACAGCCCGCCGAACGGCTCGCCTCCATGGTCGCCCAGGCCCGCTGCGCCACCGTCGTCCGCCTGCCCGGCGTCCCCGACGACCTGGCCGCCGCCCTCGACGGGGCGGACGGCGCGCCGCGCCTGCTGGACTGGACCGGCCTGGCCGCCGAGTGGGACGCCGGCCCCGCGGCCCCGCGGACCGCGCCCGACGGCGACACCGCCGCCCCCGCCTACGTCATGTTCACCTCCGGAAGCACCGGCGAGCCCAAGGGGGTCATGGTGCCCCGGCCCGCCCTGGACCGGCTCGCCGCGTGGGCGGTGCGCGAACTGCGGCTCGGCCCGGACACCGTCGTCGGACAGCTCGCCAACGCCGCCTTCGACGCCTCCGCCTTCGAGGTGTGGTCCGGCCTGTACGCCGGTGCCCGGATCCGGTTCGCGCCGGCCGGACTCCGCGCCGACCCGCAGCGCCTCGCGGGCTGGTTCGCCGAGACGGGCGTCGAGTACGCCTTCGTCTCCACGCCGATCGCCGAACTCCTCGCCCGGGTGCCGAAGCCGGCGGGCAGCCGGCTGGACCGCGTCTCCACCGGCGGCGACCGGCTGCACGCCCTCCCCGAGGACGTGCCGTTCGAGGTGCTGAACATGTACGGCCCGACCGAGACGACCGTGGTCGCCACGGCCGGCTGGGTCGACCCCGGCGGCGCCGCGCTGCCCCCGATCGGCCACCCGCTGCCGTACGGCTACGCACGCGTGGTCACCCCCGACGGCGCCCTCGCCGTCCCCGGCGAGCAGGGCGAACTGTGGGTCGGCGGCGACGGGGTGGCCACCGGCTACGCGGGCGCACCCCGCCAGACCGCGGCCCGCTTCGTCGCCGACCCCTACGCCGAGGACGGCGCGGTCGTGTACCGCACCGGCGACGTCGTCCACCTCGACAGCGGTGGCCGGCTGCACTACTCGGGGCGCCGGGACCGGCAGTTCAAGCTGGCCGGGGTGCGCTTCGAGCTCGGCGAGATCGAGGCCGTCGCACTGCGCCGGCCCGGTGTCGAGCAGGCCGTGGCGCTGACCGTGGGCTCGGCCGCCGGTCCCCGGCTGCACCTGTTCGTCACCCTCGCCGCGGGCACCGCCGCCGCCGCGACGGACGAGGCGGTCCGCGCGGCCCTGCCCGCGCAGCTGCGCCATCTGACGATCCACCACCCGGACACCCTGCCGTACAACTCCAGCGGCAAGGTCGACCAGCGCCGCCTGACGGAACTCGCGGAGCGGGCCCGGCCCACGGCGAACGCCGTGCCCGAGCCGATCGGGCTGACCGGGCTGACCGGGCTGACCGCGCCGACGGCGCCGACCGGGCCGACCGGGCCCGCGCCGTCCGGGCTCGGGACGACGCCGTCCGGGCCGAGCGCGTCCGCGGCGCCCGCACCTGTGCCGACGGCAGCCGTGCCCACCGCGCCCCCGTCGACGGCAGCCGTGCCCACCGCGCCCGGGCCGAGGGCGCCCGTGTCCGCCGTGACGGCCGATTCCGCCGGGGCGGAACCCGTCGGGGACGGGAGCGCGGCCCTCGAAACGCTGTGGCCCGCGCTCGCCCCGCTGTCCCGGCGGGAGCGTCTGGACCTCGCCCACCGACTGATCGGCTCCGTGCTCGGCGGCACGGCGGCCGGTGAGGAGACCCGATGAACTCCGCCCCGCAACCGGCGCCGGCGCTGGAGGCGACACCGCACCAGGCGGCCCAGCTGATCGCCTCGCTCCTGTCCGAGCGGCACCGGGTCGGCACCCTGCCCGTCCGGATCCCGCTGGACGGCGACGGGGGAGTGGACGGCGTGGTGAGCCTGGCCCAGGCGCAACGGGCCTGGACCGTCCTGCTGCGTTCGGCGACGGCCCTGCGCGTCCGCTTCCACGACACCCCCGACCTGCTCCTCCAGGAGCTGCGCGGATACGACGACCTGCCCGAGGCGACCACCCGGGTCACCCTGGGCGAGGACGACCCGGACGCGGACGGCCTCGCGCCGTTCGGGCCTGTGCTGCTGACGGCCCGTCTCGACCTGCGCGGGAACGGTCCGGTGCTCGCGCTGCGCGTGCACCACGCGCTCGTCGACGAGCACTCCGTGCTGCTGCTCGGCCGGGCCCTGCGGTTTTTCCTGACCCACCCCGACGCCGTCCCCGAGGACGACGGTGACCGCTACCGGCGGGCCCAGGAGGCACTCCTGGCGGCGTCCCGGCGGCCCCTTCCCCCGCTTGCGGAAGAAGCCTCCCCGCCGCCCGGCGCCGAGAGGACGGGGCCGTCCCGGCCGTCCGTCGCCGAACCGTCGGGTGCCCTGTTGAGCCGTCCCGCCGCGGATCCCGCGGCGCGTGCCCACCACGCCGTGCGGCTCGCCCCGGAGACGGTCGCGGCGCTGCGGCTGGCCGCCCGGCGGGCCCGGGCCTCCGCCGTCTCCGTGGCGCACGCCGCCGTGCTGGCCGCACTGCACCGGCTGGCGCCGGACCGGACGCCCGTCGTCGGCGTGCCGATGACGCTCCGCGACCTGCGGGCCGTCGGCTTCGACGCCATCGGCCTCTACCTCAACGTCGTGCCCACCACGATCCCCTGCGCCTCGACGGACACCTTCCGCGAACTCGTCGACCGGGTCCGCGCCGGGTCACTGGCCCTGCACGGGCGCAAGTTCGCCGCCGTCGGCGACCTCGCCGCGGCCGGCGGCGCCACCCGGCCCGGGCGCCCGGGCGCCCGCGCCTACGCCGACCTGGTGCTCGCCTTCCGGGACGGCTCCCTGCCGCCCGGGACCGACGAGCGCGGCACGGCCGCCCGGCGGACGGCGGAACCCGGCGCCCCGCTGAACGTGGAGGTGGTGCTCGGCCCCGAGGACGGGCTGCTCCTCTTCGACTGGCGCAGCGGCCTCGTCCCCTGGCCGCCCGCACCCCAGCTCGCGTCGGCCGTCGTCAGCGCGCTGACCGAGCTGCCCGCCGAACCGGACCGGCGGGTCGGGGAGTTCACCCTGCTGGACGCCGACAGCGCCGCCGAGGTGCGGCGGCGCCTCGGCGGCCGGCCGCCGACCGCCGGCGCACCGGCGCCCTCCGTCGTCGAACTCGTCGAGCGCGCGGCGGCACACACCCCGGACGCCCAGGCGCTCAGCGACGCCGACCGCACCTGGACGTACGCCGAACTGTCGTCCGCCGTGCGCCGGATGCGTGCCGCGCTGCGGTCCCGGGGGCTGCCGCGCGGGTCGCGGGTCGCGGTCGCCTGCGGTCACGACTCCTGGCAGGTGGCCACGGCGCTGGCGGTCTGGCAGGAGGGCCTGTGCTACGTACCGGTGGACCCGCGGGGCCCGGCGGAACGCAACCGCTTCGTGCTCGCCGACTCCGGCGCCGCGGTGACGGTGTGCGCCGCCGGCACCTCCGGTGCCCCCTTCCTCGCCGGGACACCCGCCCCGGACGTCGTCACGACCGACGTCCTGCCCCCGGACCCGGCCGGAAGCGCGGCGCTCCCCGCCGGCCGCCCCGACCCGGACGAACCCGCCTACGTGATGTACACCTCGGGCACCACCGGCCGCCCCAAGGGCGTGGTGGTCACCCAGCACAACCTGGGCGGGTTCCTGCGTGCGATGACCCTGGCCCTGCCGGGCGCCGCGGAAGGGGACTGGCTGGCCGAGACCTCGCCGTCCTTCGACATCTCGTTCGTGGAGATGTTCTGGCCGCTGACCCACGGCAGGCACGTCCAGCTGCGCTCGCCCGAGGTCCGTGAGACGGCCGCCGACCGGCTGCCGTTCGAGCACCGCCAGTGCACCCCCGCCCGGGCCGGCCAGCTGCTCACCGCACGGGAACTGGGCCACCCGCTGGGGCGGTGGGACATCGCCCCGCGCTACTGGCTGCTGGGCGGCGAACGGCTGCCCGGCGCGCTCCTGGAACGGCTGCGCGCGGCCTACCCGGACACCGTGTTCGTGAACATGTACGGCCCCACCGAGGCCACGGTCTGGGCGACCTACCACGTGGTCCGCGGCGACGAGGGGAACGACGTGCCGCTCGGCCGGCCGCTGCCCAACAGCGGGGTGCTGGTGACGGACGCGCACGGAGCCGACGTGCCCGAGGGCGTCCTCGGTGAACTCCTCGTCATCGGCGACTCGGTGGCGGCCGGCTATCTGAACCGTCCCGAGACCACCCGGGAGCGGTTCACCGTCGTACCGTCGGCCGACGGGGCGCGTGCCTACCGGACCGGGGACCTGGTGTGCTCGGGCCCGGACGGGCGCCTGTACTTCCGGGGGCGCGCCGACGACCAGGTGAAGATCCGCGGCCACCGCGTCGAACCGGGCGAACTGGAACAGCGGTTGCTCAGCCTGCCGGGGACGGGGATCCGCGAGGCCGTCGCCGTGGTGCTGGACGCGGACGATCCCGAGACGGTACGGCTGGCCGCCGCCGTCACGGTGGCCGACCCCGCCACCTTCGACCCGGCGGCGGTACGACGGCTGCTCGTGGCCGAGCTCCCCGAAGCGATGCTGCCCGCCGAACTCGTGGTACTGCCCACCCTCCCCCGCCTGACCAGCGGCAAGACGGACCGCCAGGCCGTACAGGCCACGTACGGGAAAGCCGCGACCCACGCCTACCCTCCCGGCAACACCTCCCACGACGGTGTGCCCGGCGGCGGCTCCCAGGGTGGTGAGTCCGGCGGCGGCTCCCACGGTGGGGTAACCGGCGACGGCTCCCACGGCGGTGCGTCCGGTGGCGGGTCCCGTGTCGGGGGATCCGAAGAGGACGCCGGTGCCGGGGCGCCCGCCGGGGGTCTGCGGGCCGGCATCCCCGATGGTGACGCCGGCGGCTACGCGCCCGACGGGGGTCTGCGGGCCGGTAGCCCCGGCGGTGACGCCGGTGGCGGCGCGGTGACCGGTGGGTCCGACGGGGACCCCGGTGCCGAGGGGACCGCCCTCGGTGCGGACGGCCGGCTGGCGGATCCCGCGTTGAGCGCGGTGCTCGCCGCGGCCGAGAAGATCTTTCACCGGCCGGTCGCTCCGGAGGAGAACTTCTTCGATCTGGGCGGCAACTCCCTGACCGCACTGCGGCTGACCGCTCTCACCCGGGCCGAGGGCTTCCACCTGGAGGTCGAGGACGTCTTCGACCTGCCCGACCTGCGCGCGCTCGCCGACCAGGCCACGCCCCGCCCCGGCGGCCACGGCTGACCGGCCCGGGCGGCGCCCCGCACCGCGCCGCCCGGGCTCCTTCCCCCGACCCGAGAGGAACCCCCCCGTGTCCCACGACGTCACCGTGATCCACGCCGGTGAGCCCTGGCCCGAGCACTGGTCCGTCTCCCTCTACCTGTGCGGTCCCACGCCCCGGGACCCTGCACTGGAGTCCTGGCGCCCGCGTGCCGAACGCCTGTTGTGCGAACGGTGGACCGGCGACGGCCGCCTCGCCGTGTTCTTGCCCGAGGCACCCGACGGGCGGCCCGAACCCCCGTACCCGCGGCAGGTCGCCTGGGAGGAGGAGGCGATGCACGCGGCCGACGCCATCCTCTTCTACGTCCCGCGTGACCTCGCCACCCTGCCCGGCCTGGTCACCAACGTGAAGTGGGGCGCCTGGCACGACTGCGGGCGCGCGGTGCTCGGCTCGCCGCCCGACGCCCAGCGCAACGAGTACCTGCTGCACTTCGCGGAGACGCTCGGCGTCCCGGTCGCCCACGACCTGCCCGGCGCGGTCGCGGCGGCCCTCGCGCTGGCCGGCCCCGGCGACCGCCGCGAGGGAGCGGACCGGCACGTCCCGCTCGCCCTGTGGCGGTCGCCGGACTTCCGCCGCTGGCACGGCGAACTGGCCGGGCGCGGCGACACCCTCGTCGGCGGCCGCCTGCTGTGGAGCCGCGGCAACCCGGTCACGCACTGGGTGTTCGAGGCCCGACTGCGCTCGGCCGCCACCGGACAGGAGCGCACCGAGCTGGCGTCGCGGGCCGGAGAGCCCCCGCCGGCGCACCTGGCCCCGCTCGGCACGACCGGCTGGGCCGTGTGGCGGGACGTGATGCTGCGCGGCGCCGGTTTCCCCGCCGCCGACCTCACGCCCCTCACCAGCCCCCGTCTCGCCGCCGCGGCCGACCTCGCCGCCGCCGGTGACGCGACGGCGGCGGCCGACTACAAGCACGCCTACGACCTGGCCGTGGACGACCTGCGCGCGGCGGTACGGCGGACGGCCCAGGACCCCGCGTTCCGGGAGGCCGTGCTCTGGCAGAACCAGGCCGTGGCCCACCACCACCTGGACAAGGCGGCCGCGGGCGGACCGCGCAACGCGCAGGGCCGCCGCAACGAACTCGTCGTCGCCTCCTACCTCCAGCGCTACACCCTGAAGAACGACACCATCGGCTGGTTCGGGCCCGTCGGCTGGGCCCGCTGCACCGACGGGGCCGGCCCCCTGACGGCGCGTCCGGGGCCGGCGCTGACCGCCGAACGGCACACCTTCTTCGAGAACTGGGCCGTCGACGCGCTCGCCGGCACGGTGGCCCGGACGCCCGGCGTGCTGCCCTGGCTGGTGCCGCGCGCGGTCGTCTCGCACGCCCGGCGCGGGCACACCCTGCTGCGCCCCCGGCGCCCGCCGAGGGAACTCACCGACGGCGAACTGACCCTGCTGGAACTGTGCGACGGACAGCGGACCACGGCCGAGGTGGCCGCCGCTGCCGGTCCCGGCGGACCGGAGGCTGCGCTGCTGGCCCTGGTCCGGCTGCACGAAGAGGGGATCGTCCGGCTCGACCTCACCGGGCCCGTCGAGGCCCGCCCGGAGCGCACCCTGCGCCGCGCGCTCTCCCGGATCGGCGACCCCGGGGTACGGGCCCGCGCCCTCGCCCCGCTGGACCGGCTGGAGCGGCTGCGGTCCGACGTGGCCACGGCGGCCGGTGACCCGGACCGCCTGGACACGGCTCTGACCGCGCTGCGCGGCGCGTTCGAGGAGATCACCGCCACGGACGCGACCCGCAGGCCGGGCGCCGACTACGCGGGCCGCACCCTCGTCTACGAGGACACCGCCCGTGACGTCCGGGTCGATCTGGGCACCCCGCTGCTGTCCGAACTGGCCGCGCCCCTCGGGCTGCTCCTGGACAGCGCCGACTGGCTGGTACGCCGGGTCGCCGACGGCTACCGGCGCCTCTTCGACGCCCTGTACGACCGCGAGACGCGGCGCACCGGCGAGCGAGGCGTCCCGCTGGCCTGGCTGGTGGCGCTGGCGGCCGACGGCCTGTCCACGGATCACCGCAGCGTGCCGGCACCGGTCGGGCAGGCCGTCGCGGAGTTCCAGGACCGCTGGCGACGCGTGCTGCCGCTGCCCGACGCCCGGAACCACACCGTGAGCGCCGCCGGACTGGCCGCGGGCGTGGCACGGGAGTTCCCGGCCGGGCCGCTGCCCTGGGCCGCCGCGACGCATCACTGCCCTGACCTGATGATCGCGGCGGCGGCCCCCGGAGCGGTGGGCGAGGGCGCCTGGGAGGGGGTGCTCGGCGAACTGCACGTGGCCACGAACACCGTCGAGGGGCGGGCCTTCGTCGACCGGCACCCGCACCCGGAACGGCTGCTGCGGGCGGCGGAGGCCGACCACGCGGGCCGCCGGGTGTACGCCGTACCGCCGAAGGACTCGCTGTTCGTCAGCTCGCGTCTGGCGCCGCCGTCGGCGCTGCTCTCCCCGACGTACCGCTACTGGGCGTGGGCGGAGGGGCAGGATGCCGCCGAGGTGCCCGGGACGCCGCTGCCGGCGGGCGGGCTGCGGGTGCACCGGGAGGCCGACGGGCTGGTGGCGCGGTCCGGCGACGGGACGTGCATCCCGCTCCTGGAGGCGGTCGGCGAGTTCCTGAGCGCGGCGGTGGCCGGCGCGTTCAGCCCGTTCGGGCGGGCCGCCCACCGGCCGCGGGTGACCGTCGATCGGCTGGTGGTCGCACGCGAGTCCTGGTCCCGGCCGGCGTCCGCGCTCGCCTGGGCCCACGAGCCCGACGAGGCGACCCGGTTCGCCGCAGCCCGACGGTGGCGGGCCGAACTGGGCCTGCCGGAGCGGGTGTTCTACCGGGTGCCACAGGAACTCAAGCCGATGGCGGCGGACTTCACCAGCCTGGCGCTGGTGAACCTCATGGCCAAGACGGTCCGTGCGGTGCCGGACGGACCGGACGCGACGGTCAACCTGACGGAGATGCATCCGGGGCCCGGCGGGCTCTGGCTGCCGGACGCCGCCGGTGCCCGCTACACCAGTGAGCTGCGGTTCGTCGCGACCCGGGTGCCTGTCACGCGGAGAGCGTCAGCTCCATGACCAGCGCCGGGGTGCGGACGGACAGCGCGCTGCCGAACCCGGCCGGGAGATAGAGGACTTCGCCCGCCCGGAGCCGGTGCCGCAGCCGGCCGACTCCGGCGGGCCAGCCCGGTCCGAGCGGCGCGACCCGTGCCTCCACCGCGCCACGCAGGGTGAGCAGGAAGGTGTCGGCCGCGACGGGTGTCTCCTCGTCGGCGTCCTCGGGCCGCACGGTGCGGTAGACGGCGAGGGCCCCGCGGTCCACGAGCGTGCCCAGCCGGTGCGCGACGGCGTCCGCGTGGTGCTGCGCCGAACCGCCGTCCTGCCGGTGGGCCGCGGCCAGGGCGGGTACGACGGTGGCCTCGCCGCGTGGCCATACGACGGCGGCGCTGCGGCCGCCGTGGGTGGTGAAGGTCCACACCATGTCGGTGAGGAAGGTCTCCAGGTCGGCCTGGAAGGCTGCTGCGTCCATGCACGTCTCCTCACGCGGTCCGGGGCGTGCGGAGGCACTGTGTGGGACCCCTCGGGGGCAGCGCTCCGCCGAGGCGGTGTGGGCCCGGATCCGGTGAACGGGTGGCACTCCGGAGGGAGGTGACCGAAGCCGTGGCGTGGCCGGACGGTGGGTCCGTGCCGTGCCGTGCCTGCCGGCGCCGCCGGAGACGCGTGGGCGGCGACCGCGCGGACGGGAGGCCGGCGGCCTGGTCCGTGGGCTCCCGGGCGGGAGCGGTTCGGGGTGCCCTGACGGATCGGCGGCACGCGACGCGGGATCCGGCCGCGCCCCGCCCACCGGGGCCGCCGGGCCGGCGCGGGCACCCGCCACGAGCGTGACTTTGTCCTACCGGGCCGGGGCGCGCAAGTCACGATTCCCCGCCACTGCCCTCGTGCGGACGGCCCGTCAGCTGGGCTCTCGCGGCGAGGACACCGGCCTGGAAGCGGCTCTCCGCGCCGAGGGCCTCCATGATGTCGGCGATGTGCCGGCGGGCCGTGCGCAGCGACATACCGAGGCGGCGGGCTATCGACTCGTCCTTGAGCCCGGCGGCGAGCAGGTCCACGATCGTCTGGTGGATCTCCTTGGCCACCCGCTCCAGCCCGTCCTGGGCGGCGTCGGAGAACGGGGTCGCCCGGATCCAGTACTGCTCGAAGATGTCGTGGAGATAGCCCACGACCGTCGGTTCGCGCACCGCGACCGCACCCCAGCTGCCGGTCCGGTCGGGCAGGAAGGCGAGGCTCCTGTCGTAGATGATCACCCGCCCGAACAGCTCGTGCGAGGTCCGGTACTCGGCCCCGAGCGCCGTGGCCGCCGCGACGTAGGCCTGGCTGGGGCCGTTGAAGCGGGCCGTGTGGTGGTAGAGGGTGCGCATGCGCACGTTCCGGGACAGCAGGGCGTGGTCGCGGCCGAGGGCCTCCTCCATCGCCTCCGGAACCCGTCCGCTGCCGCCGGGCTGGCTGCTGACCACTTCCTCCTGGCACTCGGCCGACGCCCGGTTCAGAGCGGCCCTGACCTCCTCCAACGTGGGGATCACCTCGACCGTGAAGTCACGGTTGCCCGACCGGCCGGCGAAGAAGTGGTCGCGCAACCGGTCTATCTTGCCGTGCACCAGGTCGAGTTGTTCCTCCTGGCGGCGGATCGTGGCCCGTAACGGCGCGGTAAGGGTGGCGGCCACCGCGTCCGGGTCCACGGCCATGACCTCCTCGGACGTGGCGCGAACGGTTCTGAGCAGACCGAGACCGGCCAGTCGCTGCAGCGCCGCGGCGGCCCTCTCGGGCGGGAGACCGAGCTCGGCGGCCGCCTGTTCGGCCCGGCCGCCGCCCCCGTCGACTATCCATCCGTAGACGAGGATGTCGTCCTCCTCGATGGACGGGGAGCCTTGTGACGCTTTCCGCTCGTTCATTCGCTCAGTATTTGCACAGTTGGTGAAGAACCCGGAGGCGATTCGGCATGGTTTTCTCCAACGTTACGTGACCTTCCCCACACGACTCTATGCGCGTAGAGACATCGCCGTCGCGTGAGGTCTCCGGTCGGCGGGCCCACCCGGTGTGGATCTTCCGGTTCGCCGTGTCCGGCGCACCGACGGCTGTGCCGCTGTCGACCGAGCGCCCCCGGCTGGCCGAACCCGTGCCCGGAGAAAGGAAGTTGAATATGACGCCGGAGGCGGAGCGAGGGGCCCGCCGGGGCCCCTCGCTCCGCCTCCGGCCAGGCTTTTCCGGCGGCATCCGCCCGTCGTGAGACGTGAGCCCGACGGCTCCCTGCGGGGGCGCGTGCCCGACGCATATGACCTTCGCCGGGAGATCGTCCCAGTGAACGTCCTTTCCGGGTAAGGGAGTTGATCGAAATGGAGACGATGGGCCGGCGGGCACAATGATCCCGGGGTGCGACAGCTGCGGAGCGCACCCCGGATTTTCCGGCCGGTGATCCGCCCGCTGCGTCCGGCGGATTTCCGGCCGGTGATCCGCCCGCTGCGTCCGGCGGCTTCCGGAGAAATCCCTTTCCCGGGGAGGTGCCCGGGGCGGCGCATTCGGAACGCCCCCTTCGGCCGGCATCGCTTTCCCCGGTTGAATTCCGAAGGATCTCCATTCGCCGATGCGGAGTTGACGTCGGACCCGGGCCTCGGCGCCGCTCCCACCTGCCGTTTCCGCCTGATCCGGGGGTGCGCGTCATCGCGTTCCTGCGCGGTCCCCTATTGGCGGCGTGTGGCGCGATCGCGTGACTGTCTTCCGGCCGGATCCGAGACCACACTGGGGAATTGGGAGGACCGCGGGCCGAGAACCGTCCGCGGGCACAGCGGAAAACGGGACGCACGAAGGGGTGCAGTATGGGGAGTCCGCCGCCGGACGGTGCGGACGGCGAAATCCATCACGGCCCGCCCCTGGTAGCGACCCGAACCCGCGTCCGGCACCTCGGAGGTTCCGTTCCGCCGGCTTCCCGAGCCGTCACCGACGTTCCCCGCGCACTCGGGCCGGCCGAGGCTTCCGCGCCGGGGCGCGGGCGTCCGGCGGTGGTTCCGCAAAGTGCTCCTGAAGTCCGCGGAAACCGCGCCGATCACGAACTCCGCGAGAAATTCGACTACGGTTCGCGGGCGGCGCCCGGGACCGAACCGCGACGACGCCGCACCCACTCCGGCCCCGACGCCGGGGGCGGGGCGACCACCGGCCGCCCGCCGTCCCGGGCCGCCGTCGGTCACGGTGGCGCGTACGCCGCCGGCCCCCTCGCGGTGCGCGCCGGCGTCACAGGGCGCCCGCCGCCCGGTCGCTCACCGCGCGTCGGACGTCTCCCGGTACGGCGCCGGGCCGCCCGGAGGGGGAGCGTAGTAGTAGCGGCGGCACCCGCGGACCAGGGTCTGCCCGGACAGGGTGAACACGTCCGCGAAGTCCACACCGTGCGACGCCCGCGCCCCGGTGCCCGGCGCCTGGCGCACCACCCGGCCGAGCACCACCACCCGCCCCTCCTCGGCGATCACGGTGTCCAGTTCATGCCGCCTGAGCAGCGTCGCCTGCGCGGCGTGCGCGCTGAGGACCGCGTCGCGGCCCCGGTGCGGCGGAGCGCCGGGATGGTCGAGCGTCACGTCCTGCTCCGTCAGGGAGGCGTATCCGTCGATGTCCCCGATGTCCAAGTAGTGGTAGGTGAGCATCACATGCTTCACACCGGCCGCCGTCACCGTCGAACCGGCTGGGGGCATACCGAAGTTGTCGCTGTTCATGACTGGATGACCGACCTCTCGCTCTGGGTGGACGGGCGCGGCGGCGCCGACGGCTCCCACCCGGCGATCGTCCGGCGGGCCGCTTACCCGCCGCTATCACCGCGGTATCCCGCGCGGGCGACACCGCGGTATCCCGCGTCGGCGACACCTCGGCATCCCGTCCGCGCGCCCTGGTCACCCGTTGCTCTGATGCTGGTCATCACTGGCCACTCGGGCGGCCGGTGTGCCCCCGTGCGGTGCGCCGGGGGCACACCGGCACGTCACGTCGAAGCGGTGATCCGGGCCGTGCCGCACCCGCGTGTCACCGCTGTTCAGCTAATGCTCAGCCCGCTGGGCAGCTGTGTTTGGGCCGTAGACTTGGCGGTCAGGCGCGCTGTGGCCTGCTGTGTCTGATGGGGAGGCGTTCATGGCCGGAGTGCACCTCGCGTCGCGTGATCGGGCAGTGGGATTCACCTTTCAAGTGCTGGGCGAGCTCAAGGTGTTCAGCGACCGGGGGGCCGTACCGGTCACCGCGGGCAGACAGCAGGTGGTCCTCGCCGCGCTGCTCCTGGAGAGCGGACGACTCCAGAACTGCGACCACCTCATCCGGCTGCTGTGGGCCGAGGACCCGCCCGAGACCGCCCGCACCCAGGTGCAGATCTGTGTGTCGCGGATGCGCAAGACCCTGACGGCCGCCGCCGTCGAGGCGACCATCGAAACCCGTCCCCCCGGCTACGTCCTGCAGATCGACGACTCCGCGCTCGACCTGAACGTCTTCCGGCGGACCGTCGCCGAGGCCGCCGGGCTCGGCACCCAGGGGCGGACCGCCGAGGCCGCCGCCCTGCTGCGCGCCGCGGTCGGCCTGTGGCGCGGCCCCTGCCTGAACGGCATCCCCAGCGAGGCGCTCGCCCGGGTCGCCGAGCACATCGACGAGGAACGCCTCGCGGCCACCGAGTCGTTCGTGGAGCTGGAGCTCGCGCTGGGGCGCCATCACCAACTGACGGCCGAAATAGCCAGGTTGGTCGACGAGAACCCGTTACGGGAGCGCTTCCGCGGCCAGTTGATGCTCGCCCTGCACCGCTCCGGCCGTCAGGCCGAGGCGCTGGAGACATACCGGCGGGGCCGCACCCTGCTCATGGACGAACTGGGCCTCCAGCCGGGCGAGGACCTGCGCCGGCTGGAGCAGGCCATCCTCACCGAGGACGTGTCCCTGCGCCTGGAGCGCCCGCCCGGCGCCGCCGACCAGCCGCCCCGCCCGCCCGCCGCCGTCCCGGAAGCGGACCAGGCCCTCGACGAGGACGGCCGCGGCACCGCCGCCCGTGCCGCCGTCCCCCGCCAACTCCCCGTGGACACGTCCGACTTCGTCGGCCACCAGAACCTCGTCGCCGAGGCCGAGGACGTCCTCACGAACACCGCGCCCGACCGGGCCACCGGCATCGTCGTCGTCGCCGGCCGTTCCGGCATCGGCAAGAGCACCTTCGCCGCCCGCGTCGCCCACCGCCTCGCCGAGTCCCACTTCCCCGACGGGCAGCTCTACTGCCAGCTGCGTGCCGGCCGGGCGGATCCGGTCGACCCCCGCGAGGTCCTCGGCCGTTTCCTGCGCGCGCTGGGCCTGCCCGGACCCGCCATCCCGGACTCCCTGGAGGAGCGGGGCGAGATCTACCGCAGCATGCTCGCCGCCCGGCGGATCCTGGTCGTCCTGGACGACGCCGCCAGCGAGGAGCAGGTCTTCCCGCTGCTGCCCGGCGGCCGCTCCTGCGGGGTGCTCGTCACCAGCCGGACACGGCTGACCGCACTGCCCGGCGCCCATCGGGTGACGCTGGACATCCTCGACGAGCAGGGGTCACTGGAACTCATCGGCAACGTCATCGGCACCCAGCGCGTACGCGGCGAACCGGAGGCCGCCAGGACGCTCGCCGCCGCCGTGGGCGGGCTGCCGCTCGCCCTGCGCATCGTCGCCGCCCGGCTGGCGGCCCGCCCGCACTGGCCGCTCGCCCTGATGGTGCAGCGCCTCGCCGACGAACGCCGCCGACTCGACGAACTCACCCACGGCGAGATGACCGTACGCGCCAGTCTCTCCCTGACCTACGACGGACTGGCCGACACCGACCGCACACTGCTGCGTCTGCTCAGCCTGACCAAGGGGTCCACGTTCCCCAGCTGGATCGGTGGCGCCCTCCTCGACGCGCCGCACGCCGAGCCGTACCCGTCCGACCTCATGGAACCCCTGGTCGACGTGCAGATGCTCGACGTCGCCGGCGTCGACGCCACCGGGGAACTGCGCTACGGCTTCCACGACATCATCCGGCTGTTCGCCCGGGACCGGCTGGTCGCCGAGTCGGACGAGACCGAACGGCGGGCCGCGATCCGCCGGGTGGGCGGTGCCTGGCTCGCTCTGGTCGGCGAGGCCCAGCAGCGTGTCCTCGGCACCCACTACATCACCGGGTCGGCCGCCCACTGGAACCCGCCCGCCGGCCATGTCCGGACCATCCTCGCCCGGCCCCTGGAATGGCTCGACACCGAACGCGAGAACCTCAGCCTGACCGTGGAGAGCCTCGCCCAGGAGGGCGAGGACGAGTACGCCTGGGAACTCGCCGTCAACCTCGCCCCGTTCTACGAGGCCCGCGGCTACCTCGACCACTGGGCCCGTACCCACCGCAAGGCGCTGACCGCCGTGCGCCGCAGCGGCAACCGGCTCGGCCAGGCCGCCCTGCTGGCCTCCCTGGGATCGCTGCACCTCAACCGCCGCAACCTGCCCGAGGCCCGCCGGGCGCTGACGGCCGCCGCCGGACTCTTCGACGCCCTGGGGCACACCAAGGGCCTCGGCCTGTGCCGCCGCGACCTCGGCCTGCTGGAACGCCTCGCGGGCCGCGACGCCGCCGCGATGCGGTTCTTCGAGGAGGCCGACCGGGACTTCGTGCGCAGCGGCGACCCCTGGGCCCGCGCCTCCGTCCTCGTCCAGCGCGCGGTCATCCTGCTGCGCCGCGGCGACGTCGGCCGGGTGGAGGCCGAACTCGACGAGGCCCTGGAGGTCTGGCGCGACCTCGGCTACCTCGGCGGACAGGCCCGGGTGCTCCAGCGCGCGGGCCAGCTCCACCTGCACCGCGGGCAGTTCGACGACGCCCGCAAGGTGCTGTCCGAATGCCTCACCATGGTCCGGGACGACGGCGACGTGATCGGCGAGGGGTACATCCTGCACGACCTCGGCCGGGTCCACGCCCGCCTGGGCGAACCCGCCGAGGCCGCCTCGTACTTCGCCCGGGCGCTGACCGTCCGCGAGGACATCCTCGACCAGGCCGGCGCCGCCTCGGTCCGCGTCGACCTCGCCGACCTGTCCCTGCGCGCCGACGACACGGCCGAGGCCGACGGGCTGCTCGCCGACGCCCTGGAGGTGTTCGGCCGGCTCGGCATGGTCGAGGAACAGGAACGCGCCGCCCGTCTGCTCGCGCGGGTCCCCGCCGACGGCGCCGCCGGGGGCCGGTGACGCCGACGCCGCAGCCGTGCACGTGCCGAGGAGCGGACACCGACCAGAGGTACCAGTCCCGACATGAACTCGCACAGAGCCCCGGCGAGCCGGCGGCAGGCCCCCGTCCGCGACCGTCAGGAAACGTTCCTGCGCGGCTTCGTCGGCCGCGAGGACGAACTGGCCCGGTTCCGCGCCGCGTTGGACCAGCCGTCGGACACGATCGCCGTACTGGCGCTGCACGGGCCCGGGGGCATCGGCAAGACCCAGCTGCTGCGCCGGTTCGCCGTGGAGGCCCGGCGGCGGGGGCGGGACGTCGTAGAGGTGGACGCGGCACTCACCGAACCCACCGAGGAGGGCTTCGCCGCCGCCGCGGACGTGCCCGGCAACGGGCGGCCGGTGCTCCTCGTCGACGGCGCCGACCGGCTCGGCCCGCTGGAGGGCTGGTTCCGGGACCACTACCTCGCGGGTCTGCCGCCGGGCTCCCTCGTCGTGCTCGCCGGCCGCGAGCCGCCCGGCCCGCGCTGGCGCACCGACCCGGCCTGGGACGGCACCCTCCGCGTCGGACGCCTGGACGGCCTGTCCCGGGCCGAGTCGGCGCGGCTCCTCCAGGACACCGCACCCGCCCGGACCACCGCCCGCACCGCCCGCCTCGCCTTCGCCGCCGGCCACCCCCTCGCCCTGCGGCTCGCCGCCCAGGACCGGGACGGCCCGCCCGACGACGACTGGCGGCCCGCGCCCGAAGCCGTCGCGGAACTCCTGGACCGGGTGGTGGGCCCGGTCCCCTCGGCGCCGCACCGGCGGGCCCTGGAGATCTGCGCGCACGTCCCCGACACCACCGAGGACCTGCTGCAGGTCTTCCTGCCGGACCAGGCGCCCGAGATCTTCGACTGGCTGCGTCGCCGGCCCTACGTCACCAGCGGCCGGGGCGGGCTGCGGCTGCTGCCCGCGGTGGCGGAGGCCCTGGACCACGACCTCGGCTGGCGCGCGCCCGAGGCCTATCTGTCCCTGCACAAGGCAGTGCGCGCCCACCTGCAGACCCTGATCCGCACCCGCCCCGAACCCGTCTCCCTGGGCGCCGCCGCGGCCTTCAACCACATCCAGACCCGAGGCCGGCGCTTCCCCGGCCTCGGCCGCGGCGAGCGTTGCGACCCGGTCCACGAGGCTCCCTGCGACGCCGAGGACCTCCCCGCCGTCCGGGACCTCGCGCACGCACGGCTCGGCGCGGACGGCGTCGCGGCCGTCGACTTCTGGCTGCACCGCCGGCCGCGCGGCTTCCGCCTCTACCGCAACGCCCGCAGCGGTGAACTCGTCGGCGTGCTGGGCCTGTTGAACTTCGACCGGTGGGACGCCGTGGAGACCGCGATCGACCCCGTGCTCGCCATCGTGCGCGAGCACGTCGAGTCGCACCGGGAACTGCGCCCGGGGGAACGGGTGAACGTGGTCCGCTTCACGCTGCTGCGCAGACGCCCGCGCGACCTCGTCGGCGCCTCGACCGCCATGCTGGCCCGCGTCACCCGGGAACTGCACGTCCAGGACCGGCTCGCCTGGACCTTCCACACACGGGGCGGCGACGACCACTCCGACCGCCTGCTGGAGTACGCGGACTTCCGCCGCCTGCCGAGCGGGCCACAGCTCGCCGAACACAGAGCCACGCTCTTCGGACACGACTGGGGGACCACGGGAATGACTGAATGGTGCGACCTGCTCGACGACCGGATGTTCTTCGGGCTCCGCACACCCGGCATCACCGGCCTGCCACGGACGACCGTCCTGTCCCGGGCGGCCTTCGACCGGGCGGTCCACGACGTGCTGCGCGTCTGGCACCAGCGGGAGCGGCTGGCCGCCAGTCCACTGCTGCACGCCGCGTTCGTCGCCCGGCGCTCCGGCGACCCGGAGGAGAACCTGCGCCGGCTCGTCGTACGGGCGATCGAGTCCATCGACCAGGACCCCAAGGCGAAGGGAGAGCGGGCGGCCGTCTGGGCGACGTACGTCCAGGGCGGCAGCACCCAGCAGGCGGTGGCCCGGGAGCTCGCGCTGTCCTTCAGCACCTACCGCCGCTATCTGAAACGCGGCCTGGAGCGCGTGTGCTGGCATCTGTGGGAGCAGGAGGTGACGTATGCCGCGCAGGCCGCCGTACCGTCCTTCACGGCCGCTCCGGGCACCTCGGCCTGGTAGCCGACAAGCGCCGAACACGCAGGTCAGCGCCGCTATCCAGAGGGGATAGCGGCGTCAAAGTGGCGTGATTACAGCGACTCCTAACTTTCCTTCCAGAAGCCCGGCAAGGGCTGAGGGAGAGGAAGGAAACCACCATGAACAGCACTGTCATCGCACCGGTCGTGAAGCCCGTGAAGGCCGCCGTCGTCGTCATCGCCGCGGTCGCCGCCCTCATGGGCACGGTGGCCGCCGAGGCCGCGACGCACCCGCAGCGGGTGCCCACCGTGCAGGCCGAGGACGGTTCCACGGACAACACGAACCCCTGGAGCTGACGACGGCGGCGCCCAGGAACGACACCGGGGAACGGCACCGGGCGGCCCGCTCGGACGGCGTTCTGCCCACCGGTTCCCCCAGCACCTCGGAACGGCCCCACCGGAGTAAGTCATGATCGACATCCGAACCCAGCCGGACCTCGCCCTCCTGCTCAGGGACCACCGCCGGCGCGCCGGACTCACCCAGCAGCACCTGGCGGACCTCACCACCGTGAGCGTGCGCGCCATCCGCAACCTGGAGCAGGGCAAGGTCCTCTCGCCCCGGCTGGACACGGTCCGGCTGCTGGCGGACGGACTGCGGCTCGGCGCCCCCCAGCGCGAGGCGCTGCTGGACGCGGCACGCCGCCGCCCGGACCCCGACGGCCGCCTCCCGGCGGAGGGCGACGGCACCGTGACGCCCTGGCTCGTCCAGGCTCCGCTGATCGGCCGCGACACCGAAACAGCCGCCCTCACCGACCTGTTGAGGCAGCCGGGCGGACGGCTGGTGACCGTGGTCGGCATAGGAGGCGTCGGCAAGTCGCATCTGGCCGCCGAAGTCGTGCGCCGCGCCGCCGCCGACGGCACCCAGGTCCTGTGGCGGGACCGCGGCGACGACTTCCCCGCCGGTGAACTCGCCCACCGCGCACCCGGCGAGCGGACCGTGCTGGTGCTGGACGACGCCGACCTCGCGGGCGGCGACAGCGCCCCGCTGGTCGCCCTGATGCGCGCCCACCCGACGCTGCGGATCCTGCTCACCGCGTGCGGGCCCTGCGGGGTCCCCGGCGAGCAGATCCTGCGGCTGGCCCCGCTGCCGGTGCCCGAACCCGGCGCCGAGGCGGACCCGGCACTGCTGGCCGAGGTGCCGTCCGTACGGCTGCTGTGCGCACACATCCGGGCCGGCAACCCCCTGTTCCGGCTGGACGACACCGACGCCGCGGTCGTCGCCGAGCTGTGCCGGCGCCTCGACGGACTGCCCAGGGCCCTGGAGTTCGCCGGCCGCTGGACCCTCGTACGGTCCCTGCCGGAGCTGCTGGCCGAGGTGGAGCGCAGCCCGTTCGGCCTGACCGCCCCGCCGATGACCGCGGACACCTCACGCGACCTGGTGGTCCGGCTGCGCCGCACCCTGGGCCGGCTCAGCCCGGCCGGCGTGTCCTTCCTCGCCGCCCTGGCCCGCGACCACCGCAGCTGGTCGGTCGCCGAGGCGGCGACGGCCGTCGGGACGTCCGGGGCCGACGCCGCCGTCATCCTCTTCACCCTGGTGACGTACGGCCTGGTCCGGCCGGAACGCCTCGGCGGCGACGAGCCCCGCTTCTCGGTGCTCAACCACGTCCGGCACCTGTACGCCGAGACGCGCCGCGACCAACGGCGGTGGGGCGCGACCGTGATGCACCGGATCGGCCCGGAGGACCGGGGCCGGAAGGTGGCGGTCGGCGAGGGCGGACGGCCACCGGCTATGCCAGCGTGAGCACCACACCGTAGTCCGGGCCGTGCCGTTCGGTCTCGGTCACCCGCCAGCCGGTGCCCTCGGCCAGTGACTCCAGCTCCGGCAGCGACGTGAACAGGTAGTCGAACCAGTCCGTCACCAGCAGCCGGTGCCGCAGTCGCAGCCGCATCTGGCCGCTCATCCGACCTCGCCGCCGGTTCGCGGCGAGGTATTCGGCGTGCCGGGCCCCGTCGAGCAGGTAGGGATCCATCCCCGTCCCCACGATCCGGGCCCCGGGCCGGGCCAGCCGGGCCAGCGTGCTCAGCAGCCGCGGTCCGCGCGCCCGGCTCTCCAGGAGGCCGAGGTTCCGGCCCAGCAGCAGGAACGTGTCGAACCGCGCACCCTCCGGCAGGTCGTCGACCGTGCCCAGGAAGGTCTCCGTGATCCCGCGGCGCCGGCACACCTCGAGCGCGTCGGCCGACACGTCGAGGCCCACCGCCTCGCCGCCGCGGTCCTGGAAGGGGACCGCGAACCGGCCGGCCCCCACCCCCACGTCCAGGACCCGTCCCCGGAACCGGTCGAAGGCCCAGCGGTCCAGCTCGGGCCAGGCGTCCGGTCCGGTGAAGAACCCGACGGCGTCGTAGGCACTGATGTATCCGTCGTCGCGTTCGCAGATCTCGTGGTAGGTGTCCCGCGGCAGTCCCGCGGTGTGGCAGTCGAGCAGAAGCTGTCCCCACGCGTCGGCCGCGCGGGGCGTGAGCGGCTGGGTCGTCGTCATCCGTCGAGTCCTGTTCCGGGCCTGCGCCCTGGTCCTGGTGGTCGGTGCGCCGGTCGGGGGTGCCGGCGGACGCGGGTCCGCCGGCACCCCCGACCCGGTGTTACGCGGCGGCGGTCGCGGTCCGCAGGCTCAGCGGGCGCATGTCGGTCCAGGTGCGCTCGATGTGGTCGAGGCAGTCCTCCTTCGGACCGCTGACGCCGACCGCGCGCCAGCCCTGCGGGATGCCGCGGTCCGCGGCCCAGACCGAGTACTGCTCCTCGTCGTTGACGACCACGAGCCACTGCTGGGAGTTCTGCTGCATGACGATTCTCCGATCGTGTTCTGAAGGTGTTCCAGGGATGGGTGTGCATCGGGTGGTGCGGACGGGACGTGGGAACGGTCCGTCGGATCGGCCGGTCGGCCGGTCGGCCCGTCGGCCCGTCGGTCTGCGGGTCTGTGGGTCTGCGGGTCTGCGGGTCTGTGAGGCTGTCGGTCTGTCGGTCGGCTCAGGCGGCGGCCCGGCGGGGTGCCAGGAGGTCGCGGAAGACCGCCAGGGCGCGGTCGACATCGGCGCCGTCCACTCCCGCGTGGGTGACCGCGCGGATCCGGCCGCGGCCCAGTTCGGCGAGGCGTACGCCGTCCTCCCAGGCCCGCTGGATGAACTGGGCCTGGGACAGGCCGGGCACCTCGACGCGGAAGAACACCATGTTGGTCTCGACCGGCTCCACCACGACCCCGGGCAGCGCGGCGAGCCCCTCGGCCAGCCGGCGCGCCGTCGCGTGGTCGTCGCCGAGCCGGGCCGTCATCTCCCGCAGCGCGACCAGCCCGGCGGCGGCCAGTAGCCCGGCCTGCCGCATGCCACCGCCCAGCATCTTGCGGATCCGGCGCACGGAGCGGATGAACTCGGTGCTGCCGGCGACCATCGAGCCGACCGGCGCGGACAGCCCCTTCGACAGGCAGAACTGCACCGAGTCCGCGTATCCGGCGATGACATGGACGGGGACGCCGAGGACGAGCGCCGCGTTGAAGATCCGGGCCCCGTCCAGGTGCACCGCCACCCCGCGGGCACGGGCCAGCGCGCGCAGTTCGGCCAGGTACTCCAGCGGCAGCACCCGCCCGCCGCAGCGGTTCTGCGGGTTCTCCACGCACAGCACGGCGGGCAGCGCGAACTGCGGGTCCTCGGGATCCTCGGGGAAGGCGGCCTCGATGTCGGCGACCGCCATGGTGCCGTCGGGGCGGTTCGCCACCGGTTCGACGATCACGCCGCCGCAGTAGGAGGCGCCGCCGGCCTCGTAGACGTAGATGTCGGACTCGGCGCCCGCGAGGGCCTTGGTGCCGCGTGGGCAGTGGGCGAGCAGGGCGGCCAGGTTGCCCATCGTGCCGCTCGGCATGAAACAGGCGTCCTCCATGCCGAGGAGCTTGGCGGCGAGTTCCTCCAGCTCGCGGGCGGTCGGGTCCTCGCCGTAGACGTCGTCGCCGAGCGGGGCTCTGGTCATCTCCGCCAGCATCCGGGCGGTCGGCAGGGTGAAGGTGTCGCTGCGGAGTTCGACGACGGGTGCCGCCGTGGCGGCGCGGTCAGGGCTCGTCATGGAAGGCATCCTTCGGTTCGGGTCCGGCGGTCGCGGGGGTCTGCTCGGTCCTGCCGTGCACCAGGGCCACGGCGTCCCGCAGCCGCTCGTCGGCGTCGTGCCAGCGGGCGGTCTCCTTCGCCAGCCGGGTGTGGTGGTCCTCCCAGCGCAGGGTGAGCGGTTCGTGGCAGCGCCGGAACGAGGCGGGTCCGGGGCCGCCGCCGAACTCGGCCGCCCACCACACGCTCTGCGGCCTGAGGTCGTAGGACTCGCCGTCCGGCACCTGGCCGTGCGTGTCGAGGGCCGCGCCCAGCGAGTCGGCCCTTCCCTCCACGACGGCGAGTGCGGCCTCCCCGACCTGGTGGTGGGCCCGCCGGAACGGCACCCCCTGGCGTACCAGCCACTCGGCGGTGGCGGTCGCGTGGGTCAGCCCCTCGGTCGCGCGGGCGGCCATGGCCCGGGGCACCGGCCGGGCCCCGTCGTAGGCCAGCCGCAGGATCTTCACCGCGTCGACGGTGGCGTCCAGGGCCGGCATCACATGGGTCATCGCCTCGGTGCCGACGGCGATGGAGTTGGTGAACGGCGTGCCCCGCATCGCGCTCGCGGCGGCGGTCAGCCCGCCGAGGGCGGCCGCGGACTTGCCCTGCACATGCTCCAGGACGAACGCGTTGCGCTTCTGCGGCATCATCGAGCTGGACCCGACCAGCCCGTCGGGGATCGTCACCAGCCCGAACTCGGCGCTCGACCACATCAGCAGGTCGAGGGCGGCCCGGTCGAGCGTGACCCCCAGCACCACGGCCGCCGTCAGCATCCGCAGCGCGGTGTCCCGGGTCGCGATGGCGTCGACCGAGTTGCGCACCGGCTCGCCGAAGCCGAGGAGTTCGGCCGTGCGCGCCGGGTTGATCGGGACGGTCGTCCCGCCGATCGAGCCGGCGCCCAGCGGACACCGCTCCAGCCCCTCACCGGCCTGGGCCAGGGCCCGGGCGTCCCGCTCGAAGGTCTGCGCCAGCCCCAGCAGGTAGTGACCGTAGGTGACCGGCACGGCCGCCTGGAAGTGGGTGTAGGCGGGCATGAGCACCTCGCGGTACTCGTGGGCGCGTTCCAGCAACACCCGGCCCAGCTCGGCCAGTTCCTCCGACAGCCGGCGGTACGGTTCGCGCAGCGCCAGCTGGAGGCAGGTGACGCCGAGATCGTTGCGGGAGCGGCCGGTCTGCAGGACGCCGCCGGTCTCCTCGCCGAGGGTCTCGATCAGGTAGGACTCGTAGGCCAGGTAGAGACCGCGGGGGGCGGGCCGGGTCTCCAGCGGCGCGTAGTCCCGCTCGCGCAGCTCCGTGACCGCCGCCAGCAGGGCGGAGGCGGTCGCCGCGCCGACGATGCGGCGCTCGGCCAGCATGACGACGTGCGCGAGGTCGACATGGGTGATCCGGTCGAGTTCGCTCTTCCAGGCGGGCCGTGGCGGATCGCGCCGCTCCAGCAGCATGCGGCGGATCTCGGGGGAGGCGGCGGTGCGCAGGCGGCCGGAGTCCGTCACGCCGGCACCTCCTCACGGACGGCGAGGGACGGCCTGATCCGGCGTACGCCCTCGTCGGCGGCGGCCGCGGCCTCGGCCGCGGAGGCGCCACGGGCCAGCACGTGCCCGATCCGGTCCCGGAAGTCGCCGGCCACCACGATCTCGGCGCCGGGCTCCCGGTAGGTCTCCACGTCGACCACGCCGGGGACGGCACAGGCCTGTGCCACCCCGTCGACGCCGCGCAGTTCGCCGCTGCCCTCGGCCACGACGAAGCGGATCGCGGCCCCCCGGTCCGCCGTGGCGGTCACCGGTACCGGCCGGCCGCTGAACGCCGCGACCGTCCCCAGGATCAGGTCGGTACCCGTGGCCTCCCGGACCAGCCGGGGGATCCAGCCGCCCGCCAGCCGGGGGTTGACCTCGATCAGCACGGGCCCCTCGGAGCCGAGGCGCAGTTCCACGTGGGCCGGACCGAGAGTGATCCCGAGGGCCCGTACGGCGGCCTCCGCGGCCTCGGTGACCGCCTCGCGGGCGGCCGGCGCGAGGGGGGCGGGGAAGTCGTGCCCGGTCTCCACGAACAGGGGCGGCGCCCCCAGGTGCTTGGCGGTGATCCCGGCCACCGAGCCGTCGAGGACCTCCGCCGAGTACTCCGGGCCGCTCACGTACTCCTCGACCGTGACCCGGCGCGGCACCGGCCGGCCGCGCTCGTTGAACCCGCGGGCCAGCAGCTCGCGGGCGTGCCCGGCCGCCTGCGCGGGGTCCGCGCACAGCAGCACCCCGAGGCTGCCGCTGCCCGTGACCGGCTTGACCACCACCGGGTAGCCGGTCTCCGCGGCCGCGGCCAGGACCTCCTCGACCGTGCCGGCCACGGTGAACCGGGGCACCCGCACCCCGGCCGCGGCGAGCCGGGCCCGCTGCGCGCCCTTGTCACGGACCGCGGCCAGGTCGGCGGGGGAGTTCGCGGGCAGTCCGAGGGCGGTGGCCGCGGCGGCCGCGGTCTCCACGTAGTAGTCGGAACTGGTGGCGACGCCCACGACGCGCCGCCCGCCGCCGCCCAGGCGCCGGCAGGCGTCGACCACCGCCTCGACGCCGTCGGTGTCGGTGCGGACCACCTCGGCACCGCCCACCGAGGCGTACCGGGACGGATCGGCGGCGAGCAGCACCGGGTGCAGGCCGAGCGCGCGGGCCGCCGCCGGGAACAGCCGTCCCGTCCCGGTGGTGTTGCTCTCTACGAGGACGAAGACGTCCCGGATCATGCGGTCACCCCTTCCGCGAGGGCGACGACCTCGTCACGGGTGCGGCGGTGCCAGGAGAACCGGGACCAGGCGCCGCCGACCTCGGACGGATGGTCCAGCGTGCCGGGCCCGTCGGGCGGCGGCGCGGCGAGGAAGCCGTTGCGGCGCAGCCACACGTCGTTGTGCACGGTGTTGGTGTAGCGGTGGCCCTCGTCGGGGAAGAGCGCCATCACCCGCAGCTCCGGGTGCTGTTCGGCGTACCACTGCGCCACGTGGTGCGCGGCGCCACTGGTCGGCCCCATGTACAGGGCGTGCTCGGCGTGCAGCCGGCGGGTCGCGGTGAACGCGGTCGCGGCGTCCAGCCAGTGGATCTCGTCGAACAGGGTGTGCTCCAGGACGGGCGGGACCAGGCCGTTGCCCAGACCGCGCAACTGCCGCGGCCCGGCGGGAGCGCCGAACAGCACACTGCCCGGGGTGTCCACGCCGATCAGCTTCAGCTCCGGGTTCAGCGCCCGCAGGAACGAGCCGATCCCGGACGACGAACCGCCCGAGCCCACCGGGCAGACCAGCGCGTCGAACGTGCCCGTGCTCTCCAGCAGCAGCTCGGCGACGGCCCCGTACGACACCGGGTTGAGCGGATTGTCGTACTGGCCGGGTGTGTAGTACGAGCCGAGCCGCGCCTGGATGCGGGCCACCCGGTCCAGCCGGGCCTGCTGCACGCCACGGGTGCGCAGCTCCGGACCCGAGACGATGCTCACCCGGGCACCGAGCGCCTCCAGCCGGCGGCGCAGCGGCGGTTCGATCGCCGGGTCCCCGACGAGGACCAGCGGGATGCCCTTGAGCCGGCACACCATCGCGAGCCCGAGCCCGAAGGTGCCGGACGTGGTCTCCACGACCGTGGTGTCCTCGGTGAGCTCACCGGTCTCGATGGCACTGGTGAGGATGAACTGCGCGGGCAGCAGCTTCATCAGATGGAAGGCGGCCCCGAACACGTTGGGCCCGACCTGGATGACCTTGGGCAGGACGTGGCCGTCGACCACGCTCGTGAAGGCCCTACGACTGGTGTGCGTACGGGACATGAGAGTCGCTCCCGGCGATATAGCGCCAATGGTCGGTGATACGCAGTGCGGAGAGCCGGCGGGCGGCCAGCGCCAGGCGCTGCTCCAGCCCCGGCTGGTGGGGTGCGAAGAGCAGCCCGGCGACCGTGCCGCTGTGCGCCACCTGCACGCCCAGCGCCTCGGTCTCCTCGGCGATCTCCAGCACCCGGTCGAATCGCGGCACCGGAAGGAACCGCTGGTTGATCCGGGCGCTCGCGGTGGAGATCCGGCCCAGCTCCCGGTGGTCGCCGCTCGCCACGGCGCGGCGCATCAGGCCGCGCAGCGCGCGGAAGCACTCGATCTCCCAGGCGCTGTACCGCGCCCGCGGCAGCGCCAGGGTGTCGATCTCCTGGTCCGCCGAGGAGAAGCCGAGCACCGCCAGCGGCGGCACCGGCCGGTGGAAGTCCTCGATGACCGCGCCCTCGCGGTGCGCGAACAGCAGCATCCGGTCGAAGTAGATCAGGGGGTCGGTGGCGGCCTCCGCGGCCACCGCGATCCGGGCGATCCGCTCCGGCGCGAGGTGCCGGCCGACCGCGGAGAGCACCGCGAGGATCGCCGCGGTGACGTCGCTGGTCGACGAGCCCAGGCCACGGCCCACGGCGACGTCGCCACGCAGTTCCAGCTCACCGCCGTAGGCACCCATGCCGAGCACCTCCAGTGTGCTGCGGGCGGCGTCGAGGGCCTTGGTCTTCCACGCCGGGGTGACCGTCAGCTCCGGCTCCCACCGGCTCAGCCGCACCGTGGCGTTGCTGGCGAACAGGGGGCAGGGCAGGGTCACCAGGCCGCGGCGGAGTCTGCCGTCGTCCTCGAACACCCCCTGGAGCAGTTCACCGTGGTGGCTGGGGGCGGTTCCGGTGCCCAGGAGCACACCGTGCTCCAGGTCCGGGGGCACCAACTCCATCTGTGCCTGGCCGTGCCCGTCCTGTGCGGACAGCACGTCCTGGCTCTGCACGCCGATCTTCACCTACGCCTCCTCGAACGTACGAGTCTGGGAATGGAGGTATCGCGTGCCGCCCCGCCGGGCGGCGGCCGGGGCCGCGGGGCCGTGCGGGCCCCGCGTCCTGCCGGCGTGGTTCCTCGTCATGCGCCGTCATGCCTCGTCATGCGTCCGCGGACCGGCGCGCGGCGGGCGCCGCGGCCTGGTGGGGGCGGACGATCTCGGCGATCCGCGCGGCCAGTTCACCGACGTGCGGCGGGTGCACCATGTCGTGGTGGTTGCCCGGCACCGGGACGGTGCCGACCCGGCCGCGGGTCAGCGCCTGCCAGGCGTCCGGGTCGACGTCGGGGCTCTTGAGGGTCGGGTGGGACTCGGAGACGGTGATCAGGTGGATGTCCGCGTCGACGATCGCGCCGGGCCGGTAGCGTCCGGCGGCCTCCCCGTTGGCGCGGGCCACGTCGACCATGCGGCGCACGGCCGTCGACTCGATCCGGTCGGGCAGCCGGCCGGCCTGGTGGGACTGCCGGACCAGGGCGGCGATGAGCGCGTTGTCGTCCAGTTCGTCCATCTCGTCGGGCGACAGTCCGGCGTCGGCCCCGAACCGGGAGAGCACGTCCTCGTCGCCGACCAGGTCCGCCGAGCCGGGCACCGGGGAGTCCAGCAGCACCAGCGCGCCGACCTGCCGGCCCGCCCGCTCCAGACGCACCGCCATCTCGAAGGCCACCACACCGCCGAACGACCAGCCGCCGAGCAGCACCGGCCCCTCGGGGGACAGCTCCGCGATCTCGGCCAGATAGCGGTCCGCGATCTCCTCGACCGAACGCAGCGGGGCCGCCTCGGTGTTGTAGCCGACCGCCTCGACGCCGTACAGGTCGACACTGCCCTCCAGCTCCCGGGCCAGACCCATGTAGGAGCTGACGCCGCCGCCGTGCGGATGGACCAGGAACAGCGGCGATCCGGTGGCGGGCACGGCCGACGCCAGGGGCACCAGCAGCCGTTCGGAGACGGCGGACAGCCCGGGCAGCGCGCCGCACAGCGCCTCGATCGTCGGCGCCCGGAAGAACGTGCTCAGCGGCACGCTCACGCCCAGCTCCCGTCGTACCGCCTCGACCAGCTCGAACGCGCTCAGCGAGTTGCCGCCCGCGGCGAAGAAGTCGTCGCGCACCCCCACCGGGGACCGGCCGAGGACCCGCTCGCAGATCGAGGTGACCCGCAGCTCCAGCGAGTCCCGGGGCGCGACGGGCTCGGCGCCCGCCTCCGCGGCCGGCTCGGGCAGCTGCTTGCGGTCCACCTTGCCGTTCGGCGTCAGCGGCATCCGCTCGAGGCCCACCAGCACGGACGGGACCATGTACTGCGGCAGCCGCTCGCGCAGGAAGCCGCGCAGTCCGGGCTCGTCGGGCTCGTCCCGCCAGGAGACGTAGCCGACGATCCGCCGGGCCATGTCCTCGCCCGCCGTGATCACCGCGGCCCGCGCCACCGCCGGGTGACGCTGCAGGACCGCCTCGATCTCGCCGAGCTCGATCCGGTGGCCGCGGATCTTGACCTGGGTGTCCTCCCGGCCGATGAACTCCAGCGTCCCGTCGGGCCGTCGGCGGCCCAGGTCGCCGGTGCGGTAGAGCCGGCCGCCGGCGCCGAACGGGTCCGGCACGAACCGTTCCGCGGTGAGCCCGGCCCGCCCGGAGTAGCCGCGGGTCACCCCCGCGCCGCCGATGACCAGCTCGCCGACGGCCCCGATCGGCACCAGCCGCATCCGGTCGTCCACCACGTGCACCTGGGTGTTGGCGATCGGCAGGCCGATCGGCACCGGCTCCGCCGTACCGTCCGGGGCGATCAGCTGCAGGGTCGAGTAGACGCTGGTCTCGGTCGGGCCGTACACGTTCCACAGCCGCGACACCCGCGGCGCCAGCTCCCGGGCCAGCTGCGCGGAGAGCGCCTCGCCGCCGGAGACGGCCTGGAGGTCGCCGCCCTGCCAGCCGCTGAGCAGCAGCAGATGCCAGGTGGCCGGGGTCGCCGCCATGACCGTCGCCCGCTCCGCCGCGAGGATCCCGGCCAGGGCGGCGCCGTCGGCGGAGGTCTCCCGGTCCACGACCACCACCCGGCCGCCGCGGACCAGCGGCACGAACAGCTCCAGGATCGACGCGTCGAACGCCACGGTGGTCACCGCGCACAGGACGTCGTCACCGGTGAGGCCGAGGGTACGGCCGATGTCGTCGACGAAGTTGACCAGACCGCGGTGCGGGACCATCACGCCCTTGGGGCGCCCCGTCGAACCGGACGTGTAGATCACATAGGCCAGGTCGTCCGGCCGGACCGGCGCCGCCACCGGTGTCGCCCCGGCCGGAACCGGCGGTGGCGACCCGATGTCGATGACCCGCACGTCCGTGTCCAGGCCCAGCCCGGCCACCAGCTCCGGACGGCCCAGCAGCAGCCGGGCCCCGCTGTCGGCCAGCACGTACGCCAGCCGGTCCACCGGATAGTCGGACTCCAGGGGGAGATAGGCCGCACCGGCCTTGAGGACCGCGAGCAGCGCGACCACCAGGTCCGGGGACCGCTCGACCATCACCCCCACCGGGGCGTCCTGCCCCGCGCCCTCCGCCCGCAGCACGTCGGCCAGCGCCGCGGCCCGCCGCACCAGTTCGGCGTACGTGACCTCCTCGCCGTCCAGGCCCCGCACCGCGACCCCGTCCGGAGTGCGCTCGGCCTGGCGGTCCACCAGGTCGGGCAGTTGCAGCGGCGACTCCGGCACGGCGGTGTCGTTCCAGTCGGAGAGCAGCAGCCGCTCCTCGGCCGGCGCGAGCAGGTCCAGATCACCGATCCGGGTCTCCGGCCGCGCCACCGCGTGCGCCAGGATCCGCCGGTAGTGCTCGGCGAACCGGGCCACGGTCGCGGCCTCGAACAGCTCGGTCGCGTAGGAGATCAGGACCTCCATCCGCCGGCCCTGCGTCACCACGGTGACGTCCAGGTCGAAGCGGGCGGTGTCCGCCTCGACCGGCAGCGACCTGACCGACACCCCGGGCAGCCGCAGCTGCGAGGTCTGCTCCTCGACGAGGTTGAACAGCAGCTGGAACAGCGGGTTGCGGCTCAGGTCGCGCTCCGGCCGCAACTCGTCGACCAGCACGTCGAACGGCACGCCCTGGTGCTCGTACGCCTCCAGCGTGGTGCCCCGCACCCGGGACAGCAGCTCGGCGAAGGTCGGGTTCCCCTCCAGGTCGGTGCGGAGCAGCACCGTGTTGACGAAGAACCCGATCAGGCCCTCCGTCTCCTGGAGCGTCCGGCCGGACATCGGGACGCCGACCGTCACGTCCCGGCTCCCGGAGTGCCGGGACACCAGGGCCGCGAACGCCGCGAACAGCACCATGAACGGCGTCACGCGGTACTTCTGGGCGAGTTCCCGCACCCCGTCGGCGACCGCCGGGTCGATCACATGGGACACCCGGGCGCCCGCGCCGCCGCGCACCGCGGGCCGCGCCCGGTCGCCGCGCAGCTCGGTCGGGGTCGCTCCGGCCATGGTCCGCTTCCAGTGCTCCACCTCGGCGGCCGACTCCGGCGACTGAAGCTGCCGGGCGGCCCGCTCCGCGTAGTCCGCGTACTGGATCGGCAGCTCCGGCAGCTCCGGACGGCTGCCCGTGGTCAACGCCGCGTAGGCCTGTGACAGTTCCTGCCAGAGGATCTGCATCGACGCCGCGTCCACGGCGATGTGGTGCACGACGACGGTGAACAGATGCCGCTGCTCGGGCAGTTCGGTCAGCCGCGCCCGCAGCCAGGGACCGGCGGCGAGATCGAACCGGCCGCTGATGTCCGTGTCGCTCAGCCGGTACGCCTCCTCGTACGCCGGCCCGACGGCCAGGTAGCGCAGGTTCGTCCGCTGTAGCCGGACCGCCGACGCCGGGCCGACCCGGAGCCGCGGGCCGCCGGTGGCGTCCTGCACCACCCGGGACCGCAGGATGGTGTGCCGCTCCACGACCAGCCGCAGCGCCGCCGCGAGCGCGTCCGCGTCCAGCGGGCCGGACAGCTCGAAGACCTGCGCCATGTTGTACTCGACGAGCTCGGGACGGAGGTGCTCGAGCAGCCACACCCGTCGCTGCGCCGCCGACAGCGGCGCGTCCACGGCGGGACCGGGTCCGGTCTGCCGCCGCACGGTGTCCACCGCGCGTTCCACGATCGGACTTGTCGTCATCAGGGGGTCCTCCCGTCGGCCGTACCGGACGCGGGCAGGAGGTGTCCGACCGCTTCGGCCATGGTGTGGATGGTGGGGTTGTCGAAGATCAGGGCGAGCGGGATGTCGGGGGACAGGGCGGTCCGGAGCCGGGAGACGATCCGGGTGGCCAGCAGTGAATGCCCGCCCAGGGCGAAGAAGTTGGCGTGGACGTCCAGGTCCGGCCGGCCCAGCACCTCCGCCCAGATCCCGGCGACCAGCTCCTCGGCCGCCCCGCTCGCCCGCGTCGCCGTCTCCTCGGCGGCGGCCTTCGGCTCGGGAAGGGCGCGGTGGTCGGTCTTGCCGTTGGCGTTGACGGGGATGCGGTCCAGCACGGTGATGCTGGAGGGGATCATGTAGAGGGGGAGCTGCTCGCAGAGGTGGGTGTTGAGGTCGGCCAGCAGGTCCTCCGCCGGCCCGGGGTGTCCGGTGGTGATGTAGGCGGCGAGGCGGTGGTCGCCGGGGGTTGGTTCCCATTTGGTGACGACGGCGTCGTGGACGTGGGGGTGGCGGCGGAGGGTGTGTTCGATCTCGGCGGGTTCGATGCGGATGCCGCGGATCTTGACCTGGCTGTCCGCACGCCCCAGGAAGACCAGGGAACCGTCCGGGCGCCGGATGCCCCGGTCACCGGTGCGGTAGAGCCGTACGCCCGGTACCTCCGGGTGCGGCAGGAAGGCCGCCGCGGTCTTGCGGGCGTCGCCGAGGTAGCCGCGGGCCAGACCCACGCCGGCCAGGTACAGCTCACCGGGGATGCCGTCCGGGACGGGGTTGAGGTGCTCGTCCAGGAGGAGCACCTCGTTGTTGGCGATGGCACGGCCCAGCGGGACGTCCGCGTCGTGGTCGTCGGTGGTGCAGGTGTGGCTGGTGGAGTCGATGGAGACTTCGGTGGCGCCCCATTGGTTGTGGAGGTGGGCTCCGGTGGGGGCGAGGCGTTGGTGGAATTTGG
>NZ_JBSFJE010000015.1:0-166457 GCF_053597895.1 Streptomyces sp. NPDC001220
CACGAGGCTGAGCTCTTCCACCTCGCGATGCGCAACATGCTCGCGGACATCCACCGCCGGATTTCAGGGAGCACGGGCACCGTTGGAGCCGGGGCAGTGTGAGGTGCGTCCAGATGTGACGCGCGTCCGGGCGGTGGCGTCAGAACCGCCGCTCGCCCGCAGGGGACGGGGCACCGCATGGATGTGGCCGGTGACCCGCCGGCCTGGGCGCGGGGATCCTCGCAAGTGAAGTGCCCGAGCGGGCCATTCTGGGTATGCGGACATGTCTCGGTGGGTCGGGCGCGAACTTGCAGGTCAGCCGGTCAGCTGCCGACGCAGTTCACCGGCGTCGTGCAGGGCGGTCATGTGCACGAACCGCCCGTCGCGAACCTGGTAGATGGCGTACTCGACGATCTCGAACGAGGCGCCGGTGGGAGCCACGCCGAGCCAGGGCTTCACGGGAGTACCGGTGTTGACCAGGCGCGCAGCCAGACGGTCACCGTCGAAGAGCAGCTCCTGCAACTCCCAGTGCAGGTCCGGTACCGCGTCCACGTCCTGCCGTTGCACGACCAGGAGGTCGTCGCGGGTGGCGGGCTCCCCGTTCAACGTGGTCCGGTCGTTGATGAACGCGTCCATGCCATCGAACTGGTGGGCGTTGAGCGCTTCGAGGTAGCGCCGGTAGAACGTGCGCAGATCACTGTCGGACATGTGAGGGGCCTTTCTGTGCGGTGGCTCCGGATCGGGGCCGCGCGTGGAAGGTCAGAGCGGGAATGCGCGCCGCGGCCGCGTCGGACGGCCGCTGCCGCGGAGGGGGCCCGCCGGTCAGCGTCACGTCGGAGCAAGTCGCTGTGCCCGGCCCAGGTTGGCGATGAGCTCGCGAGTTGGCGATCACAATGCGGTAGCCGTGGGCCAGGGCCGCCCGGGCGATCTGGCTGCCGACCTCGCCCGCACCGATGATCCCGATGGTGGGCACGGGTCCGCCTCTCAGATCTGGTTCAGGCCGCCGTCGACGTACAGGCTCGAACCGGTGATGAAGCTGCTCTGCTCGGATGCCAGGAAGGCCACGGCAGCGGCCACCTCCTCCGGGCGCCCGAGCCGGCCCAGTGGCACCCGTGTCACCAGGTGCTGCTTGAACCGTTCCGGGTCGGGGGTCAGCCCCGCCAGGGCGGGGGTGTCGGTCGGGCCGGGGGTGAGGGTGTTGACCCGGATGCCGCGTCCCTTGAGTTCGTTCGCCCAGGTCCGGGCGAACGAGCGCGTGGCGGCCTTGGTCGCCGCGTACACGCCGAGTTCCGCATCGCCGACGTCCCCGTTGGTCGAGCCGTTCACGATCACCGAGGCGCCGTCGTTGAGCAGCGGCAGGGCCTTTTGGACGGTGAACAGCAGGCCACGGACGTTGATGCCGAACAGGGTGTCGAAGTGCTCCTCGGTGACCTGCT
The DNA here is from genome assembly GCF_053597895.1 of Streptomyces sp. NPDC001220. Lineage (NCBI taxonomy): Bacteria > Bacillati > Actinomycetota > Actinomycetes > Kitasatosporales > Streptomycetaceae > Streptomyces > Streptomyces sp. NPDC001220. The sequence goes on from NZ_JBSFJE010000015.1 coordinate 1,416, forward strand.
CCAGCGGAGCGAGCGCGGCGACGGCGGCATTCGCGAACAGCACGTCCAGCCCCCCGCCCCGGCTGCGGATGGTGGCGTAGAGCCGATCCAGGTCGTCCAGGTTCGCGATGTCGCCGGTCACCGCGGTGGCCGCGGGACCGATCAGGTCGACGGCCGCGTCGAGTTCGGTCGCGCGCCGGCCGGTGATGAAGACGTGCGCGCCCTCAGCTGCCAGCCGGGCCGCAGTGGCCAGGCCGATGCCGGCGCTGCCTCCGGTGACGAGAGCGCTCTTTCCGTCGAGCAGTCCCATGTGTGCCGCCCCTTTCCACTTCTGTAGCAGTCGCTGCAGAAGTGGACCGTAGCACTTCTGTAGCGATCAGTGCGGAAGGGGTAGGGTGTGGGGGTGGAGACGAAACCGACCGGCCCGATCGGCCGACCGCGAGGATTCGATGCCGACGCCGCCCTTGAGCGCGCCATGCTGGTGTTCTGGCAGCACGGCTACGAAGGGGCCAGCACCGCCTGCCTGACGCAAGCGATGGGGATCTCCACCACCAGCATGTACGCCGCGTTCGGCAACAAGGAGCAGCTGTTCCGCAAGGTGTTGGAGCGCTACACCGACGGTCCGAGCGCCTACCTGGCCCAGGCACTGGAGCAGCCGACTGCGTTGGGCGTCGCCACCGCCATCCTGGCCGGCACCGTGCGCACCACCACGCGCGCGGGCCAACCCCACGGCTGCCTGGGCGTCCAGGGTGCCCTGACCACCAGTGACTCCGGCCAGGACGTCCGCGCCCTCCTCGTCGACTGGCGCACCACCGGATACGCCCGCATCCGCGAGCGGTTCCGGCAGGCCGTCGACGAGGGCGATCTGCCCTCGCAGACCGACCCCGGCCTCCTGGCCCGTTACCTCACCACCCTCGCCTACGGCATCGCCGTCCAGGCCGCGAGCGGCGTCGCTCGCGACGAATTGCAGGAGCTGGCCGACGCCGCCTTGCGCCACTGGCCCCTGACCTGACACCGGCGTGGCTGCGGGGGGTCGTGCCGTGCGGGCCTGACGGGTGATCATCCCTCGGCGGCGTGGTGGGCGACTTCCCGGGTTGTCGACCGCCGGCTCGTGGCGCGGGGTGCGATGGCGACCTGCCCAGCTGGAGGCCGCGGCAGGACTTCGGGCTGTTCAGGCGGCCGGCCGCACCAGGCCCGATTCGTAGGCGAAGACCACCGCCTGGACACGGGCACGGGCTCCGATCTTGGCGAGGATGTTGCTGACGTGGGCCTTGACGGTGGTCGTGGCGATGGACAGCCACGCAGCGATCTCGGCGTTGGACCAGCCGGAGGCGACGGCGGTGAGCACGACACGCTCCCGCTCGGTGAGCGCGCCGATCCCCACTTCCCGCTCGGCAGGGAGCGCGGGTTGCGCCTGGCGGACGGTGTCGATGAGAGCGCGGGTCAGACCGGGGGTGATGACGGCGTCTCCGGCGGCCACGACACGGATGGCCGCGGTCAGTTCGCCGGGGGTGGCGTCGTGGAGAAGGAATCCACCGGCGCCGGCGCGCAGGGCGGCGTAGGCGCGCTGCTCGTGGCCGGCGGAGGTCAGGATCAGCACGCGTGGGCGGTTACCTTGCGTTCTGGAGAGTTCGGGGGTCCGGGGGAGGGCGGGAGCCCGCGTGACGCGGCGGATGGTGTCGGTGCCGTCCGAGTGGGAAATGTGGCTGTCCATCACCACGACGTCGGGGCACAGTGCGGCGCTCATGCGGACCGCCGCGGCCCCGCTCGAGGCCTCGCCGAGGACAGTCAGGCCGGGCTCATCCGCCAGGAGCATGCGCAGTCGGCGGCGCTGCGGGGACTGCTCATTGACAATGAGTACGGAGGTCATGGGTGGGCGTTCTCCCAACGGGAAGCGGACTGTCGGCGCACGGTGCGGTAGTCGAAACTGCACCGTTTCTCTTGTCGTCTGGGTCATCTTCGCCGGATGCGGCCGCACGCTCAGTCGGCACCGAGGGCTCGGTGAATGGTTACTCCGGGCCCGAGCCGCTGCGCGTGACAAGGCGGACGCTTTCACCGCGGTCGGCGAGCAGGCGAGCGACATTCGTGCCGATGGAACCGGCGCCGATAACGACATGTAGGGCCATGACGGGCTCTTTCGTATAGATAGGTGTCGCGGGTTCGTCAAAGACTCGGAACAAAGTTCGCCGATGGCCGTTGTGGAAAATAATCGGCCTGAGCTTGGGCCGCAGGGCAGACCTCGGATCGGCGGTTCTTCACGTTTCCGTGTGCTGCCGCCTGTCGGTGAGCCAAAGGCTCGTATCAATCTCGTCGTCCGTCTTCGCAATTGGTCACCGGTGGTGTCGCACGAGTCGTGACGCTATCCGGGCCTCGCTGCGATTTGGCAGAGATAGATTTTTCCAACACTGTCAGGTACTGCGTGGGCGGAGGAACTGCCGGCCCTGATGGGCGGGTTGGGGCATCTGTTCGCCCGGCCGGAGCCGCGGGAGGTCTTCGCCGATCTGATCGAAGGGCTGCTGTCCGACCTGGGCCGGAAGAACGGCTGGACGATGGCAGGGCGAGCCGGGCGTGCCACCCCGCACGCCACACCTTCTACGACCGGCGTCTGTACCTACCGCAGTCCTGGACCCGCTGCACTAGGCCACGGTGCGCGAGCAGTGGGAACGCCGCAGCCAGGGCGAGGGCTCCAAGGTCGGCCAGTACCAGGTCCGCCGCTGGACCTCCTGCATCGACAGCCGTCACCATCTGGCCGAGGACGTGCACGAGGACGTGGCACGGGCGCTCCGGCAGGCACGGAACTCCACAGGGCTGACGGACGACGACGAAACCGTCCTGACCCGCTCAGCAGCAGGTCAGGACGGGGTGCGGCGGCATTCGCTCATCAAATGTCGCGGAAGATCTCGATCTGCGCCCCGATCGTGTTGAGGCGCTCCGCGAGGTCCTCGTAACCGCGGTTGATGACGTACACGTTGCGCAGCACCGACGTGCCCTCGGCCGCCATCATGGCCAGCAGGACGACCACGGCGGGGCGCAGCGCCGGCGGGCACATCATCTCGGCGGCGCGCCAGCGGGTCGGGCCCTCCACCAGTACCCGGTGCGGGTCCAGCAACTGGAGCCGGCCGCCGAGGCGGTTCAGGTCGGTGAGGTAGATCGCGCGGTTGTCGTAGACCCAGTCGTGGATCAGGGTCTTGCCCTGTGCGACCGCCGCGATGGCCGCGAAGAAGGGGACGTTGTCGATGTTCAGACCCGGGAACGGCATCGGGTGGATCTTGTCGATCGGCGCCTCCAGCTTGGAGGGCCGGACGGTGAGGTCGACCAGGCGGGTACGGCCGTTGTCGGCGAAGTACTCGGCCGTGCGGTCGTGGTCGAGGCCCATCTCCTCCAGGACGGCGAGTTCGATCTCGAGGAACTCGATCGGCACCCGGCGCACGGTCAGCTCCGACTCCGTCACCACCGCCGCGGCCAGCAGGCTCATCGCCTCCACCGGGTCCTCGGAGGGCGAGTAGTCCACGTCCACGTCGATGTTCGGGACGCCGTGCACGGTCAAGGTGGTGGTGCCGATGCCCTCGACCCTGACGCCGAGCGCCTCCAGGAAGAAGCAGAGGTCCTGGACCATGTAGTTGGAGGACGCGTTGCGGATGACGGTGACGCCGTCGTGCCGGGCGGCGGCCAGCAGCGCGTTCTCGGTGACCGTGTCCCCGCGTTCGGTCAGGACGATCGGGCGGTCGGGGCGGATCGAGCGGTCGACCTGCGCGTGGTACTGCCCCTCGGTCGCCGCGATGTCCAGCCCGAACCGGCGCAGCGCGATCATGTGCGGTTCGATGGTCCGCGTGCCGAGGTCGCAGCCGCCGGCGTACGGCAGCTTGAAGTGGTCCATGCGGTGCAGCAGCGGACCGAAGAACATGATGATCGAGCGAGTGCGTACGGCGGCCTCGGCATCGATCGCCGCCATGTCGAGGTCGGCCGGCGGTACCAGCTCCAGGTCGACGCCCTCGTTGATCCAGCGGGTGCGCACGCCGATGGAGTTGAGCACCTCCAGGAGGCGGTACACCTCCTCGATCCGGGCCACCCGGCGCAGAACCGTGCGGCCCTTGTTGAGCAGCGAGGCGCACAGCAGGGCCACGCACGCGTTCTTGCTGGTCTTCACGTCGATCGCGCCGGACAGCCGGCGACCGCCCACCACCCGCAGATGCATCGGGCCCGCGTAGCCCAGTGAGACGATCTCGCTGTCCAGGGCTTCACCGATGCGGGCGATCATCTCAAGGCTGATGTTCTGGTTGCCGCGCTCGATGCGGTTGACAGCGCTCTGACTGGTGCCGAGCGCCTCCGCGAGCTGTGCCTGTGTCCAGCCGCGGTGTTGCCGGGCGTCACGGATGAGCTTGCCGATGCGTACGAGGTAGTCGTCTGCCATGAGGTTGAGGCTATCTCAGATATGAGATGGTGCCCGTTGGGGGGTCCGTTCGGGTGATGCGTCGTCAGTGCGGTTGGCCGTTCGGCCCGTCGGCCGTTGTCCGGGGCCTTTCCCTATGTGCGCCGACATACCGTCCAGTGACCGATAAGTCCTGAATTTTCGGGCTCTGGCGCACTTCTCGACACGCCGACAGTCCGCCTTGCGGGTGACCCGTGCCTCCGTCCGGACGGCACCGCGGGGCGGACCGCCCGGTCGCCGGTCCGCCCCACGGACGTCACCGGCGGCGCTCCCTGGAGGTGCGGCGCCACCCGAACGGTCCGGGCAGGTCCATGGACGTCGTCCGGCGCCCAGTGCTGCTGTGCGTGTGCCGGGGTCCGTGCTTGCCCCCGGTGGTGATGGACCAGGAGTGCCGATTGATGTTGAGGCGTACTCCGGGCAGGATCCGGAAGCTCTTCCGGAAGGTGAGCGGCATGACTGTGACTCCTTTCGCTCCCCTCGCCGGTTACCCCCACTCCGTGAACTGATGGGCGCGAAAACCGGATTGCCTCACGGGCGCTCGTTCGGGACCGGGTGGTTCGCGCCCGCGCGCCCGTGCGGGATGTGGTGATTCGCCCCTCGGGGGCCGGCCCCGGACACGCCGCGGGGGCAGCGGAGAACGGGTCCGGGCATGACCATCCGGCGCCCGTGTACTAGAGTTATCTCGACATCGAGATATCTGCCTAGGCGCACCGTAGCCGCCACCTCCAGTAAGGCATGCCTAACTTAGCCTGGCCTTACTGGATCGGCCAAGTCGGCGTGGCGGCACGATTGACGGTGGTACGCGCACATCAATGAAGGAGACTGTCGTGTCGGCGAACAGCTTCGACGCCCGCAGCACGCTGCAGGTGGGCGACGAGTCGTACGAGATCTTCCGGCTGGACAAGGTGGAAGGCTCGGCTCGCCTTCCGTACAGCCTGAAGGTGCTGCTGGAGAACCTGCTCCGCACGGAGGACGGCGCGAACATCACCGCCGACCACATCCGCGCCCTCGGCGGCTGGGACTCGCAGGCTCAGCCCAGCCAGGAGATCCAGTTCACGCCGGCCCGCGTGATCATGCAGGACTTCACCGGCGTGCCCTGTGTCGTGGACCTCGCCACCATGCGCGAGGCCGTCAAGGAGCTCGGCGGCGACCCGGCGAAGATCAACCCGCTGGCCCCGGCCGAGCTGGTCATCGACCACTCCGTCATCGCCGACAAGTTCGGCACCCACGAGGCCTTCGCCCAGAACGTCGAGCTGGAGTACGGCCGCAACCGCGAGCGCTACCAGTTCCTGCGCTGGGGCCAGACCGCCTTCGACGAGTTCAAGGTCGTCCCGCCGGGCACCGGCATCGTCCACCAGGTCAACATCGAGCACCTGGCACGCACGGTCATGGTCCGGGGCGGCCAGGCCTACCCCGACACCCTGGTCGGCACCGACTCGCACACCACCATGGTCAACGGTCTCGGCGTGCTCGGCTGGGGCGTCGGCGGCATCGAGGCCGAGGCCGCCATGCTCGGCCAGCCGGTCTCCATGCTCATCCCGCGCGTCGTCGGCTTCAAGCTGACCGGTGAGCTCAAGCCCGGCACCACCGCCACCGACCTGGTGCTCACCATCACCGAGATGCTCCGCAAGCACGGTGTGGTCGGCAAGTTCGTCGAGTTCTACGGCGAGGGTGTGGCGGCGACGAGCCTCGCCAACCGCGCCACCATCGGCAACATGTCGCCGGAGTTCGGCTCCACCGCCGCGATCTTCCCGATCGACGACGAGACCCTCAACTACCTGCGTCTGACCGGCCGCAGCGACCAGCAGGTCGCGCTCGTCGAGGCGTACGCCAAGGAGCAGGGCCTCTGGCTGGACCCGAAGGCCGAGCCCGACTTCTCCGAGAAGCTGGAGCTGGACCTCGCCACCGTCGTCCCCTCCATCGCCGGCCCGAAGCGCCCGCAGGACCGCATCGTCCTCGCGAACGCCGCCGAGCAGTTCAAGAGCGACGTCCGCAACTACGTCGCCGACGACGACGAGGCGGGCAAGGAGTCCTTCCCGGCCTCCGACTCCCCGGCCACCGCCAACGGCGTCCCGACCAACCCGGTCACCGTGACCGCCCCCGACGGCTCGACGTACGAGATCGACCACGGCGCGGTCACCGTCGCGGCCATCACCTCCTGCACCAACACCTCCAACCCGTACGTCATGGTCGCCGCCGCGCTGGTGGCCAAGAAGGCGGTCGAGAAGGGCCTGACCCGCAAGCCCTGGGTCAAGACCACCCTCGCCCCGGGTTCCAAGGTCGTCACCGACTACTTCGAGAAGGCGGGCCTGACCCCCTACCTCGACAAGGTCGGCTTCAACCTGGTCGGTTACGGCTGCACCACCTGCATCGGCAACTCCGGCCCGCTGCCGGAGGAGGTCTCCAAGGCCGTCAACGACCACGACCTCGCGGTCACCTCGGTCCTGTCCGGCAACCGGAACTTCGAGGGCCGGATCAACCCCGACGTCAAGATGAACTACCTGGCCTCCCCGCCGCTGGTCGTCGCCTACGCGATCGCCGGCTCGATGAAGGTCGACATCACCAAGGACGCCCTGGGCACCGACACCGACGGCAAGCCGGTGTACCTCCAGGACATCTGGCCCACCGAGGCCGAGGTCAACGAGGTCGTGGCGAGCGCCATCGGCGAGGACATGTTCAACAAGTCCTACGCCGACGTCTTCGCCGGCGACGCCCAGTGGCAGTCGCTGCCGATCCCGACCGGCAACACCTTCGAGTGGGACGCGGAGTCGACGTACGTCCGCAAGCCCCCCTACTTCGAGGGCATGGCGCACGAGCCGTCCCCGGTCACCGACATCGCCGGTGCCCGCGTGCTGGCCAAGCTGGGCGACTCGGTCACCACCGACCACATCTCCCCGGCCGGCGCCATCAAGGCCGACACCCCGGCCGGCAAGTACCTCACCGAGCACGGTGTGGAGCGTCGTGACTTCAACTCCTACGGCTCCCGCCGAGGCAACCACGAGGTCATGATCCGCGGTACGTTCGCCAACATCCGCCTGCGCAACCAGATCGCGCCGGGCACCGAGGGCGGTTACACCCGCGACTTCACGCAGGCCGAAGCGCCGGTGGCGTTCATCTACGACGCCTCCCGCAACTACATCGAGCAGGGCATCCCGCTGGTCGTCCTGGCCGGCAAGGAGTACGGCTCCGGCTCGTCCCGCGACTGGGCCGCCAAGGGCACCGCGCTGCTCGGCGTCAAGGCCGTCATCGCCGAGTCGTACGAGCGCATCCACCGCTCGAACCTGATCGGCATGGGCGTGCTCCCGCTGCAGTTCCCGGAGGGCGCCACCGCCGAGTCCCTCGGTCTGACCGGCGAGGAGACCTTCTCCTTCACCGGTGTCGAGGAGCTCAACAACGGCACCACGCCGCGCACGGTCAAGGTCACCACCGACACGGGCGTCGAGTTCGACGCGGTCGTCCGGATCGACACCCCCGGTGAGGCCGACTACTACCGCAACGGCGGCATCATGCAGTACGTGCTGCGCAGCCTGCTCCGCAAGTAGCCTCAAGGGGCCTGTGAGGGCCGCGTCCCCGGTCAGCCGGGGGCGCGGCCCTTCGCCGTACCTGTGCGCGGCCGCCGCGGAACATCGCCAGGGCTCAGCCGGAACACAGCGTTCCCCCAGCGGACCGGCACAGACTTGATACATGGCTGCCACCGCAGGGTCCCGAACCGGCCGAGTCCGCGTCCTGATCGTCGACGACGAGCCCGGTCTCACCGAGCTGCTGTCCGCCGCCGTCGCGGACGCGGGCCGGCGCCCCTACCCCGCGCCCGACGGGCAGACGATCTGGAGCACGTCCTTCGACGGCGGCGAAAACCTGGTCGAGGTCTGCATCTCCAGTCTGCGCCGCAAGATCGACCGGGGCCGGACGCCGATGATCCACACCGTGCGCGGCATGGGGTACGTCGTACGGGCCGTGGAGGACGGGAGATGACCGCCCGGCTGCGGAGCCGGTCGCTGCGCACGCGGTTGCTCCTCTTCATCACCGCCGTCCTGGTCTGCGTCTGCGCCGTGCCGGCCCTGACCACCGCCTTCGCCCAACGCGCCTGTCTGATGGGCGACCTGGACGACCGGGTGAGCGCCGCGGTCGAGCGCAACGCGGGCGGCGCCGCGCTGCATCCGGAGCTGACCCGCGACCTGACCTTCCTCAACGAGGGCGGCCATCCGGCCGGCATGCTCGCCGCCCGCATCGACACCAGGGGCGAGATCCTCAGCGCGGCCGTGGTCACCCAGGACGCGGCCCCGCGTTCGCTCACCGCCGCCCAGACCGACGCTCTCCGGGGCATCGTGCCGAACGGCTCGCCGGACACCCGCACGGTCCCCGGCCTCGGCACCTACCGGGTCGCCGCCCTGGACGCCGACGGGGTCCGCGTCATGACCGGCCTGCCGATGGACGACGTACTGGACATGATCGGCGACCTGGTGGAGGTCGAGGTCGCGGTCGCCGCGGTCGGTCTCACGGCCGCCGGCTGCGTGTGCGCGGTGGTGATACGACGACAGCTGCGCCCCCTCGGCCGGGTCGCCGCCACCGCCGTCGAGGTCTCCCACGCGCGCCTCGGCCACGGCCAGGTCACCGGCCTGACCCGGGTCCCGGAACGGGACACCGACCCCGGCAGCGAGGCCGGCCAGGTCGGCGCCGCCCTCAACCGCATGATCGACCATGTCGAGGCCTCGCTCGCACAACGCCGGCACAGCGAGGAGCAGGTGCGCCGCAGCGAGGAGCGCATGCGCCGCTTCCTGGCCGACGCCAGCCACGAACTGCGCACCCCGCTCGCCTCGATCGCCGGGTACGCGGAGCTGATGAACCGCGGCACCGACCGCATCGAACCGGACCTGGCCTGGCGCCGGGTCGACGCCGAGTCGGCCCGGATGCGCAGCCTGGTCGAGGACCTGCTGCTGCTCGCCCGCCTCGACGAGGGACGCCCGCTGCAGTCCGCCGAGGTCGACATGGCCGCACTGGTCGCCGAGGCGGTGTGGGACGCGCGGGCGGCGGGCGCGGCACACGTCTGGCAGCTCGAACTCGACCTGGACGGACCGGCGCTGGTCCTGGGCGACGAGGCCCGGCTGCACCAGGTGGTGGCCAACCTGCTGGCCAACGCGCGGGTGCACACGCCCGCGGGTACGGCGGTGACCGCCACGGTCGAGGCCACCGCCGCCACCTGCGTGATCCGTGTCCACGACGACGGACCGGGCATCCCGCCGGAACTCCTGCCCGCCGTCTTCGAACGCTTCACCCGGGCCGACTCCTCCCGGACCCGCGCCGGTGTCCGGGAGGGCGGCTCCGGTCTGGGCCTGGCCATCGCCGCGGCCATCACCACGGCCCACGGCGGCCGGCTCGACGTGGCGAGCCGACCGGGCCGTACGGAGTTCACTCTGGAGCTCCCGGTGGCCGGACTCCCGGCCGCCGGAACGGCGATGCGCGCCCGCACGGCGCCGGTCTGAGAAAGCACCGGGCGCCGCGCGGACGACACGCCCTAGGGGGTGGTGGTGAACGTGTCGAAGTCGGCCTCGCCGGTGGTGCCCGAGGCGTGCGAGGTCTGGGTGAGGCCGACGTCCTGAGTGGCCGCGGCGGTCGGGACCGTGACCGTGCCGACCAGGTTCCAGGTGGCGTCGTCGGTGGAGTAGTAGCCGCTGTACGTGGTGCCGTGCCGGACCAGCTTCAGCCACGAGGGGTAGGTGGCGGTACCGGTGGAGTCCTGGGAGTCCAGCCGCCCGTCACCGTCGCTGTCCCAGTCGAGGAGGTAGCCGTTGCCGGGGGTCACGACCAGGGCCAGGTAACCGGGGGAGGTGTCCGGCTGCGTGATGTCGTTGCGGACCATGATCCCGGCCTTCGCCCAGACGTCCGTGTCCGACTGGGAGTCGATCTTCACGGTGGTCGTGGAACCGTCGTGCTCGGCCCCCGGCAGGTAGACCGTCCCGTACTCGTTCGTCCCGTTGTACAGGTCGGCGCCCTGGGCACGGATGCCGAGCCGGGAGCCGGACTCGCTGAAGCTCGCCGTGGTGGAGGCGAACGTGCGGTACGGGGCCGTCACGGGGTGGTTGACGGTGATCGTGTCACCGGCCTTCAGCCCCGTGGCGCCCGCGGAGTGATAGCGGTAGGTCGCCGACCCGTGGAACGAGCTGGAGGCGAAGAGGTCGGCCGAGGGCGGCATCGAGACGCTGAAGGTGGCCTTCAGCGCGCTGCCGCCGTGGATCGTCCGGGCCCGGGTCCCGTCACGCGTGGTGATCTTCGTGCCGGACGGCCCGGTGAGGGTCAGACCGGCGTCGGTGACCGGCCGGGAGCCGTTGTCGGACAGGACCGCGGTCACCTCACGCGTGGTGCTGTCGCTGGGCGCGGAGGCCCAGTGCAGTGCCAGCGAGACGTCGGGGGCCGCGCCCCGCACCACGTGGCCGCTGCCGTGGACCCGGTAGAGGACCACGCCGTGCGGCGGAACGTCGGCCGCTATCCGGCCCGTCGACTCGGTCACCCGGTGGCTCCACAGATCCCGCAGGGAGTAGTCGCGCGCCGCCGGCAGCCCCAGCGCGGCAGCGGTGGTGGCGACCTCCCGGGGCGCCGCGGCCGTGTTGAACAGGCCGACGACCACGTCCCCGTCGGGCTCGGTCTTGGCGAACACCTGGGAGTCGCCGCCCCCGGAGATCCGCCGGGCGTCGATGCCGTCCTGGTCGACCGCGAGGACGTCGGTGTTCTTCAGCAGGGCCAGGTCGGCCGGGTCGAGGTGGGTCAGATCGGTGCCGAGCATGAGCGGGGAGGCGGCCAGCGACCACAGGCTCAGCTGGGTCCTGCGCTCGTCCGGGGTGAGCCCGTCGTGGTCACCGTTGCCGATCTCCAGGGAGTCGTAGTCGTTGTAGCCGCCGGGACCGCCGTACGGCGCCCACGCGGCGACCTGGTCGAACCGGGAGGCGACGGAGGCCCAGGTGGTCAGCGGGTAGCTGCTGCCGTCCGGTCCGCAGTAGCACTCGATGTCGCCGCCGGTGCGCCAGCCGTTGGACAGCCTGCCCCAGGTGGCCGCGTTGTTGATGTCGAGGCTGTTGGACAGCTCCAGGTGGATGGGCCGGCCGGTCCCCCGCAGGGCGTCCGACCAGGCCTGGACGTCCTGTTCGTCGGGGGTGCCGACGCCGTCGATCTTGAGATAGTCGATGCCCCAGCCGGCGAACTGGCCGGCCCAGGAGTCGATGAACGCCTGGGCGCCGGGCTTGCCGTAGTCGATGCCGACCATGCCGCCGCAGTTGTAGTTGTTCTCCGTCGTCGTGGTGGCGATGTCCTGGGCGCGGTACGGCGTTCCCTGGATCGCGGTGTTCTGCGCGACCGCCTGCCGGGAGATGCCCGGAGTGACATAGAGCCCGAACTTCAGCCCGAGGGAGTGGACATAATCGGCCACGACCTGGATGCCGTTCTCACCACCGCGGGGCGGGAACTTGGCGGGGTCGGTGACCCAGCGGCCGTACTGGTCGACGTCCGGCCCCTGGCTGCCCGGGCACTGGTACCAGAAGTCGTCGACATTGGCGTACACGAACCCGTTCTTCGCGAGGCCGCTCGTCTTGAGCGCCTTGGCCTGCGACTCGATGGTCCCCGCGGTCGGATTGCGGCGGACGAAGCTCCAACTGCTCCAGCCGAGGGCGGGTTTGAGTCCGACACCGTTGTCATCGGCTTGCGCCGGCTGGCCGCCGGTCGCGGTCAGCCCCATCGTGAGCAGCAGCGCTCCGGTCAACGCGGCCAGCGTCCCGCGTATGTGTCTCCTCATGAGTTCTTCCTCCATCGCAGCGCCCTGACAGCGCGACGGCCGGTATCGGAGGGTCGGGATCCGGCCGGGACGGCTGCTCGCACGACCCACCTGACTGACTCAGAAAACGTCAAGAACCAACTTTGTGGGCGCGACAAGTGAACATGACCAAACGCCAGCCACCACCGGTGCGCTTGGCCAAAAAAGAGTCAAGTCTGTGGGCTCACTGTGGCACCGGCCGGCGAGGGCGGGTTCGACGGCCGGCTCGCCCGGATGCCGGCACGACAGGCCGTCCTTGTGTCCCGGCGTTCACCGACCGAGATCGATCCAGGTCGGCCCATTAGGGTCGGAGGCATGACGACGCCCCTTGCCAGCAGTGTCTTCGATTCGCTGCGCCTCGACGCGGTGCCCGACCAGGAGGCGCTGCGCCGGGTCTACGACCTCCCCGGCGACGCGGCCGTGCGCAAGCAGATGACCGAACTCACCGAGCAGACCCGGCGGTTGATCGGCTGCTCGTCGCTGGTCCTGGTCGCCAGCGCGGACGCCGAGGGCAACTGTGACGTCTCCCCGCGCGGCGGCCCCGCCGGGTTCGTCGCCGTCCTGGACGCACGGACGGTGGCGATACCGGACGCGACCGGCAACAAGCGTCTGGACACCCTGCAGAACGTCATCGCCACCGGACGGGCCGGGCTGCTGTTCGTCATCCCGGGGCGCACCACGACCCTCAGGGTGAACGGCCGGGCCTGCGTCTCCACCCGCCCGGAGCTGCTGTCGCAGCTGACCGCCGTGGGCAAGCCGCCGGCCAGCGCGCTGGTGCTGGGGATCGAGGAGGTCTACCCGCACTGCCCCAAGTCGCTCCTGCGCAGCGGGGCCTGGAAGCCGGAGCAGTGGCTGCCGGCGGACGCCCAGCCGACCTCGGCCGAGGTGACGCTGGCCCAGCTGCGGATGCCGGAGCTGACGATCACCGACATCGAGCAGGCGGAGGCGGACTCGCTGAAGTACCGCTACGAGTGACGGGCCGGCCGGAGGTCGCTGAACCGCCGGCCGGCCGAACTCCCGGGCCGGCACGCCGGCCACCACATCGCTGCCCGCCCTCCGGGACGCCGGACCTGGTCCGAGTGGGCCGCCGGCTGTCGGCCGTCCCTCACCGTCTGACCGGCTCGCCGACCAGGAACTCGGCCGTGCCGTCCGTGGCGGCCGCGACGATCCGGGCGAACGTGACGGCGTCGAAGACGGCCCGGTCGGGCCGATGGCTCGTCACGAACCCGCTCAGCAGACGGTGGACGGCGTCGGAGTCCGAGGGGGTGGCGTCGCGGACGGCCCTCTCGTCGGACATCACGGTGCTCACCCCGCCGAGACCACGGTCGACGGCGACTGTCGTCAGGGATCAGTCGTAGGGGTTGATGGACCCGCCGGAGGAGCTGCAGTTGTCGAAGGTCGTGTCGCGGCAGACCGTCACCCAGAGGCTGTGGATGCCGCCGTCCAGGCTGCCCGACAGGCTGCCCCAGGTGGTGGTGGTGCCGCACCCGCTGGTGTTCCAGTGGTTCGGGTACTGGAAACCCGGCACGGTGACGTAGAAGAACACCGGGTGGGCGTCGCAGGAGGTGTCACTGAGTTTCACGTTGCGCAGGGTGAACGACTCCGAACCGGTCCAGTCGACGGTGAGCGAGACGGAGGCGCCCGTGGTGCTGGCGCTGAGCGGATCGTTGTCCGCCGCGTTGGCCGTGCCCGGCGTGAGCCCCAGGGCCGCGGCCGCGAGGCCGGCGGCTATGGCGGCGATGCCACGCTTCTTCATGATTCCTCCCGTGTTCTTGAGCGTTGTCCGGTCGTGTGCTCGGTGCGAGCTGTCCTCTCCCGCCTGGCGGCAGCAGGCTGTCGGCGCGGCCGGGTGGGTGCCAAGACGTTCGGGGTGCCCTGGGACGCCGGGATGACGGTGGCGTGTTGAACTGCGACATCGCGGAGTCGCCGGGATGTCGCTGGGACGGGCGCCCGCCGGACACCGACCGCGAGTCCGGGCGCCGGTGTCACCTCAGGAACGGTGGACCCGTCCCTACCGTTTACAGCCGCTCGCGTCCGCGCTAACTTCACAGGAGAGTGGGGTGGGAGCGCTCCCATCAGCTTCGGCGGACCGGAACCCGCCGAGGCGCCGGGCCCGCTTCCACCCCGCGTACCCACACCGGACAGGACGTGATGGTCCACGACGCCGACCGGAACGGCTCGCTCAGCCCCGGGCAGGGCACGACCTTCGGCCACGTGGTCCAGGGCGACGGCGCGGAGACCGCGACCGCCCCGCCGTGCCAGGTCGGTCGACGTCGCCGGTGGCCGCTCTGGGCGGACCCGGTGTCGGTGCACACTGGGTCCGCGAGCCGGGCAGGGAGGGGGGTGGGGTACCTGCCCGGGGGAAGTGGCTCGAACTGCCTCTTGCACGCTGTGCTGTTCGGCTTGTTTCGACGCTATGGAACACGACAACGTTGTCTGATGGTCTGTACATGACTCTACCGCCCCAACCGACAACGATGTCAACCCGCTTCGGGTAGCCCGACCGGGTGAACCGGGGGCGGTGCCTGTCCGGGGGTATGCGGTCTTCCGTGCTACGGGTGGCGCACGTTACTGTCCCTGCGGCTTGTGCGACCTGTGGTGCGCGACCCGTCCGAAGGAGGAGGGGCCGCGTCATGCGTTTCCGTCCCATGTCCCTGCTGCTGGCCGCGGTGCTCGCGACCGGCGGCGCCACACCCGCCCTCGCGGCGACCGCGAGCGGGGTACCCGAACGAGCCCCCGAACTCGTCAAGGACCCCACGGCGTACGTGGATCCGCTGATCGGCACCAAGAACGGCGGTGACACCTTCCCGGGCGCCGTGGTGCCGTTCGGCATGCTCTCCTGGAGCCCGGAGAACACCAGAGGCGACGCGAGCAGAACGGCCGCGCCCGGCGGCTACCAGTACGACGCCACCCGCATCCGGGGCTTCAGCCTCACCCATATGTCCGGCACCGGCTGCGCCGGCGGCAGCGGCGACATCCCCTTCTTCCCGTACGCCGGCGAGGTCACCTCGTCCCCGGCGAGCGACACCAAGGACGCCGTCTACGCCTCCGACTTCAGCCACGCCGACGAGACCGCCGAGCCCGGGCACTACAAGGTCGGCCTCGCCTCCGGCGTCACCGCCGACCTCACCGCGACCACCCGCACCGGGTCGGCCCGGTTCACCTATCCGGCCGGCAAGCCCGCCTCGTTGCTGATCCGCACCGCCAACTCCGAGGTGGGATCGGCCGATTCGACGGTCACCATCGACCCGGCCGCCCGCACCGTCTCCGGCTCGGTCACCTCCGGCGACTTCTGCGGCTACCTCGACCCGGAGGGCCAACGCTCCTACTACAAGCTGTACTTCACCGCCCACTTCGACCGCGCCTTCACCACCACCGGCACCTGGCAGGACGACAGGCTCAGCCCGGGGTCCAGGGCCGCCTCCGGCGGCACCGGCGGCTTCTCGACCGGCGGGCGGCCGGTCGCGGGCAAGGGGGCCGGCGGATACGTCGAGTTCGCGCCCGGCACCGGCCCGGTGAACGTCAAGGTCGGTATCTCGTACGTCGGTCAGGGCGCAGCCGAGGCGAATCTGAGGGCCGAGAACCCGCCGCGGCGCTCCTTCGACACCGTCCGTGCCGCGGCCCACCGCGCCTGGCGCGACCGCCTCGGTGCCATCCGCGTCGGGGGCGGTACGGACGCCGACCGCACCACCTTCTACACCGCCCTCTACCACTCGCTCTTCCACCCGAACGTCATCAGCGACGCCGACGGCCGCTACCGGGGCAGCGACGACCGGGTGCACCGCGTCGGGCGCGGCCACCGGGCGCAGTACGGCACCTTCTCCGGCTGGGACGTCTACCGGGACCAGGTCCAGCTCCTCACCCTGCTGGACCCCGCGACCGGCTCGGACATCGCCCAGTCGCTCTACGAACTCGCCCGGCAGAACGGCGGGATCTGGGACCGCTGGCTGCACGGCGCGAACGGCACCCACGTCATGAACGGTGACCCCTCGCCCACCGCCCTCGCCGGTATCCGCGCCTTCGGCGGTACCGACTTCGACCTGAAGGGCGCGCTGCACTCCCTGGTGAAGGCGGCGACGGTCCCGACGGCCCAGGACCTGTCGGCGGCGGGCAAACCGGTGCTGTCGGCCGGCCAGCGACCGTCCCTCGACAAGTACCTGGACAAGCACTACATGCCGTCCGTCTCCAACGCCTGGGGCGGCGCGGCGGAGACCCTGGAGATGTCCACGGCCGACTTCGCCCTCTCCCAACTCGCCTCGGCCGCGGGGGAGAAGAACACGGCGGCCACCTTCGCCGACCGCTCCCAGTGGTGGCAGAACAACTTCGACATCGCCGCCGACCCCAGCGGCGGCTACATCGCCAACCGCAAGGCCGACGGCAGCTGGGTCACCGGCTTCACCCCGGCCACCGGCAACGGGTTCGTGGAGGGCACGGCGGCCCAGTACACCTGGATGGTGCAGCACAACCCGGCCGGGCTGTTCGCCGCGATGGGCGGCACGGACCAGGCCCTCGCCCGCCTCGACGCCTTCTTCCACCACACCGACGGCAGCTGGGCCCTCACCGGCAGCGGCGGCGACAAGTCCGAGCTGGACAACGAGCCCTCGATCAACGTGCCCTACCTGTACGACTACGCGGGCGCCCCGTACAAGGCCCAGGAGACCGTCCGTGCGGCCATGACGACGCTCTGGTCCACCGGTCCGGGCGGTATCCCCGGCAACGACGACCTCGGCGCGATGTCGTCCTGGTACGTCTTCTCGGCGCTCGGGATGTACCCCCAGGTCCCGTCCCGTGCCGAACTCGTCCTGGCCTCACCCCTGTTCGAGCGCGTGGAGATCGACCGCCCGGGCGGCAACGACATCTCGATCCGCGCCCGGGGTGCGGCGGCCGACGCCCCGTACGTCCAGTCCCTGAAGGTCAACGGCCGTACCAGTGACCGGCCCTGGCTCGACGGCTCCTTCGTCCGGGACGGCGGCCGCCTCGACTACACCCTCTCCGCCACCCCGAACCGCACCTGGGGGGCCGCCTCCGTACCGCCGTCCTTCCGTCAGGGCGAGCAGCCGTACCAGATCGGCGTCGGACCCACCGCCGCGACGCTCGCCCCCGGGGACAGCACCCAGGTCGGCATCCGTGCCCTGTCCCTCACCGGCGGCACCGGCCCGGAGGTCCGATTCCGGGTGACGGCCCCGGACGGCGTCAAGGCCACCCCGGCCGAGGGCACGGTGACCGACGGCTCCCGGCAGATCACCCTCTCCACCACCTCCGGCACCCCCCAGGGCTACTACGACGTCCAGATCACGGTGACCTCCGACGGCACCTCCTACGCCCAGCCGGTCGCCCTGACCGTCGCCGCGCCGGGCACCCTGCTCGCCGCCTACGACAACACCGGTGTCTCGGACGACGTCGGCGACCACGACGAGGGCGACTTCGACGGCGGCGGCTGGAGCTACTCCCGCCAGGCCCTCGCCGCGGCCGGCCTCACCGCGGGTGCCCACGGCACGGTCGACGGCCTGGCCTACACCTGGCCGAACGCCCCCGCCGGGCGCCCCGACAACGCGACGGCCGCGGGTCAGACCGTCGAACTCAGCACACCCGCAGAGAAGTTGTCCTTCCTGGGCAGCGCCACCAACGGCAACCAGTCCGCCCCGGCGACCGTCACCTACACCGACGGCAGCACCGGCACGGTCGACCTCGCCTTCACCGACTGGACGGTCGGCGGCGGAGGCGGCACCGTCCAGTACGGGAACGAGACCGTGGCGAGGACCGCGTACCGCAATGTCGCGGGCGCCGACAAGGACCCCGTGGCCACCTACGTCTTCGCGACCAGGCCTTTCGAGGCGCCGGCGGGCAAGAGCATCAAGAGCGTCCGGCTCCCCGGGAACACCGACCTGCACGTGTTCACCCTCGCCACCGGCTGAGACGGCGAAACCCAGAAAGAAGGGGGGCGGACCCGAACGGGCCCGCCCCCTGCTTCCGGCTTCTCCCAGCCGTGCCTCAGGCCAGCAACTCCACCTCCGCCAGCGTCGAAGCGCCGTCCAGGACGAGCCGGTAGTGCGCGTACGTCCCGGGCGTGCGGACCGTGAACGCCCGGGTCTGCAGGTTCCAGGCGAAGGTCTCGTCCGACCGCCGGTCCACGGTGCGCCAGTGGGTGCCGTCCGTCGAGGCCTGGAGGGTCCAGCCCGTCGGGGCCCTGGTGTGGTCGGCCGGTGAGGTGAGCGTGTACTGGATCCCCTTGACCGACCGGGTCACCGGCAGGTCCACCGAGGTCACCGTCTGCTCCGTCGCCGACGTGTTGTCGAACAGGGAGCCGTCACCCTTCAGGACGTCCGCGCGCGGAACCGGGACCTTGTCGTCCTTGGTGATCGAGACCGGGCCGGCGTTCTTGCCGGTACCCCACGTCGACGGCTTCGGGCCCATCGTGAAGTCGATGATCCCGCCCTTGGAGATGAGCGAGTGGGGGAGCGAGGTCGACGTCCAGATACGGCCGTTGACCCGCACGCCCTGCACGTAGACGTTGGCCGCGCTGTTGCGCGGCGCCCGGATCACCAGGTCCCGCCCGTTCTCCAGGTGGACCGTGGCCTTCTTGAACAGGGGCGAGCCGATCGAGTAGTCGCCGCTGCCCATCACCAGCGGGTAGAAGCCGAGGGCCGAGAAGAGGTACCAGGCCGACTGCTCGCCGTTGTCCTCGTCGCCGTGGTACCCCTGGCCGATCTCGCTGCCCAGGTAGAGCCGGGAGACCGCCTCGCGGACGTAGGCCTGGGCCTTCCAGGGCTCGCCGGCCGCGTCGTACATGTAGATGACGTGGTGGGCGACCTGGTTGGAGTGGCCGTACATGCCCATCCGGACGTCCCGGGCCTCGGTCATCTCGTGGATGACCCCGCCGTAGGAGCCGACGAAGTCGGCGGAGGCCGTCTCGGGGGTCGCGAAGTACTCGTCCAGCTTGTCCGCGAGTCCGGACCGGCCGCCGTACAGGTCGGCCAGGCCCCGGCTGTCCTGCGGAGCCGTGAAGGCGTAACCCCAGCCGTTGGTCTCGGTGTAGTCGTAACCCCACACCCGCGGGTCGTACGACGACGAGTCCAGCCGCCACTTGCCCTGGGCGTCCTTGCCCTGGAAGAAGCCGGCCTTGGAGTCGAAGAGGTTCACGTAGTCCTGGGCGCGGTTGAGGAAGTAGTCCGACTCCTCCTTGTAGCGCTTCTCGCCGGTCTTCCTGTACAGGGCCAGGCCCATCTCGGCGATGCCGTAGTCGTTGACGTACCCCTCCATCGCCCAGGACAGGCCCTCGCGGGTGTCGTCGCTGGTGTAGCCGAGGAAGGGAGAGGTCGACATGCCCTTGCGGCCCACGCCGGAGGAGGGCGGGACGACCGTCGCGTTCTTCACGGCCGCCTCGTAGGCCGCCTTCGCGTCGAAGCTGACGCCCTTGACGTAGGCGTCCGCGAACGCCACGTCCGAGGAGGTGCCGGTCATCAGGTCGGCGTAGCCGGGGGAGGACCAGCGCGAGGTCCAGCCGCCGTCCTTGTACTGCTGCACGAACCCGTCCACCATCTCACCCGCCTGACCTGGTGTCAGGAACGAGTAGGCCGGCCAGGTCGTGCGATACGTGTCCCAGAAGCCGTTGTTGACGTACACCTTGCCGTCCACGATCTTCGCGCCGGTGTGCGTCGGGGTGTCCTGGCTGGTCATCGGCGAGAAGGGGGAGGCGTACTGATCCTTGGAACCGACCTTCTCGAAGCCGGAGTTGGGGTACAGGTACAGCCGGTACATGCTGGAGTAGAGCGTGGTCAGCTGGTCGGCCGTGGCGCCCTCCACCTCGACCTTGCCGAGCAGCTTGTCCCAGGTCTTCCGGGCCTGCGCCTTGACCGTGTCGAAGGTGGCGCCGTCCGGGATCTCCTGGCGCAGGTTGTCCTGGGCCTGGTCGACGCTGATCAGGGAGGTGGCCAGGCGGAGCGTGACGGTGTGGTCGGCGCCCGCGTCGAAGCGCAGATAGCCCTTGACCCCGCTGGAGTCGCCGCCCGTCACCGGCTTGTCGAAGACGCCGTAGACGAACAGGCGGGTGGCGCCGGTCGACAGGCCGGACTTGACGTCCGAGTAGCCGGTGACGATCCCGTGCTCCTTGTCCAGGGTCAGGCCCGCCTGCTCGGTCACGTTGTCGAAGATCACGCTCGCGTCGTCGCCCGGGTAGGTGAAGCGCAGCGCGGCCGCGTGGTCGGTGGGCGCTATCTCGGCCTTGAGACCGTTCTCGAACCGCACCCCGTAGTAGTACGGCCGCGCGGTCTCGTTCTCGTGCCGGAACGCCAGCTCCCGTGCCTCCCGGCCGGTGTCCGGGGTGCCGGCGGCGCCGGACGGCATCAGCTGGAAGGTCTGCCGGTCGCCCATCCAGGGGCTGGGCTCATGGCTGGCGCTGAACGCCTGGATCGTCGGCAGGTTGTCGTCGTTGTTCGCCCGTGCGTACTCGTACAGCCAGCT
This sequence comes from Streptomyces sp. NPDC001220, assembly GCF_053597895.1. NCBI lineage: Bacteria > Bacillati > Actinomycetota > Actinomycetes > Kitasatosporales > Streptomycetaceae > Streptomyces > Streptomyces sp. NPDC001220. The sequence continues at coordinate 22,082 of NZ_JBSFJE010000015.1, forward strand.
CTCCGAGGACGCGTTGGTCACCGGCGTCCAGAAGTTGAAGCCGTGCGGCAGGGCCGTCGCCGGGAAGTTGTTGCCGCGCGAGAAGCTGCCGCTGGAGTTGGTGCCGCGGGTGGTCAGCGCGTAGTCGGACAGATGCGCCCTGGGCTTCTCGGGGGCGACCCGCCCGATGGTCACGTCGTCGATCCAGCCACGGAACTTGGCCGGGCCCGCGGGCGAGTCGTAGCCCACCAGTATCCGGTCGACGGTCTTGCCGGCCGCGACCGAGCCGATCACCGAGGAGACGTTGTTCCACTGGTTGACGTACAGCCCCTTCGACGCGCCCTGGCCGCGCGGCGACAGCGCGAACCCGTGGCTGTCCACCGCCCCGAGACCGCTCAGGTAGGTGCCGTCGGTGAAGGCCAGGTCCACGGAGACGTTGGTGGCGTCGTAGTCGAGGTCGCCGTCGGCCATCGAGGGGAAGATCCGGTACGAGAGCCCGGTGTCCCGCCGGACCTTCACGTTCACGTCGAAGACCTTGTTGTACGAGTACGCCCGCCCGCTCGCGGTGTGCCGGCCCGCGTAGCGCAGCGCATGGGTCCCGGTGAAGCCGGCCCGGGCCTTCGCGGTCGGCGAGCCGCTCGGGCCCTTGTCGACCAGCGAGAGCATGTCCTGGGGCACCGGCCCGCCGCTGCCGCCCGTGGAGAACTGGACGTCGGCGATCTGCAGGATGTCCGGGGCGCCGTTGTTCTTCGTGACGTCGAGCCGGAAGTGCTGGTACTCGGCGGGTGCCGAGAGGTCGTACGTCCTGGTCTGGAACCGCTCGGTGAAGCCTTCGCCCGTACGGGTGTCGACGGTCTTCCAGTCCTTGCCGTCCGTCGAGCCCTGGAGGGTCCAGTCGGCGGGGTCGCGCTCGGCGTAGTCGTTCGCCGAGGTGACGGCGTACGTCACCAGTTTGATGGGCTTGTCGAAGTCGAACTCCGCCCAGCCGGTCGGCTCGAAGGTGAGCCACTTGGTGCCCGGTTCGCCGTCGACGAGGTTCTCCTTGACCTCGCCCGCGCCGGTGTTCTCGCCGCTGGCCCGCATGTCGGTCACGTGGTCGGTGACATTGCCGGGGATGCCGGTGCTGTAGCCGCCGTCGACCCCCGAGGCGCGCGGTGCGCCGGCGGGGTCCGTGTCGACCGTGTCGGTCCAGTCCGGTGACGGATCGCCAGACTCGAACGAGGATGCGAACTCCGTCGCGGCGGCCGGTGCCTTGGCCGGCAGGGCGACCGCGGCCCCCTGGGAGCCCAGGGTCATGACTACGGCGGCCGCGATCACGACCGCCGTACCAGATCTGTGTCCTGTTCTTCGCTGCGTTCTCCGCTGCATCACAACGGGTACCCTCCCTGCCACATGAGACAACGTTGTCAGATGCGTGGCGCAGGAACCAGTAGGTGGTCAAGTGGTCCGTGATGTCAAGGGTGTTGGCTGCGGCATTCAGGGGTCTATGTCGGCTCTTTTTCCGGCAAGCCGTACACAGCTCGCTCAGATTTCCGACAGGTCTCAACTAGGAAAAGACCCTTGGCCAACCTTGCATTCGATCTTGCCCCGCTGGCGGGAAGTGGACTATACCTGTCGGCGTTTCCTGAGTGACTTCCTGCACGGCCCAGCACGACCCGACCGCGGTGCCGGGGAGGATCCGGTTCACCGCCTGAGTCCTGGAGAGGGCGAGGACTTGAGCATGGGATCCACATCCGCAGCCAGTCATGGTTCCGAAGGCGTCGGCCGCCGCGATCTGATCAAGCGGTCAGCCGCGCTCGGCCTGATTTCGGTCCCCACCGTCGGATTTCTCTCCGCCTGCGCGAGCAGCGGCGGAGGCGGCCAGTCCAAGGACAAGACCGGCAAGAAGACGGCCAAGAACCCGCTCGGCGTCAACGACACCGCCAAGATGGAATTCGTCCTCTTCGACGGCGGTTTCGGCAAGGAGTACGCCGAGGACGCGGTGAAGATCTACCAGAAGGACTTCCCGAAGGCCACGGTCAAGTTCTCGGCGACCCAGAAGATCCAGTCCACCCTGCAGCCCCGCTTCAACCAGGGCACCCCGCCGGACCTCATCGACAACTCCGGCGCCGAGCAGATGGACATGGGCGTGCTGGTCGGCAAGAAGCAGCTGGCCGATCTCACCCCGCTCCTCGACGCGCCGTCGTACGACGACCCGAACAAGAAGGTCCGCGACACGCTGCGCCCCGGCATCGTCGAGATGGGCCAGTTCGACGGCGACCCGGTCTGGATCATGTACTACGCCTACACGGTGTACGGCGTCTGGTACTCGCAGAAGGCGCTGGACTCGCTCGACGCGGAGTACCCGCAGACCTGGGACCAGATGCTCGCCGTCTGCGAGAAGGCCAAGAAGAAGGGCATGGCTGGCTGGACGTACGCGGGCAAGTACCCGTACTACGTCCCCTTCTCGCTGTACCCGATGATCGGCAAGGTCGGCGGCGTCGAGGTGCTGAACGCGATCGACAACCTGGAGCCGAACGCCTGGAAGCACCCGGCCGTCAAGGCGTGTTTCGAGGCCTACTACGAGCTCTACAAGAAGGGCTACATCCTCAAGGGCACCCCCGGCCTGGACCACATCCAGTCACAGACCGCCTGGGCCCAGGGCAAGGCGCTGTTCATCCCGAACGGCTCCTGGGTGGAGAACGAGTCGGCGAACGTCATCCCCTCCGACTTCAACCTCGCCGTCTCCGCGCCCACCGGCATCGACAAGAACGACAAGATGCCGTTCGGCACCATCTGGGCCTCCGGCGGCGAGCCGTTCATCGTCCCGGCCAAGGCGGCGAACGCCGAGGGCGGCATGGAGCAGCTGCGCATCATGCTCAGCGAGGCGTCCTCCAAGAACTTCACGTCGAAGGTGAAGTCGCTGACCGCGTACAACGGCGGCACCGATGGCATCACCCTCACCCCGGGCCTCACCTCCGGCGTCGCCGCCCTGAAGCTGGCCGGGTCGAACGTGGTCAACCCGCGGCTCCAGGACTGGTATGTGCAGCTGCAGAAGGAGAAGATCGGGGTGGCCGGCCTCGGCGAGATGATGGCCGGCCGACTGACCCCGGCGGAGGCCATCAAGAAGATCCAGGGCTATGCCGACGAGGCGGCCAAGGACACCTCGATCAAGCACTACAAGCACCAGTAATACCCACCCTCACGGCACCGGAGTGGCGATGCAGCACGGCAAGTACCGGTTCATTGTGGGGTTTCTGGCGTTGCCCCTCGGACTGTACGCGCTCTTCGTGGTCTGGCCGTTCATCCAGTCCATCTACTACTCGTTCACGGACTGGACCGGCCTGAGCCCCGATTTCAAGATGGTCGGCCTGGACAATTACAAGAGGATGTTCCATGACGACATCTTCTGGAAGTCCTTGCAGCACAGCTTGATGTTCGCGGTCGTGCTGCCGCTGGTGACGATCAGCCTGGCGCTGTTCTTCGCCTTCATGATCAATGTGGGCGGTCGCAGAAGGAAGGGCGGCCCGGTCGTCACCGGTGTCCGGGGCTCTTCCTTCTACAAGATCGTCTATTTCTTCCCGCAGGTGCTTTCGATCGCGATCGTCTCGCTGCTGTTCGCCTTCGCGTACAACCCGGACAGCGGCGCGATCAACTCACTGCTCCGCGGAATTGGTCTGGACAACATCCAGCCGCTGTGGCTCGGCGACCCGAGCCTGGCGCTGTGGTGCGTGATGGCCGTACTGGTCTGGTCCACGGTCGGTTTCTTCGTGGTCCTCTTCTCGGCGGGCATGGCGTCCATCCCCACGGATCTCTACGAGGCCGCGCTGCTCGACGGCGCCGGCCGCGGCACGACCTTCTTCCGCCTCACCCTGCCGCTGCTGTGGGACACCGTGCAGTCCGGCTGGGTCTACATGGGCATCCTCGCGCTCGGCGCCGAGTCGTTCGCAGTCGTACAGATCATGACGACCGGACCGGGCGGTCCCGACTACTCGACGACCGTGATGGTCCTGTACGTGTACCAGAAGGCGTTCCGGGACGGTCAGGCCGCCTACGCCACCACCATCGGCGTCGCCCTGCTGGTCGTCACGCTCGCCTTCGCGGCGATCGTGATGCGGCTGGGCCGTCGCGAGCGGCTGGAGTACTGAAGCGATGACGACGACCGAGACCGACGCCCCGATGCCGACCGGCCCGGACGCGCCCGTGGCCAAGACCGAGATCCCCGCGCCGGAGCCGTCCCGGCGCAGGCGCGAGGGCGGGATCCTCAACGTCTTCTCCCACGGCGTCCTGGTCCTCTGGGCGATCATGGTGGTCATGCCGCTGGTCTGGGCGGTGATGACCTCCTTCAAGGACGACAGGTCCATCTTCAGCTCGCCGTGGGCGCTGCCGGACAAGCTGCACTTCGACAACTGGTCGCGGGCCTGGACCCAGGCCAACATGAGCGACTACTTCCTGAACACCATCCTGGTGGTGGGCGGCTCGCTGATCGGCACGCTGGTGCTCGGCTCGATGGCGGCCTACGTCCTGGCCCGCTTCGACTTCCCGGGCAACCGCTTCATCTACTTCCTGTTCATCGGCGGCATGAGCTTCCCGATCATGCTCGCGCTGGTCCCGCTGTTCTACGTCGTGAACAACATGGGCCTGCTGAACACCATCCACGGCCTGATCCTGGTCTACATCGCGTACTCGCTGCCGTTCACGGTCTTCTTCCTCACGGCGTTCTTCCGCACCCTGCCCACCTCGGTGGCCGAAGCCGCCTTCGTCGACGGCGCCTCGCACACCCGCACGTTCTTCCAGATCATGCTGCCGATGGCGAAGCCCGGCCTGATCAGCGTGGGGATCTTCAACTTCCTGGGGCAGTGGAACCAGTACATGCTCCCGACGGTCCTCAACACGGACCCCGACAAGCACGTCCTCACCCAGGGCCTGGTCCAGCTGGCGGTCAGTCAGGGTTACAAGGGCGACTGGTCGGGCCTGTTCGCCGGCCTGGTGATGGCGATGCTCCCGGTCCTGGCGGCGTACATCATCTTCCAGCGCCAGGTGGTGGCGGGCCTGACGGCGGGCGCTCTGAAGTAACGCGAATATTCGCAACCCGAAAGAGGGCGCCTTCGAATCCGGCGGCCACGACCACGCCCTGAAGGGGCGCGGGGCTGTGTTCACGATGCGGCTCCGCCGCGTGGGCGCGACCAGCCACAACGGCGCCGCACCCGCTCCGCCACGGTGACCCGTACCCCCTCTCCCGCCTGCTCACCAGTGGCCTAGACATGTCGAAAGCATGTCCCTCAGGCGACCCCCGAACCGCCAACGATTTCTGTCAAGGACTTGACGGCGGTAACCCGTTCAGCAGAGCTTGGAGTTCATAACTTGTAAGTGGCCCGGTCTCAGTGAGGTGACCTGGGTCACGTTGGCGGCACCGTGGCCGCCTCCGATGGCGGGAGTGGATGGGTCGATGGAGACTCCGGGGTCGCAGTCGTCGCTGCACCGAGCCAACCTGGAACGTGTCGTACGGGCCGTACGACTGGCCGGATCGCTCACGCAGGCGGAGATCGCGCGCACGACCGGCCTCTCGGCGGCGACGGTCTCCAACATCGTGCGCGAGCTCAAGGACGGTGGAACCGTCGAGGTCACGCCCACGTCGGCGGGTGGCCGCAGGGCCCGCAGCGTGAGTCTGAGCGGTGACGCAGGCATCGTCATCGGGGTCGACTTCGGCCATACCCACCTGCGCGTCGCGATCGGGAACCTGGCCCACCAGGTGCTGGCCGAGGAGTCCGAACCGCTCGACGTGGACTCGTCGTCCAGCCAGGGCTTCGACCGGGCGGAAGAGCTGGTCAACCGCCTGATCGCGGCGACCGGCGTGGACCGTTCGAAGATCGCCGGTGTGGGCGTCGGCGTACCCGGACCGATCGACGTCGAGTCCGGCACCCTCGGCTCCAGCGCCATCCTGCCCGGCTGGATCGGCGCGAGACCCGCCGAGGAGCTCAGACTCCGTCTCGGCGTCCCCGTGCACGTGGACAACGACGCCAACCTCGGCGCCCTGGGCGAGCTGGTCTGGGGCAGCGGCAAGGGCGTGCGTGATCTCGCTTACATCAAGGTCGCGAGCGGTGTCGGCGCCGGTCTGGTGATCAACGGGAAGATCTACCGGGGCCCCGGCGGCACGGCGGGCGAAATCGGACATATTACACTCGATGAATCCGGCCCGGTCTGCCGCTGCGGCAACCGCGGCTGCCTGGAGACCTTCGCGGCGGCCCGCTACGTGCTGCCACTGCTCCAGCCCGGTCACGGCACCGACCTGACCATGGAAGGCGTCGTGCGGCTGGCCCGGGACGGCGACCCAGGCTGCCGTCGGGTGATCGCCGATGTCGGCCGGCACATCGGCAGTGGTGTGGCCAATCTCTGCAACCTGCTGAACCCGAGCAGGGTGGTCCTCGGCGGCGACCTCGCCGAGGCCGGAGAGCTGGTCCTGGCGCCGATCAGGGAGTCCGTGGGGCGCTATGCGATCCCCAGCGCCGCCCGGCAACTCTCGGTGCTTCCAGGGGCCCTTGGCGGCCGTGCGGAGGTGCTCGGCGCACTTGCTCTGGCGCTCAGCGAGATGGGCGATTCGACCCTTTTGGACGGGTCGTTGCCTGCCGTTGCACCTGCCTTCACTTAGAGAACGAATGGCGCCGTTGCCATCTCGTTAAGTATTTACTTCTTGACGCCGCAGTCACGGCCGAGTTGACTTCCAGCCACCTCGGCCGCAGCGTTGCGGCCCTGTCAGGGAGGCACCCCCAAATGAACGCAACGATGCGTAGAGTCGTGATCGGCACCGCCGCGGTTTCCATGGCGCTGTCCGTCGCCGCCTGTGGCAAGGCCGGCGACGACAAGAAGAGCGACTCGTCCAGCAGCAGCTCCTCCGGTGGCAAGACCATCGGCCTGCTGCTCCCCGACAGCGTGACCGCGCGCTACGAGAAGTTCGACCACCCGTACTTCGAGGCGCAGGTCAAGTCGCTGTGTGCCGACTGCACCGTCGACTACGCGAACGCTGCGGGTGACGCCGCCAAGCAGGCCCAGCAGGTCAGCACCATGGTCACCAAGGGCGTCAAGGTCATCGTGATCTCCGCCCAGGACTCTGCGGCCATCAAGTCCTCCATCGACGCCGCCGTGGCCAAGGGCGTCAAGGTCGTCGCGTACGACCGCCTCGCCCAGGGCAAGGTCTCGGCCTACGTCTCCTTCGACAACGTCAAGGTCGGCGAGCTGCAGGGCCAGGCCCTCCTCGACGCCCTCGGCTCCAAGGCGACCACCAAGTCCAAGGTCGTCATGATCAACGGTGACGACGCCGACCCGAACGCCGCCCAGTTCAAGGCGGGTGCCCACAAGGCCCTGGACGGCAAGGTCAAGATCGCCTACGAGCAGTCCGGCCTGTGGAAGGACACCGTCGCCGCGCAGAAGGTCAAGGCGGCCATCACGCAGCTCGGCGCCAAGAACATCGCGGGCGTCTACTCCGCCAACGACGGCATGGCCGGTGGTATCGCCACCACCCTCAAGGGCGCCGGCATCAGCGGCATCCCGCTGACCGGTCAGGACGCGGAGCTCGCGGGCATCCAGCGCATCGTCGCCGGCACCCAGTCCTCCACCGTCTACAAGGCGTTCAAGCCGGAGGCCGACGCCGCCGCCACGATCGCCGTGGACCTGCTGCAGGGCAAGAGCATCTCCTCGCTCGCCACCACCACGCAGACCAGCGGCTCCGGTGACAAGGTGCCCTCCCAGCTGCTGACCCCCGTGTCGGTCACCAAGGCCAACATCACGGACACCGTGATCAAGGACAAGCTGTACACCGTCGCGGACATCTGCACCGCCGAGTTCGCCAAGGCCTGCAAGGCCGCCGGCCTGCAGTAGTCCAGCCCTGGAGCCGTCCGGCTCCGGCCGCCAGCGCCCGGGTGATCGCAGTACGACACCCGGGCCCCGGCCGCCCGACGCACCACCCGGCCCTTCCGCAAGGTGCCCGGTCCGTCCGGCGGTCTCGCGAAACCCCTCCGACGCCCGCTCCGGCCTTCATACCCCGCTGCCGGAGCGGGCGTCGGACGGACCCGTTGCCAAGCGCAGCGGATTCGCGCATGTTCATCTTGTAAACCACGTGCGTACACCGACCAACCTGAGGTACCGCACGGCCCTCCGCGCCTGATCACACAAGCGCGGCATCCCCGCCGGTCAGGCGGCGAAGGAGATGGTTCACGTGTCCGCTACGCCCGTGCTGGCGTTGCGCGGAGTCTCCAAGCGATTCGGTGCGGTCCAGGCCCTCACCGAAGTCGAGCTGGAGGTCCACGCCGGAGAAGTGGTCGCCCTGGTGGGCGACAACGGCGCAGGAAAGTCGACCCTGGTCAAGACGATCGCGGGTGTCCACCCCATCGATGAGGGCGTCATCGAGTGGGAGGGCGGCCCGGTCAGCATCAACAAGCCGCACGACGCCCAGGGACTCGGCGTCGCGACGGTCTACCAGGACCTCGCCCTCTGCGACAACCTCGACGTGGTCGGCAACCTCTTCCTCGGCCGTGAGCTGCTGCACCGCGGCGTCATCGACGAGGTCACGATGGAGAAGCAGGCCCGCGAGCTGCTGAGCACGCTCTCCATCCGCATCCCGAGCGTCCGCATCCCGATCGCCAGTCTCTCCGGCGGTCAGCGTCAGGTCGTGGCCATCGCCCGCGCCCTGATCGGCGACCCCAAGGTCGTCATCCTCGACGAGCCCACCGCGGCCCTCGGTGTCGAGCAGACCGCGCAGGTCCTCGACCTGGTCGAGCGGCTGCGCGAGCGCAACCTCGCCGTCATCCTCATCAGCCACAACATGGCCGACGTGAAGGCGGTCGCGGACACCGTGGCGGTGCTGCGACTCGGCAAGAACAATGGTTTCTTCCCCGTGAAGAGCACCAGCCAGGAAGAGATCATCGCGGCGATCACGGGTGCCACGGACAACGCCGTGACCCGTCGTTCGGAGCGTCGCACCCCGGAGGCGGCAAAGTGAGTGAGACGTCGAACAAGACCGTAGAGGGCGGCGAGTCGCCCAAGATCGAGAAGGCCGAGGCCGCCGAGGCCCCGACCACGGTGGCGCCCGCCGACGACCCCACGGCCGCGCCGGTCACGGTCGTCGACCCGCGCCTGCTGGTCCGTGAAGAGGGCTTCAAGGGCTACCTCACGGAGTTCAAGCGCCGGGTGAAGGGCGGCGAGCTGGGCTCGCTGCCGGTGGTCGTCGGCCTGATCATCATCTGGACCATCTTCCAGGTGAAGAACAGCCTGTTCCTGAGCGCGGACAACCTCTCCAACATCAGCTACTTCCTCGCGGCCACCGGCATGCTCGCCATCGGCCTGGTGTTCGTGCTGCTGCTCGGCGAGATCGACCTGTCCGTCGGCTCGGTCAGCGGACTCGCGTCCACGGTGTTCGCCGTCTTCGTGGTCAACCACGGCATGAACCAGTGGCTGGCGCTGGTCCTCACGATCATCACCGGCATCGGCATCGGCGCTCTGCACGGCTGGTTCTTCGCGAAGATCGGCGTACCCGCGTTCGTGGTCACCCTGGCCGGCTTCCTCGGCTGGAACGGCCTGATGCTGTGGCTGCTGGGCTCCAGCGGCACGATCAACATCCCGGCCGACAGCGGTCCGGTGCACGTCCTCGGCCAGAGCTCCTTCTTCATGGACCAGGCCATCATCGGCGCCTACCTGCTGGCCGGCCTCGGTGTGGTGCTCTCGGCGGTGGGCCAGTTCAACGAGCAGCGCCGGCGCCGTGCGGCGGGTGTGCCGTTCCGGCCCACCAGCGAGATCCTGGTCCGTGTCGTGCTGCTCGCGGTCGCGTCCTTCGCGGCGGCCGCGGTGCTGAACAACGCGTCCGGTGTCTCCAACGCGCTGGTGATCTTCCTCGCCTCGCTGGTGATCGTCGACTTCGTGCTCCGTCGTACGACCTACGGCCGCAAGGTCTTCGCGGTCGGCGGTGGCATCGAGGCGGCCCGCCGTGCGGGTATCAGCGTGCCGATGGTCCGGATCACCGTGTTCGCGATCTCCGGTGGCTTCGCGGCCATCGGCGGTATGTTCTTCGCCGGTCAGACGGCGAGCGCGACGCTGAACGCCGGTGGCGGCAACACGCTGATGCTCGCCATCGCGGCGGCCGTCATCGGTGGTACGTCCCTGTTCGGTGGCCGCGGTACCGTCTGGTCCGCCCTCCTGGGCATGCTGGTCATCCAGTCGATCCAGACCGGCCTCGACCTGCTGAACATGAACACGTCGATCCAGTACATGATCACCGGTGGTGTTCTGCTGGGTGCGGTCGTCATCGACTCCGTCTCCCGTAAGAGCCAGAAGGCGGCGGGGCGCGGATAGCTCCGATCGCCGTCGGGGTCGCGGCGCGTGGGCGGCTTCACCGCCGTCGTGGTTGATCGCGCCCACGCGGTGGTAGCCGCAAATGAACACAGCCCCGCGCCCCTGAGGTTTCCGACTGTGCCCGGCACTGTCCAGTGCCGGGCACAGTCATGTCTTAGGTGGGGCTCATGATGGGTACAGCCGATCGCGTGACCCATGACCCAAGGGCCGGAGTCGTTCCGCCCGGGCGGAACATTAGACTCGATGAGCCCGGCAACAGCTCGATCAGCTCTACTGCAAGGAGGCACGGGTGCCGCTGCTGACCCGTATCAGGGGACCGCGCGATCTGGACCGGCTCAGCCCCGAGGAGCTGGTCCAGCTGGCAGAGGAGATCCGGAGCTTCCTCGTGGAAGCGGTCTCCAAGACCGGCGGACACCTGGGTCCCAACCTGGGCGTGGTCGAGCTCACCATCGCCCTGCACCGCGTCTTCGACTCCCCGAAGGACAAGGTGCTGTGGGACACCGGCCACCAGTCCTACGTGCACAAGCTGCTCACCGGCCGGCAGGACTTCTCGAAGTTGAAGCAGAAGGGCGGCCTGTCCGGCTACCCCTCGCAGGCCGAGTCCGAGCACGACGTCATCGAGAACAGCCACGCCTCCACGGTGCTCGGCTGGGCCGACGGCATCGCCAAGGGCAACCAGCTGCTCGAACGCGACAGCCACGTCGTCGCCGTGATCGGTGACGGCGCCCTCACCGGCGGCATGGCCTGGGAGGCGCTCAACAACATCGCCGACGCCAAGGACCGCCCGCTGGTCATCGTCGTCAACGACAACGAGCGGTCGTACGCCCCGACCATCGGCGGCCTCGCCAACCATCTGGCGACCCTGCGCACGACGGACGGGTACGAGCGGTTCCTGGCCCGGGGCAAGGACCTGCTGGAGCGCACCCCGGTCGTCGGGAGGCCGCTCTACGACACCCTGCACGGCGCCAAGAAGGGGCTGAAGGACTTCATCGCGCCGCAGGGCATGTTCGAGGACCTGGGCCTCAAGTACGTCGGCCCGATCGACGGCCACGACATGGAGGCCCTGGAGTCGGCCCTCGCCCGGGCCAAACGGTTCGGCGGCCCGGTGATCGTGCACTGCCTCACCGAGAAGGGCCGCGGCTACCAGCCCGCCCTCCAGGACGAGGCCGACCGCTTCCACGGCATCGGCCCCATCCACCCCGACACCGGCCTGCCGGTCAAGGCCTCCGGCGCCGACTGGACCTCCGTCTTCGGCGACGAGATGGTCGAGCTCGGCAAGGAGCGCGAGGACATCGTCGCCATCACGGCGGCCATGCTCCAGCCGGTCGGCCTGAAGAAGTTCGCCGACACCTTCCCGGAGCGGATCTACGACGTCGGCATCGCCGAGCAGCACGGTGCCACCTCGGCGGCGGGCCTGGCCACGACCGGACTGCACCCGGTCTTCGCCGTGTACGCCACCTTCCTCAACCGCGCCTTCGACCAGGTGCTGATGGACGTGGCCCTGCACAGGTGCGGGGTGACCTTCGTCCTGGACCGGGCCGGCGTCACCGGTACCGACGGCGCCTCCCACAACGGCATGTGGGACATGTCGATCCTCCAGGTCGTCCCCGGCCTGCGGCTCGCCGCCCCGCGCGACGCCGACCAGGTCCGCGCCCAGCTCCGCGAGGCCGTCGAGGTCGACGACGCACCGACGGTCGTCCGCTTCTCGAAGGGCGCGGTCGGCCCCGCCGTGGCCGCCGTCGGCAGGGTCGGCGGCATGGACGTGCTGCGCGAGCCCGGCACCGACACCCCGGACGTGCTCCTGGTCTCCGTGGGCGCCCTCGCCCCGATGTGCCTGGAGATCGCCGGCCTCCTCGACAAGCAGGGCATCTCCACCACCGTCGTGGACCCGCGCTGGGTGAAGCCGGTGGACGAGGCGATGGCCCCGCTGGCGGAGCGGCACCGGGTGGTCGTCACGGTCGAGGACAACATCCGCGTCGGCGGGGTGGGCGCGACGATCGCCCAGGCCCTGCGCGACGCGGGCGTCGACGTCCCCCTCCGCGACTTCGGCATCCCGCCCCGCTTCCTCGACCACGCGTCGAGGGCCGAGATCATGACGGAGATCGGCCTGACGGCCCCGGACATCGCCCGCCAGGTGACCGGCCTGGTGGCCAAGCTGGACGGTACGACGACGGAGGTCGACTCGGTGGAGCCCGCGAGGGATTGAGGCGCCCCGGCCGGGGCGCCCCGTAAGGGGCGTGGGGCTGAATTCGACAGGCGGCTCCGCCGCGTGGGCGTGACCAGCCCCCGCGGCCCCGCACCCCCCGACGCATCCCGAACCACCCCAATGGGTCGGTCTCTCTCACCCCTCCGGTGGCGAGACCGACCCATCTGCGTGAACCTGCCTTTGCCGGGGCATACGCATCCCCGGCCCTCTCGATCATGTCGAGGACGACAAACGTGGGAGGTAGGCAGTGGCCAGTTCGCTCTTCAGGACCAAGAACGTCGAACAGTCCATCAAGGACACCGAGGAACCGGAGCACGCGCTCAAGAAGTCGCTGTCGGCGCTGGACCTCACGGTCTTCGGCGTGGGTGTCATCATCGGCACCGGCATCTTCGTCCTGACCGGCACGGCCGCCAAGAACTCCGCGGGCCCCGCCGTCGCACTCTCCTTCGTCGTCGCCGGCGTCGTCTGCGGCCTCGCCGCGCTCTGCTACGCCGAGTTCGCCTCCACCGTCCCGGTCGCCGGTTCGGCGTACACCTTCTCGTACGCCTCGCTCGGCGAGTTCCCCGCGTGGATCATCGGCTGGGACCTGGTGCTGGAGCTGGCGCTGGGCACGGCGGTGGTCGCCGTCGGCTGGTCGGGGTACATCCACTCGCTGCTCGACAACGCCGGCTGGCATCTGCCCGGGTACCTCAGCGGCCGCGACGGCGCCCACGGCTTCGGCTTCGACATCCTCGCCGCCGCCCTGGTCCTCGTCCTCACCGCGATCCTCGTCGTCGGCATGAAGCTCTCCGCCCGGGTCACCTCGGTCGTCGTCGCCATCAAGGTGGCGGTCGTCCTGGTCGTCATCATCGCCGGCGCCTTCTTCATCCACAGCGGCAACTACAGCCCCTTCGTCCCGCCGAAGGAGGCGGTGCCGGCGGGCGGCAACCTCAAGGCCCCGCTGATCCAGCTGATGTTCGGCTGGGCGCCCTCCAACTTCGGCGTGATGGGCATCTTCACCGCCGCGTCCGTCGTCTTCTTCGCCTTCATCGGCTTCGACGTCGTCGCCACCGCCGCCGAGGAGACCCGCAACCCCCAGCGGGACGTGCCGCGAGGCATCATCGGCTCCCTCATCATCTGCACCTTGCTGTACGTGGCCGTGGCCATCGTGGTGACCGGCATGCAGAAGTACAGCGAGCTGTCCGTGGACGCCCCGCTCGCCGACGCGTTCAAGGCCACCGGGCACCCCTGGTTCGCGGGTCTGATCAGCTTCGGCGCGGCCGTCGGCCTGACCACCGTGTGCATGATCCTGCTGCTCGGCCAGTCCCGGGTGTTCTTCGCGATGAGCCGGGACGGGCTGCTGCCCCGGTTCTTCTCGCACACCCACCCGAGGTTCCGCACCCCGTACCGGCCGACCATCCTGCTGGGCGTCGTCATCGCGATCGTCGCCGGCTTCACCAGTCTCAGCGAACTCGCCGAACTCGTGAACATCGGCACGCTCTTCGCCTTCATCGTCGTCGCGATCAGCGTCATCATCCTGCGCAACACCCGGCCCGACCTGGATCGGTCCTTCCGCACCCCGTGGGTGCCGGCGCTGCCGATCGTCTCCGTGCTGGCCTCGCTGTGGCTGATGCTCAACCTGCCGGCCGAGACCTGGCTGCGGTTCGCCATCTGGATGGTCATCGGCTTCGCCGTCTACTTCCTCTACGGCCGCTCGCACAGCCGCCTCGCCGGACAGCAGCGGACCCCGGCCGACGCTCCGTAATCGTCAGGCTCGCCACTCCGGCCCCGTATGTCCCGTCAAGGTGGGACTGCGGGGCCGGATAGCGTGCTCCCCATGCTTGTCGCCCCTCTCGTCCCGTCACGATCCGTAGTCGTCCGGAAGGGGTACTGGGCGCGGCTGCTGCCGCTGCTCGCCGTGCTGGCCTGCGTCACCCGGGTGCCGTCCTTCCGGCGGCCGCTGTGGAACCCGGACGAGGGCTTCCTCGCCGTACAGGCGCGCATGCTGGCGCGCGGCGGGCAGCTGTACGAGACGGTCGTGGACCGCAAACCGCCGCTGCTGCCCTGGCTGTACGAGGGGGCGTTCGCGGTCTTCGGGTCGGGGTCGCTCACCCCGCTCCGGGTGCTCGCCGTACTCGCCCAGCTGGCCACCGCCGTACTGCTCGCGTCGATCGCCCGGCGCCGGTGGGGCGACCGGGCGGGGTGTACCGCCGGGGCGCTGTATCTGCTGGTCTCGGTGGGGCTCAACCCCGAGGACGCGCAGGCGGCGACCTTCGAGGTGTTCATACTGCCGGCCACGGCCGCCGCGATGTGGTGCGCCGACCGCCGCCGCTGGGGCGCCGCCGGAGCAGCCGTCGCCTGCGCCGTGCTCACCAAGCAGACCGGCGGCGCGGTCCTGCTGCCGGTGGTCTACCTGCTCAACCGGTACGGCGGCCCGCGCGCGGGCCTGCTCCGGCTGGCCGCCGGCCTCACCCTGCCGGTACTGGGCGCGGCCCTGCTCACCGACCCGGCCGGCTTCGCCTTCTGGACGGTCACCGGCTCCGGCGCCTACGCCTCCTTCACCGGCTCCGAACTCCACGTCCTGGCACGGGCGTTGACCAACACCGCGATCCTCGCCGCGGCCTGCGCCGGACTGCTCCCGCCGGTCGCCCGCGCCCTGCGCATCGCCCGTACCGGCGCCGCCGACCTGTGGCTGTGGCTGGGCGCGTCGGCGGTCGCCGTCACCCTCGGCTTCCACTTCTTCGGCCACTACTTCCTGCAACTCACCCCGCCGCTCGCGCTGCTGGCCACGGCCGCGCTGCAGATCCTGCCGAGGGAGCGGACCGCGGCCGCCGTCCGCACCTCGGCCTGCGTCTGCGCCCTCTTCCTGACCTGGGGTCTCCTGGCCCCCCGACCCGAACTCGCGCACGCCCAGCGGCTCGCGCTCGCCCTCGCCCATCGCACCCAGCCCGGCGACCGGGTGCTGGTCTGGGGCATGCACCCGGAGACGTACTGGCTCGCCGACCGCACCCCCGCCACCCGCTATCTCACCGCCGGCCTGCTCACCAACTTCAGCGGCGGCAGGGACGGTCCGCAGGTCGGCGAGAAGTACGCCGTCGAGGGCACCTGGCCGGTGTTCCGCGCGGAGCTGGCCGACCGGGCGCCGGCCCTGGTGGTCGACGACTCCCGGGGCAAGCCGTACGGCCCGGACCGCGTCCCCAGCCTGCGCCGCCTGCTCACGGCCGACTACGAACAGGTGGCCGAGGTGGACGGAGCGGTGCTGTACGCCCGCGCGCCGGCCGAGTGAGCCCGCGCAACGACCGGCACGGGCGGGCCCGGGTCGGTGGAGCAGGGGTGCGGGTGGGTCCCCGCGCCCTCCAGGGCGTCGGCGGCGCCCCCGGCTTCCATGGAGCGGCAGGCGTGGCCCGACCCGGCTCCGTGGCGTGCGGGGGTGCGGCCGGGGTGCGGCGCCGGTTCAGTGGAGCAGGGCGTTCGGGCCGATCACCTCGGCGCCCAACTCGGTGACCCTGCGCCGGAGTTCGCGGTCGGCGGTGATGACGAGGCGGGGGCGGCCGGGGGCCTCCGCGGTCAGCTCGACGATGCGGTCGTCGCCGCTGCCGGCCGCCGACTCCACCCGTACCCCGGGCACCGACTCCACCCCGCGGGCCGCGCCCTCGACGACGAGCACCAGGTCCACCGGGGTCGGGTGGCCGGGCAGGCCCCGCTCGGCCAGTCGGTCGCGCAGCCGCTCGGCGGCCCCCTTGCGGTCCCGCCACCAGCCGTCCGGCCGTGACCCGACGACGTTCGCACCGTCGACGATCACCAGCAGGGGTGCTTCGTCATCCATGCCCCCAGCCTCGCACGCCAGGGGCCCGGGCCACTGCCCCGAAGGGCCCCGCTTAGAGTGAAGCGGTGAACGGCGACTGGCTCCTCCGCGGCCGTGACGGCCGGCTCAGTGTCTATCTGCCGTCGGGCGACGCCGTGCTGTGCCGGGCGGAACGCGGCCCCGGCAGCCCCTGGGGCACCCCCCGGAAGATGGGCGGCGACCAGCGGCTGCACCCCGGTTTCTCGGTGGGCCGGGGTGCCGACGGATACGCCCACCTGGTCGCCTGGCGGCCCACGGTGAAGGGCGAGTCGGGCCTGGTCCACTCCACCCACTACCGCCCGCGTCTGGCCGCCCTGGACTGGCAGCCGATCGGCCACCCGAACAAGAAGGGCGAGATCACCGGCGCCCCGGCCGTCGCGGTGGACGCCCAGGGCCGCGCCCATGTCTTCGTCCGCAACCGGGGGCGCGGAGCGAGCATGGTCGCCCAGAAGGAGAAGGGCGGCTGGGAGCCGTGGCGCGATCTGAAGGGCCGGCTGGTCGAGGACGGACTCGCGGCGGTCACCGGTGAGTCGGGGCGGGTGGAGGTGTACGCGGCCGTACCGGGCGGGATCGTGTACTGGCGGCAGGAGGCGGCGGGCAAGCCGCCGGTTCTGCTGGAGGCCCTGGAGGCCCCGGTCCGGCCGGGCACCCTCGCCGCCCTGGCCACCTCCGCCGAGAGCACGACCCTCTACTACAGCGACGAGGCCGGCGACCTGTGCGCCTGGCGTCCCGGCGGCAAGCCGTACACCCTGCTGCCCTCCGCCGGGCCGGGGCCGGTCGCCGCGGTCCGCTGCGAACTCGACGGACACGACTGCACCCTGCTCGCGCAGCGCTCGGCGAGCGGCCGGGTGGCGTTCGCCGCGTACCCCACGGAGGACGAGCGGGCCGGTGCCTGGTGGACCGAGTCGGGGCCGCAGCTCCCGGCCGACGCGACGGTCGCCCTGACCACGGACGGGGACGACCGGGTCACCGCGGCGACCCTCTCCCCGTCCACCGGGCAACTCCGGCTCACCCGGCGCAAGGACGAACCGGGGCTGGCCCTGGAAGCCTGGCGCGAGGTCTGACGTATCGTCAGTTGCCGCCGGTGGCAGGGGACTTCTTCGCCGAGTCGGGGATCGTGGCGTCGGCGCGGACCGCCTTCCACAGGGTCGAGGCCTGCGGCTCGGCGGCCACCACGCGGTTCGGGTCGGCCTTGTCGTACGCCACCGGGAGCATGATCGTCTCCATGGTGGACGGGTTGACGCCGTTCAGGCTGCGGCCGAACTCCGCGAGCTTGGTGAGCGAGGCGAGTTCGGAGTCGGTGGTGAGCGCGGCGGTCAGCTTGTCGGCGATCTTGTACGCCTTGACCGGGCTGCCCAGCAGGTCCTGCTTCTGGATCTCCGCGAGCAGGGCGATCATGAACTGCTGCTGGAGACCGATCCGGCCGAGGTCGCTGCCGTCGCCGATGCCGTGCCGGGTGCGGACGAACTCCAGGGACTGGGTGCCGTCCAGCTCGTGGGTGCCCTTGGTGAGGTCGAGGCCGCTGGAGGTGTCGTGGATGTCCTGGTCGACGGTGACGGTCACCCCGCCTATCGCGTCCACCAGGTCCTTGAAGCCGGCGAAGTCGACCTCGACGTAGTGGTCCATGCGGACCCCGGACATCTGCTCCACCGTCTTGACCACGCAGGCCGGACCGACCTGGGAGTAGATGGAGTTGAACATCACGCGTTTCGCGGAGGGGGCCTGGGAGCCGCTCGCCGTGGTGCACTCCGGGCGGGTCACCAGGGTGTCACGCGGGATGCTGACCGCGACCGCCTGCTTGCGGCCCTCGGGTATGTGCATCACCAGCGCGGTGTCCGAACGGGCCCCGGCGACCTTGCCGGTGTTCAGCTTCGCGTTGGCGCCGGCCCGTGAGTCCGAGCCGAGGATCAGTATGTTCTGTCCCGAAGTGGGCAGTTTCTCCGGGCGGTCGTCCCCGATCGCCCGGTCGATGTCGACGCCCTGGATGTTGCCGTCGATGCCGCTGTAGAGCCAGTACGCGGTGCCCGCTCCGGCCGCGACCAGGACGGCCAGTGAGAGCAGGATCCGGCGGCCCCTCCGGCGTCCGCCGGTGCGCTTGCGGCCGCGCCCGCCACCCTGTGCGGGGGGCGCGTCGGAGTCGCTGGGCTGGGGCGTCGGGACATGACTCATCCTGCTTCGAATCCTCAAAGATCGTGCCCCGGCGGGGCGGTGCTGTGGCGTGAGGACTCGGGTGGGGGGGGAGGCCGGTCCAGGTGGTGCTGCCCGGTCGAAACCGCACAAGGGGCGGACGACCGCACGATCATGCACAACCCGTGATGTATTTGTAAACAGCAGCCAAAGAAATAGTATGCGCGCCATGACGTGGCTGATAACAGGCGGTGCCGGCTTCATCGGCGCCCATGTCGTGCGCGCGATGCTCACCGCCGGTGAGCGGGTCGCGGTGTACGACGACCTCTCGACGGGCGACCCCGCCCGCGTCCCCGACGGTGTGACCTTCGTCAAGGGCTCGGTGCTCGACGGCACCCTCCTGCGGCGCACCCTGTCCGACCTCGGGATCGACGGCGTGGTCCACCTCGCGGCCAAGAAGCAGGTCGGGGAGTCGGTCGAGCGGCCGCTGCACTACTACCGCGAGAACGTGCACGGGCTGCAGACCCTGCTGGAGGCGGCCGCCGACACCGGGGTGCGGCACTTCCTGTTCTCGTCCTCCGCCGCCGTGTACGGCATGCCCGACGTGGACCTGGTGACCGAAAACACCCCCTGCGCCCCGCTCAACCCCTACGGCGAGACCAAGCTGGCGGGGGAGTGGCTGGTGCGCGCCGCGGGCCGGGCGCACGGGATGACCACCGCCTGCCTGCGGTACTTCAACGTCGCCGGGGCGGCCGAGGCGCGCCTCGCGGACAGGGGCGTCTCCAACCTCGTCCCGATGGTCTTCGAGAAGCTCACCGAGGGCAGCGCCCCCGTGATCTTCGGCGACGACTACGACACCCCGGACGGCACCTGCGTACGGGACTTCATCCACGTCGAGGACATCGCCGCCGCCCATCTCGCCGCCGCCCGGGCGCTGCCCGGCCGGGAGCCCGGCAGCGACCTGACGGTCAACATCGGGCGCGGCGAGGGGGTTTCCGTACGCGAGATGATCACGCTGATCGGCGAGGTCACCGGTTACGGCCCGGCGGCCGCCCCGGTCCACGCGCCGCGCCGCGCCGGAGACCCGGCACGGGTCGTCGCCTCGGCCGACCGCATCCGCGCCGAACTGGGCTGGACGGCCCGCCACGACGCCCGCACCATGGTCGCCTCGGCCTGGGCCGGCTGGTGCCGGCGCCATCCGGAGGCCCGGCGCTGATGGCCGCTCCCGTGCGCGACCGTGCCGACCGGGTGCGGCCGTCCGGTCGAGCCCCGGCCGGCCGCACGGTGCGGTCCGGACCCTGGCTCCTCACCGGGCACGACGGCAGGCTCATCGCCTACGCGCAGACCGACGGCGCCGTGCTGCGCTGGACGGAGACCCGTCCGGGCGGCCCCGACTGGACCGGCCCGGACGTGCTGCCGGTCGAGAACAGCGCCCAGGACGCGCTGCATCTGCGGCTGGTCGCCCCCGGCCGCACCGCCCGCCTCCGGCACGCGATGTGGCGGACCGGCCGCGAACTGCGCATCCTGCGCACCCGCAACCCCGGCTGGCGGATGCGCGTCGCCTACTGGCTGACCTATCCCTTCCTCAACGGCAAGGAGATCTGGCTGGTCGGTGAGCGTTCCGACACCGCGCAGGACAACTCGTACCACTTCTTCAAGTGGGCCCGGATCCACCGCAAGCGCCGCAACGTGTACTACGTCATCGACGCGGCCTCGCCCGACCACGCCAAGGTCGCCCCGTACGGGAACGTCCTGAGGCTGGGCTCCTTCAGGCACCGCATGTACCTGCTCCACGCGACCAAGCTCATCGGCTCCTACGACTCCGAGTCCTACCTCGTCCCCGAGGGCTACAAGAAGGCGCTCTTCCTGCACCGCTTCGGCGAACTGGTCAGGTACCAGCGGGTGTTCCTCCAGCACGGCGTCACCTACAACGACGTGACCTCCGGCGCCGACCAGCGCATCGCGAGCTACGACCTGCTGGTCACCGCCGGCCGTCGGGAACGCGACTTCATGGCCCAGGAGGCCGGCTACGGCGACCGCGCCCAGCCGGTCGGCTTCCCGCGCTTCGACGCTCTCCAGCGCGAACGCCGCGACAAGCCGCGCATCCTGCTGATGCCCACCTGGCGGCAGTGGATCGTCACCGCGTCCTACAAGAAGTCCGCCGGACCGGCGCGGACCAGCTTCACCCAGTCCGAGTACTACCGTTTCTACAAGACGCTGCTCTCCGACCCCCGCCTCGGCCGCGCCCTGGACGACTTCGGCGTGGACCTCGAGTTCTTCCCGCACTACGAGATCCGCCCCTACCTGCACACCTTCCAGTTCTCCTCGCCGTCCATCCAGGTCGCCGACCCGCACACCCGCAATGTGCAGCAGGCGATGAAGGAGTGCTCGCTGATGGTCACCGACTACTCGTCGGTGTTCTTCGACGTGGCCTACATGGGCATCCCGCTGGTCTACGTCCCCTTCGACGAGGAGGACTTCTACGGCCGGCACTACAAGCGCGGCTACTTCGACCTCGCCGCGGACGGCTTCGGCCCGGTCTGCCGGACCGTCGACCAGGCCGTCGACGAGATCATCGCCGCCATCGCCCGCGACTTCACGGTCCAGACCGAACACCGGGCCCGGGTCGAGGAGTTCTTCGTGCACCGAGGCGGCGGCAACTGCGAGCGCGTCTTCGACGCCATCGACGCCCTGGGCACCGCCTCCGCGGCCGCACTGGCCCCCGGCCGCCCGATCGGCGCCCTCCCGGCCCCGCTGCCCGCCCTCACCGAGTGGATCGACGCGGCCTGACCCCTGCCACGGCATGCGAAAGGGGGCCTCCGCGGATCGCGGAGGCCCCCTTCGGCTGTCGGCGGTTACGCCGGGACCGACGCCACGCCCGGCGCCAGGAACTTCTTGCCGTTCACGCGCTCGGAGACACCCTCGCGGTCCAGGTACGGCGTGATGCCGCCCAGGTGGAAGGGCCAGCCGGCGCCCGTGATCAGGCAGAGGTCGATGTCCTGCGCCTCGGCGACGACACCCTCGTCGAGCATCAGCCCGATCTCCTGGGCGACGGCGTCCAGGACACGGTCGCGGACCTGCTCCTCGCTGAGGACGACGTCACCCTGCTTCAGCAGCGCGGCGACCTCGGGGTCCAGCTCCGGCTTCCCGCTGTCGTACACGTAGAAGCCGCGCTTGCCGGCCTTGACGACGGCCGCGAGGTTCGGAGAGACCGTGAAGCGGTCCGGGAAGGCCCGGTTGAGGGTCTCCGAGACGTGCAGGCCGATCGCCGGACCGACCAGCTCCAGGAGCACCAGCGGGGACATCGGCAGGCCCAGCGGCTCGACCGCCTTCTCCGCGACCTCGACCGGGGTGCCCTCGTCGATGACGTTCTGGATCTCGCCCATGAAGCGGGTGAGGATGCGGTTGACGACGAACGCCGGGGCGTCCTTCACCAGCACCGCGGTCTTCTTCAGCTTCTTGGCGACGGCGAAGGCGGTGGCCAGCGACGCGTCGTCGGTCTGCTCGCCGCGCACGATCTCCAGGAGCGGGAGGATCGCGACCGGGTTGAAGAAGTGGAAGCCCACGACCCGCTCGGGGTTCTTGAGCTTCGACGCCATCTCCGTCACCGACAGCGAGGAGGTGTTGGTGGCGAGGATCGCGTGCGCCGGGGCGACCGCCTCGACCTCCGCGAACACCTGCTGCTTGACGCCGATCTCCTCGAACACGGCCTCGATGATGAAGTCCGCGTCCGCGAAGCCCTCGGCCTTGTCCAGCACACCGGTGACCAGGGCCTTGAGGCGGTTGGCCTTGTCCTGGTTGATGCGGCCCTTGCCGAGCAGCTTCTCGATCTCGGCGTGGACGTAGCCCACACCCTTGTCGACGCGCTCCTGGTCGATGTCGGTCAGCACGACCGGCACCTCGAGGCGGCGCAGGAAGAGCAGGGCGAGCTGAGAGGCCATCAGACCGGCGCCGACGACACCGACCTTGGTGACCGGACGCGCCAGGTTCTTGTCCGGCGCACCCGCGGGACGCTTGCCGCGCTTCTGCACCAGGTTGAACGCGTAGATGCCGGCGCGCAGTTCGCCGCCCATGATCAGGTCGGCGAGCGCCAGGTCCTCGGCGTCGTACCCCTGCTGGAGGTCGCCGTTCTTGGCGGCGGCGATGATGTCCAGGGCGCGGTAGGCGGCCGGGGCCGCGCCGTGCACCTTGGAGTCCGCGATGAAGCGGCCCTTGGCGACGGCCTGGTCCCAGGCCTCGCCGCGGTCGATCACCGGGCGCTCGACCTCGATGTCGCCCTTGAGTACCTGGGCGGTCCAGATCAGCGACTGCTCCAGGAAGTCGGCGCCCTCGAAGAGAGCGTCGGCGATGCCCAGGTCGAAGACCTGCTGCCCCTTGAGCTGCTTGTTCTGGTTGAGGCTGTTCTCGATGATCACCGAGACGGCCTTGTCGGCGCCGATCAGGTTCGGCAGCAGCGCGCAGCCGCCCCAGCCCGGGACCAGACCCAGGAACACCTCGGGGAGCGAGAACGCCGGGATGGCCTTCGACACCGTGCGGTAGGTGCAGTGCAGACCGACCTCGACGCCACCGCCCATGGCGGCACCGTTGTAGTAGGTGAAGGTCGGCACGGCCAGACCCGCGAGGCGCTTGAAGACCTCGTGGCCGCCCTTGCCGATGGCGAGCGCGTGCTCGTGCTCCTTCAGGAGCTCGACACCCTTCAGGTCCGCGCCGACCGCGAAGATGAACGGCTTGCCGGTGATGCCGACACCGACGATCGCGCCCTCGGCCGCCTCCTTCTCGACCTGGTCGATGGCGGTGTTGAGGTTCGCCAGCGAGGCCGGGCCGAAGGTGGTCGGCTTGGTGTGGTCCAGGCCGTTGTCCAGGGTGATCAGCGCGAAGCGGCCGGCCCCGGACGGCAGGTCGAAGTGGCGCACGTGCGCCGACGTCACGACCTCGTCGGGGAACAGGTCCGAGGCCTGCTTCAGAAGCTCGGCGGTGGTGCTCACTTGTCCCCCTCGAAGTGCGGGTTCTCCCAGATGACCGTCGCGCCCATGCCGAAGCCGACGCACATGGTGGTCAGGCCGTAGCGGACGTTCGGCTGCTCCTCGAACTGACGGGCCAGCTGCGTCATCAGACGCACACCCGAGGAGGCCAGCGGGTGACCGAAGGCGATGGCGCCGCCGTACTGGTTGACGCGCTCGTCGTCGTCCGCGATGCCGTAGTGCTCCAGGAAGGCCAGCACCTGCACGGCGAAGGCCTCGTTGATCTCGAACAGACCGATGTCGGAGATCGACAGACCCGCCTGCGCGAGCGCCTTCTCGGTGGCCGGGATCGGGCCGTAGCCCATGACCTCCGGCTCGACACCCGCGAAGGAGTACGACACGAGCCGCATCTTGACCGGCAGGTTGTTCTCGCGGGCGAAGTCCTCGCTGGCGATCAGCGAGGCGGTGGCGCCGTCGTTCAGACCGGCCGCGTTGCCGGCGGTGACCCGGCCGTGCACACGGAACGGCGTCTTCAGACCCGACAGGTTCTCCAGGGTGGTCCCCGGCCGCATCGGCTCGTCGGCGGTGACCAGACCCCAGCCGGTCTCGCCGCCCTCGGGGTTGGTCCGGCGCACCGAGATCGGGACCAGGTCGGCCTGGATCTTGCCGTTGGCGTACGCCTTGGCGGCCTTCTCCTGCGACCGCACCGCGTACTCGTCCGTGCGCAGCTTGGAGATCTGCGGGTAGCGGTCGTGCAGGTTCTCGGCGGTCATGCCCATGAACAGCGCCGACTCGTCGACCAGCTTCTCGCTGACGAACCGCGGGTTCGGGTCGACGCCCTCGCCCATCGGGTGGCGGCCCATGTGCTCGACACCACCGGCGATGGCGATGTCGTACGCGCCGAAGGCGACGGAACCGGCGACCGTGGTGACGGCCGTCAGGGCGCCGGCACACATACGGTCGATGGAGTAGCCGGGGACGGAGGTCGGCAGGCCCGCGAGAATGCCCGCGGTACGGCCGATGGTCAGACCCTGGTCACCGATCTGGGTGGTCGCGGCGATGGCGACCTCGTCGATCTTCTTGGTGTCCAGACCGGGGTTGCGGCGCAGCAGCTCCCGGATCGCCTTCACGACGAGGTCGTCGGCACGGGTCTCGTGGTAGATGCCCTTCGGGCCCGCCTTGCCGAACGGGGTACGGACGCCGTCGACGAAGACGACATCCCTGACGGTACGAGGCACGATTGGCTCTCCTCCAGGGTGCGGGATGGCACTGCTGCATGCGCTGAGCGCGCGCTCAGGCCCATGCTACTTATGAGTAACGTGACTGCCCACCCCTGACGGCGGGAGCGGCGAAGGTCACATGTGCCGTCCCGGAATCTTGGCGTGATCTCGACGTCCCACTTCCGCCTCAGCGGCCCCCAGGGAGCGCACTGCGAGGTCGTCTCGGCGGGAGTGGCCCTGGTCATCCTGCCGACGCCGGTCGTCCTCCTGTGCCCGCAGCGCTTCCTCTACAACGGCTTCATGCGGGGGCGGCCCGGTGAGCGCCGTGCAACGCCGGGCGTCGACCAGCCGTGCGCGCGGCGGTGTGCCGCACGCCCAGTTCCAGGATGCGAGCGTTCCGCGTCATCGGGAGTGGGCCGGGCGGGCCGGACTCGCGGGCGGGGCGGGCGGCGGCCCGGGACCGGGGTGACGTGAGCACGAGGTCTCCTCTCGGGTGGTGGTGTGCGCACAGGCGCGGCCGCGGGGTCACGGACCGCCCGGTGAACGTCATCCGTGGTGTTCCAGCGCACGGATCACGCTGTAGTCCCGTTCGATGGCGCGCGGCTCGCTGCTGCTGAGTACGGCCTCGGCGGAGACGGGGGCACCGGGCGTGCGGATCTCGCTCGCCGCGACCACGGTGGGCAGCGAGCGCAGGACGGCTCCCAGCCACGGGGCGATCCCGGCGGTCGCGCGCATGTGCACCCGCACGATGTGCTGTCCGCCCGGCGCGGGCGTGAACCGGGCGGCGGCCGGAGGGATCCACGTGCCCAGCGCGTCGACGGCGCGGTTACGGCCGGTCGCCGTCCGCAGCGCTTCGTCGGCCGGCGTCACGACGGGCGCCGCCAGCGCGCCCACCAGCAGGGGCTCGCCACCGGTCGCGTACGCCAGCCGGGTGGTGACCGGACCGCACACCACGCCCAGCGCGTCGAGCACCCGCGTGGTGCCGAGCGCCAGGGTCCGCGCCAGCGGGCTGCCAGGAGCGAGCAGATCGGTGCGGTCCAGCCGGCCGTCCCCGGTGTGGACGTCCGCCCACAGATCGGTGACGACGTGCTCGGGGCGGCCGTCGGGGCCCGGACGAGTGGCCGTGTTGACCGTGTACCGGCGCCCGGAGGGCCGCTCGCTCAGCACCAGGTGCGCGCTGCCGGAGTGCCTGACGGCCGCGTCCCGCAGGGCCGGCCAGGCGGCCCCGATCTGGAGTTCGTCCCGGCACTCCACCGGGGCGACCGGGGTTCCGCCGGCCGCCGGGGTGAGCAGATAGCCGGGCATGGGGTGGCGCCGCGCCCAGGCCACGGCCTCGGCCGGACTCGCCGTGCGGATGCCCCGCAGGGCGGGAACGCCCACCCGTGCCAGGCGGTCCGCCTGCGCCCCGCGGTCGTACCTCAGCGGTGAGGTCGCCGGATCGGCGCCGGGAAGACCGAGCTGCCAGGCGATCCGCTCGGCCGGCTCGATGCCCCCGGTGCTGCCCGCGACGACGGCCGAGACCCCCAGCGCCCGCAGCGCCTTGACGGTCTGCCGGACCCCGCGGTGCACGACCGTGCCGGTGTATCCGGCCGGCACCGGCGAGTTCCGGTACGCCGGCGGCCGCAGGCGGCTCTCCGGGACGACGGCCACCGTCCGCCAGCCGTGCCGGGCGAACGCCCGCGGATACGGGATCCCGCCGTCGTACGGGGCGATCACCGCCGCGGTGTCGACGGCGGGGTCGGTCCGTAAAACGGCCGCGGCGGGGGCGGAGGGGATGGTCATCGGTGCGAGCTCCCAAGCAGACGGGTGTGAGGCCGAAGCGGGTCAGCTGGTGCGGGCGGTCGTCCGGCCGCCCGGGTCGCTCACGCGCACCCGACGAACGAGGTGATCGCTTCGGGTCTTCGCACCTTCGCTCCGCGGATGCCGCCCATGGGAACCGGAACGGAATGCGGATCGCATCGCGTACACGGCCGGCCGTGCACCGGCGCCGACGGCTCGGCATGCCTCGTCCGAACGCGGTCGGAACGCATATGACCCCCCGTGCGGATGGGAGTGGTCCGGCGGGGTGCCCGCCCGGACCGCTCGACCCGTCGTACGACGCCATCCGGTCTTGTTGGGACCCATCGGTCCCTTCTGCTGCGACCTCTCCATCCACCGGAAACGGCTTGCATGCGTCCTCGAAGTACGGGACGGCGGCGTTCGTCACCCCTGAAGAGATGACATGTCCGAGTTGCCGGAATGTGCGGTCGGTTTCAGAAGGGACTGATCGGTCTGTTCTGTCGGCGTCAAGTCTGGAACTCGGGCGCTGTGACGTCAAGCAACCATGGGTCACACTGCTTTCAGGTGCCCGGCTGCCACTGGGATGCGGCGTGCTTAAAGAGGGGGGTCACGGTCGAAAGTCGCGTTGGTCCCTTACGTGCGGCTGACGCCGTGCGGCAGCCGTCCGCGAGTGCGAACACCCCTTCCGGCGCCGGGCGTCCGCCTGAACGGGCGGGGTAGTATCGGGAGGCTGATTAACGTGTGCGCGGCATTTTCCGGCTTATTGTGACGCCCTGAAATTCCTTTTCCTGAGAATACGGTTCGGCCTTTCAGGGCTCCGAGAACACTTGCGGGGTCGGGTGTTCTGGAACGCGTACGCAGTTTTCCCGGACAAAGTCCGTTCAGTCTCAACCGGCGAATGGGACTCGAAGGCGAGATCGAATGAGCAACCTGCGCAGGCCGCGACGGCGGCAACAGCGCGCCATCGACACGAGACAGCGAATCCTCGACGCCGCTGGCGCGCTCTTCGTGGCGGACAGCTATGAGGGGGCTTCGGTAAGTGACCTGATCACGGCCGCACGGACGAGCAAAGGGGCTTTCTATCGGCACTTTCCCGGGGGAAAGCTCGAAGTGGCGTCGGCCATCATGGAGGACACGCTGAGCATGGACGGGCTGCAGAAGCAGCGCATCATGCTCCAGGAAATGGTCGACATAGGCATGATCCTGGCCCATCGAGTCTCCAGGGAGAGTGCTGTCCAGGCCGCCTTGATGCTGTCGTTCCGCGGCAATGCACCAGAAACCTACGGAACTCCCTGGCCGGACTGGATCGTCTTCAACACGGGACAGTTGACCGAAGCGCGGCGGAGGGGAGAGCTGAAACCCTTCGTCGACGTGGAGGAGCAGTCCTACCAGGTCGCGGGGAACTGGGCCGGAGTGGTCCTGATCTCGAACACCCTCGACCGGCACATGGGGAATGTCGAAGCGCGGATCGCGCGCATGTACCGCAACGTGGTGACCGCGATCGCGGTTCCGGAGGTCCTGCCGGAGATCGACATCTCGGTGCACCGGGGCAGGAACCTGTACACCGCGTTCCTCGAAGGTGCGGCTGATCCGGAGCCGCCGCGGGACGGGTCCGCGGCGGGATCCCCGGACCAGGCCGAAGAACTCGACGGGCTCGACGGGCTCGACGGGCATGCAGGGCTGGAAGGGCTCGAAGAACTCACGGAGCACGCCGAAGAAGCGGCTCCGGGGCACGCCGGAGTACTCCCGGGGCGCTAGCGGGACCACTGGCGGAACTCGGCTCTTCAGCGGCGCCCTGAGGCGCCCCGGAGGGCCGAGTCCCGCGTCCGCGCGCCGACACCGGTGAGCCGGGAGAGGAGGCTGCCCGGCGGACCGGCCTAGGTGGTCAGCGCCGTCACCAGCGCCGGCGTCACCTGCTCCACCTGCCAGGGTCGCGCGCCGTACCCCACCAGAGCGGTTCCCACCGTCTCGGCGTCCACGGCCTTCGGCGGCTCCCAGCAGAGCCTGCGCACCGTGTCCGGGGTGATCAGGTTCTCCTGGGGCATGTTGAGCTGCTCGGCCAGGGCCGACACCGCGGCCCGTGCCGCGGACAGCCGGGCGGCCGCCGCGGGATCCTTGTCGGCCCACGCCCGTGGCGGCGGCGGCCCCGTCACCGGCTGCCCCGGCAGCGGCAGCCCGGCGTCCGGCAGCGCCTTGGCCCGGTCCACCGCCGCCTGCCACTGCTCCAGCTGCCGCCGTCCCATCCGGTGCCCGAAGCCGTTCAGCCCCGCGAGGGCGTGCACGTTCGCCGGCAGCGCGAGCGCGGCCTCCACGATCGCCGCGTCACTGAGCACCTTGCCGGGCGACACATCCCGCTTCTGCGCGATCCGGTCCCGCGTCTGCCACAGCTCCCGCACCACACCCAGCTGCCGGCGCCGCCGCACCTTGTGCATCCCCGACGTCCGGCGCCAGGGGTCCTTCCTCGGCTCGGCCGGCGGCGCGGACGCGATCGCGTCGAACTCCTGCCGTGCCCACTCCAGCTTCCCCTGCCGGTCCAGCTCCTTCTCGAGGGCGTCCCGAAGATCGACGAGCAGTTCGACGTCGAGCGCCGCGTACCGCAGCCAGGGCTCGGGCAGCGGCCGGGTCGACCAGTCGACGGCGGAGTGGCCCTTCTCCAGGACGAAGCCGAGGACGCTCTCCACCATCGCGCCGAGCCCGACCCGCGGGAACCCGGCGAGCCGCCCGGCCAGCTCGGTGTCGAAAAGGCTGCTGGGCATCATGCCTATCTCGCGCAGACAGGGCAGATCCTGGGTGGCCGCGTGCAGCACCCACTCGACACCGGACAGCGCCTCGCCGAGGCCGGACAGGTCGGGGCAGGCGACGGGGTCGATCAGCGCGCTCCCGGCACCCTCCCGGCGCAGCTGGACGAGGTAGGCGCGCTGCCCGTAGCGGTAGCCGGACGCGCGCTCGGCGTCGACGGCGACGGGCCCGGAGCCGGCGGCGAACGCGGCGATCACGCGGGCGAGCGCATCCTCGTCCGTGACCACGGGCGGAATGCCCTCACGCGGCTCCAGCAAGGGAATCGGCGCCCCCGTCACAGAAGATCCGGCGTCGTCCGGGGGAGTGCCCCCGGTGGTGCGCAGTGAACTGTCTGCTGCGGTGTCTTGGGCGTCGGTCACATGTCAAGGGTATCTGTGTGTGGACGGCGCCCGTCGACGGAACGTTCCGTCGACGGGCGCCGGAGGGTCGTAAACCAGTCAGGCCGGTGAAAGATCAGGTCCACGAACGGGGGACGTCGTCGTAGGACGTGACAGCGGATCAGCGGCCGATCCGGTTCACGTCACTGAACGGGGGAGTGCGGGATGAACGTTCGGTCAGTGGATGATGCCGGTGCGCAGGGCGACGGCGACCATCCCGGCGCGGTCGCCCGTACCGAGCTTGCGGGCGATTCGGGCCAGGTGGCTCTTGACGGTGAGGGCGGACAGGCCCATCGAGACGCCGATCGCCTTGTTCGACTGGCCCTCCGCGACCAGCCGGAGCACCTCGACCTCACGGCCGGAGAGCTCGCGGTAGCCGCCCGGGTGGCTCGGGGCACCCGGGGGGCGGCGGTGCATACGGGCGGCGGCGGAACCGATGGGGGCGGCGCCCGGTCGGGTGGGGAGCCCGATGTTGGTGCGGGTGCCGGTGACGACGTAGCCCTTGACCCCGCCGGCCAGGGCGTTGCGCACGGCGCCGATGTCGTCGGCGGCGGACAGGGCCAGGCCGTTGGGCCAGCCGGCGGCGCGGGTCTCGGAGAGGAGGGTCAGGCCGGAGCCGTCGGGGAGGTGGACGTCGGCGACGCAGATGTCGCGGGGGTTGCCGATGCGGGGACGAGCCTCCGCGATGGACGAGGCCTCGATGACATCGCGCACGCCGAGCGCCCACAGGTGGCGGGTGACGGTGGAGCGCACGCGCGGGTCGGCCACGACCACCATGGCGGTGGGCTTGTTCGGGCGGTAGGCGACCAGGCTTGCGGGCTGCTCGAGGAGAACGGACACCAGGCCTCCTGGGGGTGGGGGACGGGGCCGGCTTGTGGGGAAGAAGCCGGGACGAACCGTGCTTTCAAGGTCACAGTCGTCTTCGGCATCAAACCCGTCCGCCTTTAGAGAATGATCACGATCTGGTGAGTAACAATACGTGCAATTCGGACACGCGATCGATCATCCGAAGATCGAATCGGTTCGGGCTGTTGTCGTACGGGACAGAAAGTGGCCGTATCGACAAAGAGATGGTCAATGAAGGGTGAGTCGACGGGACCCGGGTGGACGGGTCGTCGAACACTGACGGAACGAGGCGGCTAGCGCGCCTGCGGGTCGCGGCGCTGCGGCAGCGTGACCACCGAGGCGTCGCCCGGAGCGGCCGGCGGCAGTCCCGCCACCTGCGCCAGCAGATCGCACCAGGAGGCGAGATGCGCCGCGGTGTCCGGGACCCCGGTGCGGCCCTCCCGGGGCGTCCAGGAGGCCCGGATCTCGATCTGCGAGGCGGCGGGACGCTCGGACAGCCCGCCGAAGTAGTGCGAACTCGCCCGCGTGACGGTCCCGCTCGGCTCCCCGTACGACAGGCCGCGCGCCTGGAGGGCACCGGTCAGCCACGACCAGCAGACGTCCGGCAGGAGCGGATCGGCCGCCATCTCCGGCTCCAGCTCCGCGCGCACCAGCGTGACCAGCCGGAACGTGCCACGCCAGGCGTCGTGCCCGGCCGGGTCGTGCAGCAGCACCAGACGGCCGTCGGCGAGGTCCTGGTCGCCGTCGACGACCGCCGCCTCCACGGCGTACGCGAACGGGGCCAGACGCTGCGGTGCGGGCGTCGGCTCCACCTCGACCTGCGGCCGCAGCCGCGCGCCGCGCAGCGCGTCGACCGCGGCTCGGAAGGCCGGTGGCGCCGTACTCCCCGTATGTCCTTCGCCCTCCTCGGTGCCCTTCCCCTCGCCCATCCCGCCAGCGCCGTCCGACAGTCGTCCCTGAGCCGCAGCCATGCGGGGAAGAGTAAGGGGAACGACGCCTTCGCGCAGGGAGAGACACCACCTAAGGACCATGTAAGGGCACCGCGCCACCGGGTTCCGGGGCGTGCGAGACTTGCCGTCGTGAGTGCGAACGGAAGCCCTACGGGCCAGCAGCCGACAGCGACGTACGACAGTGCCTTCCTGAAGGCGTGCAGGCGTGAACCCGTGCCGCACACCCCCGTGTGGTTCATGCGGCAGGCCGGCCGTTCGCTGCCGGAGTACCACAAGGTGCGCGAAGGCATCCCGATGCTGGAGTCGTGCACGCGGCCCGAGCTGATCACCGAGATCACACTGCAGCCCGTCCGCCGGCACAACGTGGACGCGGCGATCTACTTCAGCGACATCGTCGTCCCGCTCAAGGCCATCGGCGTCGACCTCGACATCAAGCCCGGCGTCGGCCCGGTCGTCGCGCACCCGATCCGCACCCGCGCCGACCTCGCCCAGCTCCGCGACCTCACCCCCGAGGACGTCTCCTACGTCACCGAGGCGATCGGCCTGCTCACCGCCGAGCTCGGCCCGACCCCGCTGATCGGCTTCTCCGGCGCCCCCTTCACCCTCGCGAGCTACCTCGTCGAGGGCGGCCCCTCGCGCACGTACGAGAACGCCAAGGCGATGATGTACGGCGACCCGGAGCTCTGGGCCGACCTGCTCGACCGCCTCGCGGACATCACCGCCGCGTTCCTCAAGGTGCAGATCGAGGCCGGCGCCTCCGCCGTCCAGGTCTTCGACTCCTGGGCCGGGGCGCTGGCGCCCGCCGACTACCGGCGCTCGGTGCTGCCCGCCTCCGCGAAGGTCTTCGACGCCGTCGCCGGGTACGGCGTCCCGCGCATCCACTTCGGGGTCGGCACCGGCGAACTGCTGAAGCTCATGGGCGAGGCCGGCGCGGACGTCGTCGGCGTCGACTACCGGGTCCCGCTCGACGAGGCCGCCCGGCGCGTCGGTCCCGGCAAGGCGCTCCAGGGCAACCTCGACCCGGCCGTCCTGTTCGCCGGCAAGGACGCGGTGGAGACCAAGGCCCGCGAGGTGCTCGACGCGGCCGCCGGTCTCGAAGGCCATGTCTTCAACCTCGGCCACGGCGTGATGCCGTCCACCGACCCGGACGCGCTGACCCGGCTGGTCGACTTCGTCCACACCGAGACGGTGCGCTGACCCCGTCCGCTACCAGCCGTGCCGGGGCCGGGCCCGCCTGCCGAACAGCAGGCCGCGCGGTTCCGGCGGCGGGGGCGTGCCCGGCTTGAGCGGCCAGGCGAGCAGCATGCCCACGAGGAAGCCGACGATGTGCGCCGCGTACGCTACCGTGCCGGCGTCGGAGACGCCCTCGCCGGACGAGTACACGGCCTGGAGCACGAACCAGAAGCCCAGCACCAGCCAGGCCGGCAGCCGCAGCGGCAGGAACACCAGGAACGGCACCAGCACCCAGACCCTGGCCCTCGGGTAGAGGACGAGATAGGCGCCCAGGACGCCGGCGATCGCGCCGGACGCGCCGATCAGCGGGTCCGCCGAGGTGTCGTTGAGGAGCGCGAAGCCGTAGCCGGCCGCGTAGCCGCAGACGACGTAGAAGAGGAAGTACCGGACGTGGCCCATCCGGTCCTCTACGTTGTTGCCGAAGATCAGCAGGAACAGCATGTTGCCCAGCAGATGCAGCCAGCTGCCGTGCAGGAACATCGCCGTGAAGACCGACAGCACCGGCGACTTGTCGTAGGAGGGCGGCCCGACCACACAGCCGGGGCCGTTCCGGCCGATGCCCGCCGCGCCGGTCGGGACCAGCGCGGGCATCTGATGGTGGATCAGCTCTCTGGGGACCGCCGCGTAGTGGTCCGTGAAGGCCTGCAGATGGCACAGCTGAGCCAGATCGCTGCTGCCGGCCACGGAGCCGGCTATGCCGGGTGTGAACAGGAAGACGAGGACGTTCGCGGCGATGAGCGCGTACGTCACGTACGGCGTGCGCCGCACCGGGTTGACGTCATGGACGGGTATGACCACAGGTCACTAGTGCCCAGGGCGGGGGCGCCCGAAGCGCGGAGCGGCACGGTGAACGTCGGCACGCGCGGGTGCGTATGTCCTTGCGACCGATGAGCTTCAGGTGATGTTCCAGGCGACGTGAGGACCAGGCGATGAACGAGCGGGTTGCTTCCCAGGGGTTCCCTCCCATGCAGGCCATGCCCGACGGTGAGGCGGAGATCTCTCTTGTCGTGCGGCTTCCCTGGGAGGACGTGGCGCGGCTCGGTCAGGAGGCCGGGCGGCTGGCGGCGCAGATGCAGCGGCCGGTGACGCTGGACGAGGCGGTCAGCAACCGGCTGCGGTCGACCCGGCCGGCGGCGGCGCACGCGGCGCGTCCGGGGACCGAACCGCAGCCTCCAGCCACCGTGCCGGGTGGAGCCGGGGTCACTTCTCTGCCGAGGATCAGCGGGACGGCCTAGGACGCGTTGCGGGGTGCGGGTGCGTGGGGGCTGGTCGCGCCCGCGCGGCGGTAGCCGCGTGTGGACACAGCCCCGCGCCCCTGGGCGAGTGACCGCGCCCTCTTTCAAGAGGTCCGCTCGCGTACCTTGGCCGACGCCTTTCGCGCCGCCACCAGTACCGGGTCCCACACCGGTGAGAACGGGGGTGCGTAGCCCAGGTCCAGGGCTGTCATCTGGTCCACCGTCATCTTCGCCGTCAGGGCCACCGCCGCGATGTCGACCCGCTTGCCCGCGCCCTCCCGCCCCACGATCTGGACGCCGAGCAGGCGGCCGGTGCGGCGCTCCGCGAGCATCTTGACCGTCATCGGGCTCGCGCCGGGGTAGTACCCGGCGCGGCTCGTGGACTCGATGGTGACCGCCTCGAACCGCAGGCCCACCCGCAGCGCGTCCTTCTCCCGCAGGCCGGTGCGGGCGATCTCCAGGTCGCAGACCTTGCTCACCGCCGTGCCGACGACCCCCGGGAACGTGGCGTAATCGCCGCCCACGTTGCTGCCGATGACCTGGCCGTGCTTGTTGGCGTGGGTGCCCAGCGGGATGTACTGCTCCTGGCCCGAGACCAGGTTCAGGACCTCCACGCAGTCGCCGCCCGCCCAGATGTCCCGGTGACCGCGGACCCGCATCGCCAGGTCGGTCAGCAGGCCCCCGTGCTCGCCGACGGGCAGGCCCGCGGCCCGGGCGAGGCTCGTCTCCGGGCGGACACCGATGCCCAGGATCACCACGTCCGCCGGGTACTCGCCGTCCTCCGTGGCCACCGCCCGGACCCTGCCGTCCTGGCCGGTGAGCACCTTGGTGACCTCGGCGTCGTTGACCATGGTGATGCCGAGGCCCTCCATCGCCTCGTGCACCAGGCGGCCCATGTCCGGGTCGAGCGTGGACATGGGTTCGCCGCCGCGGTTGACGACCGTCACCTCGTAGCCCCGGTTGATCATCGCCTCGGCCATCTCGACGCCGATGTAGCCGGCGCCGACGACGACCGCACGACGGCCACGCGTGTGTGCCAGCGTGTCGAGCAGGGCCTGGCCGTCGTCCAGGGTCTGCACGCCGTGCACCCCCGGCGCGTCCCCGCCCGGCATATCGGGGCGGATCGGGCGGGCGCCGGTCCCGATGACGAGTTTGTCGTACGACGTCCAGGACTCGGCGCCGGAATCGACGTCACGCGCGCGTACCCGCTTCCCGGCCACGTCGATCTCCGTGACCTCGGTGCGCATCCGCAGATCGATGTCCCGCGACCGGTGCTCCTCGGGCGCGCGGGCGATCAGACGGTCCCGTTCCGACACGTCACCGCCGACCCAGTACGGGATGCCGCACGCCGAGTAGGAGCTGAAGTGACCGCGCTCGAAGGCCACGATCTCCAGTTCGTCCGGTCCCCGCAGCCGGCGTGCCTGGGACGCCGCGGACATGCCCGCGGCGTCCCCGCCGATCACCACCAGTCGTTCCCGTCCACCGCTCATGTCCATGCGAACACGCTACGGGGCGCCGGAATTTCGGACTTGCTCAGGTCTCCCCGCCGGGCGTCCGGCGCCGGCGGACGACCCGCCACCACAGGACCGCGACCAGGGCGGCCAGGGCCGCGAAGGGCAGGGCCGCGCCCAGCGCCAGGGCGATCCAGCGCAGCATGGTGACGAAGACGTGCCAGCCGCCCGCCAGCGCGTCCACGAACCCCGGCGTGTCGTCCTTGGCGGCCTTCGTCACCGGCGTCTGGGTGAGCGACAGGGTGATGGTGGCCAGGCTGGTGCGGTCCTTCAGGGACGCCTGCTGGGCGAGCAGCGCCTCCAGGTCGGCCTCCCGGTTGCTCAACTCCCCTTCCAGGGTGACCACGTCACTGAGCTTGGTGGCACGGTCCATCAGCTCGCGGACCCGGGCCACGCTGGCCCGCTGCGACTTGACGCGGCTGTCCACGTCCACCACCTGGTCGGTGACGTCCTGGGCCTTCGCGGTGCGGTCGAGGAGCTTGCCCGCGCCCTGGAGACCGCTGAGCACCTCGTCGTACTTCTCGGTGGGGACCCGGAGCACCACGCGGGTGCGTTCGTGGCCCTGGGCGCCCCGGGTGGTGGTCTCGTCGCCGACATAGCCGCCGGCGTTCTCGGCCGTGGTGCGGGCCTCGTCGAGGGCCTTGGGCACGTCCTTGACCTGCACGGTCAGGGAGGCGGTGCGGATGATGCGGTTCACCGTGAGCGTGGGGGCTTTGTCGGTGCCCCTGCCGCTGCTTGCCTTGGCGCCCGCCGAGCCCGCCGCCTCCTGGGCCGAGCCGCCCACGTCGGCCTTGGAGTCGCTGGCGGACCCGCCGGAGTCGGCACCGGCGCCGCAGCCGGTGAGGGCGAGCGCGCAGGCGAGCAGAAGGCCGGCGAGGACGGGTCGTACGGGATGTCGCATGGTTCCCCCCGAGGGTCGTGACTACTGACGCTCCTTCGACGCCGGGGCGGCGCGGGACGTTTGAGCGGGACGGTTCCGATGCGGTCACGGTCCGGACGCGCGCCGGTCACCGGGCCGGGACGGGAGTGTCGGTGACGTTTGAGAGAGTGGGGCCATGAGCGCAACGGGCACGGGCCAGGTCGTCGTCGTCGGAGCCGGGATCGCGGGGCTGGCCGCGGCCCACCGGCTGCTGGAGCGCGGCGTGCGCGTGACCGTGCTGGAGGCCTCGGAGAGAGTCGGCGGCAAGCTGCTGCCCGGCGAGATCGCGGGCGTGCGGGTCGACCTGGGCGCCGAGTCGATGCTGGCCCGCCGACCCGAGGCGGTCGCCCTCGCGCGCGAGGTGGGGCTGGACGGCCGGCTGCAGCCGCCGGCCACCGCCACGGCCTCGATCTGGACCCGGGGCGCCCTGCGCCCCATGCCCAAAGGCCATGTCATGGGTGTCCCCGGCACCGCCGCCGCGCTGTCCGGCGTGCTGTCCGAGGAGGGCCTCGCGCGGATCGAGCGCGACGCCGACCTGCCCCGCACCGAGGTCGGCGACGACGTCGCGGTGGGGGAGTACGTGGCCGGGCGGCTGGGCCGGGAGGTCGTCGACCGGCTGGTCGAGCCCCTGCTCGGCGGGGTCTACGCGGGCGACGCCTACCGCATCTCGATGCGCTCGGCGGTCCCCCAGCTCTACCAGGCCGCCAGGACGCACGACTCGCTGACCGAGGCCGTCCGCGAGATCCAGGCCAAGGCGGCCGCCAACCAGCAGACGGGCCCGGTGTTCATGGGCATCGAGGGCGGCGTCGGCACCCTGCCGCTCGCCGTGGCCGCCTCGGTCCGGGCGCGCGGCGGCGAGATCGTCACCGGCGCCCCCGTGACCGAACTGCGCCGGGTGGGAGCGGGCGCGGCAGGCGACTCCGGCCGTGCCGGCTCGCCGGCCGGCGGATCCGGCCTCGCGCGGGCGACCACCGGGGCGGACGGGGACCGTGCGGCGGGCCGGGGTGCCCCCGGCGGCTCGGGCACCGGGTGGCGGGTCGTCGCCGGTGACCGGGTGCTGTACGCGGACGCCGTGATCATCGCCGTCCCGGCGCCCGTCGCCGCCACCCTGCTGCGTGCCGAGGCGCCCGCCGCCGCGGCCGAACTGGCCGCCGTCGAGTACGCCTCGATGGCCCTCATCACCCTCGCCTACCGCCGCGCCGACCTCGCCCTGCCCGAGGGCAGCGGCTTCCTGGTGCCGCCCGTCGACGGGCGCACCATCAAGGCCGCCACCTTCGCCTCCCAGAAGTGGGGCTGGATCGCCGACGAGGACCCGGATGTCGTCGTGCTGCGCACCTCGGTCGGGCGGTACGGCGAGACGGAGGTGCTGGGGCGCGCGGACGCCGACCTCCTCGACGTCTCCCGGCACGACCTGCGCGCGGCCACCGGCCTGGCCGCGGACCCCGTCGCCACCCGGGTCACCCGCTGGACCGACGGCCTGCCCCAGTACCCGGTCGGCCACCACGCGCGCGTGGCCCGCGTCCGCGAGCACGTCGGCCGGCTCCCGGGCCTGGCGGTCTGCGGCGCGCAGTACGACGGCGTGGGCATCCCCGCCTGCATCGCGAGCGCGTACGCGGCCGTCGACCAGCTGGGCGGTGACCTGGCGGCGGTGCGGGAGCTCACCGCCAACCCGGTGCAGAGCCTGCACGGCGGAGCGGGAGAATAGGGACCATGAGTGACGACGCCCCTATCACCGCCTCCGAGCGGATCCCGAACAAGGGCAAGCTGGCCAAGGACCTCAACGAGGTCATCCGCTACACCCTGTGGTCGGTCTTCAAGCTGAAGGACGTGCTGCCCGAGGACCGCACGGGCTACGCCGACGAGGTCCAGGAGCTGTTCGACCAGCTCGCGGCCAAGGAAGTGACCGTGCGCGGCACCTACGACCTCTCCGGTCTGCGCGCCGACGCCGACCTGATGATCTGGTGGCACGCCGAGGACAGCGACCAGCTCCAGGAGGCGTACAACCTCTTCCGCCGCACGAAGCTGGGCCGCGCCCTCGCGCCGGTCTGGTCGAACATGGCGCTGCACCGCCCCGCCGAGTTCAACCGCTCCCACATCCCGGCCTTCCTCGCCGACGAGACGCCGCGCAACTACGTCAGCGTGTACCCGTTCGTGCGCTCGTACGACTGGTACCTGCTGCCCGACGAGGACCGCCGCCGGATGCTCGCCGACCACGGCAAGATGGCCCGCGGCTACCCGGACGTGCGGGCCAACACGGTCGCCTCGTTCTCGCTCGGCGACTACGAGTGGATCCTGGCCTTCGAGGCCGACGAGCTGTACCGCATCGTCGACCTCATGCGTCATCTGCGCGCCTCCGAGGCCCGGATGCACGTCCGCGAGGAGGTCCCCTTCTACACGGGCCGCCGCAAGGACGTCGCGGAGCTGGTCGCGGGCCTCGCCTGACGACGCTCAGCGCCGGCCGGCCTTGCCCTTCAGGGAGTCCCGCAGCTTCTTCTGCTGGGCACGGCCGGCCGGCTTCGGCTCCGGGTGCCCCGCGCAGGACGCCCGCCGCTCCGGGAGTCGGCCCTCCAGCAGGTAGGCCTCCAGATAGCCGTTGACACACTTGTTGGGGCCGCCGCCGATGCCGTGGGTGCCCGCGTCCCGCTCGGTCACCAGCACCGAGTCGGCCAGCCGCCGGTTCATCTCCAGCGCGCCCGCGTACGGTGTGGCCGCGTCCCGCTCCGCCTGCAGGATCAGCGTCGGCCGCAGTTCACCGGGACCGGTCCGCACGTCCAGGGCCTTCTGCCGGGGCACCGGCCAGTAGGCGCAGGGCAGGTTCATGAAGGCGTTGTCCCAGGTCTCGAACGGCGCCACCCGAGCCAGCCGGGTGTTGTCCCGGTCCCAGGTCCTGAAGTCCGTCGGCCAGGCCGCGTCGTTGCACTCGACGGCCGTGTAGACCGCGTTGCCGTTCTCCGCCGCGGCGGCCGTCGCCGCCGTCGGTGACGCCAGCCGGACCAACGGCTTCGCGTCCCCCTTCAGGAACTTCGACAGCGCCTCCGCGCGGCTCGGCCAGTAGTCGTCGTAGTACCCGGCCGACAGGAAGGCGCCCTGCAACTGCGCCGGCCCGACCTTCCCGCCGGCCGCCTTCTTGGCCAGCCGCTTGCTCGCGCGGTCGTAACTCGCCTGCACCTTCGCGGCCGTGTCACCCAGCCCGTACACGTCGTCGTGCTCGGCGATCCACTCGCGGTAGTCCGCCCAGCGGCTCTCGAACGCGGCCGACTGCTCCAGGTTGGCGCGGTACCAGATCTGCGCCGGGTCCGGGTTCACCGCCGAGTCCAGCACCATCCGCCGTACGTGCGAGGGGAACAGGGTGGCGTACAGCGCGCCGAAGTAGGTGCCGTAGGAGGCGCCCATGAAGGTCAGCCGGTTCTCGCCGAGCGCGGCGCGCAGCACGTCCAGGTCACGGGCGTTGTTGAGCGAGGTGAAGTACCTCAGCCTGCTCCCGGACCGCTTGAGGCAGCCGCGCGCGTACGCCTTCGCCTCGGCGACCCGCGCCTTCTTGTACGCCGCCGACGGGTGCGTCGGCGACGGGGACGGCGCCTTGAAGAAGCGCTTGGGGTCGACGCAGGACAGCGGCGCCGAACGGTCCACCCCGCGCGGGGCGTAGCCCACCAGGTCGTAGGCGGCGGCGAGGCGCTTCCACTCGGGCAGCACGCCGACCATCGGGAAGGCCATGCCGGAGGCACCGGGACCGCCCGGGTTGTAGACCAGGGCGCCCTGCCGGGGCACCTTGCGCTTGCTGTTGTGCGGGTCCTTGTGGGTGGCCGGCACCCGGCTGACGGTCAGTCTGATCCGCTTGCCGTCCGGGTGCGCGTAGTCGAGCGGGACGCTCAGCGTGCCGCACTGGAAGGAACTCGGATAGTCCAGTCCGGCGGCGCACCTGCCGAAGTCGATGCCCTCCGCGCGCGCCCGCGCGGCGGCCACGGCGGTACCGCGCAGTTCCGTCGTCACCGCGTCCGGGACGCGGGGGGCGCTCCCGGCCGGGGCGGCGGCCAGGGTGGTCAGGATCAAGGACCCGGCTGCCGAATACAGGGCGGGGGCTCTCATGGCGTATCCCTTTCGGTGCGGTCGCTGCGTGGCGCGGCAGCAACGGCACCGCAGCGCCTGCACGGCAGCAATAAAAGGGATATTTCGACCGGTTGTCGGCGAAGGCAAGCACCATCGGCCGGTGTCGGCGCCAATGCCCCTGTACGCCCCCGCTCACTCCCGCGGGAGCTGGTCCCGGTGTGCGAAGGCCGCACGCAGCTCCGGTTCGCCGATCGCGCGGATACCGCGGACGGCGACCGAGGCGAGCAGCGAGTGGTCGTCGGCCGCCCGGTTCGCCCGCCGGTGCAGTACGCCCAGCAGCCGCTGCCCCGCCGGGGACGCCCAACGCGCGTACGGGTGCACCTCGACGCGGGCGATGGCCAGGCAGCTGAGCGTCAGCGTGAGGGGCAGCGCGAACCACACGGCGACCAGGTCGCGGGGCATCTCGGTCGGGGCGGGCAGCACCAGGGCGGCCACCGCCAGACCGAACACGGCGAGTGCGGCGGCCCGGACCTGGCGCACGCCCGCCGCGACCGTCGTGCGCGCCGCCACGTCCGGCACCGCGAGCCCGGCCCGCACCAGCCCCTCGCCGAGACTCCGCACGGCGTCCGCGCCGGCCGCCGCCGAGCGCACCGGCGCTATCCGCGACTGCCCCTCGGGCCCGATGGCACCTATCACCGAGCGCTCCATCTCGTCCCGCGCCCGCGGGT
Organism: Streptomyces sp. NPDC001220; assembly: GCF_053597895.1. Taxonomy (NCBI): domain Bacteria; kingdom Bacillati; phylum Actinomycetota; class Actinomycetes; order Kitasatosporales; family Streptomycetaceae; genus Streptomyces; species Streptomyces sp. NPDC001220. The sequence continues at coordinate 63,142 of NZ_JBSFJE010000015.1, forward strand.
CCACGACGGTCGCCCAGCCGGTGTGGGCGAGCAGCAGCCGCTGTTGGCGGGCCATGGACACCAGGGTCAGATCGGCGACCCGCGCGGGCCCGCCGGACAGGAACGCGGCCTCGTACAGCGTCAGATCGTGTCCCCGGCCGGTGTCCGCGTCGGTGGCCGCCGTGCGTACGGCGGCCAGGCACAGCCGAGTGCAGGCGGTGCCGGCGACGGCCCAGGCCAGGAGCAGGAGAAGGACCCAGAACATGACGCGTTTCTATGCCAGGGGCTTGGGAAACGCCATGCCCTGTTCACATTCCGGACCGAGTGTTGTCGGTACGTGACGTTCCGCTTCCCGTGCAGGTCAGGGGCTGTCGGGCGGCGGGGGACTGGAGGCGGCGGGCGGCAGCGGGTATGCCGAGGCCGACGACGGCGGGGCCGGTACCGGTGACGGCAGGACCGGGATCGCGTCGCTGGGCGCGAAGACCGGTGGCGAGGCGGCGGGCGAGGGGGTGACCGCCAACTGCTGGGCGAGGGCGGCGAAGTCGACGTACCCCGTGGCCTCCAGGACCTTGATGTGGTCCAGGACGGTGGTGTTGGCGTCGTCGGCGAGATCGCGGACCAGGGTGTTCTGGGTGCCGGCGCGGACCTGGGCGACGACCGAGAAGACCCGGCCGTGGGCCAGCCGCGCGATGTTCGCGAACTGCCGGTCGAAGTCCTGCCCCTGCGCCTCGGTCAGCGTGGCGAGCCATTGCCGCTGCTGGTCGTTGGGCTGGTTGGGAATCGGCACGCCGAGCTGGGCGGCGACGCTGCGGACGTGTGCGTCGAGGGCGGCGTGACCGTCGACGAGGTGCCGGCCCGCGGCCCGTACGGCCTGGGTGGTGCCCTTCTGCTCCGCCATCTCCCCGGCCGGCAGCTCCCAGAGCCCGGCGAGCCGCACCTTGACGACGAAGTCCCGGTCCAGGGCGGACAGCGGGCCGTAGCGGGTCGACACGGTCTGGGCGCTCAGCACGTTCACCGTGCCGGTCGGGTCCGAACGGTCGGCGTACGACCAGATCGGGAAGACCAGGGCGGCGAAGGTCGCCGCGAGACAGGTGATGATCAGCCCAGTGCCGGAGAATATGCCTCGGCCTTGGACGGGGGGTCGGGAACGCGCGCGCATGATGCCTCCTGCACCGCACGGTGGGGCTTCGCCGTACGGGGTTGGCATATTACCGAGGGGGTGTAACGGGGCGGCCGGGCCGGACGTCGGGTGCGGGCCGTGCGTGGCTGGTCGCGCAGTTCCCCGGGCCCCTGACGGGAGCTGCACAGCTGCGGGCAGTCGTGCCGCTGGGGCGGCACGGGTGGGCGCAGCGGCACCCTGCCAACGCCGGTGGGTGACACCCCGGCCCTCAGCCCCCTAGCCGCGTCGCAGCAACGCCCTTCGGCGGGGTGTCGCGCTCGCTCGGTCCTGCCACCACTTCTCCAGCCGGCGCCGCGACGTCCTGTCTCCCGCTCGGCCGTCCCGCAGCAGTCGTCCCGCGAACTCCAGCGCGTCCCGCCGGTAACCCCCGGTCATCGGCCGCTCCTGCGCATACGCCAGGAACGCCGCCCGATACCCCGCCCCCAGGATCTCCGGCAGTTCCGGGGCCACCTTCGCCACCACGTCCGCCCGCTTCGACGCCAGTGCCCGCGCCTGCACCCCCATCCGCACCCGGTCGAACCCCTCAGGTACGGGTGTCCCCGCGACCAGGGACGACAGCACCGCGGTCTGTGCGAGCCCGACACGTTGCCGGGTGACGTCGGTCACCTCGGCCGCGGTCGGCCGCGCCGAGGCGTCGAACCGGCGGCCGGTGTCCGCGCCCCCCGCCGCCACCGCCCCGCGGATCGCCGTCAGCTCCCGCTCCAGTTCGGCCGGTTCGGGGAAGTTCTCGTCCCGCTCCAGCAGCACTCCCGGCGGCGTGACCCGGGACGCGAGGTCGGTCAGGACGTCCAGGACCTCCGGGGGTACCGGGTGGGCGTGGCTGTCGTGCCAGACGCCGTCCCGCTCGAAGCCGCCCGCGACATGGACGTAGGCGATGGCCTCGACGGGGAGTTCGGCGAGCGCCTTGGCCGGGTCCTCACCGCGGTTGACATGGTTGGTGTGCAGGTTCGCCACATCGATCAGCAGCCGTACCCCGGTGCGGTCGACGAGGTCGTACAGGAACTGTCCCTCGGTCATCTCCTCGCCCGGCCAGCAGATGAGCGCGGCGATGTTCTCGACGGCGAGCGGCACGGGCAGCGAGTCCTGCGCGATGCGGATGTTCTCGCAGAGGACGTCGAGCGCGTCCCGGGTGCGCGGCACGGGAAGCAGGTGGCCCGCCTCCAGAAGCGGCGAGGCCGTCAGCGGGCCGCCCGCGCGGACGAACGCGATGTGCTCGGTGACGAGAGGGGAGCCCAGCGCCTCCGCCCGCTCGGCGAGCGCCGAAAGACGGTGCTCCTCCGGGCGGTCCGCGCCGCCGAGGCCCAGGGAGACACCGTGCGGTACGACCGTCACCCCGCGCTCGCGCAGCCGCCGCAGCGACTCGGGGAGGTGACCCGGGCAGGTGTTCTCGGCCACGACCTCGACCCAGTCGATGCCGGGCATGCGCTCCACGGCGTCCGCGATCTCCGGCCGCCAGCCGATGCCCGTTCCCAGCCGCTCCATGGTCATGGCCGCCCCCTCCTCATCCGAATGACGGGGGTATGGCCCCGGAGCGCGTCCGCCAACCTCGTTGCCTGCCGCTTCAGAGCAACATTTGAGGTTCGGGTCCGCGCTCCGGGGAGCTGAACCGGCTATCCGCCGAGCACGCCCAGCGAGTCCACCGGGTCCGGGCGCGCGGTGTTCACCGTGCCCGGCGCGCCGGGCGAGGGCCGGGACGTGACCCGCACGCCGTCGCCGGCCCGCGCGGCCGGAGCCGAGGGCACCACCACCCCCGGCGCCGGTACCGCCGGGCCGGTCGGGCTCGCCGTGGTGGATCCTGCGATCTCGTCGGCGATCGCCTCGAAGTCGACCTTCCCGGTCTTCTCCAGGATCGTGATGTGGTCCAGCACGGTCTGGTTGGCGTCCGAGGCCAGCTGCCGCACCAGGCTGTTGCGGGTGGTGTTCCGTACCGTCCCGATCGCCGGGAAGATCTTGCCGTGCGCGGCGCGCAGCAGGTTCACGAACGTGTACTCGTACTCCGCGCCGGTCGCCGCCGACATCTCCTGGAGCCAGCCCTGCTGCTGCTCGTTGGGCACGTTGGGCAGTTCGACGCCCAGTTGCGCCGCGATGATCCGGACCCGCCGGTCCAGGTCGGTGTGGCCGACGATCAGATGGTCCCCGGCCTCCTTGATCTCCGCGCTCGGCGCGCGCTCGACGGCCTGCTGCCCGGCCGGCAGCTCCCAGAGCCCGGCCAGCCGGACCCGCACGATCAGATCGCGGTCCGAGGCGGACAGCGGACCCCACTGGGTGGCCACGGTCCCCGCCGCCAGGTTCGCCTGCCCGGTGCCGGAGCGGTCGGCGTACGACCACACGGGATAGGCGAGCACGCCGAGTGTGGCGGCGAGGGCCGCCAGGATCATGGCCGTACCGCTGGAACGCCGCAAGGGATGCCTCCCCGTGTCGCTGGTTCAGTGACCGGACGTACGGGTGGGACGGCGGCGGTGTTCAAACAAACGGCAAAGTTCGTCAGGGTATTCAAAAAATCCCAGGTCGGTGCAGTGCCGGATGGTCCGCGACCACGGTGCAACTGCCCGGCGCGATCTCGGTGAACCCGGCGTCCCGCACCAACGGCAGCCCGCTGTCCGTCAGTTCGCGCCACTCGACCGGGTCGGCGGTCCGCACGGAGAGCGGGAACCCGGCCTCGCGCCAGGCCTCCCGTTCCTCCTCCGGCAGCGCCCACCAGGCCAGTTGGGCCCCGTGCCCGGCCTGCGCCATCGCCTTCCCCGCCGACATCTCCAGCTCCGGGTTCAGCCACAGCACGGCCTGCGCCCGGTCGGCGTCGGCGGGCGGCTCGGGATCGTCCAGCTCCGTCCCGGACACCTGCAGCTTCGCGAGCTCCTTGGGCCACCCGTCCAGGGGAACCGGCGGAAACACCCGTACCTCGGCGGACTTCCCCGTGAGGGTGATCCCGGGCAGCTCCCCGGCCCGCCGCCACTCGGACCCCCGGGCCCGCCGCACGACCTTACGGATCCGAGCGTCCTCCCAGTCCCGCATCGACTGAGCCCATTCCCCGTCCCCGAGGGAGCGCGGATCACTGAGCATGGTCAGCACGGCCCGCGCGGCGGTTTCGAGAGCGTCGGTACGGGCGGGCGGAGCCGCCTTCTCGATCCGCACGACAAGAGGCAGTACGAACTGGGGTGCTTCGTCCCGACTGTTCGCCGAGACCTGGAAAGGAGCGCTCACCGCACCAACCCTAAGGGGCGCGGGGAACTGCGCGACCAGCCACATACGGCCGGCACCCCACAGCGATGCGCGCCACCCCTCCCGGCACGAGAATGTCCGCATGCACCGTGATCTTGAACTGGCCCGCGTAGGCCGCCGCTACGGCATACGCGGCCCCTGGGTGTTACGAGGCATCGACCTCACCATCACCCCCGGCACCCTCACCCGCGTGGAAGGAGCGAACGGCACCGGCAAGTCCACCCTGCTGCGCATCGTCGCCGGCATAGACACCCCCACCGAGGGCCGTATCACCGGCCGCCCCCGCACCGCGTACGTGCCCGAGCGCTTCCCCTCGGCCCTCCCCTTCACCCCCTCCGGGTACCTCACCCACCTCGGTACCGTCCACGGCCTCTCCCGCAGGTCGGCCGCCGCCCGCGCGGCGGACTGGCTGGAGCGGTTCGGCGCCGCGGCCTACGCGGCGACACCCATGGCCCAGCTCTCCAAGGGCACCAGCCAGAAGGTCGCCGTCGCCCAGGCCCTGCTCGCCGACCCCCGGCTGCTCGTCCTCGACGAGGCCTGGACCGGCCTGGATGCCGAGGCCCGCGCGGAGCTGGAGCGGGCCGTCGCCGAGCGGACCGCGGCCGGCGGCGCCGTCGTCTTCGTCGATCACGATCCCCGGCGCCTCGCGGGCGCGCCCGACGCGACCTACCAGGTCGTCGACGGCACCCTCAGACCCCGTGCCGCACAGGTGGCCGCACCCGTCGGCCCGCACACCGTCGTCACCGTCCGGGGCCCCGCGGGCGGCCGCCTCCCCGCCGAAGCGACCCGCACGGCCGCTGCCGCCGAGGAACCGGCCCCCGGTTCCTACCGTCTTACGGTTCCCGCGTCCCACTCGGACGTGGTGCTGCGCGCCCTTCTCACGGCCCACCCGCCGTGGCACGTGGTCACCGTCAGCCCCTCGGACGTCCCACCGGACGAGAAAGCCCGCTCATGACCGCACTCCTGCGCTACCAGACCGCACTCCTCCTGCGCTCCCAGCGCTGGCTGCCGCCGGTGATCCTGTACGCCGCGTTCCTGGGCGTGGGTGTGCAGAGCGGTCAGCCGGTGCTGGACTCGCTCGGCTACACGGCCGCCGCACTGCTGCCGGTGGCCGCCTGGCTGGTACGGATCTGCGTCACGGGCGAACCGTCGGCCGCCCGCGCCTGTGTCACGGCGGCGCGGGGCCCGGCCAGGGCTCATCTGGCCGCCCTGCTCACCGCCCTCTCCGCTGCCGCTCTGCTCGGCACGGCGGCGACCCTGGTCGTGACGGTGATCAGCCAGCACGCCACCAACGACCACCGGCTCGCCGTACCGCCCCTGCGGGCCGGAGCCGCCGGTCTGCTCGCGATCCTCGCCTGCGCGCTGCTCGGCAGTGCCGTCGGCGCGCTCACCAACCGGCCGCTGCTGCGCTCGCCGGGCCGGGCGGTGCCCACGATGCTGCTCGCCGCGCTGCTCGCGGTGGTGGTCGCGGGCTCTCCGGCGCACGCCGCGGTCACCGGTCTGGTCTCCGGCTCGGAGTCCGGCCGGGTCCCGGTGTCACCCCTGCCCCTGGCCGCGGCGGCCCTGCTCACCGCCGCGGCCTTCACCGCGGCCTGCGTCCTCAACGGCCGCCGCTCATCCTGAGCAGGCGGTCCGCTGGGCCTCCTGCCACTCGCACCGTGGGCACATCGTGATGCCCTTGTACGACTCCGGGTACTCGGTCGGCTCCCGGCACAGCACGCACTCCGCGTACGGCGGACCGTCCGCCGTCGGCGGCTTCGCGGCCTCGGAGATCGTGCAGTAGCCCTCGTCGCTCATGTCTCCAGCGTAGGACGGTCAGCGATGACCGGGCGTCTCGCCGATCAGCTCGGACACCTTCACGAACCGGAAGCCCCGCTTGCGCAGCTCCGGTACCACGCTGCGGACCACCCGCTCGGTGGTCGGGGCGGCGCTGCGCGTGCAGTGCATGACGACCACGGAGCCGGGCTTCACCCCGTCCAGCACCTGCTTGGTCACGGCGTCGGCGTCGGTCGCGAACGCGTCGCCGCTCACCACGTCCCACTGCACCGCGGTGACCCCGAGCGAGCCGACCGCGCGCAGTGCCTGCTGGTCGTAGCAGCCGCCGGGGAAGCGGAAGTACGGCATCGGATGCGGCACGCCCGCCCTGAGCAGTGCGGCGTAGGCGCGCTCCACGTCCGGCTTCATGTTCGCGGCGGAGACGGTCGGCAGGCCGTAGCAGTCGCCGGTGAACGCGTAGTGGCTGTAGGAGTGGTTGGCCACCTCGAACTGCGGGTCGCGGCCGAGGGAGCGTGCCTGGTCCGGGTACTCGTCGGCCCAGCGGCCGGTCATGAAGACCGTGGCCGGCACCTTCAGCCGGCGCAGGGTCGCGATCAGCGCGGGGTTGTCGAAATGCTCGCCGGCGGCCGCGCGAGGCCCCTGGTCGGCGGTCATGTCGGCGTCGAAGGTCAGGGCGACGGTCTTGCCCAGGGTGCGCGGACCGTTGGAGAAGACGGGCGCCAGGCCGCCGGGGCCCGCGGGGAGCGTGGGCGGCTTGGCGGCGGGAGCCGGCCGGGCGGGGGCCGGGGCGGGGTGGCCGGCGTGGCCGGTGTGGGGGGCCTGGGCGGTGCCGCAGGCCGCGAGCGCGGCGCTCAGGGCGACGCAGGCGACGGTCATACCGGTAAGACGGCGTACTGATCGGATCACCCTATGAACGTAGGTCGGATTGTCCGGTTTTTCTGGGTGGCGCGGCGTCCGGGCCGCCGGGGTCACCCGGGCGGCGGCCGTCCCCTCAAGGTGTCCTCAGCAGCCGTTCCCGGCACTCCGCCACGTCGAAGTCGGCCTTCGGGTAGCGCGGGTCGAGCTCCTCCAGGTGCTCCAGGAGAAGGCGGCCGATCGCCCAGTTGCGGTACCACTTGCGGTCGGCCGGGACCCGGTACCAGGGCGCGGCCGGGGTCGAACACCGCTCCAGGGCGATCTCGTACGCCTCCTGGAAGGCGGGCCACAGCGCCCGGTCCTGGATGTCGCCGGGGCTGAACTTCCAGTGCTTGTCGGGGTTGTCGAGACGGGCCAGCAGGCGGCGCTTCTGCTCGTCGTAGGAGAGGTGCAGGAAACACTTGACGACGGTGGTGCCGGAGTCGGCCAGCTCCTGTTCGAAGTCGTTGATCCGGCCGTAGCGGGACTCGATCTCCGCGGGCGGGGCGAGGCCGTGGACGCGGGCGACCAGGACGTCCTCGTAGTGCGAGCGGTCGAAGATGCCGATCTCGCCCTCCTGGGGGAGCAGCCGGCGCACCCGCCACAGGAAGTCGTGGCGGCGTTCCTCCTCGGTGGGGGCCTTGAAGGCGTGGACCCGGCAGCCGGCCGGGTCGAGGTGACCGATGACGTGCCTGACCGTGCCGCCCTTGCCGCTGGTGTCCATGCCCTGGAGCACCAGGAGGACCCGGCGCCGGTCGCCGGCCGTGCCCGCCGCCCACAGTCGTTCCTGGAGTCCGGCCAGGCGCTCGCTCAGCTCGGCCGTCGCGGTGCGCGCGGCCGCCTTGTCGCCGGGTCCCGCGGGGCGGGCGTCGGCCGGCCGGGTGTCCAGGCCGGGGCGCTCGCCCACCGGGAGCCGGAGCAGGTCACGCAGAGCGGGGTCGCTGTCGTCCGTACGCTTCGGGTGCTTCCTCGGCACGGGCACGCCTTTCGCTGGGGTCCGGGTGTCCGGGTTCGGAGGGTTCCGAGAGTTCGGCGAGCCCGGCGAGATCGGGGGGAACGTACGGTGCGCTGCCGTTCGGCGTGGGCTGCTGGGCCCGCTCCAGGAAGCGCAGCAGCTCCACCGGGAAGGGCAGCACCAAAGTCGAGTTCTTCTCGGCCGCCACCGCCACGATCGTCTGGAGCAGCCGCAGCTGCAGGGCTGTCGGCGTCTTCTCCATCTGCTGGGCCGCCTCGGCCAGCTTCTTCGAGGCCTGGAACTCGGCGTCGGCGTTGATGATCCGGGCCCGGCGCTCCCGGTCGGCCTCGGCCTGGCGGGCCATCGAGCGCTTCATCGTGTCCGGCAGCGACACGTCCTTGATCTCGACCCGGTCCACCTGGACGCCCCAGCCCACGGCCGGACTGTCGATCATCAGCTCCAGGCCCTGGTTGAGCTGCTCACGGTTGGAGAGCAGGTCGTCCAGGTCGCTCTTGCCGATGATGGACCGCAGCGAGGTCTGGGCCATCTGCGAGACGGCGAACTTGTAGTCCTCCACCTTGACCAGCGCGCTCACCGCGTCGACCACCCGGAAGTAGACGACCGCGTCCACGCGCACGGTGACGTTGTCGCGGGTGATGCCCTCCTGGGCGGGGACCGGCAGCGTGACGATCTGCATGTTGACCTTGTGCAGCCGGTCCGCGAACGGGATCACCAGATTGAATCCGGGCTGTCGTACGCCACCGGTGACCCGGCCGAGCCGGAACAGCACCCCCTGTTCGTACTGCTTGACGACCCGCGCCCCCGCGGCCAGATACAGCGCACCGACGCAGAGCGCCGCCACCACCGCTACCAGCAGCTCCTGAACCATCACGACCCCCAGCCAGAGAGGTCCGGTATGTCTGATGCTGCAACGATATGCCCGGCGGCCCGTTCGGGGCCACGGTCGCCGGGAGCAGGTCCGGGCCGGGATGCCGAGGGGCGTCGGCATCCCGGCCCGGGAGCGGCCGTCGGTTCAGACGGCCGTGACCCGGGTGGTCCCGGCCGAGGCGGCCGTGACCTTCACCGGTTCGGTGCCGGCGTCGCTGTGCCGCTCGGCCCAGCCCTCCAGCGCGGTCCGGCAGGCGTGGTCGAGATGGTGCAGCCCGGACAGGTCCACCCGGATCGGGCGGTCCTGGGGCAGCGCCTCCAGACTGTCGAGGATCTTGGGCAGCCGCAGGAAGGTCGCGTTGCCCGACAGGTGCGCGTCGATCGGGCCCGCGCCCTTGTCGATCACCTCCAGCTTGATGTGCGAGGCCTCCCAGGCGGTCTTGACGATCGACAGGGCCAGTCCGATGAGCACGCCCTCGAACATGCTGACCGCGACGATCGACACCGCGGTGACGACCAGGATCAGCGCCTCGCCCCGGTGCTCGCGCCACAGCACGGCCAGCGCCCGCACGGGGATGAGCTTGGCGCCCGAGTAGAGCAGGATTCCGGCGAGCGCCGGGATCGGTATGTGGCCGAGGACTCCCGGCAGCAGTGCGGCGAACAGGAGCAGCCAGACGCCGTGCAGCACCCGGGACGCCTTCGTCCGGGCCCCCGCCTGCACATTGGCCGCGCTGCGCACGATCACCGCGGTCATCGGCAGCGCGCCGAGCACCCCGCAGAGCGCGTTGCCCGCGCCCTGGGCGATCAGCTCCTGGTTGTACTTGGTGCGCGGACCGTTGTGCAGCCGGTCCACGGCCGCCGCGCTGAACAGCGACTCGGCGGACGCGATCAGCGTGAACGCGACGATCGTGCCGATCACGCCGAGGCCCGCCAGTTCGCCGAAGGCGCTCAGCGGCGGCGGCTGGACGGAGTCCAGCAGTCCGTGCACCTCGACGGTGGCGACCGGGAGGCTCAGCAGGAACGCCGCCAGGGTGGCGAGGCCGACGGCGGCCAGCGGGCCCGGAACCGTCCGCACCTTCGCCGGGAGGCGCTTCCACAGCACCAGGACCGCGACGGTACCCGCACCGAGGGCGAGCGAGGCCAGCGCCTCCCCGTCCCCGAGGGCGTCCGCGAACGCCCCGGGCAGTCCGGCTATCTTCCCGGGCCCCGACTCGGGGGCCTTGGCGGCGAGCGCCGGATACAGCTGACCGGCGATCAGGACCAGACCGATTCCGGCCAGCATGCCCTCGACCACCGAGACCGAGATGGCCCGGAAGTAGCGGCCCAGCCTCAGCACACCCATGGCGATCTGGAGCACGCCGGCGACGAGCACGATCACGCCGAGCACCGGCAGCCCGAACTCCTGCACCGCCTCGAAGACGAGCACGGTCAGACCGGCGGCCGGCCCCGACACCTGAAGGCTGCTGCCCCGCAGCATCCCGGTGACGAGACCGCCCACGATGCCGGTGACCAGGCCGAGTTCGGCCGGCACACCGGAGGCGACGGCCACGCCCACGCACAGCGGGAGCGCGACCAGGAAGACGACGAGAGAGGCGGTGAAGTCCTGCTTCAGGTAAGGGAACTTGGTCATCGCGACGCTCACAGGGTCTCGAACGCGTCGGTGCCGGCACGGTGTTCGCGCACGGCACCGGTGTGGACCTCGTAGTACCAGCCGCGCAGGGTCAGTTCGCCCTGCGCCAGCTTCCTGTCGATGAACGGGTAGGAGCGCAGCCGCAGCAGCTGGGCGAGCACATGGCTCTGCACGCCCTCGGCGACGGCCGGGTCCTCGACGGCCCCGGTCGGGCGCGGCTCGGCACGGGCCAGCCAGTCCCGTACGGCGGGTACGGCGGTCAGGTCGTCGCCGCGCACCAGCGCGCCGACGGCGCCGCAGTGCGAGTGCCCGCAGACGACGATGTCGCGGACGCCGAGCACCTCCACGGCGTATTCGATGGTGGCCGCCTCGCTGGTGGGGTGCTCCGAGGCGTACGGGGGGACGATGTTGCCCGCGGTGCGCAGCTCGAAGAGCTCGCCCGGGCGGGCGCCGGTGATCAGCGCCGGGACGACCCGGGAGTCGGAGCAGGTGATGAACAGCACCTGCGGGGACTGGCCTGCGGCGAGCTGGGCGAACTCCTCAGGGCGCTGTCCGAACGTACGGGCGTTGTCGATGAGGGGCTGCATGATGTGTGGACTCCTCCTGGCGCGCCGGAGCGGCGCGTCGGCCTTGCACGACGGTTGTGGGGGGGGTGGGGGGTGGGGGGGTGACGAGCCGGGGCGGAACCCGTCGCTCAGCAGCGGAAGACCTGCAGCGCGGCCGGCGAGTGGGCTCTGGACGCTCTTGACGTGCGCTGATGGCGAGCCGCGAGGGCTGCCGAGGCCGGTATCGCCTCGGTGTGCCGGGCGGTGGGCGGACGGTCGTCGGCCCAGCCGGCGGTGGCGGTGCGGTGGCGGTCGGCGCTCTGCGGCGGGCTGGGGGGCTCCCCGCAGAGGCCGTGGTCACGGAGGGTGTGCGAGCCGTCGCGCACGATCTTCGTCGAGGGCTGCAGGCCGGGCTCGGCCCTGGCCTCTGCATGACTGGCTGTGTGCGCGGCTGCGAATGTCGCCGCGGGCGCGAAGAACTGGAAGGCGAGCAGGGCGGCGGCCAGGAGCGAGAACACGGCCCGGGCCGTCGTACCACGGAACATGAGCCCCCCTCGCGGCAGTTCGCGCCTCTTGTGTGCACCAAGCACAGGTCAACGGTTGGTCAAGAAACACGTTAACCCTGCAAAGTCGTTTGCAGGGTTAACTCGGTGTTGCGAACCGAAGAGAGCGTGAAAAATGCCGGTGGGGTGGCTCGATCGAGCTCTTGACCCGGCGATCTTGATCGAATAGGGGGCTATCCGGCGGCGACGAGCCCCTTGGCGTCCCGCGCCAGGGCGGTGAGCCGGGATATCGCACGGAAGTACTTCTTCCGGTAGCCGCCGTTCAGCATCTCCTCGCTGAACAGCCTGTCGAACGGCAGTCCGGAGGCCAGGACCGGGATCTCGCGGTCGTAGAGCCGGTCCGCGAGGACCACCAGCCGCAGCGCGGTCGACTGGTCCGGCACCGGCCGCACATCGGTGAGGCAGACCGCCGTCACGCCGTCGGTCAGCGCGCCGTACCGGCTGGGGTGCACCTTGGCCAGGTGGTCCAGGAGCTGCGGGAAGTCGTCGAGCGAGGCGCCCTGGGTGGCGTACGCCGCCTTGGTCACCAGTTCCTCGGAGAACGGCGCCGGCGCCTCGGGCAGGCCGCGGTGGCGGTAGTCCTCGCCGTCGATGCGCAGGGCGCGGAAGTGGGCCGACAGGCCCTGGATCTCCCGCAGGAAGTCGGCCGCCGCGAACCGGCCCTCGCCGAGCTTGCCCGGCAGGGTGTTGGAGGTGGCGGCGAGGGCGACACCGGCGTCGACCAGGCGTCCCAGCAGCGTCGACACCAGGACCGTGTCGCCGGGATCGTCCAGCTCGAACTCGTCGATGCAGAGCAGACGGTGGCCGGAGAGGGTCTGCACGGTCTGCTGGAAGCCGAGCGCGCCGACCAGGTTGGTCAGCTCCACGAAGGTGCCGAACGCCTTCAGCGCGGGCTCGGCCGGGGTGGCGTGCCAGAGCGAGGCGAGCAGGTGGGTCTTGCCGACGCCGTAGCCGCCGTCGAGGTAGACCCCGCGGGGTCCGGCCGGGATCTTCGGTGCCTTGGCCTTCCCGAAGCCGAAGAAGCCGCGCTTGCCGCCGGCCGCCGCGTGCGCTCCGCCGAGACCGGCCGCGAAGCCCTCGAGGACGCGCACGGCCTCGGTCTGGCTCGGCTGGTTCGGGTCCGGTATGTAGGTCGCGAAGCGGACCGAGTCGAAGCGGGGCGGCGGCACCATCTCGGCGACCAGCCGGTCCGCGGGAACGTGCGGCGAGCGGGCGCAGAGGGACAGCGGGGCCGCGTCGGCTATGGGGCTGACCTCGGAAGCGGCGGGAGAAGACGACACGGTTGTCCATGGTAGTTGCCGTGCCACACTGCACGACATGCGACGCCTGTTCCCTGTGACCGAAGAGACAGCGGCCCCGGCCTCCGGCGGACCGGCCGAGGGGGGCGAGGGGGCCGAGGGGGCCGAGGGGGAGTGGAGTCTCGCCGAGCTTGCGCTCGCCTATGGCTATCCCGCTGGGCGAGAGGTCTGGCTGCGGGCCAACATGGTGTCCACGCTCGACGGCGCCGCCCAGCACGACGGACGGTCGCAGCCCATCTCCAGCGACGCCGACATGCGGGTCTTCGGCACCCTGCGAGCGCTCGCGGACGTCGTGGTCGTGGGCGCGGAAACGGTACGGCAGGAGGGGTACCGGCCGGCCCGCGCGCGTGCGGAGTTCGCCGGGGCCCGGGCGGCGGCGGGGCAGAGCGCGGCCCCCGCGGTGGCCGTCGTCACCGCGAGTCTGGACCTCGACTTCTCGCTCCCGCTGTTCACCTCGCCCCTCGTCCCCACCCTGGTCCTCACCGGCGCGGCGGCCGCCCCCGACCGCGTCGCCGCCGCCGAGCAGGCCGGCGCCCGGGTGGTGGTCGCCGGTGACGGCGTCGGGGTCGACCCCGCCCGCGCGGTCGGCGCACTCGCCGCTCTCGGCCACACCCGGCTGCTCACCGAGGGCGGGCCCCGGCTGCTCGGGCAGTTCGTCGCCGCCGATGTCCTCGACGAGCTGTGCCTGACGATGTCCCCGATGCTCACGGCGGGGGCGGCGCAGCGCATTTCCGGGGGCCCCGGTGTCTCCGTGCCCCGACGTTTCGAACTAGTGTCCTTGCTGGAGGAGGCCGGATTCCTGTTCAGCCGCTACCAGCGGTCCTGAATTCGGCGGAATCCACCGTTCCGCTTAGCTACCCGGCGGGCACACTGAATCCGGCAGCAGTACCCGTGCGATCACGGGGCAGGATGGTTTCCGCAGGGCTGGCTAGGCCCCCAGGGAGGACAGAGGGTCCGAGCGGCCCTCTCAGGAGAAGAGGCGCCTGGTGTTCACAAGCGTTCTGATGATCGAGAAGGCCCTGACGTCCGCCGACGTGGAGTTCGTCACCACCTTGCACGGGGACGAGCAGGTCTCCTTCCACGTGCTGCTCCAGCCGCGCGGCGACCAGGCGGACCGCCTGCTGCGGGCCATCGACGACATCGCGCTCGGCGAACTGGACGAAGCCGCGCGCGAGCGGGAGACGCCGGAGGGGGACGCGGCGAAGGGGCCGGCCGAACAGGCACTCGACGTGTCCCTGGCGGGCCTGCGGGCGGCGGGGAGCGCGGCCGAGGGGCGGATGGTCGAGGACCACCCGCTGGACGCGCTCAAGACGGTGGTGGAAGAGGTCGGTGCGGACGAGGTGATCGTGCTGACCGATCCGCACTACGTGGAGGAGTTCTTCCACCGGGACTGGGCGTCGCGGGCGCGGCACAAGGTGGGGGTGCCGGTGCTGAAGCTGTTCTCGCACAGCAAGGCGTAGGCGCCGTGCGTGGACGGGGCGGCGCGTCGGCGGGTGCGGGTGCGATGTGGCTGGTCGCACCCACGCGGCGGAGCCGCATGTCGACGCGGCCCCGCGCCCCTGAAGGGGCGCTGATGCTCGTGCCCGTTGCACGGCACCCGGTGCCCGAGCGCATAGGCTAGGGCCGCTTTCGCACGTCATCGTCTCTGGGAGAAACACATGGCACCCGGCCTTCCTTCCGCCATGGAGCGACCGCACTTCATCGGGATCGGCGGCGCCGGGATGTCGGGGATCGCCAAGATCCTCGCCCAGCGTGGGGCCCAGGTGGCCGGAAGCGACGCCAAGGAGTCGGCCACCGTCGAGGCGCTGCGCGCGCTGGGCGTCACCGTGCACATCGGGCACGCGGCCGGGCACCTGGCCGACGACGCCAGCTGTGTCGTCGTGTCGTCGGCGATCCGCCAGGACAACCCCGAGCTGGCGCGCGCGGCCGAACTGGGCATCCCCGTGGTGCACCGCTCGGACGCCCTCGCCGCCCTGATGGACGGCGCGCGGCCGATCGCCGTCGCGGGCACCCACGGCAAGACCACGACCACCTCGATGCTGGCCGTCTCGCTGACCGAGCTGGGCCGCGAGCCGTCGTACGCCATCGGCGGCGACCTGGACGCCCCCGGTTCCAACGCCCTGCACGGCGAGGGTGAGATCTTCGTCGCCGAGGCGGACGAATCGGACCGCAGCTTCCACAAGTACGCGCCCGAGGTCGCCATCGTCCTCAACGTGGAGCTCGACCACCACGCCAACTACGCCTCGATGGAAGAGATCTACGAGTCCTTCGAGACCTTCGCGGGCCGGATCGTGCCCGGCGGCACGCTGGTGATCAACGCCGATCACGAGGGCGCGCGCGAGCTGACCCGGCGGCTGGCCGGCAAGGTCCGGACGGTGACCTACGGCGACGCCGCCGATGCCGATGTGCGGGTGCTGTCCGTCGTACCGCAGGGGCTGAAGAGCGAGGTCACCGTCGTGCTGGACGGGGCCGAGCTGACCTTCACGGTCTCCGTGCCCGGCCGCCACTACGCGCACAACGCCGTCGCCGCGCTCGCCGCGGGCGTGGCCCTCGGGGTGCCGGCCGCCGAGCTGGCACCCGCGCTCGCCGCGTACACGGGCGTCAAGCGCCGCCTCCAGCTCAAGGGCGAGGCGGCCGGCGTCCAGGTGATCGACTCCTACGCCCACCACCCCACCGAGATGACCGCCGACCTGGAGGCCATGCGCGCCGCCGCCGGGGACGCCCGGATCCTGGTCGTCTTCCAGCCGCACCTGTTCTCCCGTACCCAGGAGCTGGGCAAGGAGATGGGCGACGCGCTGGCCCTCGCGGACGCGTCGGTGGTCCTGGACATCTACCCGGCCCGCGAGGACCCCATCCCCGGTGTCACCAGCGAGCTGATCATCGAGGCGGCACGGGCCGCGGGCGCCGACGTCACCGCCGTCCACGACAAGGACGAGGTCCCCGCCGTGGTCGCGGGAATGACGAAGCCCGGTGATCTGGTTCTGACCATGGGCGCGGGAGATGTGACCGACCTGGGCCCGAAGATCCTGGAACGCCTGGCGAAGTAAGGGGCTGAGAGTCATGTCGTACGACGTCGACAAGCCGGACGAGCAGTGGCGGTCGGAGCTGACGCCGGCCGAGTACGCCGTGCTGCGTCAGGCGGCGACCGAGCCGGCCTTCACCGGTGAGTACACCGACACCAAGACCAAGGGTGTGTACTCATGTCGCGCCTGCGGTGCGGAGCTGTTCACCTCCACCACGAAGTTCGAGTCCCACTGCGGGTGGCCGTCCTTCTACGACCCGAAGGACACCGACGCGGTCGAGCTGATCGAGGACCGTACGCACGGGATGGTGCGCACCGAGGTGCGCTGTGCGCGGTGCGGCTCGCACCTCGGGCACGTCTTCGAGGGCGAGGGGTACGGGACCCCGACCGACCAGCGGTACTGCATCAACTCGATCTCGCTGCGGTTGGCTCCGGACGAGACGTGAGGACCTGAGCGCAGGTCGAGCGGGGTCGGCTCCTTGTCAGGGCCGACCCCGTCGCTGTTTCCGGTGCCGGATCCGTGCGGGGTGCCCTGACGACGGGGGGATCCATGGGCCGGTCGTGTTGTCAGTCCCCTCTGCCATCATCCCGCCATGCTGTACGCCGGTGCGCGTCGCTCGCCCCAAGCCTGCGCGCACTGCTCGCGAGCGTCGACGAGGCCCGCATCCCCGACGGACTGATCCCCGCCGACGCTCCCTGGGCCGCCTCGCTGAGCGACCGTGCGAAGACCTCTCCGACGCCGGAACTGGCGGGGTTCGTAAGGCACTTGGCGAGCCTGTCGGGGCCGCGTCCCACGCAGAGGTGGTGGCGATCCGTGCGTGCGGGACGGTGTCCGGTGTGCGGGTGGCGTGCCGCGGCGACCGCCGCGGTGCGCCGGCCGGTTACGCGGGCCCGGCCGTCCGGCGTCGGGAGGCGAGGACCACCAGGCCGCCGATGACGGCGAGGGTCGTCAGGACGACGGCGAACACCGTGGTGCCGTTGGTCAGCCCGACGGCGTCGCTGAGGTAGCCGGCCGAGACCGGCAGCAGGCCCGCCGGGACGTAACCGCCCACGTTGAGCGCCGCGTTGGCCTCGGCGAGCCGATGGGCCGGGACGCTGTGGTTGAGCAGGGAGAGCCCGCCGAGCTGGCCCATGCCCTGCCCGGCGCCGGCCAGCAGCGCGGCGGCGGTCAGCGCGGCGACCGACGAGGTGTGCACGGCGGTGGCGAGCGCGGCCATGCTGAGCGTGGTGCTGACGGCTCCGGCGGTCAGGATGGTGCGCCGGGGCAGCCTCCGCACGGCGAACTGCACCCCGGTGGCGGCCAGGAACATCGCGAACGCCATGGCCCCGGCGACGATCCGGCTGGTGGTGCCGAGCAGGCCGGACAGCAGGGAGGGGCCGAGCGAGAGCACGAAGGACGTCGCCGTGATGCCGGGCGCGAACACCGCGATGCCGAGGGTGAGTTGCAGACCGCTGCCGGGCGGGACGCCGGGTACCCGGAACCAGGCGCCCCCGGCGCGTGCGGCCGGGCGGCGCACCGGCATGCGCAGCACGGCGAGGATCGCGGTGGCGAGCAGTACCGCCTCCACCACGAAGACGGTGACGGTGGGACCGGGCAGGGTCTCGGACAGGACGCCCGCGAGGAGCGGACCGAGGCCGGCCCCGAAGACCATGGCGCAGGAGGCGAGCAGGGCCGCGAGCCGCCTGCGTTCCCGGCCGGCCACGTCCGTCACGGCCGCCATGCCGGCGGAGACCACCGCGCCGACGGCGATCCCGGTGAACAGCCGGGCCACGATCAGCGCGGCCACGCCGGACGCGGTGGCGAAGATGACACAGGCGGCCAGCGCCAGCCCGAGGGCGGGCAGCAGGACCGTCTTGCGGCCGAGCCGGTCGGAGACCACGCCGGAGACGAGCAGCGACCCGAGCAGGCCGGCGATGTAGCAGGCGAAGATCACGGTCAGGGTCCCCTTGGAGAACCCGATCTCACGCTGCCACAGCACGTACAGCGGCGTCGCCGCGTTGGACAGGACGAAGACCGCCGTCACCGGCCAGGCGGCCAGCCCTATCCACCAGGTGGGGGCGGGGGAGGCGTCCGGCGCCGAAGGCCCGTCGGCCGTGGCCTCCCGCTCACCCCCCGCCTTCGCGGGCGCGGTCCGGCTCTCCGACATGACAGGTACCTCCTGCTGCAGTACGAGTTTTCTCGAACATAGCATGCAGTACGATTGGAGTCGTACATAGGATTCGGGTCAGGAGGAGTCGCCCATGCCATCCACGGCGCGTCCGGCGTCCGTACGGGTGCCGGCCTTCAAGGTGCTGCCGCAGCCCGCGGACCTGCCCGAGCCGCTGCCCGAGCCCGCGGTGGCGGACCTGCGCCTGGAGACGGTGCTGGGGGCGCTGAGCGACCCGCTGCGACTGCGGATCGTGCAGAAACTGCTGCTGGACTCGGAGCGGTACGACCACACCTGCGGGTGGTTCGGCTTCGACCGCCCCAAGTCCTCGCTGACCCACCACTTCAAGGCCCTGCGCGAGGCCGGGGTCACCCGGCAGCGCCAGTACGGCCTGGAGCGCCGCAGTCACGTCCGCATCGACGACCTGGACGCGCGTTTCCCCGGCCTGCTGGACCTGGTCGCGGCCTGGAGCCCCGGCCAGGACTGAGGGTGTGCCCGCGCGCCCGATGTGTGCGGTCTGTCGGCCGACGCAAAGAAGCTGCCTCGCATTCGTCGCGTTCCCGGCACGGTCGTCCCCACCCGGCGGCTCTCTTTCCCGGCCCGTTCGTCGCCGGCGAGAACCGGGCGGCCGCCCCGCTGCCGTGGCTGGGCCTTCTCGGGCACCGGGCCTTCGCGGTCGGCTCGTCCGTCGCGGTGGTCGGCATGTTCAGCGCCGTTCGGGCGTAACCGGTGTGCCGGACCGTTGGGGCCGTCCGAGACCCTGCGGGCCCGCGTGCCGGATGTGTCCATGGCCCGGGGAGCCCGCGCGCCGGATCCGCCCGTGGCCCGTTCGCACACCGGATCCGAACCCCCCGGAGGTGAGCGCGGACCACCGCCGACGGCGCGGCGGCCGGACTCCGGCCGCCCCGGCGCACCACCCCCGGAGGCCGAGCGGCGCGGGTGGCTGGTGCCCCCTGGGGCGCTGTTTGACATTCTGTGAGGGTGTTGGGTGTCGCGCGATGGTTCCAGTCCCGCCGGGGACCCGCGTCCGCCGACGGCCCGGGGGCAGCGGACGGGTCCCTCGCGGGCGCCGACCCCTCCGCGCCCTTCAGGGCGCTGCGGGCGGCCGCGGCCGGCATCGGCACCACCCTCGACGAGTCCACGACCTGCACGGAACTGTCCCGGGCGGCGGTACGGCTGACCGGCGGCGGGGCTGCCGTGATGCGGCGGGTGGGCGAGACCGTCTCCGGCTACGAGTCGATCACCGGCGACGCCGACATGCTGCCCGACGCCCGCTGGGTCACGGCCGTCGCCCGGGACGCCGGCTCCCCGGCGGCCGACCACTGGGCGGACCCCTGGTTGTCCCGCCCGGCCGGCAGCCGCACCCGTCCGGCCGTGTGCGTGCCCCTGACCAGTGGTTCCGACCATTACGGCGTCCTGGTCTGCGCCCGCGAGGGGATGGCCTTCGTCCGGGCCGAGGCCGAGCTGCTCGCCCTCCTGGCCGAACGCGCGGCCTCCCACATCCGGCACGCCCGCGAGTACGAGGACGTCAACCGCACCGCCGGCGACCTGCAGCGCGCCCTGCTGTCCGAGCCCGGCCGACCGCATCCCAACCTGGACGTGTCGATCCGCTACCTGCCGGCCGGCGGCCGGGTGCTGGTCGGCGGCGACTGGTGCGAGACGGTACGGCTGCACTTCGGCCGCACCCTGCTCGTCGTCGGCGACGTGATGGGCCACGGCCTGGAAGCCGCCGTCGACATGAACGCCTACCGGTCCTCGCTCCGCTACATCGCCTCCTCCGAGCTGCCCCCGCACCGGGTACTGCGCCAGATGGACGCCATCGCGGCCAACGAGGCGGACCGAAGACCCGCCACCTGCCTGCTGGTGCGCGTCGACCCGAGCCGCCGTCAGGTCACCCTGTCCAGCGCCGGCCACCTCCCGCCCGCCCTGATCACCGGGCAGGGCCGGACCTCCCTGCTGCCGGTCCCGGTGGGCCCGCCGCTCGGCACGGGCTTCGGCGGCTACGAATCGGCCACCCACAAGTTCGATCCCGACCACGCCCTCGTCCTCTTCACGGACGGACTGGTGGAACACCGTGGCGAGGACATCGACCGCTCCCTGAACCGGCTCGCGGACCTGCGCTTCAGCCCGGCAGTCGGCGTGGACGACCTCCTCGAGTCCATCGTCACCCGCCTCGACGCCCGCAACGCCGAGGACGACGTCGCGGTCCTGGCGGCCCGCCCGCATCCCCGGCAGGGCGGCTTCACCTCCGAGCCGGAGGAGGAGCGGGCACCGGGCCTGTGACGGTGGGCAACGTCAGCGTGAACACGGTCGTGCCGTCCGGGCCGTCGCCCAGCCCGATGGTGCCGCCGTGTGCCGCCACCAGGGCCCGGGCCACCGACAGGCCGAGGCCGCTGCCGCCGCGGTCGCGGCTGCGGGCCTTGTCGACGCGGTAGAAGCGGTCGAAGACCCGGGCCCGGTCGGCGGACGGGATGCCAGGGCCACGGTCGGCGACGCTCACCGTCGCCGCGCCGGGCGCCGTGGTGACCGTCACCGCGACCAGCGTGCCGGTGGGCGTGTGGACGGCCGCGTTGGTGAGCAGGTTGTCCAGCACCTGGCGGATACGGACCGGGTCCAGACGCAGCGGGACCGGGTCCGGACCGACGGTCACCGTCAGCGGATGGTCGGCGTGCGCCGCGCGGAACGCGTCCGCGGCCTCCCGCACCAGCTCCGCCAGGTCGGCGTCCTCCAGCCGCAGCGGGGCCTCCACCTCGGCCGCGTCCAGCCGCGCCAGGAGCAGCAGGTCGTCGAGGAGGATGCCCATCCGGGCCGCCTCGGCGCGCAGCCGGGCCAGGTGCCTGTCGCGTTCCTCGGGGGCGTTGGCCGCCGCGTACTGGAAGAGGTCGGCGTAGCCGCGCACCGACATCAGCGGGGTGCGCAGCTCGTGCGAGGCGTCCGCGACGAACCGGCGCAGCTGCTGCTCGGCCTCCGCGCGGACGGCGAGGGAACGGTCGATGTGCTCGAGCATCGTGTTGAACGCGATGCGCAGCTCCTCGACCTCGGGGCCGCCGCCCCGCTTGGCCGCGCGCAGCGGCAGCCGGGCCGCCGACTCCGTCAGATTGTGCGAGGCGATGCCATGGGCGGTGTGCGCCATGTCGCTCAGCGGCTCGAGACCGTGCCGCAGCAGCCGGCGGCCGAACACCACGAGGGCCAGCAGCGCCAGCCCGAAGGCCACCACCTGGACCGTGACCAGCTGCCGTACCGTGTCGTCGATGCTGTCCATCGGCGCGCCGCTGACCAGCACCACCCCCGGCTCCACCTCGCAGCCGCGCAGCCGGTACTCGCCCTCCCCGGTCAGGTCCCGGGTGCTCAGCACCTCGGTGCCCGCGGCGATCTGCGCCTTCGCGACCGACGTGAGGTCACCAATGTCCGTGGGCAGGTCGCCCCGCTCCTCCGGCTTGCGCAGCACCGGCGAGCCGTGCGAGACGTCGTACACGGCGTAGTACCAGCGGTAGTACTTCTTGCCCTGCAGGGTGCCGTTCTGCTCGATGCTCTTCGACTGGGCGGTCTGGGCCAGCCCCAGCTGGTCGTCCAGCTGGACCGACAGGTAGTCCCGCATGTACGTGGTCAGGACCGTGCCGACGACCGCGAACACCACCAGGGCCAGCGCGCCCAGCCCCAGCGCCAGCCGGGTGCCCAGTCGCATGTTCCGGTACCGGCGCCCGCCCCGGGACCAGCGGCGCAGCCGGCCGGTCACTCCGTCGCCTGCTGCCGTATCACGTACCCGAACCCGCGCACGGTGTGGATCAGCGGTTCCCCGCCGGCCTCGTCCAGCTTGCGGCGCAGCCGGCTGACCACCAGTTCCACCACGTTCGAGCGGCCGCCGAAGCCGTACTCCCAGACGTGGTCCAGGATCTGCGCCTTGGTGAGCACGGTCGGCGACTTGCGCATCAGATAGCGCAGCACCTCGAACTCGGTCGGGGTCAGCGAGAACAGCCGCTCGCCGCGCCGCACCTCACGGGTGTCCTCGTCCATCGTCAGGTCGGCGACCTGGAGGACCGAGCGCTGGAAGCCGGGCCCCGCGCTGCGCCGCAGCACCGTGCGCAGCCGGGCCATCAGCTCCTCCACCGCGAACGGCTTGACCAGGTAGTCGTCCCCGCCCCGGGTCAGCCCCGCGACCCGGTCGGCGACCCCGTCGCGGGCCGTGAGGAACACCACCGGCACCATCGTCCCGGAGTGCCGCAGCCGGTCCAGGACACCGAAGCCGTCCACGTCCGGCAGCATCAGGTCGAGCACGACGATGTCCGGCCGGAACTCGGCGGCCCGGGCCAGCGCGTCCTCACCGGAGTACGCGGTGACCGCCTCCCAGCCCTCGTACCGTGCGACCGTCGCGACCAGGTCGGCGATCGGCGGGTCGTCGTCCACGACGAGGAGTCGTACTTTTTCCACCCGCTCATACTGCGCTACCCGGTGGCGGACACCAGACCCGTGCCCGGACCGAAGACACATCGATAACCAGTTGAAAGTCGTCCGACAGGAAAACGACAGCGGCCACGGGTGAAGCTCGACTCCCAGGACCCGATCAAGGAGCTGCCGACCCGTGACGACCGTCCAATCACCCCCTGCGCCCCCCACGGCGATACGCCCCGGGGTGGTGGCCCGCACGGGCCTGTACGCCGTGCTCGCCGTGAACGCGGCCCTGGTCGCCTGCTTCTTCGCCCAGGCGGGCTTCGCCTCCAACGCCCTGATCGTCATCGGCCGCTTCCTCGGCCTGTACGGCGCCCTGGTCATGGCCTTCCAGCTGGTGCTGGTCGCCCGGCTGCCCTGGCTGGACCGCCGGATCGGCATGGACCGGCTGACCTCCTGGCACCGCTGGACCGGCTTCGCCCTGCTGTGGACGCTGCTCGGGCACGCCGTCTTCATCGGCTTCGGCTACGCCGACGGCGCGGGCGTCGGCCCGATCGGCGAGATCGTCGACCTCGCCGAGACGACCGAGGGCGTGCTCCGCGCCGTCGTCGCGCTCGGCATCATCCTCGTGATCGGCGCCGTCTCGGCCCGCTACGCCCGGCGCCGGCTCGCCTACGAGACCTGGCACTTCATCCACCTGTACACCTACGTGGCCGTGGTGCTCGCCTTCAGCCACCAGGTCGCGGTCGGCACGACGTTCACGGCGTCGTCCGCCGCCACGGCCTACTGGTACGCCCTGTGGGGCGTCGCGCTCGGCTCGGTGGCCCTGGGCCGGCTGGTCCTGCCGCTGTGGCGCAACCAGCGCCACCGGTTCCGTGTCTCCGCCGTCGTCCCCGAGTCGGACAACGTGGTCTCCGTCCACGTCACCGGCCGCGACCTCGACAAGCTGGGCGCGCAGGCCGGTCAGTTCTTCCTGTGGCGGTTCCTGACGAAGGACCGCTGGTGGCAGGCGAACCCCTTCTCCCTCTCCGCCGCCCCCGACGGCCGCACCCTGCGCCTGACCGCCAAGGCCGCCGGCGACGGCAGCGCCGCCCTGCGCCACCTGAAGGTCGGCACCCGGGTGTTCGCCGAGGGCCCCTACGGCGCCTTCACCATCCTGCACCGCCGGAAGACCGAGTCCCTGCTGATCGCGGGCGGCGTCGGCGTCACCCCCATCCGCGCCCTCCTGGAGGACCTCGAAGGCCACGCGGTCGTCATCTACCGCGTCGCCACCGACCGGGACGCCGTCCTCTACGACGAACTGCGCGACCTCGCCGTCGCCAAGGGCGCCGAACTGCACCTGGTCACCGGCCCGCCGGTGCCCGACAGGCTGGCGCCGCGCGAACTGGCCCAACTGGTACCGGACATCGCCGACCGGGACGTCTTCCTGTGCGGGCCGCCGCCGATGATGAACGCGGTGCTGCGCAGCCTGGGAGACCTGGGCGTGCCCAAGCCGCAGATCCACTTCGAGCGTTTCAGCCTGGCGGGATGAGAGGGACACCGTGAAGCGAGCCATACCTGTCGTCGCCCTGAGCATCGCGGGCCTGATCCCCGTCTGGCGCTACGAGCCGTCCATCGGCGGTACGACGACCTCCGCCACCGAGCCCGTCACGACCCCGTCGACGTCGGCGAACGCCGCTTCGGGCACGGTCGTCAAGGGCACGACCGTCAACACCGACAAGGGCCCCGTCCAGGTCCAGGTGACCTTCGACGGCGAGAAGATCACCGCGGTGAGGATGCTCCGGCAGCCCGACCACCCGCAGACGGCGGCGGCCGTGCCGGTGCTGATCTCGGAGACGCTCAAGGCGCAGAGCGCGGACATCGACACGGTCTCCGGAGCGACGATCACCAGCGACGGCTACCGGGAGTCCCTGCAGGCCGCGATCGACGCGAAGGGCTGATCATGCACCGGGTCGAGCACGTCATGGGGTTCCCCGTGTCGCTGCGGACGGACGACGAGGGGGACTTCGGCAACGCCGCGGACGCCGTCTACGCCTGGCTGCGCGAGGTCGACGAGCGGTTCAGCCCGTTCCGGCCGGACAGCGAGGTCTCCCGGCTCGACCGGGGCGAACTCTCCGAGACCGAGGTGAGCGCGGACCTCGCCGAGGTGCTCGCGCTGTGCGAGGAGTACCGGCTGGCCACCGGTGGCGCGTTCGACGTACGGCTGCCGGGGCGGGGCCTCGACCCGTGCGCGGTGGTCAAGGGCTGGTCGGTGCAGCGGGCGGCGGAGCTGCTGTCGGCGGCGGGAGCACGGCGGTTCGTGCTGAACGCCGGCGGTGACGTGGTGGCGTCCGGCGGGCCCTGGCGGGTGGGGATACGGCACCCCGAGCACGCCGGCCGACTGTGCAACGTCCTTGAGATCACGGACGGGGCGGTCGCGACCTCCGGCCGGTACGAGCGCGGTGACCACATCCTCGACGGACGTACCGGCCGGCCGGCCACCGGGCTGCTCAGCGTCACCGTCGTGGCGCCGACCCTGACGGAGGCCGACGCCGTGGCCACCGCCGCCTTCGCGTTGGGCGCGGAGGGTGCCGAATGGGCGGCGCGACGGCCGGGCTGCGAGGTGTTCGTGGTGGACGCGGAGCACGCCGTGCTCCGGACGGCCGGGCTGCCGGTCGCCGCGTGATCCCAGGAACGTGAGAGAGGCGGGCCGCCGGGAGCGGCCCGCCTCTCGGCCGGTGGTGCGATCAGCTCACGTCGGCCGCGTCCGGCCGGTACAGGCCGCTGCAGGCCGCTGCGGGCGCTCACCGCGCTGCCATGCTTCAGGTAGAGACCAGGATCGTGTCGGTGTCGGTGTCGGTGTCGGTGTCGGTGTCGGTGTCGCGGTCGATGGCGACGGTGACGGTGACGGTGACGGGCGTCAGGGTGCGACCATCGGCGGCATCGACTGCCAGGGCGCCCGGGAAGCGGCCGGGCGTGGAGCGGCAGGTCACAGACTGAAGACGACCAGTCAGCCGCCAAAGTGCTGAAACACTTGCGGTCTAGACTCTCCCCGCAACGGCCTGTACCACGGCGACCGTGGTCGAAAACTGGGCAGTCTCAGCCAAACCCGAAGGGCATTCGGCGTTTTGATACGGATAGATTCAGTCACCAAGCGGTATCCGGACGGTACGGTCGCCGTCGACCGACTCTCCCTGGAGATACCGGATCGCTCGATCACCGTCTTCGTCGGCCCCTCGGGCTGCGGCAAGACCACGACCCTGCGGATGATCAACCGGATGGTCGAACCCAGCGAGGGCCGTATCCTCCTGGACGGCGCCGACATCCACGCGCAGCCGGTCAACACCCTTCGCCGGTCGATGGGTTACGTCATCCAGAACGCCGGGCTCTTCCAGCACCGCACGATCATCGACAACATCGCCACCGTGCCCCGGCTGCTCGGCTGGAGCAAGCAGAAGG
This sequence comes from Streptomyces sp. NPDC001220, assembly GCF_053597895.1. Taxonomy (NCBI): domain Bacteria; kingdom Bacillati; phylum Actinomycetota; class Actinomycetes; order Kitasatosporales; family Streptomycetaceae; genus Streptomyces; species Streptomyces sp. NPDC001220. The sequence continues at coordinate 89,062 of NZ_JBSFJE010000015.1, forward strand.
CACGTGCCCGGGCGGGCGAACTGATGGAGCGGGTGGGCCTGGACGCGGCCCTCGCCAAGCGCTACCCGTACCAGCTCTCCGGCGGCCAGCAGCAGCGTGTCGGCGTGGCCCGGGCGCTCGCCGCCGACCCGCCCGTGCTGCTGATGGACGAGCCGTTCTCTGCCGTGGACCCCGTGGTCCGCAAGGGCCTCCAGGACGAACTTCTGCGCATCCAGGGCGAGTTGGGCAAGACCATCGTCTTCGTCACCCATGACATCGACGAGGCGATCAAGCTCGGCACGATGGTCGCCGTGATGCGCACCGGCGGGCACCTCGCCCAGTACGCGCCGCCGGCCGAACTGCTCACCGACCCCGCCGACGCCTTCGTCGAGGACTTCCTCGGCGCCGACCGGGGTATCCGCCGGCTGTCCTTCTTCCCGTCGGCGGACCTCGCGTTGCAGACCGCTCCGATCGTCCCGGTCGACGCCGACGCCACCAAGCTCGGCGCCCGCACCTCGGCGGACGCCCCCTATCTCCTCGTGACGGACCTGGACGGCAGGCCGCTCGGCTGGGGCGAGCCGCGTGAGCTGACCGCCGGCTCGATCGACCCGGAGCGACTGCTGCCGTACGGGCGGCCGTTCGTGCCCGGCCGGGACTCGCTGCGTGCCGCCCTCGACGGCTCCGTGCTCTCGCCGACCGGCTGGGCGGTGGCCGTGGACGGCGAGGGACGCGCGGTCGGCGTCGTCTCCCAGCAGGTCATCGGTGCCGCGATCCGCACCGCCCACGCCGAGGGCCGCGACGACACGAAGGTCGGGGGATGAGCGGCTTCTTCGACATCCCCAGCGACCTCCAGAACACCTACTTCGGTCTGATCGGCCTGCATCTGCGCGAGGCCCTCGTCCCGGTGCTGGCGGGACTGCTGGTGTCCCTGCCGATCGCCCAGCTCTGTGTGCGCTTCCGCTGGCTGTACCCGCCGGTCCTGGGCGTGACCACGATCCTCTACGCCATCCCCTCCCTGGCCTTCTTCGTGGTCCTCATCGACTACACCGGCCAGACCGACACGACGGTGATGATCCCGCTCGCGGTGTACAGCCTGGTGGTGCTGGTCCCGGCGATCGTGGACGGTGTCCGCTCGGTCCCGGCCGAGACCCTCGCCGCCGCCACCGCCATGGGCCTCGGACCCGTACGCCGTTACTTCCAGGTGCAGTTGCCGATCGCCGTCCCCGCGATCATCGCGGGCCTGCGGGTGGCCACCGTCTCCAGCATCTCGCTGGTCAGCGTCGGCATGCTGATCGGCAACCAGGGCGCCCTCGGCAACCTGCTCAACGACGCCAACACCTACCACCGCCCCGAGCTGGCGGTGAACTCCGTGGTGACGACGGCCGTGCTGGCGATCCTGGCGGACGCCCTCCTCGTCCTCCTGCGCCGTGTGCTGACGCCCTGGATGCCGAAGGAGAGCACCCGGTGAACGTCCTCAACTTCGTCCACGCCTTCTTCAGCGACGGTTCGCACTGGCACGGGTACGACGGCATCCCCACCCGCCTGTGGGAGCACGTCCAGTACTCGCTGGAGGCGCTCGCCTACGCGGCCGTCATCGGTCTGCCCATCGGCCTGATCACCGGCCACTACGGCCGCGGCGGCAACACCCTCGCCCTGATCGCCACCGCCGGCCGGGCCCTGCCCAGCTTCGGTCTGCTGGTCCTGATGTTCATCTGGCTGGGCTTCGGCATGCTGCCGGTGATGATCCCGCTGGTGATCCTCGCCGTACCGCCGATCCTGGTCACGACGTACGAGGCGATGCGCTCGGTCGACCCGTCCCCGGTTGACGCGGCGCGCGGCATGGGCATGCCGGAGGCACGCGTCCTCTTCCAGGTCGAACTCCCGGTCGCCCTCCCGCTGATCCTCAGCGGCCTGCGCTCGGCGGCCATCCAGATCGTCTCGACGGCGACGATCGCGGCGTACGTCAGCCTGGGCGGCCTGGGCCGCTACATCATCGACGGCCTCTACCAGAAGAACTACGAGAAGGTCGTGGGCGGCGCCACCCTGGTGGCGGCCATGGCCCTGGCGACGCTCGGGATCTTCTGGGCGGTACAGAGGCTGACGGTCTCCCCGGGAGTGCGGAGGAGTTAGCGCCCCGAAAGGGGCGCGGGGCTGTATCGAATGTGCGGCTGCCGCCGCGTGGGCGCGACCAGCCCCACGCGGCGGGCCAGCGGTTCCCACACCACCGCACTACCCCTCGCGCCGCGCCAGCGCCAGTTCCAGAACAACCAGCAGCGCGTCCCGGACAGAACCCCGTTCACGCGCATCGAAGACCACCACTGGAGTCCCCTCCGCGACGTCCAAAGCCCACCGCACCTCGTCCAGCGTGTGCTCGACATGCCCGTCGAACGCGTTGATGGCGATGGCGAACGGAATCCCGCGGTGCTCGAAGTAGTCGACCGCGGCATAGCAGTCGTCCAGGCGACGCGTGTCCACGATCACCAGCCCGCCGAGCGCGCCCTCGACGATGTCGTCCCACATGAAGCCGAACCGTTCCTGCCCGGGCGTGCCGAACAGGTACAGCTTCAGCGTCGGGTCGATGGTGATGCAGCCGAAGTCCATCGCCACGGTCGTGGTGGTCTTGCGCGGGGTGAGCGTCAGGTCGTCGACGCCCGCCGCGACCTCGGTGATCGACGCCTCGGTGGTCAGTGGCTCGATCTCCGAGATCGAGCCGACGGCGGTGGTCTTGCCCACGCCGAATCCGCCCGCGATGACCATCTTCACCGGCAGCGGCGGCCGTACGGCCGTACGCCCGGTCCCCCGGGTCAGCGAGTCAGTCGGTGTCACGGAGTACCCCTCGGGAGTCTGGGATGGCCCGCAGGCCGTCGATAACCCTGCGCAGGACGGACGAGTCGTGGGTGGCCTCGAAGTCGGGCACATGCACGGTCAGCTGCCCGGCCTCGCGCAGGTCTTCGGCGAGCACCCGGACCACGTTCAGGTGCAGTCGCAGCCGTGCCGCCAGTTCCGCGAGCGACTGCGGAATCCGGCACGCGGCGATGATGTCGTGCTGCTCGAAGGAGAGCCGGACGAGCGCGTCGAGCCCGGCGGTGGTGGCCACCACCTGGGTCTCGACGGGCATCGCCGGGCCGGAGGCGCTGTCCGCCACCCGGCCGGCGGTGACCAGGAACGGCCGTACGGCGGGGGCCGGGCCTACCGGGTCCGGGCCCGGGGGCGGGTAGCCGTCCGCCATGGCTGTGTCTTCCTCTCTCGACCGGCTCCGCCGGTCAGCGCGTCTGTGGGACGCCGACGCTGTTCTTCAGCTCCAGAACCAGCTGCGGACTGAGCGCGGCACCGGCCCGGTTGGCGAACAGCGTCATCTCGTAGGCGATGTTGCCGAGCTTGGCCTCGTTGTCGGCGACGACGCCGAGCACGGCGCCGCTGCCGATCGCGGAGACGATGACATGGCCGCCCTCCAGGTCGATGATGACCTTGTTGAGGCCGCCCAGGCCGTAGTTGCCGGAGGCGCCGGCGGCCAGGCTGGTGATGCCGGAGACGATCGCGGCGAGGCGCTCGGAGTGCGCGCGCTCACGCAGCTCCGACACCGCGATCAGCAGGCCGTCGGAGGACACGGCGATCGCGTCCACCACGCCGGCTGTCTCGGTCGCGAAGCGGTTCAGCAGCCAGGTGAAGTCGGCTGCGGCCGCCTGCAGGTCGGTCGGCGTGGCGGCGCCGCCCGTCGGGGTGTCACCTGTCGACGTGCTCACTGCTCGGCTCCTTCCGGAAGGTGGATCTGGTGGTGCGGCGGGTTGGTCTCGGGGTGCGGCGGCGCGGGCCGCTCGTGGCTTCCGGTGTCGCTCTCGCGCCGGGCGCGCTCCACCGCCGCCTCGAACTCCTCCAGCGCGTCCCGCTCGGCGTCGGCGTCGCGGCTGCGGGCCGGCTGGGCGAGGGTCTGGGCGGCGCCGACGGTGGTGCGGAGCGTCGCGCCGCGTACCCGGCGGCGCAGCGGGCGCGGCCCGTCGGCGGAGTCGGCCGGGGGTTCGCCGGCGCGGGCGGCCGGGATCAGCGGGGCCGGCGCGGCCTCCGCCTCGGCGGCCGGCTCGCGGCGCGGTACCCGGCGGGGGAGCGGGCTCTCGGGCTCGGCGGCGGCCGGGATCGAGGCGGCGGGGGTGGGGCCGGTCGGCTCGGTCGGTGCCGCTGGTGCCGCTGGTGCCGCCGGTGGGGTCGGCGCCGCCGGTTCCACGGCGAGCGGGGTGACGGAGGTGCCGGCCAGCGCGCTCATCGTCAGCAACAGCCGGGAGGGCAGCGTCACTTCGGCGGTGACACCGCCGCCCGGGGTCCGGGTCAGCTCGACGCCGATCTCCCAGCGCCGGGCCAGCGCACCCACCACGAAGAGGCCGAGCACCTTGGTCGGCACCAGGTCGAGGCGCTCACGGCGGATCAGCCGGGCGTTCTCCTCGGCCAGCCGCTCGGCGCTCATGCCCAGGCCGTGGTCGGTGACGACGATGTGCGCGCCGTCGTCGCCGGTACGCACGGTCACCTCGACCGGGCTGCCCTCCGGCGAGAAGGACACCGCGTTCTCCAGGAGTTCGGCCACCATCAGCGTGAGGTCGCCGATGATGTCCGGCTCGATCATGACGTCCGTGCCGGCGTACAGCCGTACCCGCTGGTAGCCCTCGATCTGGCCGAGCGCGGCCCGGACCACGTTGGATATCGGGGTGGGCCCGGAGGCCAGCACGGTCTCGCGGATGCCGGCCAGCAGCATCAGGCTGTCGGCGTTGCGGCGCAGGCGGACGGCGATGTGGTCGATGGAGTAGAGGCGTTCGAGCAGGGCCGGGTCGGTCTCGGCGCGCTCGACCGCGTCGATGAAGGCCAGCTGTCGGGTGGTCAGGTTGCTCACCCGGCGGCCGACGTTGCCGAACATCTCGGCGGTGTTGCGGCGGCTGAGCACCTGACGTTCGAGCAGGGCCGCGGCCGTGGTCTGCACCTGGTTGAAGGCCTCGGCCAGGTCGCCGATCTCGTCGCGGGCGGTGACCGGCATGTCCCGCAGCCGGGGCGGGCCGGCGTCCTCGGCGTCGTCGTCGGCGACCCGGGCGAGTTCGCGCCCCGCCACCTCGGCGACCTCGTGCGCGACCCCGGTCAGGGCCTGCACCGGGCGGATCACCGAGCGGCGCACCAGGGCGGCGAGGGTGATCCACAGGACGAAGCCGAGCAGGGTGCCGCTCAGCAGGTAGATGGCGCGCCACTTGGCGGAGCCGGCGGTGGCGTCGGCCCGGTCGGCGATCTGGCCGATGAGCGAGGCGGTGATGTTCAGCCGGGCGGTGGCCTGGTTGAGATAGTCCGGGTAGTCGGTCAGCGCGTCCGTGACCGCCTTCCGGATGTCGTCCTGGCTGCCGGCCTGCAGCCTGCTCGGGTCGATCTGCAGCTCGGCGTAGGACTCCGCGATCCTGCTCTGTGCCTTGGTGTGCTCGACGGAGGCCAGCTGGGCCGCCTGCCCCTCGGTGGCGAACCGGGTGAAGCGGTCGGCCTGGTGCTGGTACAGGTCGTAGGCGCCGACCGCGCTGGTGAACTCGATCAGCGCGTTGGTGTCCCCGGTGGTGGCCGCGAGCACGTTGGTCTCGAAGGCACCGTGGGCGGCGTCCGCGCGCAGCAGCGAGTCCAGCAGGTTGCCGGTGAAGGTGGCGGCGAGGTCGGCGTTGCGGTCCAGACCGAGGCCGTCGATCAGGTCGTTGGCAGCGTTGCTGTACGCCGGGTCGATGTTGTCCGCCGGCAGGTACGACTGCTCGACGGAATCGCGCAGGCTGGACAGGCCCTCGACCTGTCGCAACGCGTCCGCCTCGGTGCCCGGCAGCCGGTCGCCGAAGGTGTCACGGACCGTCCCGAGCTGGGCGGTCACCGCTTCCTGGGCCGCGCGGTAGGCGGCCTGCGAGGGGGTGCTGTACCCGGACTCGTACCGGGCGGAGAGCAGGATCGCCTGCTGGTGCTCCGCCTCGACCTTGTCCACCAGGCGTGCCACCTGGGTGCTGTCCCGGACCAGCTGCGCCGCGTCCTCCGCGCTGGTGGACTGCTGCACCAGATCGGTGAAGACATAGGCGAGCAGTACGGCGATGACGGCGAGCGGCACACCGACCAGCAGGTTCAGTTTGCGCCGGAAGGGCCAACGGTCGGCGAAACCCCGTATCCCGCCCCGCGTCGGGGCGGGCCGGACGGGCGCGTCCACCTGGTTCGTGGACACCGGGCCTCCTTCATGAAGGTGTCTCGACTGTGGGGGGCGTCTTCACCCCGAGCTGCTGCAGAACGACACCGAGTAGCGGGCCCCGTACACCGCTGTGACCGATATCAACTGCCGTGAGACTACAGCGTTCTTGAAGCGCGATTCCGCTTGCTCTTTATCAAGAATCCGTTACAAAGAGACCGCTCTCTGTCCACAACTGGCCACGGATTGAAGCCAATCGGTGACCCGGAGACACTTGACTGACCGAGAACCGGCTGGATTGGATCGTGTGGAGTGGTTCGCAACAACCCCACGTGGTTCGCAACACCCCCACCCTTCTGCCCACAGCTCCCGGAACGGCAACCGTGACTTCCAACACCCTTCCCAGCAGGTCAATCCGGACATACCGAGGCGTGGCGGCCGTCGCGCTCGCCGCGACGACGGCCCTGCTGGCGGGCTGTTCCTCTTCCGGCGACAGCAAGTCCGACCCGCTGTCGGACAGCAAGGCGAGCGGGGACACCGTCGTCGTCGGCTCCAACAACTTCGCCGAGAGCACCCTGCTCGCCGACATCTACGGCGAAGCACTCAAGGCCAAGGGCATCAAGGTCACTTACAAGCCGAACATCGGCAGTCGTGAGACGACCTACGGTCTGCTCAAGAACGGCTCCATCTCGGTCCTGCCCGAGTACAACGGTGCCCTGCTCGCCTACCTCGACCCCAAGGCCGCCCCGAAGACCGTCGAGGAGACCACGTCGGCCATCGAGGCCAAGCTGGACTCCAAGCTGACGCTGCTCGACCCGGCGGACGCGCAGGACAAGGACACGGTGACGCTCAACGCGGCGACCGCGTCCAAGTACAAGCTCACCGAGAAGTCCTCCATCGCCGACCTCAAGGACATCGCCAAGGACCTGGTCATCGGCGCCTCGCCGGAGTTCCAGACCCGCCAGCAGGGCCTGGTCGGCCTGAAGTCCGTGTACGGCCTGGAGTTCAAGTCCTTCAAGGCGCTCGACGCGGGCGGCGCGCTCACCGAGGCGGCCCTGACGAAGAACGCGGTGCAGGCCGGCGACATCTTCAGCACGGACCCGACCATCTCCAAGGAGAAGTTCGTCGTCCTCCAGGACCCGAAGAACCTCTTCGGCTTCGAGAACATCCAGCCCCTGGTCTACAAGAGCGCCCTGAACCAGAAGGCCACCGACGCCCTCAACGCGGTCTCCGCCAAGCTCGACACCGCGACCCTGCTGGACCTGGACACCCAGGTGCAGTCGGACAACAAGGACCCGCTGGACGTGGCCCAGGCCTGGCTGAAGAAGGCCGGCCTCAGCAGCTGACCCGACCCGCGCCCGACCTCCCTCGGACAGCACCACCGACCTACCGAGACAGGTGCCCTCCCGGCCCTGTGTGGTGCTCGACGGCGACGGCCTCGGCCTGCCCGGACCCGTCCGGCTCGCCGACGCCGTCGCCGGCCCGGTCGTACCGCCCGAGGCGCTCGACCGGGTCCGCCGTGCCCACGAGACATGCGGCTCCGCCGTTTCAGGCGGCCGTCTCCGGTGCCCGCGCGAGCAGCCGCGCCCGGATCCGGGCCGCCGCGCCCACCGCGACGGCGTCCTCGCCCAGAAGGGCCGGCAGCACTCGCACCGGCCGTCCGCTGACCGGGGGTTCGGCCGCCAGCACGGCGAGCAGGGCCGGTTCCAGCCGCGCCCAGGAGCGGCTCACCCCGCCGCCCACCACGCACGTGGTGACGTCCAGCAACCCCGCCACCAGCAGGATCGCGCGGGCGACGGCGGCCCCGGCCGCCTCGTACACGGCGTCCGCGTCCGCGTCGCCCCGCCCCGCCGCCATCGCGAGCTCCCGGGCGGTCGCGGTACGCCCGGTCCGCTCGGCGTACCGCGCCGCCAGCGCCCGGCCGGACGCCAGCGTCTCCAGATGGCCGCGCCCACCGCAGGTGCAGGGCAGCCCGCCGAAGCCGGGCACATGCCCGATCTCGCCCGCCGCGCCCCGCGGGCCGTCGTACAGCTCGCCGTCCAGCCACAGCGCCCCGCCCACCCCGGTGCCCAGCGTCATGCCGAGCACATGGGTCTCGCCCACGACCGCGCCGCGCGCCACCTCGCCGCGCAGGAAGGCGTTGACGTCGTTGTCGAGGGACGCCGGTACCCCGAGCGCCTCCTGGACGGCCGCGGTGACCTCGTAACCGGCCCAGCCCCGGAAGGAGTCGCTGGCCACCAGGATCCGCCCGGCCCGCGCGTCCACCACCCCGGCCGCCCCGACCCCGGCACCGAGCAGCCGTACCGGAGTGCGGTCCAGCAGCCGTCGTACGACGGTCAGGGCGGCGCCGACCATGGCGGTGCCGCCCTCGGCTGCCGGGGTCGGCAGCTGCGCCCGGTCCAGGACGGCGAGCTCCGGCGTGCACAGGACGGCCTGGGTGGTCGTCCCGCCGATGTCGATCCCCGCGAACGCCTCGGGTGCGTCACTCACGCGCCGGCCTCCTGTCCTCGTACGGCCGCCCGGCGGGCGCGTTGCAGCACCGGGTCGGGCACCGGCACGGCGGCGAGGAGCCCGCGGGTGTACTCCGTCTCCGGGTGAAGCAGGGTCGTCGCGGTCGCCCCCTGTTCCAGCACCCGCCCGCCCCGCATGACCGCCACCCGCGCGGCGAACTCCCGCACCACCGCCAGATCGTGCGAGACCAGCAGGCACCCGAACCCCAACTCGCGCTGCAGTTCGGCGATCACCTCCAGCACCGTGCGCTGCACACTCACGTCCAGTGCGCTCGTCGGCTCGTCCGCGACCAGCAGCCGGGGCCCCAGCACCAGCGCCCGGGCCAGGCTGACCCGCTGCCGCTGACCGCCGGACAGCTCACGCGGTCCGCGCCCCGCCACCCGGCCGGGCAGCCGCACCAGATCGAGCACCTCGGCGACCCGGGCGCGGCGCCCTGCCGCCGACAGGTCCCGGCGGTGCACCCGCAGCGGCTCGGCGACGCACTCCGCGACGCTCATCCGGGCGTCCAGCGAGGCCACCGGGTCCTGCAGCACCACCCCGACCCCGGACAGCAGCCGCCGTCTGGCCCGCCCCCGGGTGCGCCGCAGATCGGCCCCGAACAGCGAGACCGCCCCGGCGTCGGGCGCGACCAGGCCCAGCGCCACCCGGGCCGCCGTCGACTTCCCGGACCCGGACTCGCCCACCAGCCCGACCGTCTCCCCGGCCCGGACCGTGAACGAGACCTCCTGGAGGGCGGACACCGCACCCCGGCCACGGCCGAAGCGGACACTGACGTCCCGGAGCCGGACGACCGGTTCCCCCTCGGGCGCCACGACGTCCTCGGCGGCGGGCCCGTCGGCCGCCAGCCGCGGCACCGCCGCCAGCAGCCGTCGGGTGTACTCGTGGGCGGGGCGCAGCAGCACCTCCTCCACCGGCCCGGTCTCCACCACCTCGCCGCGCAGCATCACCGCGACCCGGTCGGCGAAGTCGGCCACCACGCCCATGTTGTGCGTGACCAGCAGCACGCCCGTGCCCGCCTCGGCCGCCAACTCCCGCAGCAGGTCCAGGATCCCGGCCTGCACGGTGACGTCGAGCGCCGTGGTCGGCTCGTCGGCGACCAGCAGGCCGGGGGAGTTGGCGACGGCCATCGCGATGACGACCCGCTGCCGCTGGCCGCCCGAGAGCTGGAACGGAAAGGCCCTGGCCCGCCGCTCCGGGTCCGCGATGCCCACCCTGCGCAGCAGGGCGACCGCCTCGGCGGCGGCTTCGGCGCGTGACACCTCCCGGTGGTTGCGGACGACCTCCGCGATCTGGGCACCGACCCGGGTGAGCGGGTCCAGCGCGGTGGCCGGTTCCTGGAACACCATGGACGCGGTACGGCCGCGCAGCCGCGTCAGTTCCGGCTCGTCCGCGCCGACGACGTCCGTGCGGCCGACCGAGATCCGGCCCGTCGTCACGGCGTTGCCGGGCAGCAGCCCCAGGGCGGCCAGCGCCACCGTGGACTTGCCGGACCCGGACTCGCCGACCAGCGCGAGGGTCTCCCCGGGCCGCACCCGCAGCGACACCCCGCGCACGGCGGGCACCGGACCGGTGTCGGTCGTGAAGGTCACGGCCAGATCCCGGACATCGAGTACGGAGCGGTCCTCGGGAACGGAGCGGTCGTCGGGAAGGGTGCGGTCGTCGGGGCCGGTCCGGTCGTCGGGGCCGGTCCGGTCGTCGGGAACGGTGCGGTCGTCGGGGGTCCGGGAAGCACCGGAGTCGTCGAGGTCGTTCACCCGCGTCCCCTCACGTCGAAGGCGTCCCGCAGCCCGTCGCCGATCGCGTTGAACGCGCACACGACGAGGATGATCGCGAGGCCCGGCGGAACGATGAGCCACCAGCGTCCGGAGTAGGCCGCCGTCAGACCGGCAGACAGCATGCCGCCCCAGTCGGTCCGCGGCGGCTGCACCCCCAGGCCCAGATACGAGACGTACGCGACCAGCAGGATCGCGTCCGCCACCTGGAAGGTCGCCGCGACCACGATCGTCGACACCGAGTTCGGCAGGACGTGCCGCAGGATCGCCCGGCCGTGGGTGCCGCCGATGGCCCGCAGCGTCAGTACGTAGTCACGGTTCTTCAGCGTCAGCGTCTCCGCCCGCACCAGCCGGGACGGCACCAGCCAGGACACCAGCCCCAGGACGAGGACCAGCCCGGGCGGACCGGGGTCGCTGATCGCGGACACCACCAGCAGGATGAACAGGGCCGGGATGGCGATGCCCGCGTCGACCACGCGCATCATCACCGCGTCCACCCAGCCACCCGCGTAGCCGGCCACCGCGCCCCAGAGCGTGCCGATCACGGTCGCGAGGACGCCGGCCGCCAGGCCCACCAGCAGCGAGACCCGGCCCCCGTACATGAGCCGGCCCAGCTCGTCGTGGCCGACGGCGTCCGTACCCAGCCAATGCGCCCCGCCCGGGCGGAGGTCGACCTGGGAGAGATCGGTGTGGGTCTGGTCCGTGGCGTGCAGCAGCGGGCCGGCGAAGCAGAACAGCAGGAACAGGACGACCACCGCGACCCCCGCCACCGCCGTCCGGTTGCGGGCGAACCGCCGTACGGACAGCGGCCGTCGGCTCGCCACGGGCACGGCCTCGGTCAGGGCGCTCATGCCCGGCCTCCCTTCACCCTGGGGTCGATGATCCGCTGGACGACGTCCGCCAGCAGGGTGCCCACGACGGTCGCGACGGAGATGACCAGGACACAGCCGAGCAGCACCGGATAGTCGGAGGACTGTGCCGCGCTCCAGAACAGCAGCCCCATCCCCGGGTAGTTGAAGAGCTGCTCGACGACCAGCGCACCGCCGAACAGCACCGGGACGTAGTAGCCGAGCATGGCGGTCACGGGGGTCAGGGAGTTGCGGAACACGTGCCGCCGCAGGATCCTGCCGGGTGTCGAGCCGCCCGCCCGCGCGGTACGGACGTAGTCCTCGGAGAGGTTGTCCAGGGTCGCCGCCCGCATGTAGCGGCTGAACACCGCGACCATCGACGCGGCGCCCGTCACCACCGGCAGTACCAGGCCCGCCGGTTCCGTGAACACCTGCGCCAGCGTGTCCCCCTGGGGAGCCTGGGAGGGGAACCAGGGCAGCCACTGGGTGAAGACCAGCACCAGGACGAGCCCCAGGAAGTACACGGGTGTCGCGTACGCGACGAAGCTCAGCGTGGTCAGGGCGTAGTCCACGGGCCGGTCCCGCCGCACCGCCTGCCACAGACCGACCGGCACCGCGACCAGCAGGCCGAGCAGCGCCGACAGCACGGTCAGCACGAGGGTCTTGGGCAGCCGCTGCTCGATCAGCCGGGAGACCGCCTCGTTGAGGGTGTACGAGGTGCCGAGGTCGCCGTGCAGCAGGGTGCGCAGGTAGTAGACGTACTGGACGGGCAGCGGCCGGTCCAGGCCCTGTTCGTGGTTGAACGAGGTGATCTGCTGGGCGGTGGCCTGCGGCCCGAGGATCCCGCGCGCGGGTCCCCCGGGGAGTGCGTGCAGCAGGCAGAACACCACGACCGTGACGATGAGGATCACCACCAGGGCCTGGAGCAGGCGCCGGACGAGGAACAACACGGTGTCCATGCTCAGCTGGTCCACTTCCACTGCGCGGGGTGGAAGTTGGCGAGCGGATCCTGGGAGAAGCCGCCGAGGCCGTTGCGCATCACGGAGATCTGGTAGTCGGGCTCGGGCAGCCAGATCACCGGCAGGTCCTTGGCGAGGGCCGCGCTGTACTCCTGGATGACCGCGTTCGAACTCGCCGTCGTGGACGCCGCGATGAGCTTGTCGACGGCCGTGTCGGAGTAGTTGCCGAAGTTGGAGCCGCCCTTGGACTGGAAGAGCGAGTCACCGGTCGGGAAGGCCGGGAAGTACCAGCTGCCCGCCGTGCCGAAGAACGACAGCTGCCACGTGCAGATCGACTGGCTCGCCGTGCACGGCGGGGTCTGTGACAGCACCGAGTTGACCGGTGCGGTCCTGATGCCGAACTTGATGCCGGTCTCGGCGAGCGAGGACTGGATCGCGCTCATCATGTTGTCGGTCACCGTCGATCCGGACTGCGACAGCACCCGCATCTCGAACTTGGTGCCCTTGGCGACCCCGGCCCCGCACCGGCCCGCCCCAGACCCGGGGGCGGTGCACGTCATCACCCCGCCCTGCTCCGTCCAACCATGCCCGTTCAGCAGGGCCTTGGCGGCGGCCGTGGAGAACGGATACGGGTTGGCCCGCTGCGCCGCCGAGACGAAGTCCGAGGACTGGGCCTGCGGGATCGGGCCGTAGCCGGGTACCGCGGTGCCGTTGAAGACGACCTTCGCGAGGGCCGTCTGGTCGATGGACCGCTGGATCGCCTGTCGCGCGTACAACTGCCTGAACACCGCGCCCATCGCCGGGTTGTCGAAGTTGTACGGCATGTAGGTGATCGCCCAGCCGGACCACGGCTTCACCGAGTAGCCGCGCGCGGTGAAGCTCTCCTTCTGGTCGAGGTCGGTCGCCTCGATGTAGCCGTAGTCGACGCTGCCCGAGCGCAGGGCGTTCTTCTCCGCGTCGGCGGTGGTGAAGGGCAGCAGGTGGACCGTGGCGATGGCCGGCTTCTCACCGCCGTCGTACTTCTTGTTGGCGGTCAGGACCACCTTGCCGGCCGTCGAGAACGACTGCACCGCGTACGGGCCGCTGATCGTCTTCCACAGGGCGTTCGTCTGGTAGCCGGCGATGTTCTTGGCCGCGTCGTTCAGGTAGGTCCACTCGTCCTTGGCGCTGCCGCCCTTGTCCCAGGCGTGCTTGGGCAGCGGGTTGATCGAGCTCAGCTCGTTCGCCAGCATCCACTGCGGGTTGTAGGCCCTGTCGAAGGTGATCGTGAAGCGGTGGCTGTCGAGGGCCTTGAAAGACGTCCAGTTGTCCGGGGCCTTGCCGGGGTTGTAGCCCGCCCACTGCGCCTTGTTCGCCTTGATCAGGTCGTACCAGAACGCCACGTCGGCGGAGGTGATCGGCTTGCCGTCGCTCCAGTGGCGGTCGCCCAGGGTGATCGTCACGCTCTTGTGGTCCGCGGCGAACGTGGCGGCCGTGGCCACGGAACCCTTCTTGTTCCAGCCCATCGAGCCGGTCGAACCGTCATAGGCGATCAGCGGTTCCCAAAGGGTGTTCGCGATCGAGATGTTGTTGGTGTTGAGGTGCGCCGCGGTGCCGATCGGCAGGATCCAGTTCGGTGTGAAGTTGGCGGGCAGCGCGTAGTCCAACGAGTCGTGGGACGCGGACGACGACGAGCCGCTCGACCCGGAACACCCCGCGAGCAGCAGTGTGCTCGCGGTGAGAAGGGCGCCGGCAAGGAGCCCGGGGCGGACAGAGGACATGGCTCACCTCGAAAAAAGAGGATCGGCGGAAGGGGGTGAGGCACAGTCAACGATCCGACTGGTCGAAGAAACAGGTGTGTTCCTGTAAAAAGCCTGTTTCTGCTGTTCTGGAGAAAGCCCGCAGCCGCGCTGTGGGGCTTACGCTCGACGCCACCCGCTCCCGATGCCGGAAGAAACCTCGTCCATGACCGAAGAAAGTCGGCGGCGCCGCAAGCCCACCGCCGGTCACCCCGTGCTGGCCGAGCGCGTCCTGGACCTGCTGGCTTCCGGACAGGCCGCCTCGCGCACCGAACTGGCGGCCCTCCTCGGCGCGGCGCCCTCGACGGTCTCGTCGGCGGTCGGTCAGCTGATGGCCCACGGCCTGGTCGCCGAGGAGGGCACGGTGTCCTCGGCCGGCGGCCGGCCCCGCAAGACGCTGCGGCTCGGCGGCAGCGACGGTTTCGCCGTGGCCGCCGAACTCGGCGGCCGGCACGCCCACGTGGGGGTGATGCAGGCGGGCGGTGTGCTCACCGACGTCAGCACCGTGCCGTTCGCCACCGCCGACGGACCCGAGGCCGCGCTGCCCGGCCTCGCCGCGACCCTGGAGGCACTCGCCGAGCAGCACGGGCGAAAGCTGCTGCGCGCGGTCGGGCTCTCGCTGCCCGGACCCGTCGACGTCGTCTCCGGAGTCGTCACCCTGCCCTCCCGGATGCCCGGTTGGAACCGGTTTCCGGTGCGCGCCTGGCTGGAGGACCGCTTCGGGGTGCCGACGGCCATCGAGAACGACGCCAACTGCATGGCCGTCGGCGAGCACGGGGCCCAGCCGCCCGAACGCCGGCAGTCCATCATGGTCAAGACCGGCACGGCGATCGGCGCCGGCGTCATCGCCGACGGCCGCCTCTACCGGGGCGGCACCGGCGCGGCCGGGGAGATCACGCACGTCCGGGTGGAAGCCGCCCACGACATCCCGTGCTCCTGCGGCAACACCGGCTGCCTGGAGACCGTCGCCTCCGGTGCGGCGCTGGTGCGCATCCTGCGGGAGCGCGGCCTGGAGGTGACCTCCACCGAGGACGTCGTACGACTCGCCTCCGACGCCGACCCGGAGGCCACCCGGGCGGTCCGGCAGGCCGGGCGCTACCTGGGCATGGTGCTGGCCGCCAACGTCAACTTCTTCAACCCCGACGCCGTGTATCTCGGCGGCATCCTCTCCACGCTGGAACCGTTCGTCGCCGCCGTGCGCAGCCAGCTCTACGAGGGCTGCCACCCGCTGGTGACCCAGCATCTGGTGATCGAGCGGGCCAGCCTGGGCGCCGACGCGGGACTGGCCGGCGCGGGCCGGTTCGCCCTGCAACTCGCCCTGACCCAGGCCCTGCACACAGCCACCGGCCACCACCTCTGAACCCCGCGCCCCACCGTCCCGGGGATCGCTTGAGGAGTCGTGTCCCGTTCCGTTCCGGAGGAGCCATGTCCCCGTTCCGTCCCGTCATCGCGATCGCCGGTCTCGGCATCGAGTCGTCCACCTTCTCCCCGGCCCGTACCGAGGCCCCCGCCTTCCACCCCCGGCGCGGTGCCGACGTCCTCGCCGGTTGTCCCTTCCTCGCCGAGGGCACCGAGCTGCGGGCCGCCGCCGACTGGCGCGGGGTCCTGGTCGGCAAGGCCCTGCCCGGTGGCACGGTGACGGCGGCCGCCTACCGCGCCCTCTCCGACGAGCTCGTCGAGCGGCTCGCGGAACTGGGCCCCGTGGACGGCCTCTGGTACGACATCCACGGTGCGATGACCGTCGAGGGACTCGACGACGCCGAGGCCGTACTGCTCGCCCGCATCCGCGAGGTGACCGGGCCGGACACCCTGGTGTCGACCTCCATGGACCTGCACGGCAACGTCTCGCGCGCCCTCGTCCACCTCAGCGACCTGATCACCTGCTACCGCACGGCCCCGCACGAGGACACCCTGGAGACCAAGGAACGGGCCGCCCGCAACCTCCTCGCCGGGCTGGCCGACGGCGCGCCCCGGCCGGTCAAGGCCTGGATCCCGGTCCCGGTCCTGCTGGCCGGGGAACAGACCTCGACCCGGATCGAACCCGCCAGGAGCGTGTACGCGGCGGTCGAGGAGGTGGCGGCGGGGCCCGGCGTCCTCGACGCGGCGATCTGGGTCGGCTACGCGTGGGCGGACGAACCGCGCAACCGGGCCGCCGTGGTGGTCACCGGCCAGGACCCGGCGGCGGTGACGGCGGGCGCCGAACGACTGGCGCTCGGCTTCTGGAAGGCCCGCCACGACTTCGCGTTCGTCGCGCCGACCGGCACCCTCGACGACTGCCTCGACGACGCCCTGGCCGCCACCGGCCGCCCGTACTTCATCAGCGACACCGGCGACAACCCGACGGCGGGCGGCGCCGGCGACGTGACCTGGGGACTCCGGCAGGTGCTGGCCCGGCCGGAGTTCCAGGACGCGTCCGGTCCGCAGGTGGTCTACGCCTCGCTGCCCGGCCCCGCCGCCGTCGACGCCGCCGTCCGGGCAGGGGTCGGCGCGACCGTCACCGTCACCGCCGGTGCCGAGGTCGACGACCGCCACAGCGGACCGCTCACGCTGACCGGCGTGGTGCACGCGATCCGGCACGGCGACCGGGACGCCGGGACCGAGGTGGTCCTCCGGGTCGGCGGTGTCCGGGTGATCCTGACCCGGCTGCGCAAGCCCTACCACCACGAGCACGACTTCACCGGCCTGGACCTGGATCCGCGGACGGCCGACATCGTGATCGTCAAGATCGGCTACCTGGAGCCCGAGCTGTACGCCATGGCGGCGGACTGGAAGATGGCCCTCACCCCGGGCGGCGTCGACCAGGACCTCGTCCGCCTGGGCCACCGGCGGATCCACCGCCCCCTGTTCCCCTTCGACCCGGGGATGCCGGACCCGGATCTGCGGGCCCGGATCATCCCGGCGTCGAACGAACCGGGCACCGTGTCCGGTGCCGAGGAGTGAGGACCGCGCCGGTCAGAGGTCGAACTCGTGCGGCGGCAGGTCGAGGGTGAAGCAGGCCTCGCGGACCACGGCCTGCTCGGTCTTGTCGAAGTCGCCGTCCGCGCCGCCGATCACGATGCCGATCTGGATGACGGCACGCGCCTCGGCCGGCTTCTTCTTCGCCTTGGCGACCTCCTGCAGCACGCTCACCTTGCCGAAGGCGAAGTCGGCGGTCAGCTTGTTCAGGTTCTCCTCGAAACGCCGGCGCAGGTCGTCCGCCGGGAAGTTCTGCAGCACCTCGTTGGTGGCGATGAGCTGGGCGACCCGCTGCCGCTCCGCCGGGTCGATGGTGCCGTCGGCAGCCGCCACGAGCGCGCACATCGCCATGCTCGCGTCGCGGAACGCACCGCTCTTCAGGTCGTTCTTCTTCGCCACGAGCTGGGTCTGCATCTGCGTCGCGGAGTCCTTGATGCGGTCCCACAGAGCCATGCGCACTCACTCCTCGGTCGGTATGTGCTTGCCAAGAGTCTTGCTTGCCAAAGAATTTACTTCTACAACAACGTAGAAACTGACGCGGAGGCCGAGAAGTTCCCGCGTCCTAGACTGGTGCCTTCGACTTGGCGGGCAGGAGGACGACGACGGTGGCGACAGGGCCCGGAACAGGTGTCGAGGACCCCTCCGCGGACGTGCTCGCGGACGCCGCCGCGGCCTTCGGGCTGCTCGCCTCGCCCGCCCGGCTGCACATCGTCTGGGCGCTGGCGCAGGGCGAGAGCGACGTCACGGGACTCGCCGAGCGGGTGGGCGGCGCACTGCCGGCCGTCAGCCAGCACCTCACCAAACTGAAGCTCGCCGGCCTGGTCCGCTCCCGCCGGGAGGGCCGCCGCCAGGTGTACCTGGTGGACGACCCGGACGTGGTCGACGTCGTACGCCTGCTCGTCGCCCGCCTCACCGCCCGCACCACCGGCGCCGAACTCCCGGCCCCCCGCCGTCTCCGTGGTCTCTGAGGGCGAGGCCGCCACCGCGCTGCAGGTGCTGCGCCGGCTGGACACCGGACCGCGCGGGCTGACCGAGGCCGACGCCGCGGCCCGGCTCGCCGACGCCGGCGAGAACACCCCGCCCCTTCCCCGCACGGTCTCCTGGCCGCTGCGCTGTGTCCGCGCCCTGCGCGACCCCTTCACCGCCGTCCTGCTCACCCTCGGCCTGGTCTCCGCTCTCGTCGCCTCCTGGGGCACGGCCGTGGTGATCCTCGCCCTGGTCGCGGTCAGCTGCGGGCTGCGCGCCGCCGGCGAACACCGCGCCGACCGCTCCCTGGCCGCGCTGCGCGAACTCGTCGCCGGCACCGCCACCGTGCTGCGCCGCACCGGGGCGGAGGCGGCACCGCGGACCCGGGAGGTCCCGGTCGCCGATCTGGTAACGGGCGATGTCGTACGGCTCGGCCCCGGCGACCTGGTCCCGGCCGACGTACGACTGCTGCGCGCCCGTGGCCTGACCGTGCACCAGGCCGTGCTCACCGGCGAGTCGGCGCCCGTCGCCAAGGCCGCCGTCGAGATCCCCGACGCGGACCACCCGGCCGGCGCGGGCCCCTTCCAGGAGCCGTACCTCTGTTTCCAGGGCAGCGGGGTCGCCTCGGGCAGTGCCACGGCGGTGGTCGTGGCGACGGGGGAGCGGACCCGGTTCGCGGTGGCGCAGAGCACGGCGGGCGGGCGGCGGGAGCCCAGCGCCTTCGACCGGTCCGTGCACGGCATCTCCTGGGTGCTGATCCGGTTCATGCTGCTCACCCCGCCGCTGGTCCTCATGGCCAACGCCGCCCTGCGCGGCCGGGGCCTGGAGACGCTGCCCTTCGCGGTCGCGGTCGCCGTCGGGCTCACCCCCGAGATGCTCCCGGTGATCGTCACCACCTGCCTGGCCCGGGCCGCAGCCCTGCTCGCCCGCACCCACCAGGTCGTCGTACGACGGCTGCCCGCGCTGCACGACCTCGGCGCGGTCGACGTGCTCTGCCTCGACAAGACCGGCACCCTCACCCGGGACCGCCCCGTCGTCGAACGCGCCCTCGGCCCCGACGGGCACGACGACCCGGACGCGCTGCGCTGGGCGGCCGTCGGCGCCTGGTGGACCCTCCAGCTCGCCGAACTGCCTTCCGCCGACGCCCTGGACGAGGCCCTGCTCACGGCGGCCGGACCGGTGGGGGAGGAGTACGACGGCGTCGGCGCCGTCCCCTTCGACCCCGGCCGGCGCACCGCCACCGCCGTCGTCGCGGGCGGCCCTGGCACCCATGTCCTGGTCGCCAGGGGCGCCGCCGAGGACGTACTGGCCCGCTGCGACCTCGACCCCGCCGAACACGAACGCCTGCTGGCCCTCGCCGCCCGCGAGGCCGGCGCCGGGCTGCGCGTCCTCGCCGTCGCCACCGCCGCAGGACCCGCCCGCACCCGCCCCTACACGGCCGCCGACGAACACGGCCTCACCTTCCGGGGCCTGGTCACTTTCCGGGATGCCCTCGCCCCCGGCGCCGCCGAGGCCCTGCGCCGCCTCACCGGCCTCGGTATCAGCGTCCGCGTCCTCACCGGCGACCACCCCGCCACGGCCGCCCGTGCCTGCCGGGACCTCGGCCTGGCCGCGGGGCGGGTGGCCGTGGCCGGTGAACTCCTCGACCTCGACGCCGGCGTCGTCGCCCGCTGCACTCCCGAGGACAAGGCCCGTGTCGTCAGCGGGCTGCGCGCCGCCGGGCACACCGTCGGCTTCCTCGGCGACGGCGTCAACGACATCCCCGCCCTGCGCGCGGCCGACGTCGGGATCGCGCCCCGCACCGCCGTGGACCTCGCCCGCGAGACCGCGGACGTGGTGCTCGCCGAGAAGGACCTCGGCGCGATCGGGCACGCCGTCACCGCCGGCCGGCACAGCAGCGCCAACATCGCCTCCTATCTGCGGGTCACCCTCTCCTCCAACCTCGGCAACGTCATCGCGATGCTCTGTGCCGGCCTGCTGCTCCCCTTCCTGCCGATGCTCCCGGCTCAGGTGCTCGCCCAGAACCTCTGCTTCGACGCCGCCCAGCTCGCCTTCGCGTACGACCGCCCCGGCCCGGCGGCCCTGCGCCGCCCGACCGTGCTGCGGCCGCGTGCCTTCCTGCGGTTCATCACCGGCTTCGGCGTGCTCAACGCGATCGCCGACCTCGCCACCTTCGGCGTCCTGGCGCTCGCCCTGCGCGGTCCCGACGCCCTCGACGACCAGGCCGTCTTCCACTCCGCCTGGTTCACCGAGAACCTGCTCACCCAGGCTCTGGTGATGTACCTGCTGCGCGGCGGCACCCGGCCGGGACCCATCGGCCGGGCCGCCGCCGCGCTCGCCGCCGTCGGCCTGCTGCTCCCGCCCAGTCCCCTGGGCGCGGCCCTGGGCATGACCGGGCTGCCACCCGCCTACCCGCTGCTGCTCGCCGCCGTCCTCGGGCTGTACGCGCCGGCGCTGAGGGCGGTACGGGCACGCCACGACCGGCGCCGGCCGTAGCGATCGCGCGGCCGGGCCGGGGGACCGTCTTCGAGTCAGGGTTGTACAGTTGCGCAATGTGGCAATCGTCGCTGCTCGGCCGGGGCGCGGGAAGCACCCTTCGTCGGCACGGAACAACGTGAGAAAGGGAGGGGGCGGTCATGCTCCGTAACGGACTCGAACCCTGGCACCTGCTGGTCGTCGCGATCGTCTTCATCGTGCTCTTCGGATCCCGGAAGCTGCCCGACACCGCCCGGGCCCTGGGCAAGTCGATGCGCATCCTCAAGAGCGAGGCGAAGGCGATGAAGACGGACGACACGGCGGCGCCGGTGGAGCCGACGTCGGTGCAGATGGCGGCGGAGCCGGCCGCGGCCCCCGCGCAGCCGGAGCCCGGGAAGACCGCCGGGCCGACCGTCACCGCGAGCTGACGAACGCCCCGGCCCTTCTCCTCCGCGGGACAGGCCCTGGTCCTTCCCTAGTCCTCGTCCCCCTCGAAGAAGTCCCCGATCTCGTCCACCACCTCGGCCGCCACCATTCCGCCGACCACGCCCAGCGCGAGACCCGCCGCACCGGCGGCGACCGCCGTGCCGAGGCCCGGTCCGGAGCGGTGGTGGCCGTCGTGCTGCCCGCCGTGGCCGTACGCGGCATGGGTGCCGTAGGCCTCGCGGTGCGCGATCAGCTGGCGGATCCAGCCGTCGACCTCGCCGTTCCAGTCCAGTACGGATGCGTCCTCGTGGCGCACCGTGAAACGGGTCAGCGCGTCGTGCCCGGAGGAGAACGGCCCGCCGCGCTTGTCCGCCTCGAGGACGACCTCCAGACCGGCGGGGGAGGCGAGGAAGGTCAGCTCGATCTCGCTGACCGCGTGCGCGTACGGCGGCGCCGGGGTCAGCTCGACCTCCTGGTAGAACGGCAGCCGCTGGCCCGTACCACCGATCCGGCCGTACTCCAGATCCGCCGAGCGGAAGCCGAACCCCAGCTGTCCGAGGGCCTCCAGCACCGCCTCCTGGACGGGCAGCGGCCGCACGGTCAGCGGATCCAGGTCGCCCTTGTCCCGGGCGCCGGCCACCCCGACCTCGGTGCGCACCCCGAGCACGATCCCGAGCGGCTGCCCGTACAGCTCCGTGACCGGTGTCTCCCACGGCAGCGGCACATGGAACGGCACCTCCCGCTCCTCTTCCGCACCGAGCCGGAAGCCGCCGCCCACGGTGAACCGCTCGAAGACGACCGCGCCCTCGGTCTCCCCCTCCTCGTGCTCCGCCTCGACCCGCGCGAGCAACTCGAGCCCGATGTGCTCGACCTCCACCGCCGTCGAGCCACCCTTGAGCCACACCCGCCCCGACAACGCTCCGCCGGGCACCACCGCGGCACCGTCCAGCACCGTGTCCACCGAGGGCCCACCGACCCCGATCGCGCCCAGCAGCCGTTTGAACACCATGAAGCCGCCGCTCCTTCGCCGCACCGATCACTCGCACCCCGGACGGCCACACGCCGCCCGGCTGCCCGATGAACTCGCAGCGACAGCAAAGAAGTTCCCAAGTCACCTGTTCGGGCGAACTCCCCGCGCACAGAAAAGAGGCGGACCGAAACGCACCGGCCCGCCTCCGTTCACCGCTTCAGACCGCTTCGGCCCCGTCCCCGAACCCCTGCGCGGCAGCCTGTGCGGCCTTACGCCGCTTGCGCCGGCTGACGCGGGGTTCCTGGTCCGGCAGCCAGCCGAAGGTGATGCAGCTGCCCACGGCCCCGAGCAGCAGGCCGACCATGAAACCGCCGAGGTTCGAGGTGAGCCAGGTCCCCAGGGAGAGCAGGATGCCGAGGATGGAGTAGAAGAGGCGCTGGGCCGGGTTGAAGACGATGAGCAGGCCGCAGACGACCATCAGGGTCGGCAGCAGGTAACCCGCCAGGCCCTGCATGCCGATGTGCAGGATGACCGGAAGGGGTGCCTTCATGGTCACCAGGATCTCGGCACCGGCCAGCACGAGCAGTACGCCGCCCGCGAACGGCCGCTGTCCCCGCCACCGCCGGAATCGCTCTGTCCGGGTCCCCGGGTCGGTCATCAGTCGCAACCGTCGCCGCTGAAGGACATGTGCAGGTTGGGCAGCTTGAAGACGGCCGCGGTGGCCGCGTAGTTGTGCTGGTGGAGGTGCTCGATGACGACGCCGTCGGCCTGCTGGCCGTAGACGCCCTTCGGGCCCTGCACACCGGCCTTGTCGAAGGTGCTGGCGTCGCGGCCGATCTCGATGTTGTTGAACGTGGCGTCGCCCTTGATGTCGTCGGAGTCGATCGCCAGGTTCGACACGGACACCGGCTTGGAGCCGCCGCCGGCCTTGAGGAGGAGCTGGATGCCGCCGAGGTCGACGCTCTGGCACATGTTGGTGAGCGTGCCGTTCTTCACCACCGACGTGACGACCAGCTCCTGGCCGCCGGTGTCACCGGCGTTGGGGCTGTCCGGAATCATGTTGTCGAGGCCGCCGAACTGCTCGAAGCCGGTGCCGTCGAGCCGGTCGGCGGTGACCACGAACGGCATGCCGGAGATGGCGAACTGCACACCCAGCACACCCTGTGCGGTGAAGACCGCGAGACCGGCGGCGGCCAGGGTGGCCGGCACCGCCATCACCGCGGCCCGGCGCGCGCGGACCCGTCCCCGTCTCTGTTCCCCTCCGGTGGCCCCGGTGGTGTCTGGTGTGTCGGAAAGAGAACCGCTTCCCGGGTTCTCAGGCGTGTTGTCGGCGGACGGAACGTCCGGGGACGAGGCCATGTCTGCTCCCATGCATTAAGACGCGGGTTGGGCTTCAGTGGCACGTTGTCCTGGCGCGGACAGCGGCTGCCGCGCACGCCTCCTCACAACTCCCGGCGGACGCAAGGGATTTCTCGTTACGCAGCAGTAGCCATGCCGCAAGTTACCGGCGGTTACTTTAATGGGTCAAGGCAGTTGTGAAAAAAGGGTGTTGAATATGCGTCAATTGTGTTCCGACCTCGCACTTCCTTGATCGGTTTCTCAACTCCCTTGATCGGCCTTGACGTTGATGGTTGATCAGGTCTACAACTCTCCCTGGTTTCCTTCGGATCCGTGGCGCCGGATCCGCCGAGCGGCATCGGCCGTATCCCGGCCTCCTCGATCACCGCTCCGCTCTCGGCGTCGGCACGGTCGCTTCCCCCCAGGGGCCGTGCCCGAACGCCCTCAACCGGCCCGGCCGGAGGCCTAACCCCCCCAGGCTTTCGGCCGGTGTCCGGCTCCACTGCCGTTGTCGGTCCGTCACGTACGGAGAAGGCGTCACGGGCCGGCAACGGCCGGCGGCGCATACGCGCCCGCCCCGAACCCCCACCTCTCCTCACCTCACGCAAGTCCCCCAAGGAAAGAGGCAACCCGCATGCGTACGCGATCCCTCCTCGCCCTCGCCGGTACCGTCGCAGCCCTCTCGGTCGCCGCCACCGTTCCCGCCTCCGCCGACGGCGCGGTGCTCACCACCGGCAGCGCCGGCGGCACCGCCGTCGCCGTCGGTGACGTGCTCAGTGCGCCGCTGGCCACCGGCACCAGTGCCACCCTCTACTCCAGCGCCACCGGCACCAGTGGCGTGAAGTGCACGTCCTCGGTCTTCACCGCCACGGTCACGGACAACCCGGCCGCCCCCGGCACCGCCACCGAGTCGGTCAGCGGGCACACCTTCGACTCCAGCAGCTGCACCAGCAACGTCCTCGGTGTCACCGGCGTCACCAGCATCACCGTCGACAACCTGCCGTACACCACCACGGTGGCCTCGGACGGCACCCTCACGGTCACCCCGGCGAGTGGCTCCACGATCCAGACCACCGTCAAGCTGAAGACCCTGCTGGGCAGCATCACCTGCGTCTACCAGGCGCCGAGCCTGACCGGTACGTCGAGCAACACCGACAACAGCATCAACTTCACCAACCAGGCGTTCACGAAGACCTCCGGCTCCTCGCTCTGTTTCGCGGCCGGCTACTTCACCGCCAAGTACGCCCCGGTCACCGACAACGGCGCCACCGTCTTCGTCAACTGACCGTCTGGCAAAGGCGGTCAGCGTCGACGCAGACGCAACGCCAGGGCGGCGCCCCCGGTGAGCACCAGCACCGCGGCGGCGCCGCCCGCCAGCAGTGGCGCCGACGGGCCCGAGCCCGAGCTCGTGTCGGAGGCCACGGGAGTGCTGTCGGCGGCGGTTCCGGTCCTTGGGGAGACCGGGGCCGCCGCCGTCCGCCGTGTCGGGACGGCAACACTCCTCGAGGCACTGGGAGTCGGGCTCTTGGAGGTGCTCGGGGCCGGCGTGGCGGTCGCCCGCGGCCGCGGGCGCGCGCTCGCCGTCGCCCCGCCGTCCTTCTTCGCCGTGAACACCACGTCGGAACACGAGTAGTAGGTGTCCGTCGTGCTGCTGTTCTGCCAGATCGTGTACAGCATCTGACGGCCCGTCCGGTCGGCCGGCAGTGTCGCCGTGAAGTGGTACGCCCCGTTCGTCAGCGCCGGGTCCTTGAACTCGGCGAAGGGCTGCGCGGGCAGCTCGGACCACGTGAGCGGCTTCGCGGGGTCGTACCCCTGCTTCGTCAGGTACAGCTTGAACGTGCCGGCGTGCGCGATCGTCGAGGCGTACGTCATGGTCATCCGGGCGCCCGGGGTCAACCGGGTCGCGGGCCAGTCCGCGCGCGCCAGGTCGAGCCCCTTGTACGCCGGCAGGTTGCCGCTGCACAACCTGCCGTCCGGAATCACCTGCCGGTCACGGCCGTTGACCCCCGCCACCCGCAGGTTGTCCCACGCCACGAAGTTCTGCCCGCTCGCCGCGATCGCCGCCCTGCAGGCCGCCGTCGACGCGCTGCCACCGCTGGGGGAGCAGGCGTAGACCCGGCTGACGGGGTCGGTGGGCGCGCCGTGCGCCTGGGCGGAACCCGCCGCCCACGACAGGAGCAGCAGCGGAGCCGCGACGGCGGCTCCCGTCAGACGGGCGGTCGTCCGGGTCATCGGGACGTCTCCTCGGCAGGCGCGGGTACGAAGTCTGCTGAGATGAGTACGGGATCAGGGCACGTACCGTTCAGCGCGGTTGATCACGGGCAGGCCGGTGTGCGGGCCGCCGACCGGGTCGTCCGTTTTGCGGACTGCGCGGGCGTCATTGAGAACCAACCGCGCGGCTCGTATCGTTGTGATCACCGTTGGGCGCCCGGCCGCCCGCGTCGCCTCCGGAGTCCGGCACGAACACGAGGGAGTGGCGTGTTCTGATCTCGTGCGTTGTGCAGTGTGGCCGCCGATCGCGGGGCCACGCCCGCCAGTTGCGCATGTCCGTCACCAGGTCCGCACAGTCGCCTCCCGTTGCCGCACGGTGAGCTATCGTGTGCACGGGGTTAGAAACAAACCGCATGCCCCGTCGGTTTGGAGCCGTGAGGAGTGTTGAGTCGATGGCGAGGCAGTTACGCGCGGAGCAGACCCGCGCCACGATCATCACGGCCGCCGCCGACCTCTTCGACCGGCGTGGCTACGAATCCACCAGTCTGAGTGAGATCGTCGAACACGCCAAGGTCACCAAGGGGGCGCTGTACTTCCACTTCGCCGCCAAGGAGGACCTGGCGCACGCCATCATGGAGCTCCAGTCCCGCACCTCCAGCCAGTTGGTGAAGGAGTTGGACAGCCGCGGCTACTCCTCACTGGAGGCCCTGATGCGCACCACGTTCGCGATCGCCCGGCTCTCCGTCGACGGCCCGATCCCGCGCGCCGGACTGCGGCTCGCCACCGCGGACGTCACCGTGCGGCCGCCGATGAGGCATCCGTTCACGGAGGGCCTGGAGTTCGCCACGCGCAAACTCCAGGGCGCGGTCAAGGAGTCCGACGTCCACCCGGACATCGACATCGGCGCGGTCGCCCACTCCCTGGTCTGCTTCTTCGTCGGCACCCGGGTGGCCGGCCGCAACCTGGAGCCGGTGGGACGACTGCCGCGCAGGGTCGCGGAGATGTGGTACCTGATGATCCGCGGCCTGGTCCCGGTGCACCGGCGCGCCCGTTACATGACCCTCGCCACCCAGCTGGAGCGCGAGATCAGAACGGCGTGACAGGCGCCGTCGGTTCGGCGGAGCCGGGTGTCCCGCGCGATAGCGTGGCGCCCATGCCCGACTCCGCCGCCGCGCCCGTGATCCTCGGCACCACCGGTCCGTTCCCGCACAGCGTGCTGGCCGAACGGCACCCCGCGATCATCCGTCAGGTGAGGGACGCCTTCCCGTACGGCCCCGCACAGCACCGCGCCCTCGACGCACTGCTGCGCAACTGCACCGAAGGTGTCATCGAACCCCTGCCGGACGGCGACCGGTGGCGCGGCTGGGGCCTGGACGGCCACCTCGGGCACTCCTGGTTCGACGTGCCGTGGCTGTGGTCCGAGAGCTACTTCTACCGTCGCCTCCTGGACGCCGTCGGCTACTTCGGCCCCGGCCCCTGGCAGGGCATCGACCCGTTCCGTCCTTTCAAGCTCGCCGAACTGGACGCCAAGGAGACCGACGAGGAGCTGGCGGCGCTGGACGCCCTCGGCGACGACCCGGACCGTGCCCTGCTGTACGGCTCCCTCTGGGGCAACCGTGCCGACCTGGGCTTTCGCCTCTCCGCCGAGTCGGGCGAGGCCGTCTCCGCCCTGGTCGCCGACGACAGCGCCGACCTGTGGCGGCTGCTCCGGGGCGGCACCCTGTGTCTCGTCGCCGACAACGCGGGCCGTGAACTCGTCCCCGACCTGCTGCTGATCGCCCGCCTCCTGGACACCGGCCGGATCGCGGACGCGGTCCTGCACATCAAGCCCCACCCCTACTACGTCTCCGACGCCACCACGGCCGACGTGCTGGACGCCCTGCGCAGGCTCTCCGCCGCACCCGGAGCGGCGGCCGGGTACGGCCGCACCCTCTGGTCGGCGATGTCGGACGGCCGGCTCACCGTGCGCGCCCACCCCTTCTCCTGCGCCCCGCTGCCGTACGCCGAGATGCCCGCCGACCTGCGCGCCGAGTTCGCCTCCGCCGACCTCACGATCTTCAAGGGCGACCTCAACTACCGCCGCCTGGTGGGTGATCGGCTCTGGCCGCCGACCACCCCGTTCGCCGGGGTCACCGCCTGGTTCCCGGGGCCGGTGGCCGCGCTGCGCACCCTCAAGTCCGATGTGATCACCGGCCTGGCCGCGGACACCGAGGCGGCCCTGGACGCGGCCGAGGGGCAACGCTGGCGCACGGCCGGCACCCATGCCCTCATCCAGGTCAACCCTGGGACATCGGCAGCGACGTGAACCGCCGACGAAGTTGCAGACCGGCCGTTCGGCAGGGCCGCCCCGCTCCAGCACGGGCGCCTCGGCATGGAGGGTGCGCAGCCGCAGCCGTGCGCAATGAGAGCCCAGGCAGATGTGCGGCCCGTCCCCGAAGGACAGGCGCGGGTTCGGCGTACGGCCCACGGATCGAAGAAGTCGGGCATGGACGGGCCCTCGTCGCCGCCGGCAGAGGCGGTCGTACGACCACGGCGGCTCGCCCGTCGGAGCCCGCCAAGGGGGACCGGGCCAAGCCCGTCCGACCGGCCTAGCCCGTCTGCCAGTCCGTCAGCCGTCGTCATCAGCACCACCGACGTCACGGCGGCGACCGCTATCAGTGCCCGGCGACGGCGGCTCATCGGCTGCCCCGCCGGCGGCGCAGGCAGCGGCCGCGTGCCCGGCGGGACGGGGTAGGCCCGGGTGGGTTCGGCCACCGCCGCCGGTAAAGTACCCCGGCGGAGCGCCGGGGCCGGGGCCCGGGTGTACGGCGGACGCCACAAAGGCCGTCCGAAGTTCCCGGATTCCACACCGGTTCACGCGATGGTGTGATCATGTGTCCCCCGGTGGATGCCCGTTGGAGCCCGCGGGTAGGGCCCCGGCCATGACGCAGCCGTTCGAACTCCCGCACTTCTACATGCCGTATCCCGCGCGGCTCAATCCGCACCTGGAGGAGGCCCGCGCCCATTCCACCGAGTGGGCCCGCGGGATGGGCATGCTGGAGGGTTCCGGGATCTGGACCCAAGCCGACCTGGAGGCGCACGACTACGGCCTGCTGTGCAGCTACACCCACCCCGACTGCGACGGCCCCGCCCTGTCGCTGATCACCGACTGGTACGTGTGGGTGTTCTTCTTCGACGACCACTTCCTCGACATGTACAAGCGCACCCAGGACCGCGCCGCGGGCAAGGCCCATCTCGACCGGCTCCCGCTCTTCATGCCGCTCGACCCCGCGGCGCCCGTGCCGGAGCCGCAGAACCCGGTCGAGGCGGGCCTCGCCGACCTGTGGGCGCGCACGGTGCCGTCGATGTCGGTCGACTGGCGCCGCCGCTTCTCGGTCGCCACCGAGCACCTGCTGAACGAGTCGATGTGGGAGCTGGCCAACATCAACGAGGGGCGGATCGCCAACCCCGTCGAGTACATCGAGATGCGCCGCAAGGTCGGCGGCGCCCCCTGGTCGGCGGGGCTGGTCGAGTACGCGACGGCCGAGGTGCCAGCGGCCGCCGCCGGGACGCGGCCGCTGCGGGTGCTGATGGAGACCTTCGCCGACGCCGTCCACCTGCGCAACGACCTGTTCTCCTACCAGCGAGAGGTGGAGGACGAGGGCGAGAACAGCAACGGCGTGCTGGTCCTGGAGACCTTCTTCGACTGCACCACCCAGGAGGCCGCCGACACGGTCAACGACATCCTCACCTCCCGCCTCCACCAGTTCGAGCACACCGCCCTCACCGAAGTGCCCGCCCTCGCCGCCGAGAAGGGCCTCACCCCCGACCAGGCCGCCGCGATCGCCGCCTACACCAAGGGCTTGCAGGACTGGCAGTCCGGCGGCCACGAGTGGCACATGCGTTCCAGCCGCTACATGAACCAGGGCGCCACCCGGTCCTCCCCCTGGCAGCACCTCACCGGGCCCGGCACCTCCGCCGCCGACGTCGGCGCCCTGCTCGCCTCGGCCGCCGCAACGGGGGCACCGCCCACGTCCTTCGGGCAGGGGGAGCGACTGCGGGCCTACACCCATGTGCCCTTCCAGCAGGTCGGCCCCGCCCTCCTGCCCGACTTCCACATGCCCTACGAGGTCGAGCTCAGCCCGCACCTCGACGCCGCCCGCCCCCGGCTGACCGCCTGGATGCACAGCACCGGCATGCTCGCCGAGGGCGTCTGGGACGAGGACAAGCTCGCCGCCTCCGACCTGGTGCTCTGCTCCGCCGGCCTCGACCCGGACGCCACCCCCGAGGAACTCGACCTCAGCGCCGACTGGCTGGCCTGGGGCACCTACGCCGACGACTACTACCCGCTGGTCTTCGGCACCCGGCGGGACCTGGCCGGCGCCCGGCACGCGACAGCCCGCCTCTCCGCCTGCATGCCCCTCGCCGACGAGCCCGTCCCGGTGCCGGCCACCGGCATGGAGCGCGGCCTGATCGACCTGTGGGCCCGTACGACCGCCGGGACGAGCCCCGAAGACCGGCTCGCTCTCAGGCAGTCCGTCGACAGCATGACCGAGAGCTGGCTCTGGGAGTTGTCCAACCAGCTCCAGCACCGCATTCCCGACCCCGTCGACTTCCTGGAGATGCGCCGGGCCACCTTCGGCTCCGACCTCACGCTGAGCCTGGCCCGCCGCGGCCGGGGTCCCGCGATCCCCGCGGAGGTCTACCGCGGCGGCCCGGTCCGGTCCCTGGAGAACGCCGCCATCGACTACGGCATGCTCGTCAACGACGTCTTCTCGTACCAGAAGGAGATCCAGTACGAGGGCGAGTTCCACAACGCGATCCTGGTCGTCCAGAACTTCTTCGGCGTCGACTACCCGACCGCGCTCCGCGTCGTGGACGACCTGATGACCCAGCGGATGAAGCAGTTCGAGCACGTCGTCGGCAATGAACTCCCGGTCGTGTACGACGACTTCGAGCTGTCCGCCGAGGCCCGTGAGGCCATGGACGGCTATGTCCGCGACCTGCAGAACTGGATGGCGGGAATCCTGAACTGGCACGAACAGGTGGACCGTTACAAGGCGCACCACCTCGCCCGCCGGGCCCACGGCTTCCTGCCCGACCGCCCGCCGCTCGCCCCGGCGCCACCCGTCCTCGCCTGACGGGCCGGCGGCCGGCGGCGGTCCTGACCCCGGCCCCCGGTCGTCCGGATGGCCGTGACCGCCGGTGCGGCGCGGCCACACGTTCGCGGGACGGCCTCGGCGAGACCGTCCCGCACCCGCCCGCGCACCCGACAGATTCCCCGCTGTCGGGACAAGTCCGCCCGTGAAAGCGGAGGCCGGACTGAAACGGGTTCGTGGGTGACTTTCAAATCCGCCGCTGCGTCAGCAGAGAATGGACTCTCAGCATCCTTCGGTGATGCCCGTCACCCCGGCATCGAAGACCGCGCTGGACTTGCCGGTCGGGGTGAGCCAGCAGGAGCTGCCCGCGGCGACGTGTACCCTGACGTATATCCCACTGGAACAGTGGTTGTTGTAGTAGATCCTGGTGGATGTGATTCCGTCGCTGAACGAGTAGTTGGCGTAGTTACCTTGCGGCAGGGTGCATGCGAAGCTGTAGCTCGCTTTGGGGCTCACGATCTGCTCGTGGGTCCCGGAGCTGGTCGGCGTTGCCGCCCCGCTGACACCCGTTCCGAGTGCGAACAGGAAACCCGTCGCCGCGACTGTCGCCACTATTCGGCGCATTTGTTTTCCTCTCGTGGAGAAGCGGTTTACTCTGCCTGATTTCACGTGCGGCCGCTAACTATCTATGGGGCGCCCGGGGGTTGCCAGTGATTATTTCCGGTCAGGGTGGCCGGGAAGCGGCAAAAATTAATATTTCTTGACCCGTATCTCGCCCGAAGTTTTCGCAATAGAAGTGGATATTGGTAGCAGAAGGGGAGTGCGGCACCGAGGCCGGGATGATCCACGTCACATCGGCAGGCCCGGCCGAGTCGGAGCACGCTGACCACAACATCCTGCGGGCGTACCGGAGTTGCCGCGCCGGTAGGGTGGCTGCCCAGTGGGGGCCGGAGATACGGAGCGATGGATCACGCATGAATGTTGAAGGTGACGGCAGCCGCGGGGCCGCCCCGGAGCCCGGGCCGCGGGATCGCGTCCGGCGTGCCGTGCCGGACGGGGCTGCCCGCGACTTCGAGACACTCCGGATTCGCCGGGTGTCCGACTCTGCCTCGGCCATGAGTCCGGTCGTGACGGAGGCGGTGCCGGTCGCCGGCGAAAGCTCCGACGGTAAGCAGCCTCCCGGTCTTGTGAAGTCCAGCGCTTTGATGGCGGCCGGAACTCTGGTGTCACGCTTGACTGGTTTTCTGCGCACTCTGGTCATGGGAGCCGCGCTAGGCGTGGGAACGCTCAACGACACCTATCAGGTGGCCAATACGCTACCCACCATGATTTACGTGCTGGTTGGCGGAGGGGCCCTCAACGCGGTCTTCATTCCGCAGCTGGTGCGATCGATGAAAGAGGACTCCGACGGGGGTGCCGCATACGCCAACCGTCTCATCACCCTGGTCATCACATTCCTCGGATCGACCACCCTGATATGTGTCGTCGCGGCGCCGGAATTCATCCGTGTCATGTCGCCCTCGATGGCCACTCACCCCGACCAGCTGCGTGTCGCGGTCGCCTTCGCCCGTTTCTGCCTGCCCACCATGTTCTTCATGGGGATTCACGTGGTGATGGGGCAGATCCTCAATGCGCGCGGGCGGTTCGGTGCCATGATGTGGACGCCCGTCCTGAACAACATCCTGATCATCGCTGCTTTCGGGTCGTTCGTCTGGGTGTTCGGCACGGCTGACCACTCGGGCATGTCGGCATCGACGATCACGCCGCAGGGAGTACGCCTGCTCGGCCTCGGCACCCTTCTGGGGCTGGCGGTCCAGGCGCTGGCCATGGTCCCCTACCTGCGCGACTCGGGATTCCGGATCCGTCTGCGCTTCGACTGGCGTGGTCATGGCCTCGGGAAGGCTCTCGGCCTGGCGAAATGGACCTTCCTGTTCGTGCTCGTCAATCAAGCCGGCATGGTCGTCGTCACGCGACTTGCCACCGCCGCCGGCGCGACCGCGGAGAAGGGCGGACACCCCGGCACCGGCATCACCGCATACAACTACGCGCTCCTGCTGTGGCAGATGCCGCAGGCCATCATCACCGTCTCCGTGATGACAGCCATCCTTCCCCGCATCGCCCGCGCAGCCGCAGACGGTGATCACGGAGCAGTCCGGGACGACATCTCGCAGGGCCTGCGTACATCGGCGGTCGCCATCGTGCCCTGCGCCTTCGCGTTTCTCGCTCTGGGGGTGCCCCTGATCCAGCTGCTCTACGCCGGAGCCGGCGAGGAAGGCGCCCGCAACATCGGCTTCGTCCTGATGGCCTTCGCCCTGGGATTGATCCCGTACTCCGTGCAATACGTGGTACTGCGCGGCTTCTACGCCTACGAAGACACCCGGACGCCCTTCTTCAACACCCTCATCGTCGCGCTCGTGAACGCCGGCGGATCTCTCGCCGCCTATCTCCTGCTGCCCGCGCGGTGGGCCGTGACCGGCATGGCCACCGCATACGGCCTGGCCTACGTCATCGGCGTCGGCGTCGCCTGGAGACGACTGCGCAGCCGACTCGGCGGCGACCTCGACGGCCGTGAAGTCATCCGAACCTACGCGCGTCTCATCGGGGCCAGCCTTCCCGCATCCCTGGCAGCCGGATCGGTCGCTGCCTGGCTGATGACGGCGATTCACCCCCCGACCGTTGCCGCGCTCACCGCGCTCGTCGCAGGAGCGACCGTACTGATCGCCCTGTTCATCCCCCTCGCGCGCATGATGCGCGTCAATGAGGTCAACGCCATGGTGAACATGGTCCGCGCCCGCCTCGGCCGCTGACAACGCGGCCGGCCCGGAGCCGGACGGCGGGGCCGCCATACCCGTCCTCCCGCTCGCGAGGCGCGAGCGGCGGCCGCCGCCGTGGCGGGTGGTGGTCCGGTGACGCGGGTGAGGGCTGAGGCTTCCCGCGATCGACCCAGGGGCAGTCTCACTCGTTCGTGTCTCGTCACGCCCGCGTGCGCCGGGTAGAGCTGCGGCTGGAGGCGAACCATGGAACAGACCGCTTTGCGTCCCAAGCCCATCCCCGGTCAGGAGCGCCACGACGGCTCCGAACCCGGCCCGGCCCGGCACCCGCACGCCGCACGCCGCCGCGGCCGGCGGGTCAGGTCCCTGGTGTTCGGCCTGTCCGTCGGTACGGTCCTGGTGCTGACCGGGGTCGGACTCGGTACGGCCGGCGCCACGGTGATCGGCATGAGCAGACTGGCCGAACTGCAGCGCCACACCCCTCCGACGCCGGCCCGGCCCTCCCCGTCCGCCACCGCCGGCCCCGCGCGGACGGCCGCCGCGACCCTGGGCGTGGAGGCCGTGGACGCCGAGAAGGTGGGCGCGCTGGTGGTGGGCGTCCACGTGCCGGGTCCGGGCTACACGGCGGGGCTGGTCCGGGGCGACGTACTGCTCCAGCTCGGCGACCGGCGCATCGACAGCGCCGCCGACCTGGTACGAGCGGTGACCGAGGCGCGCCCCGGCAAGGAGGTCAAGCTCACGGTGCGCCACGAGAGCGGGGGCTACCAGCAGCTGACGGTGATGCCGGGCGTCGTCACCTGAGAACATCCGCACGGACGCGCCCCGAAGAGGCGCGGGGCTGTGTACGTGTGCGGCTCCGCCGGGTGGGCGCGACCGGCCACGACCCACCCGCCATGGCAGCACGACCGCAACCCACGACGGCGGCCATACCCAAACCGGCTCGCGCGGCCACGCCGCACCCGGCAGGATGCATGCCGAGGCCCCTACACTCCCCTCACCCGCACAGGGAGGCTCGGATGACCGGCAGCACGCCCGCGCCCTTCACCGCCGGCGACTACAAGTCCCGCATGACGCGCGCGGCACACACCGCGGCCGACGCCGGACTCGCCGGCCTCCTGATCGCCCCCGGCCCCGACATGGTGTGGCTCACCGGCTACACCCCCACCGCGGTCACCGAACGGCTCACCCTCCTCGTCCTGACCCCCGGCGAGGACCCCGTGCTGGTCGTCCCCACCCTGGAGGCCCCCGACGCCGAGAAGGCCGACGGCGCGTCCGTCCTGACCCTGCGGGACTGGACCGACGGCACCGACCCCTACACCGTCACCGCCGGCCTGCTCGCCAAGGACGGCCGCTTCGGTATCAGCGACAACGCCTGGGCCATGCACCTGCTGGGCCTGCAGAAGACACTCCCCGACACCTCCTACGCCTCCCTCACCGACGCGCTGCCCATGCTCCGCGCCGTCAAGGACGCCGCCGAACTCGAACTCCTCGCCGCCGCCGGAGCGGCTGCCGACGCGACGTTCGAGGAGATCCGCAAGGTTCCCTTCGCCGGCCGCCGCGAGTCCGACGTCGGCCACGACCTCGCCGAACTGCTGCGCCGCTTCGGTCACGAACAGGTCGACTTCACCATCGTCGGCTCCGGCCCCAACGGCGCCAACCCGCACCACGAGGTCGGCGACCGCGTCATCCAGGACGGCGACATGGTCGTCCTCGACTTCGGCGGTCTCAAGGACGGCTACGGCTCCGACACCACCCGAACGGTGCACGTGGGACCGCCGACCGCCGAGGAACGCGAGGTGCACGACATCGTGCGCGCGGCCCAGGAGGCCGGCTTCCGGGCCGTACAGCCCGGTGCCGCCTGCCAGGAGGTCGACCGGGCCGCCCGCGCGGTCATCACCGACGCCGGGTACGGCGAGTTCTTCATCCACCGCACCGGCCACGGCATCGGCGTCACCACGCACGAGCCGCCGTACATGATCGAGGGCGAGGAGCAGCCGCTGGTGCCCGGGATGTGCTTCTCCGTGGAGCCCGGCATCTACCTGCCCGGCCGCTTCGGGGTGCGGATCGAGGACATCGTCACGGTGACCGAGGAGGGCGGGCGTCGTTTCAACAACACCACCCGCGAGATGGTCATGGTGGGCTGACCGACCCGGCCCCGGCGCACCTTCTCGCACCTAACCCACCCCGAACGGCAACGGCGCGATCCATGACCCAGGCACCGACACCCACCGCGGACACCGTCCGCCGACTGGTCCGTTCGCTGCTCAAGGAGAGCGCGACCGACACCCCGGGCCCCGACGTCCGGCCGGTGTCGGCGGGCGGTGAGTCCTCCACCTGGTGGGTCGGCACCCGGTACGTGCTGCGCCTGGCGCCCGATCGCGAGGCCGCCGCACGCCAGCGCCGCGAACTGCGCCTGCGCGACCTGGTGCGTCCGCACCTGCCCGTCGCCGTGCCGGCCGGCGTCGCGCACGGCGAGTGGGCGCCGGGGCTGACCTACACGCTGGACACCGCGATCCCCGGCGGTACGGCCGAGGAGCACGACGTCTCCGCGGTCGGCGAGGCCGATCTGGCCGGGCTGCTCACCGGGCTGCGCGAGGTGCCGGCACGGCAGGCCGAGACGCTCGGCGTGCCGCGTACCCCACCGCGCTCCCTGGAGGCGCTGCGCCGGATGGCCGTGCCCGCCGCCGAACGCCTCGCCATCGCCGACGAGTTCGACCCCGCACCCCTGCTCCACTTCACCCCGGCGGGCGCCGCCCAGCTCGCCGCCCAGGCCGGTACTGCCGTGCTGACCCACCACGACCTCAAGGGCGAGCACCTGGTGGTCAGCGCCGACGGCAGGGTGCGCGGCGTCCTCGACTGGACCGATGCGGCGGTGGGCGACCCCGCCGAGGACATCGCCGGGCTCACCCTCGCGGTCGGCTCCGGCGCGGCCGTCCGCGCGGCCACCCTCGCCGGCTACGGCGCCCGCCCCTGCCTGCGCGGCCTGTGGCTCGCCCGCTGCGACACCGTCATCCGCCTCACCGACCGCCTCGAAGGCCGCGACGACAGCCCCCTGCCCCTGCTGCGCACCCAACTCCGGCGCGCCTGGGAGGCGATTCTCCTCGAGCGCGTGTCGGACCTCCGGGAGGACGACACGGGCGAGGAGACGTAGGCACGCGCGCGTGCCCGCCACGCCCGTGCCCCACGTACGCGCGCGTGCTCATGCCTGGGTCAGTACCACGCACGACTCGCCCGGCACCCGCAGCAGCCCGTTGGTGTCCGGTGCCGTCACGGTGTCCCACGCGGCCAGGACCTCGACCCGGGCGGTGCCCAGCGGGATGGCGGCCGGCTCCTTGCCCAGGTTCACGGCGACCCGCACGTCACCGCGCCGGAACGCCAGCCAGCGTGCCTCCTCGTCGTAGGCCACCTTGGTGTCGGCGAGATCGGGGTCGGTGAGGTCCGGCTGCTCGTGGCGCAGGGCGATCAGCCGGCGGTACCAGGCCAGCACGCGCGCGTGCGGCTCGCGTTCCGGTTCCGACCAGTCCAGGCAGGACCGGTCCCTGGTCGCCGGGTCCTGCGGATCGGGTACGTCCTCCTCGGCCCACCCGTGCGCCGCGAACTCCCGCCGCCTGCCGCGTCGTACGGCCTCCGCGAGATCCGGGTCCGTGTGGTCGGTGAAGAACTGCCAGGGGGTGCCGGCCGCCCACTCCTCGCCCATGAACAGCATCGGTGTGAAGGGCGCCGTGAGCGTCAGCGTGGCCGCGCAGGCCAGCAGGCCGGGCGGGAGGGTGGCGGAAAGCCGGTCGCCCTGGGCGCGGTTGCCGATCTGGTCGTGCGTCTGGGTGTAGCCGAGCAGCCGGTGCCCGGCCACCCGCGCCCGGTCCAGCGGCCGGCCGTGGTGGCGGCCCCGGAAGCTGGAGTACGTGCCGTCGTGGAAGTAACCGCCGGTGAGGGTCTTGGCGACGGCGGCGAGGGGGGCGCGCGCGAAGTCGGCGTAGTAGCCCTGGGACTCGCCGGTCAGCGCGGTGTGCAGGGCGTGGTGGAAGTCGTCGTTCCACTGCGCGTCCAGGCCGAGCCCGTGCGCCGCGCGTGCGGTGATGACCCGCGGGTCGTTCAGGTCGGACTCGCCGACCAGGAACAACGGCCGGCCCGACTCGGCCGCCAGGCCGGCGACGGCCGACGACAGCTCTTCCAGGAAGTGGCACGCGCGCGTGTCGCACAGCGCGTGCACCGCGTCCAGGCGCAGCCCGTCGATCCGGTAGTCGCGCAGCCAGGCCAGCGCACTGCCCACCAGGTACGCGCGCACCTCGTCGGAACCGGGCGCGTCCAGGTTGACCGCCGCGCCCCAGGGCGTGTGGTGCGTCTCCGTGAAGTACGGCCCGAACGCGGGCAAGTAGTTGCCCGACGGGCCGAGGTGGTTGTGGACCACGTCCAGGACGACACCGAGCCCGAGTCCGTGCGCCCGGTCGACAAAGCGCTTCAGCGCCTCGGGGCCGCCGTACGGCTCGTGCACCGCCCACAGCGAGACCCCCTCGTATCCCCAGCCGTGCCGGCCCGGGAACGGACAGAGCGGCATCAACTCCACGTGCGTGACGCCCAGTTCCCTGAGGTGTTCCAGGCGCCCG
Source organism: Streptomyces sp. NPDC001220 (assembly GCF_053597895.1). Classification (NCBI taxonomy): domain Bacteria; kingdom Bacillati; phylum Actinomycetota; class Actinomycetes; order Kitasatosporales; family Streptomycetaceae; genus Streptomyces; species Streptomyces sp. NPDC001220. Next base: position 126,875 of record NZ_JBSFJE010000015.1, read on the forward strand.
GCGGCCGCGTCGAGCGTGCCCTCGGGGGTGTACGTGCCCACGTGCAGCTCGTAGAACACCGCGCCCGGCAGCGCGCGACCCGGCCACGCGGCACGCCACGCGTACCGTCCGTGGTCCACGACCGCGCTGAGCCCGTCCGGTCCGTCCGGCTGGCGGCGCGAGCGCGGGTCGGGCAGCACCGGGCCGTCGTCCGGCGCGAACCCGTAGCGCGTGCCGTCCTCGGCGGCCGCCTCCCCGGCCCACCAGCCCGGTCGCCGCCGATCAGGCTCCAACGCTTGTGCTGCGCCGTCGCAATGGAGCGTCACACGGTCTGCCTGCGGTGCCCACACCTCGAACTGCACGGACGGTTCCCCTTCGTCTGGCTCATCGTGAGGTAGTCCGTCCATCGTGCCGTGAAAAGAGATCAATCCGCTTTGAATCCCGGCTTTGCCGACGGGTGTCGCCGTACGTACGCGCGCGTGGCGGCCGTTTCCCCGTTTTCTGGACACCCGGGGTTCACTGACCCAGAATCGGCAGCGTGACGTCGTCCTTCGAGTTCAACACCTATCCCGCGCGGCTGTCCGACGCGGAGCGCGAGAAGGCGCTGAGTGTGCTGCGTGACGGCGTCGCCATGGGACGGCTGTCGCACGACACGTTCGTGCGCCGTATGGAGCTGGCGCTCGCCGCCCGCCGCGTGGACGAACTCGCCGTGCTCACCGCCGACCTGCCCCAGGAGAGCCGCTTCGCGCGCGTGCTCTTCGGTACCGTCGAGGCCGTCTCCGGTTTCACGGTACGGCTGCGCCGGGCCTGGCAGGCCGAGCGGCTGCCCAAGCTGCTGCTGCCGCATCCCGGCGCCGGGCATCCGCTGCGCATCGGCCGCGACCCGGCCAACGGGCTGCGGCTCAACCACGAGACGGTCTCCCGGGTGCACGCCGAACTCCACCGGCAGGGCGGCCTGTGGGTCCTCAGGGACCTCGGTTCCACCAACGGCACGACCGTGAACGGCCGTCGGGTGATCGGCGCCGCCGTCGTGAGCGAAGGCGACCAGATCGGCTTCGGCCGGGTGTGCTTCCGGCTTTCGACGCACTGAGTTCACACCTTCTCTCAAGTGGCTGAAAAACGTTTGTCCACCACGGTGTTGACGTACCCCTCGAGTCGTGACTGACTGTGCGTGCACCATGCACATCATGTGAACCGACGGCGCGTCGTGGAGGTGTGTCCTGCCGTCACTCCTCCGCTATCCGTCCGTGGACGAGCTGGAAACGCGCGCGGCCGGGCTGGTCGCCGAGCACCCCCGGGAGGCCCGGCTGCGCCGGATCGGCACCTCCCGCGCGGGCACCCCGCTGTGGCTGCTTTCGATCGGTCACGGCAGCCGGCACGCCCTCGTCGTGGCCGGCCCGCACGCCAACGAACCCGTCGGCGGCGCCACCGCGCTCCGTCTCGCCGACCGGGTCCTCGCCGACCCCCGGCTCACCGAGGACGCCGACGTCACCTGGAACCTGCTGCTGTGCCTGGACCCGGACGGGTCGCGCCGCAACGAGGGCTGGCTGGCCGGGCCGTACACGCTGGGCCACTACTTCCGGAACTTCTTCCGGCCCGGCTTCCTCGAGCAGCCCGAATGGCTGCCCGACGGGGCCGACGCCGTCGCGCTGCCCGAGACGCGGGCGCTCCTTGACCTCCAGGACGAGCTGCGGCCCTTCCTCCAGTGCTCGCTGCACGGCGTCGACGTCGGCGGCGGCTTCGTCGAGCTGACCGACGACCTGCCGGGCCTCGCCCCGCGCCTCGCGCACACCGCGAGCCGGCTCGGCATCCCGCGCGAACTCGGCGCCTACGACACCCTGTACTGGCCCAACCTGGGCCCGGCCGTCTACCGGGTGCCGCCGCCCCGCCCGGGCAGTCTGGCCGCCGCCATCACCGAGGCGGCCGTCGAGTCCACCTGGTTCCATCCGCACCGGCACGGCACCGTCACCGCCATCGTCGAGGCGCCCATGTGGGGCGTGGCCGCCGTCCAGGACGGCGCGCCGCCCGCCGACCGGGACGCCGCGCTGCGCGCCGTCAGCCGGACCCTGCGGCACGACACCGGGCTCCTGGAGGGCGTCCTGGCCCGGATCCGGCCCCAGCTGTCCGCCGCGCCGGACGCGGCCCGGCTGCTCGCGCCGGTGGACGACTACCTGCTCGTCTGCCCGGGCCTCGCCGACGCCTGGGACCCCGGTACCGACGCCGGCAGTGCCCGCCCGCTGCCCCCGCTGACCACCGCCCATCTGGCCGCCCTGCGGATCGCCGGGCGCCGGCTGGTCCTGCGCACCGCCGGACTGCTGCACCGGCTGCTGCGCGGCACCGGCCACGACCCCGCCGGTGCCCTGCCCGACCTGGACCGGCTGATCGACGACTGGTGCGCCGACTACCACCAGGCCTTCGGCGCGCGCTGGATCCCGGTCGCACGCCAGGCCGAGTACCAGACGCGGGTGGTCCTGAGCGCCTTCGAACTGGCACTACGCCATGCGCGCGTGCGCGCTCGTTCGGGTGAGTCGGGCTGGGGCGCGGAGGCCGTTGTGCCGATGCACCGGGAATGACCCATCTGATCAGAGCGACAGCGGTCGGCGGCGCCCTGCTGGCGGCCGCCGCCCTCCTCGCCGCCGGCCCGGCCCAGGCCGCGCCCGGCGCCCCCCTCGGCGGCGACTACCTGTACCTGACCGTCACCAAGGGGGACGGCCGGTCCAGCGGAACGCTGCTGCTGTGCGACCCGCCCGAGGGGCACTCCCGCGCTGCCGAGGCGTGCGCCGAACTCGACACGGTGGGCGGAGACATCGCGCGCCTCACCCCGGTCAGGAACGCCATGTGCCCGATGGTCTACGCCCCCGTGACCGCGCAGGCGCGCGGGCAGTGGAACGGCAGGCCGATCGAGTACCGCGAGACGTTCTCGAACTCCTGCGGGATGGCGGCCCGCACCGGACCGGTGTTCGCCCTGGACAGCTGAACCCGGCGGCGGCGTGCGGCTCCCGGGGCTGTCCACCGGCCCGGCCCCGGCGCCTCACGCAGCCCGCTCACGGGCGTGCTGCGCGGCCGCCAGCACCGTCCTGGACTGATGCTCCACCTGGCGCTCCAACGGCACCCAGCGGGCTTGGAAGCGCTCCCCGTAGGCGTCGCACCAGGAGGCCACCAGCTCTTCCAGCCGCGGCACCGCACGGTCGTCCGCCTCCCGCAGCACCCGCAGCAGCATCGACGCCGCCCGCAACGGCAGCCGCCGTCCGAAGGCGTCCACGCTGCCGACGTACGCCATCGTGGTGTCGATCGGCGGCCGGCGGATCCAGTCCTCGGCCAGTCCGGGGATCAGCCCCAGCGCCCAGCGGGCCGCCCGCAGCAGCGGCCCGTCCAGGAGCCCGTCCAGCCGGGGCAGCGCCTCGGTCAGCACCCGCTCCACCTCCTGCGAGTCCCGTAGCAGCCGGCCCGCCAGCCGCCGCATCGCCGCGGCCGGTGCCGGGTGCGGCGCCGGGTCGTCGACCAGGTCGCTCGCCCACATCGGCACCTCGACCACCGCCGTCAGGCCGCCGTAGCGGTGCGCGTGGTACCAGGTGCTGTGCCGTGCGTCGTCCGGCAGGCTCGGATAGGCCACCCCCGACCCCGGACCCGGCATCACCCGGACCCCGGGACCGGAGGCCGGCCAGCCCGCGGCGTCCGAGGCGCCCGTCTCGACCGGGATGTGCAGCTCCGCCGCGGACTTGGCGAACGGCTCGGCGAGCCCGGGCACGTCCTTCGTCAGCTGCACCCAGCTGCCGCCCAGATCCGTGCCGTGCAGGGTCACCTGGAGGTAGGGGCGCAGTTCGTCGATGACCCCGAGCAGGGCCAGGGTCTCGGGCGGCAGCCGGTCCGGGGGCAGCACCGACGGCGACCACTCGGGCTGTTCGGGACCCGCCGGGCGGTAGAAGCCGTGGTGGTAGTCCAGCAGGCTGCGCGGTGCCGGGGTGACGTGCAGGCTCGCCCCGTCCGGGTCCGCGCACAGCAGGAAGTGCCAGGAGGTCTCCGCCCGTAGGTCCCGCTCCATGAGCACCCGTTCGGCGAGTGCCTGGAGGGTGCCGCCCCCGGTCGGCTCGTTGGCGTGGGCGCCCGCGACCACCAGCACCGCCCGCCGGTCGTGCCCCACGGACAGCAGGTGCAGCGGTCTGCCCGCGCGGGAGACGCCGATCTGCCGCAACGTGCACAGGCCGGGCCGGTGAGCGGCCAACGCCCGGGCGGTCGCGACCAGTTCGGGAACACTGGGGTAACGCAGCTCCGGCAGGAGACTCACCCCCGACTTGTCCGCCCGGCTTCGCATTCCCCAGTCCCGCACGGCATAGGTGAACTGTCAAGAACCTCCCGGGGGAGGCTCCAGGGGGCGTCCGGGTGCGTGCGCCGTCGGCCGACGGGGCGGTGGGCGCCGGTGGGAGTGCGAAGCCATTACGGGGCGCGGAACGGCTCCGCACGCCTTTACGGACGCGGCCGACGCCCGACGAGTTTCGGCAACCCCCCACCCCACCCTCATATTCACCCGTTCGAGTGAATATGACCCTCGGCGCCCCAGCGACCTCGGCCCCCCCAGCGACCTCGGCGACCTCGGCGTCCGCAGCGACCTCAGCGCCCCTCGTCTTCGTCGACCCCGCCCTCGACGCGCTCCAGCAGCGCCACCGGCAGCGGCTCGAAAAGCTCGGCCACGCGCGCGTGCCCCGTGAACTCCCGCTCCGGCGCCAGCACGTCCGCCCACCGCCCCGGCGGCAGCGGCAGGACCGTGTCCCGCCAGCCGCCCGCGGCGGCCAGCCGCAGCGACAGCCGGGTCACCGCCGTGACCACATCGCCGGAGCGTGCGAACGCCAGACAGTGCGCGGCGGCCGAGCCCTCGGCCGCCAGCGGCGCGTACGTCGCCGTGTCACCGAAGGCGCCCGGGCGCCGCGCCCGCAGCCGCAGCGCCGCCGTCGTCACCGCGTCCTTCTCGCCCGGGTGCCCGGGCGGGAAGGAGACCGGCCGCCGGTTGTCCGGGTCCACCAGCGCCCGGGTCTCGCCCTCCGTGCCCTGGTAGACGTCCGGCACCCCCGGCATCGTCAGATGGACCAGGGCCGTGCCGAGGACGTTCGCCCGGACCTGCGGCTCCAGCGAGGCCCGGAAGGCCGCCACGTGCTCTCCTGGCGCCCCGCAGGGCCCCGCCGCGACGAACGAGGCCACCGCCTCCTCGTACGGCGGCTCCTGCTCCGTCCAGCTCGTGTACAGGCCGGCCTCCCGCACGTGCTTGAGCAGCGCCCCCTGCACCCGCTCGGGAGCCGCCGGGCCGAGCCCGAACACCGTCTGCCAGGCCGCCCACGCCAGCTGCGCGTCGGGTACGGCCGCCCCGTCCCGGGTCACCTCGGTCAGCACGTCCGCCCACCGCTCCGGGCACTCCGTCAGCACGGCCAGCGCCGCCCGTACGTCGGCGCTGCGCTTGGTGTCGTGGGTCGTCACCACCGTCCCGGAGAGCGGCCAGTCGCGCTGTACGCGCGCGCAGTACGCGTGGAAGTCGTCGGGGGAGACGCCGGGGCTGCCGGGATCACCGCCCACCTCGGTCGCGGACAGCAGCGGCACGTAGCGGTAGAACGCCGTGTCCTCCACGGACTTGGCGCGCAGCGCCGAAGAGGTCTGCGCGAAGCGCGTCCGGAACTCCGCGGGCCCGGGCCCGTCGTCCCCCGCCAGCAGCAGCCCGCGCACCGCGTCCACCGCCCCGCCCTCCTCGGGCACCACGAAGGCGGCCCGCGCCTCCTCCGCGGCCCGCTCGGTGACCACGGCGGCCGCGTCACCGGAGGCGTACGGCCGGTACACCCGCATCCGCACCAGCAGCTCCTCCAGCGCGATGCGCAGCGCCCAGGGCGCCCGGTCGCGCAGCGCGGGGTCCGGAGAGGTCGCGCACACGCGCGTGGCGGCCCGGGTCAGCCGGTCCGTCTCGGCCGCCAGCTCGTGCGTGAGCACCTTGTACGCCGCCCGCCGTACGGTCGCCGCCCAGTCGCCGCCCCGGTCCGTCTGCGGGGCCGCGAACCGCCGGTAGCCGTCGAGCAGTTCACGGGCGCCCACCGGATCCGTGAACAGGCCGTCCACCTGCCGCAGCGCGTCGTACCCGGTGGTCCCCGCGACCGGCCAGGCGCCCGGCAGCCGCTCGCCGTCGGCCAGGATCTTCTCCACGACCGTCCAGCGCCCGCCGGTCGCCTCGTGCAGCCGCGCGAGATAACCGTCGGGGTCGGCGAGCCCGTCGGGGTGGTCGACGCGCAGCCCGTCCACGACCCCCTCGTGCAGCAGCTGGAGGATCTTGGCGTGCGTGGCCCCGAACACCTCCGGGTCCTCCACCCGCACCCCGATCAGCTCCGAGATGCTGAAGAACCGCCGGTAGTTCACCTCGGTCCGGGCCAGCCGCCACCACACCGGGCGGTACCACTGGGCGTCCAGCAGCCGCGGCAGCGGCAGGTCCGCGGTGCCCTCCCGGAGCGGGAAGGCGTGCTCGTGGTAGCGCAGCACGTCGCCGTCGACCTCGAGCTGCCCGAGGACCTCGCCGACCGGGCCGCCGAGCACCGGCACCAGCAGCTGGCCGCCCTGTGCCTCCCAGTCGATGTCGAACCAGCGCGCGTACGGCGACTCGGGACCCTCCCGCAGGACCTCCCACAGGGCGTGGTTGTGCCGGGGGGACATGGCCATGTGGTTGGGCACGATGTCCAGGACCAGCCCGAGACCGTGCCCGCGCGCGGTCCGCGCGAGCGCGCGCAGCCCCTCCTCGCCGCCGAGTTCCTCCCGCACGCGCGCGTGGTCGACGACGTCGTAGCCGTGCGTGGAGCCCGGGACGGCCTCCAGGACGGGGGAGAGGTGCAGGTGGGAGACACCGAGCGAGGCGAGGTACGGCACGGCGGCTTCGGCGGCCGAGAAGGGGAAGTCGGGCTGGAGCTGGAGGCGGTAGGTGGAGGTGGGCACGGTGGCGGGGATTCCCTCGGCTGTCATGGAGACCTACGTACCCGCCCCGCCGGATTCTCTGTCACCGGGTACGGCAGAGCGCCCCGTAGGGGGGCGGGGCTGTAGCCGTGTGCGGCTCCGCCGCGTGGGCGCGACCAGCCCTCGCCGGCCCGCCCCCGTACAACAGGCCACCGGAGCGGGCCCTCTACGCCGGCCTCTTCAGAACGGTCAGGCTCCGTCCCACCAACGTCAGGCGTGCCCCGCCGTCCACCTTCGGCCCCGGCGGCACCTCCTCGGCCCGTGCCGTGTCCACCACCACCTCCCACTGGCGGCCGTGGTTCACCGGAACCAGGAACTCCAGCGGTTCGGGCGAGGCGTTGAACATGAGCAGGAAGGAGTCGTCGGCGATCCGCTCCCCGCGGGTGCCCGGTTCCGAGATCGCGTTGCCGTTGAGGAACACCGTGAGGGCCGACGCCTGTGCCGACCCCCAGTCCTGCTGGGCCATCTCATGGCCCTCCGGGGTGAACCAGGCGATGTCGGAGAGCTCGTCGTGGGTGCCCTCCACCGGCCGGCCGTGGAAGAAGCGGCGGCGCCGGAAGACCGGGTGCTCCTTGCGCAGCCGCGCCATCGCGCGCGTGAAGGCCAGCAGGCCGCTGTCGTCCTCGGGGGCCGGCCAGTCCACCCAGGACACCTCGTTGTCCTGGCAGTACGCGTTGTTGTTGCCCTGCTGCGTGCGCGCGAACTCGTCGCCGTGGCCGATCATCGGCACGCCCTGGGAGAGCATCAGCGTGGCGACGAAGTTGCGCATCTGCCGCTCGCGCAGTTCGAGGATCCCGGGGTCGTCGGTGTGTCCCTCGACCCCGCAGTTCCAGGAGCGGTTGTGGCTCTCGCCGTCCCGGTTGTCCTCGCCGTTGGCCGCGTTGTGCTTGTCGTTGTACGACACGAGGTCGTGCAGGGTGAACCCGTCGTGGCAGGTCACGAAGTTGATGGAGGCCAGCGGGCGGCGGCCGTCGTCCTGGTAGAGGTCGGAGGAGCCGGTCAGCCGGGACGCGAACTCCGCGAGCGCGCGCGGTTCGCCGCGCCACAGGTCGCGCACGGTGTCGCGGTACTTGCCGTTCCACTCGGTCCACAGCGGCGGGAAGTTGCCCACCTGGTAGCCGCCCTCGCCCACGTCCCAGGGCTCGGCGATCAGCTTCACCTGGGAGACCACCGGGTCCTGCTGCACCAGGTCGAAGAACGACGAAAGGCGGTCCACCTCGTGGAACTGCCTCGCCAGCGTCGCCGCGAGGTCGAAGCGGAAGCCGTCGACGTGCATCTCGGTGACCCAGTAGCGCAGCGAGTCCATGATCATCTGGAGGACGTGCGGGGACCGCATCAGCAGGGAGTTCCCGGTGCCGGTCGTGTCCATGTAGTAGCGGGGGTCGTCGGTCAGCCGGTAGTACGACGGGTTGTCCAGGCCCCGGAAGGACAGCGTCGGGCCCAGGTGGTTGCCCTCGGCGGTGTGGTTGTAGACCACGTCCAGGATCACCTCGATCCCGGCCTCGTGCAGCGCCCGGACCGCCGACTTGAACTCCAGGACCTGCTGGCCGCGGTCGCCCCAGGAGGCGTACGCGTTGTGCGGGGCGAAGAAGCCGATCGTGTTGTAGCCCCAGTAGTTGTTCAGGCCCATGTCGACCAGCCGGTGGTCGTTCACGAACTGGTGGACGGGCATCAGCTCCAGCGCGGTGACGCCCAGCTCCGTCAGGTGCTCGATGACGGCCGGGTGCGCGAGACCCGCGTAGGTGCCGCGCAGCTCCTCGGGCAGGCCCGGATGGCGCATGGTCAGGCCCTTCACATGGGCCTCGTAGATCACCGTGTGGTGGTACTCGGTGCGGGGCCGCCGGTCGTCGCCCCAGTCGAAGTACGGGTTGATCACCACCGAGGTCATGGTGTGCGGGGCCGAGTCGAGGTCGTTGCGCTTGTCGGGGTCGCCGAAGTGGTAGCCGTACACCTCCTCGCCCCAGCGCACCGACCCGCTGACCGCCTTCGCGTAGGGGTCGAGCAGCAGCTTCGCCGAGTTGCAGCGCAGCCCGCGTCCGGGGTCGTACGGGCCGTGCACCCGGAAGCCGTAACGCTGCCCGGGCATCACCCCCGGCAGGTACGCGTGCCGCACGAAGGCGTCGCTCTCGCGCAGCTCGACCGCCGTCTCGGAGCCGTCGTCGTGCAGCAGACACAGCTCCACTCGGTCCGCGGTCTCCGTGAACACCGCGAAGTTGGTCCCGGCGCCGTCGTACGTGGCACCGAGCGGATATGCCTCTCCAGGCCAGACCTGCATGAAGTCGACTCTTCCAGGTGTGCATTGCGCGCGGGGGCGCCTTGGTCATGAGTCTGCCCGAAAGTAATGGAACCCCAGGTGACTTACACCCCTCTTACCCGGCGACCAGTGCACACAGCGGCCCATGTGGCGAAGTGTGCCGAACCAGTGGGGCAAACACGTACTCCCTGTGACCAAGGGGGAGTAGGGGGAAGATGTGCGCAAGATAGTGCACCGCCATCTGGGCAAAGTGGTGGCCGGTGCGGGCTTGGCGGTTGCGGGGACCGCCGTGATGGTCGGGATCACCCTGCCGGGCACGGCCGGGGCTGACGACTCGGGAGGGGGCGACGGGACCGGCCCGGTCGCCGCGCAGCAGGCGGGGCGGGGCACGGACGCCGTCAAGCCGGGCGTGGTGGAACAGGCACCGGCCGAGGGGAAGAAGGGCACGGGCAGCGACCCGCTGACCGACGACGAGACCAAGCGCGTCGAACAACTCGCTCTGACCAAGCAGATGTTCAACGCCGGGGAGAACGTCGAGGGCCGGCGCGGCCCGCAGCGGATCAGCGTCGACCTGGCCGAGCCGAACGCGAACGAACTGGACGCCACGAACGCGCCACGGCGTGCCGACGTGACGTTCTACGACTACCGGGACGACAGCCTCGTCACCCGGACCGTCAACCTGGACACCGGCAAGGTCGAGCAGACCACCACCCGGCAGGGCGTCCAGCCGCCGCTCAGCCACGACGAGAACGTCGAGGCGCTCCAGCTGCTCGTCGCCGACCCGCTCGGCGCCGGCCTGAAGGCGGACTTCAAGGACGCCACGGGCGAGGACCTCACCTCCCCGCAGCAGCAGCTGCTGCTCAACAGCGCGGTCTACCGCGCCACTCCGGGCGCCCAGCCGGCCGCGCTCGACAAGTGCGGCGAACACCGCTGCGTGCGGCTCTTCCCGAAGGTCAAGAACGGGCCCTGGATCGACGCCCGTTCCCTGATCGTCGACCTGAGCGCGCGCAAGGTCGTCAAGCTCGGCCGCTGAGCCGCCGGTCCCGTTCGCCCTTCCCGAACGCCCTCTCCTTTTTCGACTGCATCTCCCGTACGAGGAGTCACTTCGTCATGCACCCGAACAGAATCCGCCGCGCCCGCCGGACGGCCGCCGTGGGCCTGTCCGTGGCCGCGCTGGCCGCCGGCGCGACCACCGCGGCCGGACCCGCCGCCGCCCAGCCCAAGCAGGCCGCCGCACCCGCATGGGACTGCTCCGCCGCCTACCGGATCGAGCAGAAGCTCTCCACCGGCACCACCTGGCGGATGTGCTGGCGCTACGACAGCAAGGCCGGACTGGTCCTGGAGCACATCTCCTACCAGCCCAAGGGCGAGTCGGCCCCCATCAAGGTCCTCTCCAGCGCCCGCCTCGGCCAGATCGACGTCCCCTACGACGACGGCAGTGTCGAGTACGACGACCTGACCGGCTTCGGCTTCGCCCAGGGCCTGGTGCCGCTCGACGCGGCCGAGTGCCCCGGCGGCACCATCAAGACCGTCAAGGTCCCCGACGCCTGGGACCCGGCCCACCCGAACGTCAACGGCCTGTGCACCACCACCCGTTCGCGCGGCCACGCGTACCGGATGCAGGCCGACACCGGCAACCGGGTGTTCCAGCAGCAGGGCAAGGACCTGCTGGTCTACACCGTCAACAAGGTCGGCTGGTACGAGTACATGACCGAGTGGCGGTTCCAGGACGACGGCACGATCAACATGAACATCGGTGCCACCGGCAGCCTCTCGCCGGGCGACTACGACGCCGGGGACGGCCGCGGCTGGCCGATCGGCAAGGGCGCCCACGCGTACGCCACCAGCCACAGCCACAACGTCTTCTGGAAGCTGGACTTCGACCTCGACGGCTCCTCCAAGAGCCGCATCGAGCAGTACGACTCGGTGGTCAGCGCACCCGCGCACGGCCAGGAGGCGCCCAGCAACAAGACCACCCGCACCAACGTCACCAAGGAACTCGCCGGTGACTACAAGAACATGCGGTGGTGGCGGGTGGTCAGCACGGCCGGCAAGAACAAGGACGGGCACGCCCGTTCGTACGAGATCGTGCCGGGTGCCAGCAACAAGTACCTGGGTCACGGTTTCACCAAGCACGACGTCTACTTCACCCAGTACGACAAGTGCGAGCTGTTCGCCAGCAACAACCCGGGCTGTGCCAACGGCCACCCCAAGACCGTCGACCAGTGGGTGAACGGACAGACCCTCACCAACCCCGTGGTCTGGGTGAACGTCGGTTTCCACCACATCGCGCGGGACGAGGACCAGCAGCCCATGCCGGTCCACTGGCAGGGCTTCTCCATCGCCCCGCGGGATGTCACCGCTATGAATCCGCTCACTCCGGCCGCCCTCGCTGATCAGAACGGACAGCCCGGACACGGTAGTTGAGAAACGACCTGTCCATCCTGCTGCACCGCCGACCGCTCCCGGAGTACCCTTCCTTGATCGTTGGCACGGGGTAGGTTCGGGGGAGCGGAAGGCGGTGCACGGGTGGGCTCGGGAGGCCTGGAGCTGCCCCCTGGTGACGAGGGTCACGAGGGGAACTCCACAGACGTCCCGCCCGGCGCGGTGTCCCTGGCCCGGCCGATGGACGCCTCGGGCTCCATCGGTCCGGAGCTGGACTGGGACGCCGACGCCTGGCTGGAGGTGCGTACGCGCGCCCAGCGGGCCGGCCGTGCCTACATCTGGCTGAACCTGGTCGAGCAGCGGCTGCGTACCGTCGTGGCCGCCGTGCTGCGACCCATCTACGAACCCGTCCACGGCGACGAGTGGGTGGTCGCCGCGGCCGGGCCGGCCGGTCAGGAGTGGGTCCAGCGGGCGGTCGCGGTCCGCGAAGTCAGCCGTCGCAAGGGCTACTTGCTGGACCCGGCCGACGACAATGTGATCAGCTTCCTGACGCTGCCGCAGCTGCGCGAGCTGATGGTGCAGCACTGGCCGTGCTTCGAGCCGTACTTCGACGAACGCCGGGACGTCGAACTCGCCCTCGACGAACTGGAAGTGACCCGTAACGTCGTCTCGCGCAACCGGGCGCTCTCCGAGGCCGTCCTCAACCAGGCCGAACGGGCCTCCGCCCGGCTCCTGGAGATGCTCGGCGCGGGCGGTGACGTGCCCTCCGCGCGCCGGCTGCCGGTGGACGCGGTGGAGGACCTGGTGGGCGACCGCTACGCGGACGTCGTCGCCGTCCACCCCGACCGGGTCCGGCTCATGCGCCAGTTCCCGGCCGAGGACCTCTTCGGCGGCGCCCGCCGGCTGGACGCCATCGGCATCGGCCTCAACCTGCTCGTGCAGAACTTCTCCGGCCGCCGCCTGGTCCGGCTCGCCGAGACCGGCTGCCGGGTCCGCCTGCTCTTCCTCAACCCCGCGTCCAGTGCCATCAAGCGCCGCGAGCGCGAGCTCGGGATGAAACGGGGCGAACTCTCCCGTTCGGTCGAGATGAACATCCTCCACATGCGCCGGGTCCGCTCCCGGCTGCGCGACCCCGGCGCCTTCGAGATCCAGGTCTACGACGACACCCCCCGCTTCTCCGCCTACCTGGTCGACGGTGACGGTGCCGACGGTGTCGCCGTCGTCCAGTCCTACCTGCGCGGGGCGCGGGGCATGGAGTCGCCGGTGCTGGTCCTGCGCAACGGCGACAAGGTGGTCAAGTCGGACGACGTCCTGGAGGCGGGACTCTTCCCGACCTACCGCGAGGAGTTCGAAATGGCTTGGGCGGATTCGCGCCCTGTGTCCTGAGACGGACGCGGCGGTAAGCGGAACGCGGTCCTCTGATTGTCAGTGGCGCATGCGAGGGTGGAGACCACTGGGGGAAAGCACCACCAAGAAGGGGGACCGCCCATGGGCTGGCACCAAGAGCTCCTGATCGGCTTCGATCTGGAGACGACGGGTACGGATCCGCGCGAGGCGCGTATCGTCACGGGCGCCGTGATCGAGGTCAGGGCCGGGCAGGAGCTGGGCCGCCGCGAATGGCTGGCGGATCCGGGCGTGGAGATCCCGGCCGACGCGGTGGCCGTGCACGGCATCAGCAACGAGCGGGCGACGGCCGAGGGCCGCCCGGCCGACCAGGTCGCCGACGCCCTCGCGGACGTCCTCACCGGGTACTGGAAGACAGGCGTCCCGGTCGTCGCGTACAACGCGACCTTCGACCTCACCCTGCTCTCCGCGGAGCTGCGCCGGCACGGCCTGCCGTCCCTCTCCGACCGCCTCGGCGGCCTCGACCCCGCGCCGGTCATCGACCCGTACACCATCGACCGCTGGGTCGACCGCTACCGTCGTGGCAAGCGCAACCTCGAAGCGGTCTGCGCCGAGTACGGCGTGACCCTCGCCGCCGCCCACAACGCGTCGGCCGACGCGCTCGCCGCGGCGCGCCTGGCCGGTGCGATAGCCGAGCGGCACCCGAAGATCGCGGCGCTCGGGCCGGCGGAGCTGCACCGGCGCCAGGTGGAGTGGTACGCGGAGTGGGCGGCGGACTTCCAGGGCTTTCTGCGCCGCAAGGGAGAGGCCGACGCGGTGGTGGACGGGGCGTGGCCGTTGCGGGAGTTGGCCGACGTCGTCTGAGTGCGGGACCGGCTACGTAGTTCTATCGCCGCGGGCCGGTGGGGGCCGGTCGCGACCACGCGGCGGTAGCCGCACATCCCATACAGCCCCGCGCCCCGTTGGGGCGCTCCTCAGCGGCCGCGGCTCAGAAGGGGTACCAGCGCACCGACTCGTCGCCGTCCCGTAGCGACGCCACCCGGCGCTCGAACTCTGCCAGCGCCTTCGGGTTGCTCGGTGCGTGCTGGGCGACCCACGCGCAGCTGGCCGTCTCCCGGGCGCCGCGCAGCACGCCGCACCCCTGCCACTCCCGCACGTCCCACCCATAGGCCCCGACGAACGAGTCGTAGGCCTCGGCCGGCAACCCGTACCGGTCCCGGGAGAGTGCCATGACCACCAGGTCGTGCTCGCGCAGATCGGACGAGAAGGTCTCCAGGTCGACCAGTACCGGACCGTCCGGACCGACGTGCACATTGCGGGGCAGCGCGTCTCCGTGGATCGGCCCAGGAGTCAGCCGCGGTGTCAGCGCGGCCGCGGCCGCCGCGAAGCCGTCCCGGCGCTCCCGCAGATAGGCCGCGTCCGCGGGGTCGATCGCGTCGCCGGCCAGTCGCAGCCAGCGCTCCACACCGCCCAGCAGCTCGCGGGGCGGCAGCGCGAAGGGCGGAGCGGGCAGCGCGTGCACGATCCGCAGGAGTTCGGCCAGATCGCGCGGTTCGGCCGGCCGTACCGGATCCGCCAGCCGGTGCCACACGGTCACCGGGTGGCCGTCCACGAGCCGCGCCTTCGGCTCGGCGGCCCGTACGGCCGGGACGCCCGCCTCCGCCAGCCACCCGGCGATCTCCAGCTCACGCCGGGCCCGGTCGAGGAGTTCGGCGTCGCGGCCGACCTTCACCACCAGCTCGTCGGCGGCGAACACCGCGTTCTCGCCCAGGGCGAGGAGCGAGGCGTCAGCCGCCGCACCGGGCAGCACACCCGCCGCGGCCAGTACGTCCCGCGCCCTTGCCTCGTCCATCGTCCGCCTCCGCTCCCGGTGCCCGCGCCCGCGGCTGTGCGGGTGCACACGGCGCCGTCTTCCAGCCATCCGCCGGCCAGTCTCGCATCCGCGGAGGTCGCGGCGTGTGCGCGGTGCCTTGACGAGACAACCTGCCTTCACGACCATGACCGGGTCCGACCGGGCCGCGCAAAGGGGGATGACGTGGCATTGGCGACGAACGTGGCCACCGCGCGGCGACCGGCCGCCGCACGCCTGACCGGCCACGGCGCCTGGTTCCTGGTTCTGCCGGCCCTGATCCCGATCCTCGTGCTGAGCGTCGGCCCGCTGCTCTACGGGATCCTGCTGGCCTTCACCGACGCCCAGTCGGGCCGGACCGCCGCCACCCGGTGGATCGGCGGCCTCAACTTCCAGGACCTCCTGCACGACACGCTCTTCTGGGAGTCGTTCCGGATCGGCCTGGTCTGGGCCGTCGGGGTGACCGTGCCCCAGTTCCTGCTCGCCCTCGGTCTCGCCCTCCTCCTCAACCAGGAGCTGCGGCTGCGCTGGCTGGCCCGCGCGCTGGCCATCGTGCCCTGGGCGATGCCCGAGGTCGTGGTCGGCATCATGTGGCGGCTGGTCTACAACCCGGACGCCGGGATCCTCAACGAGACCCTGCACGACCTCGGCCTCGGTGATGGCCGGGACTGGCTGAGCGGCCTCGGCAGCGCCCTGCCCGCCGTGAT
Organism: Streptomyces sp. NPDC001220; assembly: GCF_053597895.1. Taxonomy (NCBI): domain Bacteria; kingdom Bacillati; phylum Actinomycetota; class Actinomycetes; order Kitasatosporales; family Streptomycetaceae; genus Streptomyces; species Streptomyces sp. NPDC001220. The sequence goes on from NZ_JBSFJE010000015.1 coordinate 142,365, forward strand.
CGTCGTCGGCGTCTGGGCCGGCCTGCCGCAGACCACGGTCGCCCTGCTGGCCGGAGTGCAGAACACCCCGCGCGAACTGCACGAGGCCGCGGCCGTGGACGGCGCCGGCGCCTGGCGCCGCTTCCGCACGGTCACCTGGCCCGCCCTCAGACCCGTCGCCCTGGCCATCACCGCGCTCAACCTGATCTGGAACTTCAACTCCTTCGCCCTGGTCTACGTCCTGACCAACGGCGGCCCCGGCGGCAAGACCCGGCTGCCGATGCTCTTCGCCTACGAAGAGGCCTTCCGCTACGGCCAGTTCGGGTACGCGGCGGCGATGGGGTGCGTGATGGTCGCGGTGATCGCGGTGCTCCTCGCCGTCTTCCTGGCGGGTCGGCTGCGGGGAGGCGAGGACGCGTGAGGACCCGCACCGGCGCCCGCGTCGCCCAGTACGCCGCCCTGCTCGGCTACCTCGTCTTCCTGGCCTTCCCGCTGCTGTGGCTGCTCTCCACCGCCTTCAAGTCGCCCACCGAGCTGGGCAGTCTGCACCCCACCTGGATCCCCCGGCACCCGACCCTGGCCAACTTCCGGCAGGCCTTCGACGAACAGCCGCTGCTGCGGGCCGGCCTCAACTCCCTGCTCGCCGCGGTCGGCGCCGCGCTGATCGCCGTAGTGCTCGCGACCCCGATGGCGTACGCCATGGCCCGGCGGCGCGGGGCGCTGTCCCGGGCGGCCACCGGGTGGGTGGTGGTCAGCCAGGCCTTCCCGTTCGTGCTGGTGATCATCCCGTTGTTCCTGGTCCTGAAGCACCTGCGGCTGATCGACTCCCTTTTCGGGCTGGTGATGGTGTACGTGGTGTGGGCGCTGCCGTTCGCGCTGTGGATGCTCGTCGGCCATGTCCGGGCGGTCCCCGTCGAACTGGAGGAGGCGGCGGCCGTGGACGGGGCCGGGCGGCTGCGGACGCTGGTGTCGGTGACGGGTCCGCTGCTGGCCCCCGGGATCGTGGCGACCGGGCTGTTCGCCTTCGTCACCGCGTGGAACGAGTTCTTCTTCGCACTGGTGCTGCTGAAGACACCGGAGAAACAGACCCTGCCGGTCGTCCTCACCCACTTCATCGGCGCGGAGGGCGTGGCCGACCTCGGCCCCCTCGCCGCGGCCGCCTTCCTGGCCACGCTGCCGTCGCTGCTCGTCTTCGCACTCGTCCAGCGGCGGATCACCGGCGGCATGCTCACCGGGGCGGTGAAGAGCTGATGCGGACCAGAGCCTGCGCGGCACTCGTCGTCCTGTTCCTCCTGCTCGCCGGCTGCTCGGCCGGCGGGAAGGCGGACGGCGGCCCGATCACCCTCCGTTTCCAGTCCCTGGCCTGGCAGGAGGAGTCGGTCGCGGCCAACAAGGAGCTGGTGAAGGAGTGGAACGCCACCCACCCGGACGTCAGGGTCGAGTACGTGCAGGGCAGTTGGGACAGCGTCCACGACCAGCTGCTCACCTCCTTCGAGGGCGGTGAGGCCCCGGACATCATCCACGACGCCTCCGACGACCTCGCCGACTTCGCCTACGGCGGCTACCTCGCCGACCTGGCCGACCTGCTGCCCGCCCGGCTCAAGGCCGCCATACCGCAGCGGAGTTGGCAGGCGGCGACCTTCGGTGGCGGCATCTACGGCGTGCCGTTCCTGCAGGAGCCGAGGGTGCTGATCGCCAACAGCACCTGGCTCGCGAAGGCGGGGGTGCGGATACCGACGCCCGGACGGCCCTGGAGCTGGGCGGAGTTCAGGCAGGTCACCAAGGAGCTCAGCGGTGACGGCAAGTACGGCGTCGCCTGGCCTCTCAAGGAACCCGTCTCCGCCACCCTCAACCTCTCCCTGTCGGCGGGCGGACAGCTCTTCCACCGGGGCGCCGACGGGAAGGTGGCCGTGCGCTTCCAGGCCGCCGACCAGGTGGTGCCGCGCACCATCCACGACCAGGTCGGCATCGACCACAGCGCACCCGGCTCCACGCTGGGCAGCGGTGGCTCGGACACCCTGCCGGGCTTCTTCGGCGGCAGGTACGCGATGGTCCCGCTCGGCTTCTCCTACCGCCAGCAGATCGTCCAGCAGGCGCCGAAGGGCTTCGACTGGGAGGTGCTGCCCGCCCCGGCCGGCGCCGACGGACTCGCCCAGGGCGTCAGCCCGCAGACGCTGTCCATAGCGGAGGACAGTCACCACAAGAAGGCGGCCGCCGAGTTCATCGACTTCCTGCTCCGGCCGAAGAACATGGTCCGGCTCGCCCTCGGGGACTGGATGCTGCCCACCGGCACCCAGGCCCTGCGGGACCCGGCCCTGCACACCGCCAGGTTCGGCTGGGCCACCGGCACCGCCCTGGCCGGCCACCTCGGTCCGGCCCCCGCCCAGACGGTCCGCGGCTACCCGGAGTGGAAGGACAAGGTGGCCACCCCCGCCCTCCAGTCGTACTACAGCGGCGCCATCGGGCTCGACGAACTCCGCGACCGCCTGGAGAAGGACGGCAACCTGGTCCTGGCCCGCTACCAGCGCTGAGCACCCGTAGGCAGCGAACAGGGCCCGTTGGCTCCCCCGGAGGCCAACGGACCCTGTGTCAGAGGGTGTTACCCGGACGTCAGACCGGCAGCCGGTCCTGCTCGCCCCGGGGCGCCGGCGGCGCCACCGGCTCCGGCGACTCGTCGTGGGTCAGGTCCGGCAGCCAGCGCAGCCAGCGGGGCAGGTACCAGTTGCGCTCGCCGAGCAGCGCCATCACCGCCGGGAGCAGCACGCCCCGGATGACCGTCGCGTCGATGAGGACCGCGACCGCCAGGCCCACGCCCATCTGCTTCATGGACTGCATGGACAGCGTGCCGAAGATCGCGAACACGGCGACCATGATGACGGCGGCGCTGGTGACGACCCCGGCCGTGGTGACCACCCCGTGCTGGATCGCGTCCCTGGTGGACCGGCCGCGCAGCCGGGCCTCGCGGATCCGGGAGACCACGAAGACGTGGTAGTCCATCGACAGGCCGAACAGGATCACGAAGAGGAACAGCGGCAGCCAGCTGACGATCGCGCCGACGCCCTCCGCACCCACCAGGGAGGCACCCCAGCCGTGCTGGAAGACGGCGACCAGGATGCCGTAGGCGGCGCCGACCGAGAGCAGGTTGAGCAGGATCGAGGTGATCGCGACCGTCAGCGAGCGGAACGACAGCAGCATGAGGAGGAAGGCGAAGACGACCACGAAGGCGAAGACCGGGACGACCGAGCCCATCAACTGGTCGTTGAAGTCCTCGTTGCCCGCGACGTTCCCGGTCACCGGCGCCTGCAGCCCGTCGACCCTGCCGAGCGTGGCGGGCCGTACCTGGTCGCGCAGCTTGCGCAGGCTCTTGCCGGCCTTGTCCATGTCGGAGCCGCCGACCAGCGGTACGGAGATCAGGGCGACGTTCTGGGCGTCGTGCAGCCTGATGTCGACCGGGCCGCGCGAGGCACCCGAACTGATCGCCTGCTCCCGGAAGTCGGTCAGCGCCTGCTTGACCTCGGGGGCGTTGATGTCCTTCGCCCTGACGACCACCTCGGCCGGCTGGGAGCCGCCGGGGAAGGCCTGGTTGACCCGGTCGTAGGTCTGCACGATCGGCAGCGAGCCGCCGAACTCCTGGTCCAGGGTGAGCTGCGAGGTCTTCATCCCGAGGGCGGGAGCGGCGACCGCGAGCAGCGCGCCGACCGCGACGAGCACGGAGACCAGCGGCCTGGCGAGCACGCCCCGCAGGACGGCGCTCCAGAACCGGCTCTCGGAGGGGCCGTGGGCGCGCCTGCGGCGGCGCAGGAACGGGATCCGGCCCTTCTCGACCCGCTCGCCCAGCAGGGAGAGCAGCGCGGGCAGGACGGTGACCGAGCCGACCATGGCGACCGCGACGACCATCAGGGAGGCCAGGCCCATCGCCTCGAACTCGGCGAGGCCGGTGAACAGCATGCCCGCCATGGCCACGCAGACCGTGACACCGGAGACGATGATGGCCCGGCCGCTGGTGGCGGCGGCGATCCGCAGCGCCGCGCCCGCGTCCCGGCCGGCCTCCCGCTCCTCGCGCTCCCGGCGCAGGTAGAACAGGCAGTAGTCGACGCCGACGGCCATGCCGACCAGCAGCATCACGGAGTTGGCGGTGTCGCTCATCGGCTGCAGATGGCTGATCAGGCCCATCAGGCCCATCGTCGCCATGATCGCGGTGATCGCCAGGCCGACCGGCAGCAGCGCGGCCACCAGCGCGCCGAAGGCGATCAGCAGGATGCCGAAGGCCACCGGCACGGCGGAGTACTCGGCCCGCTTGAAGTCCTTGCCGAAGGCGTCGCCGTACTGCTTGTCCATGCTGGCGCCGCCGATCTCCGCGATCCGCAGCGTGCCGTGCGCCTTCTGCACCCCGGCCACGGCGTCCAGCACCGGCTCGACCCGGTCCGCGGCGGTCTCCGCGTCACCGCGCATGTCGAACTGGACCAGCGCGCTGCGGCCGTCCTTCGAGATGGTTCCGGTGGCGTACGGCGAGGTGGTGTCCGTGACCTTGCCGGTGCCGTCGACCGCCTTGACGACCTCCGCGACGGCGGACCTGAACCCGGCGTCCGTGGCCTTGACCGACGGATCCCTGGACTGGATCAGGACCGTCTCGGCGGCCGGCTCCTTGATCCCGGCGTCGTCGATGATCTTCGCTGCGGTGTGGGTCTCGCCCTTGAGCTGATCGCTCTCGTCGACATCGACCCGGCCGGCCGCCGAGCCGAGTCCCATCGCCAGGACGACGAACAGTACCCATATGCCGACGGCGGCCCAGCGGTGCCGGGCGCTCCAGCCGCCGGCCCGGGCGGCCAGGCCCCGCACCCGCGTGTCTCCGTTCCCCATGACGGGATTGCCCCCTCGTGTGCGGTGACGGCCGCCCCGGCCGCCACGATTTCTTCACGACTTCCTGCGTTCGATTCGAAGGTATGGGCCGGACAGGACCGACTCCTCGTGCTGTCCGGTGAAGTGCGGTGGCCGGCTCTCATCGCCTGGGAGGATGTCGGGCCCTTACATCTATCGACCCATCTCGGGGGTGATGATCAGGGCTGTCCCTTCCGACGACGGGGATCCGCTTTGTGATTACAAAACCTTGTTGAACAAGTCACAGGTGCGTGTAGGAGTTGATCCGGAGCGGTCCGATCGGCCAGAGTTTCGGGCAGCCCGGCATGCCCGGCACGGCCGTCGTGCCCACCCCCACGGGGCACGACGGCCGTTCTAAGGTGTTCGAATGACGATGTATGCGGCACTGCTGCGCGGGATCAACGTGGGCGGCAGGAAGAAGCTTCCGATGGCCGACCTGCGGGCGCTCATGACCGGCCTGGGGTACGAGTCCGTGGGGACCTACCTGCAGAGCGGGCAGGCCGTCTTCGCCGCCGGCGGGGACCCCGAATCGCTGGCCGCGGAGCTGGCCAAGGGGATCGAGGAGCGGTTCGGCTTCTCCGTCGACGTGCTCGTCCGCGACCACGCCTACCTCAAGGCGACCGCCGAGGCCTGCCCGTTCCCGGCCACCGAACTGGAGGCCAGGCAGCTGCACGTCACCTACTTCTCCGCGCCGGTCGCGCCGGAGCGGTTCGCGGACCTGGACCCCGCCGCCCACCTCCCCGAGGAGTTCCGGCTGGGCGACCGCGCGCTGTACCTGTACGCCCCGGACGGCCTCGGCCGCTCCAAGCTGGCGGAGGCGCTGTCCCGGCCGCGGATCAACAAGGGGCTGATCGCCACCACCCGCAACTGGAACACGGTCGTCAAGCTGGTGGAGCTCACCGCCCCGGAGGCGTGACCGTCCGCAGGCCGAGGACGGGCGCCGGCGGCACGGTCTCGCGCGGTACGGCGAGCCGCGGGTCCTCGGCCGGGGTCCGAAACCGGCGCCCCGAGGGCTCGTCGGCACCCGGCGGTTGTACGCCGACGGGTTGTGCGCGCGACGGACCTGCGGGGCCGTGCCGGTGAGCCGCACCCGGACCGCCCCCGGCTGCACCGCCTCCTCCGGCACGAACGCCCACCGGCAACCTCCCGCCGACGCCGAGTTCGTATACACCGGCCGCGACGCCCTCTGCGGCATCGAGCGCAACGGCCGCGCCGCCCGATCGCCGAGGCCGAGGGCACCCCGATCGCCCGGTCAACTGCCCAGTAGGGACAAGTCATTGGGAAACGGAACCGGCAAAGACCCTGGTGTGACACGTTCGCGGGCCACGACGCTGAAGTAAGAGCCGGTCGTGGCGGTGACGCTCGTGAGAGCCCCGCCGTGGACCGGCCGTTCGCGGTCCGACGTCACAGGGGAGCGCCGGACCGCGAACCCCGAGGGCGTCCCTCGGACCGAAGGCCGGACCGCTCAGGCGCCCACGGCCGCCAGGGCGGGGGTGCGGGCCGCGTCGTACCGCTCCAGCAGCACCCGTGCCACCTCGGGCGCCGGGCCGAGCACCTCGGCCAGCACGTCCGCCTCCGCCGCGCCCCGCGCGATCCGGTCGGGCAGGAAGCCGGGGGCGAGGACGTAGGGGGCGACCGCCACCCGGGCGCAGCCGAGCTCCCGCAGCTCCCGTACCGCGTCCTCGGTGCGGGGGAGGGATGCGGAGGCGAACGCGGGCCGCACGGCGCACCAACCGGTGTGCCGCCACTCCCGCGCGATTTCTGCGATCACCGCGATCGCCTCCGGGTCGCTGGACCCCGCCGAGGCCAGTACGACCCCGGTCGAGGGTTTGTCGGCGGGGGTCAGCCCCGCCTCGTGCAGCCGCCGTTCCAGGGCCGCCAGGAGCAGCGGGGACGGGCCGAGCACCTCCGCCTGCCGGATCCGCAGCCGAGCCGGCGCGTCCCGCAGGACGGCCGGGATGTCCGCCTTCGCGTGGAACGCGCGGGTGAGCAGCAGGGGGAGGGCCACGACATCGCGGACGCCCTCCGCCGCCAGGGACTCCAGCACCCCGTGCACCGACGGGATGGTGAAGTCCAGGAAGCCGGTCTCCACGCGCAGCCCGGGCCGCAGCGACCGTACCCGCCGCACCAGGGCGTGCACGGTCGCCGCGTGCCGCGGATCGCGGCTGCCGTGGGCGATCACCACGAGGACGGGGCGGACCGGCTTGCTCATGGGCTACCTCAGCTCTTCACCAGCAGACCGCGGCTGCGCAGCACCCACCGCTCCAGCGGGCTGAAGATCAGCAGGTCGATCGCGATGCCGACGAACAGGATCAGAATGATGGCCTCGAACACCATGGCCATGTCGCTGGCGGTGCGCGCGTTCTCCAGCAGCTGGCCGAGACCCACGCCGAGGTCGGGGAAGCTCGCGATGATCTCCGCCGCCATCAGCGAGCGCCAGGAGAACGCCCAGCCCTGCTTCAGGCCCGCCACATAGCCGGGCAGCGCCGCCGGCAGCACCACGTGCCAGATCCCCTTCACACCGGTCGCGCCCATCGTGCGTCCGGCGCGCAGGAACAGCGGGGGCACCTGGTCGACACCGGAGACGAGACCGTTGGCGATGGAGGGGACCGCGCCGAGCAGGATCACCGCGTACATCATCGAGTTGTTCAGACCCAGCCAGATCACGGCCGGCGGCACCCACGCCACCGACGGCAGCGACTGGAGGCCGGACAGGATCGGGCCGATGGCCGCGCGCACGAACTTCACCCGGGCCACCAGCAGACCCAGCGGGGTGCCGATGACCAGCGCGAAGAGGAAGCCGAGCAGGCCGCGGCTGACACTGGTCCAGATATAGCCGAGCAGGTCGCCCTTGAGCCAGGCGTCCTTGAACGTGTCGCCCACCGCGGCCGGCGAGGGCAGCTTGGACGGGTCGTCGACGACCGGGACGAGGAGCGTCCAGACCACGAGGACCACGGCGAGCGCGATGATCGGCGGCAGGATCTTGGCGGTGAAGGTCTGCCGGAAGGTCGGGCGGCCGGTCGTCGACGTCTCCAGCGCGTCGAGGCCCGCCTCGACACTTCCGCCCTCCTTGAGCGGCGTCGTCTCAGTGCTGGCCATGACGGCGGATCTCCCCACGCAGTACATCGGTGATCTCAAGGGACAGTTCGGCCACGGGCGCGTCCTCGATGCGGCGCGGCTGCGGTATGCCGACCTCCCACTCGCGCGCTATCCGGCCCGGGCGGGACGACAGCAGGATCACCCGCTGGGCGAGCCGCACCGCCTCGCGCACGTTGTGCGTGACGAACAGGACGGAGACCCCGGTCTCCTCCCAGATACGGGTCAGCTCGTCGTGCAGCACGTCCCGGGTGATGGCGTCCAGGGCCGAGAACGGCTCGTCCATCAGCAGCAGGTTGCTCTCCTGGGCGAGCGCCCGGGCCAGCGCCGCACGCTGGCGCATACCGCCCGACAGCTCGTGGACGCGCTTGCCGTACGCGCCCTTCAGCCGGACCAGTTCGAGCAGCTGCTCGGCCTTGGCGCGGCGGTCGTTCTTGGGAACCCCCCTGAGCTTCAGGGCGAGTTCGATGTTCTTGCCCGCGGTCAGCCACGGGAAGAGGGCGTGCTCCTGGAACATCAGGGCGGGCCGCCCGTCCGTCGCGATGGAGCCCGCGGTGGGCCGGTCCAGCCCCGCCACCAGGTTCAGCAGCGTGGACTTGCCGCACCCCGACGCCCCCAGGAGGGTGACGAACTCGCCCGGCGCGACATCGAGCGTGATGTCGTCCAGGACGAGCTGCTGTCCACCGGGAGTCGCGAAGGACTTCGAGACGTGCTCAAGGCGTGCCGCGTACTCCACCGACTCGCCGGCCTTGGCGAGTGTCGTGGTCGTGGCCATGGTCGTCACCTCCTGGGAACGCGTCGGGACCGGTGTCAGCTGCTGCCGAGACCGGCGGCGTCGACCGTGCTCGCGCCGTCGGCCTTGAGGACCTTGTTGAGGATCGTCAGGTCGTAGATGTTCTTCAGCAGCGGGTCGGTGAGCAGACCGGCCTTGACGGCGTGCTCGGCCTCGGTGTTGAGCGTGGAGGCCAGCGGGTCGTCGGTGAACTGGATGGAGGACCAGGCGGAGTTCAGGACGTCGTCCGGCAGTGCCTTGCCGGAGTCGATCGCCAGCTGCTTGTTGGCCGAGGTCTTCGCCGCGTCCGGATTGGCGTTGATCCACTTGTTGGTCTCGACCGAGCCCTTGAGGACCGCCTCGACGACCTTCGGGTGCGCCTTGAGGAACTTCTGCGACACGATGATGTTCGTGATCACGAACTTCTTGTCGGGCCACAGCGTGGACTCGTCGAGCAGCACCTTGCCGCCCTCGGCGACCAGCTTGGACGCGGTCGGCTCCGGCACCCAGGCGCCGTCGATGGAACCGGCCTTGAAGGCGTCCGGGGTGATCTTGTTGTCGGTGCGGACGACCGTGACGTCGCCCTTGCCGCTCTGCGCGTCGACCTTCCAGCCCTGGTCGGCGACCCAGTTGAGGAACGCCACGTCCTGCGTGTTGCCCAGCTGAGGCGTCGCGATCTTCTTGCCCTTGACGTCCTTCAGGGACTTGATCTTCTTCGGGTCGACGACCAGCTTCACGCCACCCGACGCCGAACCGCCGATGATCTTCAGGTCGGTGCCGTTGGACTTGGTGTAGCCGTTGATCGCCGGCGAGGGACCGATCCAGCCGATGTCGATGGAGCCCGAGTTGAGCGCCTCGATCTCGGACGGCCCCGCGTTGAAGATCGCGTACTTGGCCTTGGTGGCGCCGAGCTCCTTCTGGAAGAAGCCCTTCTGGTTGCCCACCAGCGCGGTCCCGTGGGTCAGGTTGCCGAAGTATCCGATCTTGACGGAGTCGAGGCCGTCGATCTTCTTGGCGCCGGCGGCGACCTTGGTGGTGTCACTCTTGTCGGAGTCCGACCCGTACCCGCAGGCGGCGAGCGTGAGCAGGGGGAGTGCGGCGAGCGCGGCTATGCCGCGGCGAAGGAGCGTTGAGCGGTTGGCAGGCACGGGAGGCTTTCCTCTCGTTGGCCCGGCGGTCACGGTCTCTCAGGTCGTGGCCGGGAGGTCGGCAGGTCTTCGTCGCATCCGGGACGTCGGGTGGGGGGCCGGGGCGCGCAGGCAGTGCGCGTACGTCAGCACGCACATCGCGCCACCCCGCCCTGCCCGCTCCCGAGGTCGCCGCTGCCGACGCGGCCGCCCTCCTTCGCGAACGTCGAGTAGACGTCGGTCATCGTCATGTCAGAAGTCCCAGCCGTCGTCGTCGGTCTCGTCCTTGACGGGCTCGGGGGAGGCGAACGACTCGCCGACCATGCCCGCGGTGAGCGTGGTGCCGTCGGCGGGGTCGATCAGGATGAAGGAGCCGGTGCGGCGCGAGTCGGCGTAGGAGTCGACCGGCAGCGGCTCGGCGGTACGGATCTTCACCCGTCCGATGTCGTTGGCGACGAGCTGCCCCGGGTGCGGGTGCAGGGACAGGTCGTCGAGCGTGAGCCGGGACGGGATGTCCTTGACGATCGCCTTGACCGTGCGGGTGCCGTGCTTGAGCAGCACCCGGTGCCCGACCGTCAGCGGCTGGTCGGCCACGTGGCAGACGGTCGCCTCGACCTCCTGGGTGGTCTCCGGCGCGTCCTTCGTCGGCACGATCAGGTCGCCGCGCGAGACGTCGATGTCGTCGGTGAGCAGCAGGGTCACCGACTGGGTCGTCCAGGCCGAGTCGACCGGCTTGCCGAGCAGGTCGATGCCCGAGATCGTGGTCGTACGACCGGACGGCAGGACCGTGACCGGCTCGCCGACGTGGAAGGTACCGGCGGCGATCTGGCCGGCGTAGCCCCGGTAGTCCGGGTGCTCGGCGGTCTGCGGGCGGATCACGTACTGCACGGGCAGCCGGGCGTGGCAGTGCGCCAGGTCGTGGCTGACCGGGACGGTCTCCAGGTGCTCCAGGACGGTCGGGCCGCCGTACCAGTCCATGTTCGCGGACGGCTCCACGACGTTGTCGCCGACGAGCGCCGAGATCGGGATCGCGGTGACCTCGGGGACGCCCAGCTCGGTCGCGTACGCCGTGAACTCCTCGGCGATCCCCGCGAAGATCGCCTCCTGGTAGCCGACCAGGTCCATCTTGTTGACGGCGAGGACGACGTGCGGGACGCGGAGCAGGGCGGCGATCGCGGCGTGCCGGCGGGTCTGCTCGACGACTCCGTTGCGGGCGTCGACCAGGACGACGGTCAGCTCGGCGGTGGAGGCTCCGGTGACCATGTTGCGGGTGTACTGCACGTGGCCCGGGGTGTCGGCGAGGATGAACCGGCGTTTGGGTGTGGCGAAGTAGCGGTAGGCGACGTCGATGGTGATGCCCTGTTCGCGTTCGGCCCGTAGTCCGTCGGTGAGCAGGGCGAGGTCGGGGGCGTCCTGCCCGCGTGAGGCGGAGGCGCGCTCCACGGCTTCCAGCTGGTCGGTGAGGACCGACTTGGAGTCGTGCAGCAGTCGTCCGACCAGGGTGGACTTGCCGTCGTCGACCGAACCGGCGGTGGCGAAACGCAGCAGGGTGGTCTCGGCCAGGCCGAGTTCCGTGGTGGTCGTGCTCATCTTTAGAAGTACCCCTCGCGCTTGCGGTCTTCCATCGCGGCCTCGGAGAGCTTGTCGTCGGCGCGGGTGGCGCCGCGCTCGGTGAGCCGGGAGGCGGCGATCTCCGTGATCACGGCGTCCAGCGTGGCGGCGTCGGAGTCGACGGCGCCGGTGCAGGACATGTCACCGACGGTCCGGTAGCGGACCTGCCGCTTCTCGACGGTCTCGCCGTCCTTCGGGCCGCCCCACTCGCCCGCGGTCAGCCACATCCCGCCGCGCTGGAAGACCTCCCGCTCGTGCGCGAAGTAGATGTCCGGCAGTTCGATGCCCTCGCGGGCGATGTACTGCCAGACGTCCAGCTCGGTCCAGTTGGAGAGCGGGAAGACCCGGACGTGTTCGCCGGGGGCGTGGCGGCCGTTGTAGAGGTTCCACAGTTCGGGGCGCTGGCGGCGCGGGTCCCACTGGGAGAACTCGTCGCGCAGGGAGAAGACCCGTTCCTTGGCGCGGGCCTTCTCCTCGTCGCGGCGGCCGCCGCCGAAGACCGCGTCGAACTTCTCGTTCTGGATCTTCTCGGTGAGCGGAAGTGTCTGCAGGGGGTTGCGGGTGCCGTCCGGGCGTTCGCGCAGCACACCGCGGTCGATGTAGTCCTGTACGGAGGCGACATGGAGGCGCAGGCCGTGTGCGGCCACCACATGGTCCCGGTATTCGAGGACTTCGGGGAAGTTGTGTCCGGTGTCCACGTGCAGCAGGGAGAAGGGGACGGCTGCCGGGGCGAACGCCTTCAGGGCCAGGTGGAGCATGACGATGGAGTCCTTGCCGCCGGAGAACAGGATCACCGGCCGTTCGAACTCGCCCGCCACCTCGCGGAAGATGTGGACCGCCTCGGACTCCAGCGCGTCCAGATGGGACAGGGCGTACGGGGTGCCCGTGCCCTCCCCGTGAGCCGCCACGGTCGTCGTCATGCCAGTCCCTTCCCACTGAGCAGGGCGTGCACGGACGCCGCGGACTCCCGTACGGTCTGGTGCTGCGACTCGATCCGCAGATCGGGCGTCTCGGGCTCCTCGTACGGGTCGTCGACCCCCGTCAGCCCGGTCAGCTCACCGGCGGCCTGCTTGGCGTACAGACCCTTCACATCGCGTACGGAGCACACCTCGACCGGGGTCGCCACATGCACCTCGACGTACGCGGTGCCGTTCTCCTCGTGGCGCTTGCGCACCGCGTCCCGGCTGTCCGCGTAGGGGGCGATCACCGGGACGAGGGCGGTCACGCCGTTACGTGCCAGAAGTTCGGCGAGAAAGCCGATGCGCTGCACGTTGGTGTGCCGGTCCTCGCGGCTGAAGCCGAGGCCCGCCGAGATGAACTCGCGGATCTCGTCGCCGTCGAGCACCTCCACGAGGCGGCCCTCCGCCCGCAGCAGGCCGGCCAGTTCGTACGCGATGGTGGTCTTGCCGGCACTCGGCAGACCCGTGAGCCAGACGGTGGCTCCGGTCGTCACGTTGTTCTCCTGGTTCGTCGAAGGCGTGGTGGCCGTCATCCGTGCAGCCCGCACTCGGTCTTGGCCCGCCCCGCCCAGCGGCCGGCGCGCGCGTCCTCGCCCTCCAGCACCCGGCGGGTGCAGGGGGCGCAGCCGACCGAGGCGTAGCCGTCCATCAGCAACGGGTTGGTCAGCACGCCGTGTTCGGCGACGTAGGCGTCCACGTCGTCCTGGGTCCAGCGGGCGATCGGCGAGATCTTGACCTTCTGCCGCTTCTCGTCCCAGCCGACGACCGGGGTGTTCGCCCGGGTCGGGGACTCGTCGCGGCGCAGCCCGGTCGCCCAGGCGGCGTACTTCGTCAGGCCCTGCTCCAGCGGCTGCACCTTGCGGAGCTTGCAGCACAGGTCGGGGTCGCGTTCGTGCAGCCTGGGACCGTACTCGGCGTCCTGCTCGGCGACCGTCTGACGCGGGGTGAGGGTGATGACGTTGACGTCCATCACGGCCTCGACCGCGTCCCGGGTGCCGATGGTCTCCGGGAAGTGGTAGCCGGTGTCGAGGAAGACGACGTCCACGCCCTTCTGGGCGCGTGACGCCAGGTGGGCCACCACCGCGTCCTCCATGGAGGAGGTCACGCAGAAGCCCTTGCCGAAGGTGTCCACCGCCCACTGGAGGATCTCCAGGGCGGTGGCGTCTTCGAGATCACGGCCGGCCTGCTCGGCCAGCGCCTTCAAGTCGTCGGCGGTACGGTCTTCCTGAGCTGTGGTCATATCTGTTCCCCTCCGGCTTCGGAGTGCTTCAGCCCCCGGGCGAGCAGCCCGAGGAACTTCAGCTGGAATGCGCGGTTGCAGGCCGCGCATTCCCAGGCGCCGTGGCCCTGCTCGCTGGGACGCAGATCCTCGTCGCCGCAGTAGGGGCAGTAGAAGGGGGCGGCCCGCTCGCTCATGAGAGGGCCTCCTCACTGGCGCGGGACGCCCAGGCGGCGAACCGCTCGCCGTCCTCGCGCTCCGCCTGGAAACGCCTGAGCACCCGCTCGACGTAGTCCGGCAGCTCCTCCGAGGTCACCTTGAGACCGCGGACCTTGCGGCCGAAACCGGCCTCCAGACCCAGCGCGCCGCCCAGGTGCACCTGGAAGCCCTCGACCTGCTCGCCCTGGTCGTCCAGGACCAGCTGGCCCTTGAGACCGATGTCCGCGACCTGGATGCGGGCGCAGGCGTTCGGGCAGCCGTTGAGGTTGATGGTCAGCGGCTCGTCGAAGTCGGGCAGCCGGCGCTCCAGCTCGTCGATGAGAGCGGCGCCCCGCGCCTTCGTCTCGACGATGGCGAGCTTGCAGTACTCGATGCCGGTGCAGGCCATGGTGCCGCGCCGGAACGAGGACGGCCTGGCGGTGAGGTCCAGCGCCTCCAGGGCCTCGACCAGCGAGTCGACCTGGTCCTCGGCGACATCGAGGACGATCATCTTCTGCTCGACGGTGGTCCGCACCCGGCCCGAGCCGTGGGCCTCGGCGAGGTCGGCGATCTTCGCCAGGGTGGTGCCGTCCACGCGGCCGACGCGTGGGGCGAACCCGACGTAGAAGTTGCCGTCCTGCTGCCGGTGCACACCGACGTGGTCACGCCAGCGCTGCAGGGGCTCGGCCGGCGCGGGGCCGTCGACGAGCTTCCGCTCGAGGTATTCGTCCTCCAGGATCTGGCGGAACTTCTCCGCGCCCCAGTCGGCGACCAGGAACTTCAGCCGGGCGCGGGTGCGCAGCCGCCGGTAGCCGTAGTCCCGGAAGATGCCGATGACACCGGCCCAGACGTCCGGGACCTCGTCCAGCGGCACCCAGGCGCCGAGCCGGACACCGATCTTCGGGTTGGTGGACAGACCGCCGCCGACCCACAGGTCGAAACCGGGACCGTGCTCGGGGTGCTCGACACCGACGAAGGCGATGTCGTTGATCTCGTGCACCACGTCGAGCAGCGGCGAACCGGAGATCGCGGACTTGAACTTGCGCGGCAGGTTGGAGAACTCCTTGCTGCCGATGTACCGCCGGTTGATCTCGTCGATCGCCCAGCTGCCGTCGATGATCTCGTCCTCGGCGATGCCGGCGACCGGCGAGCCGATGACCACACGCGGGGTGTCGCCGCACGCCTCGGTGGTGGACAGGCCGACGGCCTCGAGACGGTTCCAGATCTCGGGAACGTCTTCGATGCGGATCCAGTGCAGCTGGACGTTCTGCCGGTCGGTGACGTCCGCGCTGCCCCGCGCGAACTCCTGCGAGATCTCGCCGATCACCCGCAGCTGCCGGGTGGTGAGGCGGCCGCCGTCGATCCGCACCCGCAGCATGAAGTACTTGTCGTCCAGCTCCTCCGGCTCCAGGATGGCCGTCTTGCCACCGTCGATGCCGGGCTTGCGCTGCGTGTACAGACCCCACCAGCGCATACGTCCGCGCAGGTCGTTGGGGTCGATCGAGTCGAAGCCGCGCTTGGAGTAGATCGTCTCAATGCGTGTCCGCACATTGAGACCGTCGTCGTCCTTCTTGAACTGTTCGTTGCCGTTGAGCGGGGTGAAGTGACCCATAGCCCACTGACCCTCACCGCGGTGACGACTCACCTTGCGGCGGGGCGCGGAGGCGGCAGGGTTCTGCGGGGTGGCGGCCATGGTGAATACGTCCTTCGGGACAGGCGGGAAAGCGGCTCTTACCTGCGCGTACGGGCGCACGGGGGCATATCTGCGCGACACTGCGCAAGGGAAGGTCTGGACAGGAAGGGGCGGCGGTGCTGTGCTCTCAGCCCGCCGGACAGATGGCGCTGGACATGCGGCCGAGGTCGACGTGCCGCCGACTCACCAAGGCGGTTCCAGTTCCAGACATGACGGAAGCGTGTCACGCGGATCTCGGGCCAGTCCACCATCGTCCGTGATTCGGACGGATCTATTCTGAATACTGAGACAGGGTGGTGTGGGTCACGCGCCGGGACGTGGCTCCGGGCGGGCCCCCGGCCAGGGTCCGGGTGCCGAGACGTCCGGTTCCTCCTCGACCTTCGTGTCGAAGAGCCTGAAGCCGCGTCGCTGGTAGTTGGCCATCGCGTGCTCGCCGTCCAGGCTGCAGGTGTGCAGCCACACCCGCTTCGTCGGCGGCAGCCCGGGCCACCGCTCCGCCAGGTCCCAGGCGCGTGCGGCGCCGTACGACAGCAGGTGACCGCCGATCCGGCGGCCCCGGAACGCCGGTATCAGGCCGAAGTAGACGATCTCCACGACCCCGTCGTCCTGCGGTTCAAGCTCGACGTAGCCCGCCGGGGTGCCCCGGTCGTAGCCGACCCAGGTCTCCACGCCCGGCCGCTCCAGGTGTTCCCGCCACCGGGCGTACGTCCAGCCCAGCCGGTCGGTCCAGCGGATGTCGCCGCCGACCGAGGCGTACAGGAAGCGGCTGAACTCGGGGGAGGGGATCTGCGAGCGGACGACCTCGACCGTGTCGCCCTCCGGCGCGGCGGCCGGGAGGAGGTCGGCCGGGGAGGTCTGCTCCAGGGACCAGGTGGTCACGACGATGCTGCTCATGGGGGCCAGGCAATCATCCCGGCCCCGGCCGTGTCGATGTCCGTCGCCGCGGCGACGCGCCGAGTCCGTGCCCCGAGCGACGTGCCGGTTGTCCGTGTCGACTATCCGAGCGACGCGTCGATCGAGCGCAGCGGCACCGAGAACAGCATGCGGTCCGTGACCGACCACACCTCGCCCGTGTCGGCGGCGTAGGAGAGCGAGCCGGTGCTCGCACCCCAGCAGCGGTGCGAGGCGTCCGAGCCGCAGCGGGCCGCCTGCGCGCCCCCGGTGTCCTGCCGCCACAGGCTGCCGTGCCCGTCCATGGCGCCGGGGAGGTGACCGACGTACCACTCGGAGCCGGTCGCGCCCGGCGGGCGGTACGACAGGACGCCCCGGATCTCGGAGGCCCCGGTCCGGTACGCCTCGACCGCGTCCGCCCGGCCGGCGGCGTCGGTGGCGAGGGAACCGTCGTGCCGCGGGTTCTCGTCGAACGCGTACCGCCACAGCCGGGCCCGCTGATCGCCGCCTGCGGGTGTCCACTCGCCGAGGACCAGGCTGTCCGGGGCCGTCCCGCGGTCCACGGACAGTGCGCTCGGACAGGGCGCACCGGCCTCGGAGCAGGCTCCCGCGGTGAACCGGTACGAGCCCACGGCGGGCATCACGTACCGGAAGCCGTCGGCCGACCAGCCGCCGGGCACCCGGCCGACTGCGTCGGTCAGCACCGAGGTGCGCTGGATGCGGTTGAGGTCGTAGACGTAGAGCGCGTCGGCGCTGCCCGGAGTGGTGGTGACCAGCAGCTTGTCCTCGTACCAGGCCATGCCCGAGATCTCCGAGGTCAGGCCCCGGTAGCTACGGCCGTCGGCGCTGGGCACGGTCAGCAGGACCCAGGAGTACGAGGGGTGTGCCGGGTCGTTCTCGTTCACGACCGCGACCCTGGCCAGGCCCCGGGAGGCGGCGGGGCCGCTGGAGGTGCTGTGCGTCCAGCCGGCCAGGACGACCCGGTTGGCGCCCCACAGGCCGTCGTCGTCCGCGTCGGAGGAGGTGGTCACCGAGGCCGGCCGCCAGTCGTCGGTGAGGGTGTCGGTGGGGTCCCAGCAGTACGCCTCGGTGGCCGCCGGGGTGACCGGCAGCGAGTCCCGGTCGTCGGAGCCGCAGTCGGCCGCCCGGCGCAGGGTGTGGTCGGCGTCCGCCAGGACGTCGGCGACCCCGACCGTGCCGCCCATCGACGAGGCGAGCCGGTCCAGCGAGCGGCGCGCCACCAGGTGTTCCTGAAGCTGGAGGCGCCCGGTGTCGGCGGCGGAGGTCAGCGGCTTGAGCGCGCCCGGGTCCTCGGCGACCGTGGCCTGCGAGGCGCTGACGATCGTGGCGGTCGCGGTGAGAGCCAGCGCGGCCCCGGCCAGGGCCGCGCGCAGTGCCGCGCCCCGCCTGCGCCGCCGGTGTCTGCCGCGATGCTTCATGTTTCCTCCCGAGGCGGGCCAACTGCGCCTCATGGTCCGTACGTTGACCGAGGAGCAGCTGGGGATGCCCGCACCGGGATGCTACGGCAGTCGAGGCGGCCGTACCGCGAAGACCCCGCAAATATGCGGAAGATGTGTCACCGGATGCCCCTGATGCGTTGAATGCACCCTGGGGTGCGGGCCTTCACACGAACCTTCGCCCGGTCCTTCACGCCGGACTTCGCAGGAGCCTTCGCACCGGCCCTACGCAGGAGCCCTCGCACCGGCCTTCACGCGGACCGGGGGTCCGGCCCTCTGCTCGCCGCCACCGCCGGGGCGTTCGAGCAGGGCAGCAGGTCGTGCGGGTCGGCGGGGAGCACCACCTCGATCTCCGCGTCCTCCCTGAAGCGATAGGGCCGGTGTTCGAGCAGCGCCCCCAGATAGCGCCGGATCCTGGACATCTCGGCGCGCACGGTCACCGTCCGTGAGGCGTCCCCGAAGACGTCCTCGGCCAGCCCGGCCGCGCTCCGCCCGCCCCGCCGCACCGCCAGCAGATACAGCAACTCGGCGTGCCGGGGACTCAGTTCCCTGGACCAGGAGCAGGCGCCGCCGCCCACCGTCACCGAGGGCCGGCGCGGCCGGGCCAGGTCCAGCACCAGCCGGCCGCCGCCCGCCGGTGCCGGCTCGTCCACCGCCCGCAGCAGCCAGCCCCCCGCCAGCGGCTCCACCGAGCAGAGCCCGAGCGCCGGCAGCCAGCGGCGGCCCGGCGACAGGGACTTGGGCAGTGCGAGCCGCTGTGGATACGGCATGCCGGTGACCGCCGCCGTCCAGCCGTCGGCGTCCACCGCCAGCGCCCGCCCGCCCAGCCGGGCCAGCACCGGGGCCGCGACCGCGCGCAGCCGCTCCAGCGCGGCCAGATGCACCTCCCGCAACCGGGCCTCGGCGAGTTTCGCCACCGAGTTCACCCAGGCCAGGGTGGCCGGGTGCATGGTCTCCAGCGGACCGCTGACGTCCACCACACCGAGCAGCCTGCCGTCCCGGGGGTCGGTGATGGGGGCGCCGGAACACGTCCAGGAGCTGAGCGAGCGGACGAAGTGCTCGGCGGCGAAGACCTGGACGGGGCGCCGCACCACCGCCGGGGTGCCGACCCCGTTGGTGCCGACGACGTCTTCGCGCCAGTCGGCGCCGGGTGTGAAGCCGACGCCGTCCGCCTTGCGCAGCACCGGCGAGGAACCCTCGCGCCACAGCACCCGGCCGTCGGCATCGGCGACCACCATGATGTGCTGGGCGACGTCCGCGACCGAAAGCAACCCCTCGCGCAGCACCGGCAGTACGTCCCGCAGCGGTGACTCCTCACGTCTGCGCCGGACTTCGTCGGCGGACAGCAGCCCCGAACGGAAGTCGTGTTCGGGGTCGACGCCGCCGCGCAGCATCCGCCCCCAGGACTTCTCGATCACCGGCCGGGGCGCGATCCGCCCACGCTGTCCGGCGAGTCTCGCCTCGCGCAGTTCGTTCAGTAACCGCGCCGCCTGCGCCGCGTCCACCGCGGCGAGTCGCGCCACGTCCATCGGCGGGTTCCCCACTGAGGTCCTCCCGGACAGTCCTCGGAAAAGGTGTGGAAGTGTCTTGTCAAGCCGTCCGGGCGGCGGTTTCCGGTCCGACTGTGCGTCTCATAGTGCCTTTTTCCAGCGCCGGAGGCACACAGTCCGCACACAGACACCGATATGTTGCAACCCCTTGCAACCCTGGTGAACGGGCGTGGAGTGGCCGAAAATTGAGCCGACGCTCCGGCGTCGGTGGCCTGACATGGGCCGAAGAAGCGGGGGTGGTGCCGTGTCGGCGCAGCACCACCCCCGCGCCCCGGCGGAAGGCCGGACGCGGTAGCGGGTGCGGCTTGCGGTGTGTCGGCGGCTGCGGGGTCGTGGCTGGTCGCGCAGTTCCCCGCGCCCCCTTCAGGTCGGGATGCGCACCCTCGCTCGCTCCGTCACCGCCGCCAGGTCCAGGCCCTTCGGCAAGGTGCCGAAGGATGAACCCCAGTCGTTGCCCAGCCTTGACGCGCAGAAGGCGTCGGCCACCTCCGGGGGCGCGAAGCGGACCAGCAGGGAGCCCTGGAGGACCGTCGCCAGGCGTTCCACCAGGCGCCTGGCCCGGGCCTCCATGCCTTCCAGGTCGGCCAGTTCGGAGAAGAGGTCCTTGACCGCGCGGTCCAGACGGTGGTCGGCGCCGTGGGCGCGGCCGATCTCCTGGAGGTAGGCGTCCAGCGCTCCCGGCTCGCGTTGCAACGCCCGCAGGACGTCCAGCGCCTGGATGTTCCCCGCGCCCTCCCAGACCGAGTTCAGCGGTGACTCGCGCACCAGCCGGGGCAGCCCCGACTCCTCCACGTAGCCGTTGCCGCCCAGGCACTCGGCGGCCTCCACGGCGACCGGCGCGCAGCGCTTGGTCACCCAGTACTTGGCGGCCGGCAACGCCAGCCGCAGCAGGGCCTGTTCGGCCTCGCCGCCGTTGTCGTAGGCGGCGGCCAGCCGGAGCGCGAGCGTCGTCGCGGCCTCCGACTCGATCGCGAGGTCGGCCAGGACGTTGCGCATCAGCGGCTTGTCGGCGAGCTTCCCGCCGAACGCCTCGCGGTGCGTGCAGTGGTGCACGGCCTGGGCCACCGCCTGCCGCATCAGCCCCGCCGAGCCCAGCACACAGTCGAGCCGGGTCGCGGCGACCATCTCGATGATGGTCCGCACCCCGCGCCCCTCCTCGCCCACGCGCCGCGCCCAGGTGCCGTCGAACTCCACCTCGCTCGACGCGTTCGACCGGTTGCCGAGCTTGTCCTTGAGGCGCTGGAGGAGGAAGACGTTGCGGGTGCCGTCCGCCAGGACCCGCGGCACCAGGAAACAGGTCAGTCCGCCCGGGGCCTGGGCCAGCACCAGGAAGCCGTCGGACATCGGTGCCGAGCAGAACCACTTGTGTCCGGTGAGCGTGTACGTCCCGGACTCGGCGAGCGGAGCGGCGCCGGTCGTGTTCGCACGGACGTCGCTGCCGCCCTGCTTCTCTGTCATGCCCATGCCGAAGAGGGCGCCGGCCTTCCGGGCGGCCGGCCGCAGCTCGCGGTCGTAGATCACGGACGTCAGCAGCGGCTCCCACGCGGCGGCCAGCTCCGGGTCGGTGCGCAGCGCGGGCACCGCCGCGTTCGTCATCGACAGCGGGCAGCAGTTCCCGGCCTCGGCCTGGGTCCAGACCAGGAAGGCGGCCGCCCGCCGGACGTGCCCGGACGGCCGTACCCAGCCGGTGGTCAGGCCCGCGCCCACGCCCTTGCCGAGCAGCCGGTGCCAGGCGGGATGGAACTCGACCTCGTCGACACGGTGGCCGTAGCGGTCGTGGGTGCGCAGCCGCGGCGGGTGCTCGTTGGCCTGCGCCGCCCACTCCTGCACCTGCGCCGAACCGGCCGAGACGCCGATCGACGACAGCTCGGCGCGCACCTCGTCCAGCAGCTCCGGGGCGGTGTGCCGGGCCACCGCCTCGACGAGGGCCCGGTCGGCGCCGAAGACGTCGTATCCGACCAGCGGGGGCGGCTGGTTGGTGATGGTATGGGTGGTGGTGCCTGCCATGTCTGCGAACCTATCCGGGGCCGACGGCGGTGGTCTCCAGCGTGACACAGGGGTACCCCCGGTCGCCCCGCAAGACCCTCCCGGGTCCGGAAGATCGCTTCGGGACCCCGGAAGATGAGTACGGCCCCGGACGGCGGATACCGTTAGGGCGTGCAGCCAGCAAGCGATACCCCCGAGCGGCCCTCCGGCCGGCTCCACCGGGCCAGGGCCCTCTACCGGAACGTCTCCAAGCGCAGGACGGCCTGGCTGCTGGTCAAGGACACCGTCAATTCCTGCATGGAGTACCGCATCCTCGGCCTCGCCGCCGAGGCCGCCTTCTTCACCCTGCTGTCCGTCCCGCCGCTGCTGCTCAGCCTCATCGGACTGCTCGGTTACGTCGACGACTGGACCGGCGCCCACACCATCGCCAGCCTGGAGACCAACCTCCTGGACGCGTCCCGCACGGTCCTGTCCGACAAGGGCGTGAAGGAGATCGCGGAGCCGATCCTGCACGACGTGGTGCGGGGCGGCCGCCCCGACGTGATCTCCATCGGCTTCCTGTTCGCCCTGTGGTCGGGCTCCCGCGCGGTGAACGTCTTCATCGACACGATCACCGTGATGTACGGCCTCGACGGCGTCCGGGGCATCGTGAAGACCCGGATCGTGTCCTTCCTGCTCTTCATCGCCGCGCTGCTGATCGGCTCGGTCGCGCTGCCGCTGATGGTGGCCGGGCCGGACGCGGTGGTCCGGATCGTGCCCTGGTCCGAGACGGTCGTACAGGTCCTGTACTGGCCGGTCGTGATCGTCCTGTCCATCGTCTTCCTGACCACGCTGTACCACGTCTCCGTGCCGGTCCGCTCGCCGTGGATCGAGGACGTGCCGGGCGCCCTGGTCGCCCTGGCCATGTGGGTCCTCGGCAGCTTCCTGCTGCGCATCTACCTGACCAGCACCATCGAGGGCGCGACGATCTACGGCTCCCTCGCCGCGTCCGTCGCCGTGCTCCTGTGGATCGGTGTGTCCGCCTTCGCGGTGCTGGTCGGCGCCGCCGTGAACGCCGCCATCGACCGGGTCTGGCCGGCCGCCGCCACGGCCGCGGCGCGCGCCGCCAACGAGCGGTTGCGGGAGGCCCAGGTCGCCGAGTACGTCGCCCGCGCGGCCGCGGCGCGCGAGGTCGACCCCGACGACCCGGACATGCCGTCCGAGTTCCCGGAACGCTGGTCCCGCTTCCTGCCGCCCGAGGACGTCACGGCGCGGTTGCGTACGCATGTGAAGAGCAGCCATCCGCCGCGCAAGCCGGAGGCCTGAGGGCCGGGGCCGGGTTCGCAGTGGGGGGTGCGGTTTTCGGCGGGCCGCGGGTTGTGGGTGGCCGCTCGCGCAGTTCCCCCGCGCCCCTGACGGGGGCGCGCCCAGGTCGGCGTATCGCACACAGTCCCGTGTCCCTGACGTGGCGCGTCTACGCTGGCGTATGTGTACAGGGAACGGGCGTCTCGGGTCTCCGGTGCGGTCGTCTGGGTGAACCGGCCGGACGAGGGCGGCGCCGGGCGGGTGCTGCCCGACGGGTGCATGGATCTGCTCTGGCACGAGGGGCGGCTGCTGGTCGCCGGGCCCGATACGCGCGCGTACGCCACCGAAGGCGCCCAAGGCGTGTGGGTGGGCCTGCGTTTCTACCCCGGCACCGCGCCCGCCGTCCTCGGCGTGCCGGCGTACGAACTGCTCGACCGGCGGGTGGAGCTGAGCGACATCTGGCCGGCCTCCGTCGTACGGCGGCTGCGCGCCCGGGTCGCTGCCGCCGGTGATCCCGCCGCGGCGCTGGAGCAGATCGCCCTGGAGCGGGCCGGGCCGCCCGACCCGTCGCTGCGGCGCCTCGTCGAGGCGCTGGACGCGGGGCGCCCGGTCGCGGCCACCGCCGACGAACTGGGCCTCGGCGCCCGCCGGCTGCACCGGCGCAGCCGCGCCGCGTTCGGCTACGGGCCCAAGACGCTCGCCCGGGTGCTCCGGCTGCAGCGGGCCCTCTCGCTCGCCCGGGGCGGGGTGCCGCTCGCCGAGACCGCGGTCCGGGCGGGGTACGCGGATCAGCCCCATCTCTCCCGTGAGGTGCGGGAGTTGGCCGGGCTGCCGCTGACCGGGCTACTCGGGTAGCGGGGCGAACAGGTCGACGCCGTTGCCGTCGGGGTCGTGCACGGTGGCGTACCGCTGGCCCCAGAAGGCGTCCCACGGCTTGAGTTCGCCGTGGTACCCGGCGCCGACCAGGTCCTCGTAGACCGCGTCCACCTCGGCGGGCGAACCGCAGCGGAAGGCGAGCCCCACCCGGCCGCCGTCGGCCGGCGGGCGCCAGGCCGGGTGGAAGGAGCGGACCGTCTCCTCGGTGTCCAGGGCGAGGGTGAGCCCGCCGGGCAACTCGGCCTCGACATGCGGCTGTTCCTCGGCGCCGGGCGGGAAGCCCAGGCCCAGGCGACGGTAGAAGGCGAGGGACGCGGCCAGGTCGGAGGCGACCAGGCCGATCACGGCGAATCGTGGAGTCATGACGTCACCGTAGGCGGGGGCCCGGGCGCCGGTCTTGAAGGAATCGGACGCCAGGGAACGGACGCCAGGGAACGGACGCCAGGGAACGGACGCCAGGGAACGGACGCCAGGGAACGGACGCCAGGGAACGGACGCCAGGGAACGGACTCCAGGG
>NZ_JBSFJE010000015.1:166554-301004 GCF_053597895.1 Streptomyces sp. NPDC001220
GGGAACGGACTCCAGGGAACGGACTCCAGGGAACGGACACTCAGGAGAAGGTCACGGCTCCCCGCGGGGTGTCGACGGTGAAGGAGAACGCCACCGGTCCCTCGGCCAGGGTCAGGTCCGTGCCCAGGGCGCTCAACAGAGCGCGGACCGCCGCGGGGTCGGGGACGGTCGCGGACACCGCGAGCAGCGGGGTGACCGGCAGCCCGGAGGCCGTCGGGTGGCGCGAGGAACCCCAGTCGATCAGGAACGGCACCAGGCCCGAGGGATGCGCGGTGGTGCTGTCGGTCAGCCGCCACTCCAGCAGCGTTCCGTCGGGGCGCCGGCGGCTCATCGGACGCGGGTCACCGGGGTCGTAGCCCCGGGCCCGCGCGGCCGCGACCGTCGCGTCCAGGTCCCGCGGCCGGATCGCCCAGGTCACCGTGCGGGCGGTGGTGAGCCCGTCGACGCCGAAGGGACGGGCGCCGGGCGGTACGGACTGCTCCGGGTCCGGGCCGATGATCTCCAGGTAGCCGGTGCCGCCCAGGGACACCAGATGGTTGCGGGTGCCGAGGTCCGGGTGGGCACCGCCGGCCGCCGGCGTCACACCGGTCCGCCGGGCGAAGTCGGCGACCGTCGCGGCGAGGTCGGGGGTCGCCAGCACCAGGTGGTCGAGGAGGGGCGGGGTGGCGTTCATCGAAGCCGAGGCTAGGCGCCGTCGGCGCCGACCGACAAGCGGCGGGGCGAGTCGGAAATCCCGGTGCCCGCGGAACGTCCGTACGGCACGATGGCCGCATGATCCGTGCCGTGCGCGCCCTGCCGCCGCTGCTCCTCGCCGCCGCCCTGCTCACCGGATGCGGTACCGAGAAGGCGGCCCCCGGAGCCTCCGCCTCGCCCGCCGACCCGGCGGAACTCGCCGCCAAGGCGAAGGCGTTGGGTATGGATCCGGAACTGGTCTACGTCACCGGGGCCCCGGGGTTCACGCTCGCCCAGCAGTCCGTCGGCGTGCAGGGCGACGACGGATTCTCCGCCGCCTACACGGACAGGACCGGCGCCGTCATCCACCTCTACACCGACCACCTGCGCCACGCCGGGACGCACAAGTACGAGGTGACGAAGAAGGACTGCGTGGTGTGGCTCGAAGGCGAGGGCGGGGTCTCCGGCGCCGTGCTGGGCAAGGCGCTGCGCGCGATCCACCGTCCCACCGCCGGTGAACTCGACACCCTGCTGCCCACGCCCGACCCGGCCTTCACCGACGACCAGCCGGTACAGCGCGGCGACCTGCCGTCCAACGGTGACGGCGCACCCGACAACAGCGTGCCGACGCCCGGCCTTTGAACCGTCGGCGGCCATGGGCGACCATGCGGCCATGGCTCCTCGACTGCTCGTCCACACCCGCACCACCGGCTACCGCCACGACTCGATCCCCGACGCCGTCGCCGCCGTAAGGGAGTTCACCGATCTCGACGTCGACGCCACCGAGGACCCGGCCGCCCTCGAACAGCCGCTGGACGGGTACGCGGCCGTCGTCTTCCTCTCCACCAGCGGCGAGATCCTGACCCCGCGGGGCCGCGCCCGGCTGGCCGCCTACGTCGACGCGGGCGGCGGCTTCGCCGGTGTCCACGCGGCGGCCTGCACCGAGTACGACTGGCCGTACTACGGCGAACTCCTCGGCGCCCGCTTCGACCGCCACCCGGAGTACCAGCCCGGCCGGGTGGTCGTCGAGGACCCCGTTCATCCGGCGACCCGGGAGCTGCCGGCCGTCTGGGACCTCACCGACGAGTGGTACGACTTCCGGGACAACCCGCGCGGCCGGGTCCGGGTGCTGCTGCGCGCCGACGAGTCGTCGTACGACGGCGGCACCATGGGCGACGACCACCCGCTGGCCTGGTGCCGTGAGCAGGGGGCCGGACGGGTGTTCTTCACGGCGCTCGGGCACGCCCGGGAGGCGTACCGGGATCCGGCCTTCCTGACCCATCTGCACGGGGGTCTCACCTGGGCCGCCCGGCTCGGCCAGTGACGTTTCTCCGGTGAACCCGATCCGCCATTGGGGTGAGTAAAGCTCGCGCACGGAGATAGTCACGTGCGTATCTAGAGATGCTCTTGTCTTGGCAAAGGGCTGTCGAGACGCGGAGGCCACCGAGCCGCCGCGCCACCCACCCACAGGAGGAGCCGGACCTTGACTTACGGGAAGAAGCTGCGCGAGCAGATCGCCGGGCCGGGGACCACCCCGTTGATCGGCGTGTACGACATGTACTCGGCGTCGATCGCGGCCAAGCACTACGACGGGATGTTCGTCTCCGGCTTCGGCTTCGCCGCGTCGTACTACGGCCTGCCGGACATCGGATTCATCGCCTGGCCCGACATGGTGGCCTTCGTCCAGCGGTTGCGGGGCGCGTTCCCGCACCACCATCTCCTCGTCGACATCGACGACGGGTACGTCGACCCCGAGGTCGCCTGCCATGTCGTCGAGGGGCTGGAGCGGATCGGCGCCTCCGGGGTGATCCTGGAGGACCAGAAGCGGCCGCGCCGCTGCGGGCACGCCGACGGCAAGCAGGTACTGCCCCTGGAGGAGTACCTGGACAAGCTGGAGAAGGTCCTGGAGACCCGTCAGGACCTGCTCGTCGTGGCCCGTACGGACGCCACCGACGAGCACGACATCCTGCACCGCGCGGAGCGGCTGGCCGCCACCGACGCCGACGTGATCCTCGTCGACGGGGTCCGCAGCGAGGAGTGGATCCGCCGCATCCGCAAGGTCGTCGGCGACAAACCGCTGCTCTTCAACCAGATCGGCGGCGGCAAGTCACCCCGGCTCTCGCTCACCGAACTGGACGAGCTCGGCGTCGACGTCGCCATCTACTCCACCCCCTGTCTGTTCGCCGCGCACGAGGCCATGGAGAGCGCGCTCGGCGAGCTCAAGGCGGCGGACGGCCGGCTGCCCGAGGTGGACGCGGCCGGCGGTGTCGGGGTCAAGGCGTCCACCACCCTGCTGGAGCGCAACATCGCACGGGAACGGCTCGACGAGCCCGAGCCCGAGGGCGTGGGCGTGTGACGCGCTTGCCGACGGCTGTGGCGGTCGCGGCGGTGCTGCTCGGCACGGCCGCGGTCCCCGCGCACGCGGCCGGGAGTCTGATCACCGTGATCGACAACTCCAACGCGGACTCCATCCTCGAGGTGGACCGCACGGCGAACGTCCAGGCCGGGCGGGGCACGGCCGGCAGCGACCACGACGGCAGCGCCGTGGACGCGATCCAGGCGCTGCTCGGTGAGCCTGTTCGAGCCGACGACTGAAGGAGACCGGCCGGTGGGGAACTGCGGGTCCGTCGTGACTGGACGCGCAGTTCCCCACCGGCCTTCGGCCGGGGGTACCCCCAGCGCCCCTGACGGGGGCTCCGCCTCAGTCCTCGTTCAGGTCCGGGCGGCCGTTCTCGTCCAGCTCCACGTCCTCCTTCGGATCGTGCTCGTCGGGCGGGGCCGCCACCGTGGCGTGGTGCTCGGCCGGGGCGACGGTACGGGTCGTGGCCTGGGCGGAGCCCAGGACCGTGGTCACGGCGGCCGCGGCCAGGGCGCAGGCCGCCGCGGTACGCAGGGTGAGATTCATGCACTGGAAACGATCTTGACGGGACCCTGGTCACCCCCGTACGGCCGGACGGGCGGCCGGGGCGGCCGTACTCGCGCGGCGGGACTTTCGAAACTTCGAACAGGGGTGGCCGGATCAGGCAGGTGTGCAGGTGACTCGGAAACCGGTGAAGTCGGCGGTGAAGGAGGCGTCGACGAGGTCTACGGCGTGGATCGCGGCCATGGCGCCGGTGAAGCGGAGGCGGGTGCCGTGGTCGTCGGAGAGGCGGGTGAAGTCGAGGGGCGGGCCGATGGGGGAGCGGTAGCCGCCGGTGAGGTGCCAGAACCGGGCGTCGGCGCCTTCGACGGTGACGCCGAGGGTGAGCGGGGCGGTCGCGTCGACCTCGGTTTCGCACACGCGGTGGCTCTCGTTCTCGTCGCGCGAGGTCAGGGCCAGCACGGTGCGGCCCGTGTGCTGCCACTGCTGGCCGTGCTGTGCTTCGCCTTCCGGTTCCGCCCAGGTGAGGTCCAGGGCGTAGTAGGCCGAGGTGTTGTACCAGAGGAGCAGGCCGGCGGACTGGGTGAAGGTGGCGGGGCTTGCCTGGAGGGTGACCCCATCCGGATCCTCAACGAGGACAAGGCCAAGTACGACCAGGCCGTCACCTACCTCAAGTCGGGCGCCGGCAACGGCTCGATCGCGCACGCCGTGCCCTACCTGTACACCGACTCCGACGGCTACGCCCTCGGTCAGTGGCAGGAGTCCGGCCGCGACCAGGGCCACACCGTCCTGGGCATGGGCCAGATGGGCGCGATCTGCGAGATGGCCTGGAACCAGGGCGACGACCTGTACTCGTACGACAGCCGTCGCTTCATGAAGGCCGCCCAGTACGTCGCGAAGTACAACTCGGGCAGCGACGTGCCCTTCACCACCTACACCTGGGGCACCGGGCAGAGCTGCGCCCAGTCGTCCCAGACGGTGATCTCCGCCGCCTCCCGCGGCCAGATCCGCCCGGTGTGGGCGATGCTCCACTTCCACTACAACCGGCGCGTCAGCCTCGACGACAAGTACATCTCCGCCATGTACTACAACCTGGTCGCCCCCGAGGGTGGCGGCGGGGACTACGGCTCCGACAGCGGCGGGTACGACCAGCTCGGCTTCGGCACCCTGATGTACGCCAAGTAGCCCCGCGCCGCCGTCCGAACGCCGTGGGTGCCGGAATACCGGGAGCCGATGTGGTGCTCTTGTCGTACCGGCGTTGAGGCACGCGCGGCGGGAGGAGCTGGTGGCGGATGACGGCAGAGCGGACGGACGTCAAGGACCCCGTGGTCGGCACCCCGTACGGGGCGGTGCGCGGCAGGTGGGAGAAGTCGGTCGCGGTGTTCCGCGGCATCCCCTACGCCGCCCCGCCCTTCGGGGCGCACCGGTTCCGTCCGCCCGTCCCGCCCGAACCCTGGGACGGCGTCAGGGACGCGGGCGCCTTCGGGCCGACGGCGCCCAAACCCCCGTACTCGGAGGCGTTCGCGGAGTACCTGTCCGACCCGGTGATCCCCGGTGACGAGTGCCTCAACCTCAACGTCTGGACCCCGGAGCCCGGCCCCGGCGCCCGGCTCCCGGTCCTGGTCTGGCTGCACGGCGGCGCCCTGACCAGGGGCTCGTCGGCCGTACCCGTGTACGACGGTCATGCGTTCGCACGGGACGGGGTGGTCTTCGTCTCGGTCAACTACCGGCTGGGGGTCGAGGGCTACGGCCTGTTCCCCGACACCCCGCACAACCCCGGTCTGCGTGACCAACTCGCCGCCCTGCGCTGGGTCCACGACACCATCGCCGGGTTCGGCGGCGACCCGGACCGCGTCACCCTCTGCGGCCAGTCGGCGGGCGCCATCAGCGCCGGCGCCCTGCTCGCCGCACCCCAAGCGCAGGGCCTGATCCGCCGGGCCGTGCTGCAGAGCGGCCCGCCCGAGGCCGCGGAGCGCGACAGGGTCCGGCGCATGGTCCGCCGGATGGCCAACCGCCTCAGGATCCCCGCCACCGCCCAGGCCTTCGCCGAGGTCGACCGTGAGCTGCTGCTGCGCACCCAGGCCGAGGTCGGCCGGCTGAGCAGCCCGGTCCTGGGCGGCCCCGCCTTCGGGATCGTCGTCGACGACGACCTGGTCCCGCGCGACCCCCTGCGGGCCCTCCTGGACGGCGAGGCGGCCCACGGCGTCGACCTCCTCATGGGCTGGACCCGCGACGAGTACCGGCTCTGGCTGGTCCCCGGCGGCCTGCTCGACCACGTCGACCGGCTCGGCCCGGTCGCCTTCGCCGGCGCCATGGCCCGCTGCCACGCCGGCCACGAGGTGCCGCGCGGCTACCGCGCCCTGCACCCCGAGGCGGGACCCGCCGAGACCGTCGGCCAGATGGTCACCGACCACCTGCTCCGCCGCCCGCTGCACCGGCTGGCCGAGGCCCGCCCGGGCTCGTCCTACCTGTACGAGTTCGCCTGGCCCTCCAACCGCCCCCGACTCGGCGCCTGCCACGCCCTGGAGCTGGGCTTCGTCTTCGACACCGGGGACGGCCCCGACGCGGCCCGGCTGGCCGGCGAGGGTGCCCCGCAGGAACTCGCCGACGAGATGCACGGAGCCTGGGTCCGCTTCGCCGCCACCGGCGACCCCGGCTGGCAGCCCTGGGACGACACCCACCCGGTCCGCGTCCTCGGCGACGGCGAGCCCCATACGGTGTCCGGCCCCCGGGACCGCGAGTTCGCCCTCTGGACGCCCGCCGCCGAGCCGCACCCCGAACGGACCGCCGAACTGGCCCTGGCCGTACGCCGGCTGCGCCGCTCAATGGCCGCCGTACGCCGCCACTGAGTCCCGTACGACCACATGCGTGCCGAGGAGCAGATGCTCGTCGGCCGACTCCCCGCCGCGCCCCAGCGCGGTCCGCACGGCGAGCCGCCCCAGTTCCTCGTAGGGCACGTGCACGGTGGTCAGGGCCGGGTGCAGGTCCCGGGCGAAGGGGATGTCGTCGTACCCGGCCACCGACACGTCCCCCGGCACGTCGAGCCCCGCCTCGCGCAGCGCGGTCAGCGCCCCCGCGGCCACCATGTCGGTGGCGGCGACCACGGCGCTGAACTCCAGCCGCCGCGCGAGCGCCTGCCGCATCAGCCGGTGCCCGGAGTCCCGGGTGAAGTCGCCGTGCAGCAGGAGCGCGGGGTCGGGCTCAAGGCCCCGGGCCCGGTGCGCGGCGAGACAGCCGCGCTCGCGCCCCATCGCCGTCGTGTGATCCGGCTTCCCGCCGAGGAACAGCACCCGCCGGTGTCCCTGCGCGAGTACATGGGCCACCAGGGCGTAGGCGCCGCCCTCGTTGTCGTACTCGATGACCGTTACCGGCGCCCCCGGTCCGAGCGGCGGCCGCCCGCACAGCACCAGCCGGGAACCGGCCGAGGCCAGCGAGTCGGCGATACGGCGCGTCCGCTCCCGGTACTCGGGCGTGTCCGCCGCCCCGCCCACGAGAATCACGGCGGCGGCCCGCTGGGCGCGCATCATCCCGATGAACTCCAGCTCACGACCCACATCGCCGTCGGTGCCGCACACCAGGCTCAGATGGCCGAGCCGGGCCGCCTCCCGCTCCACCCCGTGCGCCATCTGCGCGAACGAGGGCCCGGTGATGTCCTCCAGCACGAAGGCGAGGGTCGGCGTACCGGCCCCGGCGACGGCCTTGGCACGGGCGTCGGCGACGTAGTCCATCTCCCGGACGGCCCGCAGGACGCGCGTACGGGCGGCGGCGCTGACGGGGTAGTCGCCGGCGAGGACACGGGACACGGTGGACGCGGACACGCCGGCCCGGGCGGCGACATCACGAATGGTGCTCCGCCCGTCTTCCCCGCTCTTCTTGGTCAATTCCCCACCCTCCAGAGCCGGCAACCGGTTCCCACGGGGACATTAGTGCCCCTTCGGGGGCGCGGGACAGTATCCATGTGCGGCTCCGCCGCGTGGGCGCGACCAGCCCCCAACGGCCCGCGGCCGCCCACCGCCCGAACCCGGACGGCGAGCCGGCGACCCTCAAACCACCCGAGCGATCCCGGCGATCGCCGCCGGCCCCACCCGGCAGCACCCACCGATCAACCGAGCCCCCGCGTCCCGCCACCCCGCCACCTGCCCGGGGTCGAACAGCGAACGCCCCGTCCACGCCCGGGCCTCCGCGTCCCACACCTCCCCGCTGTTGGGATAGACGACCACCGGCTTCCCGGTCACCCGCGCCGCCACCTCGACCGCCCCGGGCACCTCCTCGGGCGCACAGCAGTTCACCCCCACGGCGATCACCTCGTCCACCTCGGCGGCCAGGGCGAACGCCTCCTCCAGCGGCTGCCCAGCCCGAGTCCGCCCACCCGCCACGCTGTACGACAGCCAGGCCGGCACGCCAAGCCCCCGCACCGCCCGCAGCAACGCCGCCGCCTCCTCCGCGTCCGGCACGGTCTCCAGCGCGAGCACGTCCGGCCCCGCCCCGGCCAGCGCCTCGAGGCGCGGCCGGTGGAACCGCTCCAGTTCCCCGACGCTCAGCCCGTACCGCCCCCGGTACTCGGAGCCGTCCGCGAGCATCGCCCCGTACGGCCCGACCGAGGCGGCCACCCACAACGGTCGTACGATCCCCTCCGCCCGGGCCCGCCGTACCGCGTCCCGCCCCAGCTCCACGCTCAGCGCGAGCAGCCGAGCGGCCTCCTCGTGCGGGATCCCGCGCCTGGCGAAGCCCTCGAACGTGGCCTGGTAGCTGGCGGTGATCGCGACGTCCGCGCCCGCCCTGAAGTACGCGAGGTGCGCGTCGCCGACCGCGTCGGGCCGGTCGGCCAGCAGCCGTGCCGACCACAGCGCGTCGCTGAGGTCATGTCCGGCGGAGGCCAGCTGGTTGGACATACCGCCGTCGAGCACGACCGTCCCGGCGGCGATGGCGTCGGCGAGGCTGGGGGAGTTGTCGCTGGTCATGCCCCGACGCTAGTCGACCCGGGTCTCGACCGGCCGACCGTGTCCATGGCAGGACCGGATCGCGGTCAGGGCGGGGGTGGGGGGCTGTCGTGGTGGACCCGGGGGCGTCCGGGGAGCAGGGAAGCCGGGTGATCGAAGGTCCGGAGTCCGCGGGACGGGCCGCGCCGCGGTCTACCGGGGCGTGCCGTTCCTGTTCGCGGGCATCGCGGTGTACGTGTGGCTGCGGGGCCGGCCGCCGCGGGAGGCCACCGGGGACGTCTGACACACCGCTGCCTCCGGTCGGTGTCCGGCCCTCGTGCCGCCCCGTGCCGTGGCCGGCCTCCTGAGGGTGCCGATGATCGCTTCGACCCACTGCCGCCCCCGGGCGATCCTGCCGAGGCGGAGCCTGTCGAGCCGGTCCGGGCCGGTGGCCGTCGGTCCGTCGCCCGTCGCGTGCGGCAGGCTGGTCGAGGACTCCTGCGTCCGAGGCGTGGCGAGGTCCTGTTCGGACCAGACGACCTTGCCGCCCGGTACCGGGCGGGAGTCCCATCTGCGGGACAGCTGGGCGACCAGGAAGAGGCCGCGGCCGTTCTCGTCGGTGGTGTGTGCGCGGCGCAGACGCGGCAGGCAGTCGGTGGTGTCGAACACCTCGCAGGTCAGGACCTGGTCCCGGATCAGCCGCAGACCGATCGGGCCGGTGCTGTGGCGGACGGCGTTGGTGACCAGTTCGCTGACGATCAGTTCCGTGGAGTCCTCGAGACCGTCCAGATCCCATTCGGCCAGCTGACCGGCTGCCAGCCGGCGGGCGCTGCGGACGGCGGTCTCGTCACCCGGCAGCGTCCAGGAGGCGACCTGGGCCGGGCCGAGCGAGAGGGTGCGCACGAGGAGCAGGGTGACGTCGTCGGACGGCGCCTGGCCCGGGACGGTCTCCATCGCGCGGGTGCAGAGGTCCTCCAGGGAGCGCCCCGGCTCTGCCAGGGCCGCGCCCAGGCGGTGCATTCCCGCGTCGATGTCGTGGTCGCGGGTCTCGATCAGGCCGTCGGTGTACAGGGCGAGGAGGCTTCCCTCGGGCAGTTCCAGCTCCACGGCCTCGAAAGGGGTCCCCAGCCCGACGCCGAGCGGGGTTCCGGTGGGCAGGTCGGGGAAGGTGACCCGGCCCCGCGGGTCGACGATCGCGGGCGGGGGGTGCCCGGCCCGTGCCATGGCGCACTTCCGGGTGGCCGGGTCGTAGACGGCGTACAGGCAGGTGGCGCCCGTCACGGCGGTCAGCTGGTCCCGGGTGTCGGGGACTCCCTCGGTCAGCCGCTCGAGCATGTCGTCGAGGCGGGCCAGCAGTTCGTCGGGGGGCAGTTCCAGCTCGGCGAGCATATGCACGGCGGTACGGAGCCGGCCCATGGCCGCGGTGGCGTTGATGCCGTGGCCGACCACATCGCCGACGACGAGGGCGACCCGGGCGCCGGACAGCGGGATCACGTCGAACCAGTCGCCCCCGACACCGATGTCCAGGTCGGCGGGGCGATAGCGCGAGGCCGCCTCGACCGCCGTGCCGCCCCTGAGACGCTGGGGGAGCAGGTTGCACTGGAGCGCGAGGGCCGTGGCGCGTTCGCGGGCGTACAGGCGAGCGTTGTCCAGGGACAGCGCGGCGCGGCTGACGAGTTCCTCGGCGAGGAGCAGGTCGTCCTCCTGGAACGGCACCGGGTCCTCGGTGCGGACGAACAACGCCACCCCCAGCAGGACACCCCTCGTGCGAATGGGTACGACCATCAGGGAGTGCATGCCGTTCTCCTGGATCTTCCGGGCCCGTACCGGGTCGTGGTCGACCCAGGTGCCCGGCGTCGCGTCCAGGACCGGCTCCAGATGGGAGCGGCCGGTGCGCAGAACGTCGGTGAAGGGCGCGGCGGGCGGCACGGGGACCGGCTCGCCGCGATCCCACGGGGATTCCGGCACCCCAGGGCGGATCGAGGCCAGACCGGCCCGCCGGAAGACGGGGAGGCGCTCGCCCACCGGACCGATGTGGACGGCGGGCCCTTCGCCGGTCGGGACCGAATGCTCCAGGTCGACGACGGCGTAGTCGGCGAACAGGGGCACGGCGAGGTCGGCCAGTTCCTGGCTGGTCCGCATCACGTCCAGGGTGCTGCCCAGACGTGTACCGGCCTCACTGAGGATCGCGAGGCGCTCCTGCGCCCGCCGGCTCTCGGTGACGTCGACGCTGATGGCGCACACCCCCAGCGCCTGCCCTTCGGCGTCCTGGAGGCGGAAGAACGAGGTCGCGAGGATGTGTTCCTGGTGGGGATCCGTCGGCAGCCGCCTGCGGAACTCGTGGACGCTGCTGGTGCCGGTGCGGAGGGTCTGCCGCATCACCGCCTCGCATGCTTCGGCCTTGACGCGGGGCAGAGCATCGGTGGACCGGCGTCCGAACCGTTGGTCACGGGAGACGCCGTCGTGGCTCTCCATCGTGTCGTTCACCCAGGTGCACCGCAGTTGCGGGTCGCGAACGACGATGCCGATCGGCGCGCGGGTGAGAAGCGATTCCCGCACCGATCCGCTCGTCGCTTCCCGGGAGAGCGTGCGGAGGTCGGTCACGGACACCAGCCACCGGACTGTCCCGTCCTGCCCCCACAGCATCGAGATCCGCAGGCTCACGGTCAGCAACCGGCCGTCCCGGTGGCGTACTGCCGTGGTGCCCGACCAGCCCTTCCGGACGCGGCAGCGTTCGACGAACGCGGATATCGTCGGGGCTTCCTCGAAGGAGGGCAGCACGAGCGCGGCGGACCGTCCGACCACGTCTCCGGCGGGGTATCCGACCAGCCGTTCGGCGGCCTCCGTCCAGCCGAGCACCGTCCCCCGCTCGTCGAGCATCCCGATCGCCGAGTCGGAGATCGCCTGCGTGTTCATCTGCTTGCCGATGGTCGCCTGGTCAGTGCTGGGCATCGCGCTCTTGTCCTTAGGTAAGCGACGGGGAGGTGGTGGGGCCCGTCCCCGTCCCGAATCCATACGCAATAGGGACGCCGATATGGCGTTATGTGCGTTTTGGGTGATTGACCGGACAGTGCGCTGATATGTGACAGCTCCGTGGCTGTGCCGAGCCCTCGGACTTCCAGCTGGACGACCCGGACGTGGCGGTGGCCGACGCCGTCGCCCTGGGCGTGCCACCGGCGCCGGACCAGCCGCAGGACGGCGGGCGCGTCCTGTTCGATCCCGCCGGTGACCCGTTCCGTCCGCGCCGTGACGAGGGGTGGCCGGCGAGTCGATCGTCAGGCCGCGTGCCGGCCGCCCCTGGGGCGGGCCTTCTTCCGGGTGCGCAGGCCCGCCGGGACCATCAGGCCGCCGAGGAGGCCGAGGGCCAGGGCGTACGGCCACCAGCCGAAGGCCTGCGAGGTGTCGGCGGCGGTGCGGGCGGTCACCGTCGGGGGAGCGGTGGCCGGGGAGCCGGCGCTGTCGGTCTTCGGGGCGGCCTTCGTCGGCCTCGGGTCCAGGACCACGTCGTTGCCGTCACCGCCCCGGTAGCTGATCCGGTAGACGGTGTCGGCCAGCTCGACCTCGGCCCCCTCGCGCAGCCCCTCGAAGGAGCCGGTGGTGGGGGCGGTCCCGGTGTGGTCGATCACCGTGATGCGGCCGGCCGGGGCCGCGCCCGCGGCGGACATGTCGAACGCGCTGGCCAGGGCGAGCCGGCCAGTCACCTTCAACGGCTTATCCCGCAGGACCAGTTCGCCCCGCCTGTGCTGGGTGTAGTCGCCCCGCACCGTCAACCCGCTCGTCACCAGGCTGTCGTTGGTCACCGCACCCCACACCGTGCCCTTGCCGGAGAGGGCGGTGGTGACCCGCAGACCGGCCCCGCCCACGTCCAGCCGGGCGGTCGCCGACGTGAGCCGGATCGCCTTGCTGTGCCCGAGCGTCGCTCCGGAACGCAGTGCCAGCGTGCCCCTGTTCACGGTCGTCGTCCCGGTGTACGTCACCGCGCTCCCGCTCAGCGTGGTCGTCGCCGTGCCCGACTGGACCAGTGACCCGGTGCCGCTCACCTGCCCGAGGGTCACGGGAGTCGAGGTGTTGCGGACGTACAGCGTGCCGTCGTTCACGATCCGGCGCCGCTCCGTGCCGGTCAGCAGGGAACCGTCACCGCCCGTGACGCCCGAACCCAGCCGCAGTACCGCGCCCTTCTCGACGGTGGTCGAACCGTCGTAGTCCTGGGCGGCCGCGAAGGTCACGTCGTTGCCGCGCGTCCCCGCGATCACGACGTCCCCGGCGCCGGGCGCGGCCAGCGTGTCGTGGTAGCGGCCGCCGCCGATCGGGGCGCCGAGCGTCACCGGGCCGTCGTAGTCGAAGGTGAGCCGCGATCGACGCCCGCCGGCCGCGTGCAGATTGATGTACACGGTGTCCTTCGTTCCCGGCATGAAGATGCGATGGGTGGTGCCGTCGCCCCACCGCACGTCGGCCCCCTCGATGTTGGTGCCCCGCTTGTTCAACTGGTGCGCGATCGGCTGCCAGTTGAGGGCAGGGTCGCTCAGCGACGGGTGGGTGTCGCCGCCCCGGTCGCTATAGCCGTACTGGCCGGTGAGGACCACCTCGCTGCCCGGCCGCGAGTGCACGTTGACGTCACTGCCGTACTCCCGCTGGTAGAAGTCCTGCCGCAGGGTGATCGTCTGGTTCAGCGGGGTGTCGATGATCCAGGAGCCCTGGTTGAGGATCGCGCGGGCGTGGGGGAGCGCCACCGGGTATTCGGGGCGGCCGACGGCCATGCCGGTGCCGTTGTCGATGACCCCGGTGAAGGGGTGGGTGCCGGCCAGGTCGAGGGTGCCCCACATGTCGCGGGGCTGGGTGACCAGGCCCGATCCGCTGATCGTGCCGATGTTGAAGGTGCGGGTGAGGGACAGGCGCAGGGTGCCGTCGACCCGGACGTTGAGCTGGTTCAGCTGGTAGCCGGGGGTGTTGTACGGGAAATGGCCGAGCAGGCCGGTGCCGCCGCCCGTGCCGTACTGGAGGGTGGTGCCGCGCTCGACCGTGATCGCGGGCGGGTCGGGGTGGGTGACCGTCGTGTACGGGTGGTTGCCGCCCTGGGTGCGCACCACCTGCCGTTGCCGGGACTTCGGCAGCGTGAAGTCGCTGTCCCTGGTGAGGACCAGCGTGCCGCCGCCGCGCACGGTGAGCGTGCCCTCGCCGTGCAGGACGCCGTCGTAGGTCGTCGTCCCGGCGGGCACGGTGACGACCGTGTCGCCGTTGAGGGTCACGTCCCGGTCGGCGAGTACGTCGGCGGTGACGTCCCGGGGGCCGGCGGCGGACGCCGGGGGAGCGGAGGCCAGGAGGGCGGCGAGGGCGCCGACGGCCGCTGCGGTGGTGTGGAGGTGGCTGCGCACGTCATCGGAGACGCGGTGGAAGGCGCCGGATAACAGAAAAACGCGGCCGGGCGGCGATCGGTCAGAAATCGCTTTCCCCCTTGTCTCGTCAGACCCGTTGACCTGCCCGTAACACACCCTTACCTTTTCGGCGATCACAACGTTCGCGATGGCAACCGCCGTTCGTGATCTCGAACCTGAAGGGGTGTGTGTGAGATGAGACGTGCGTACGCGATCCTGCTCTCCCTCTGTCTGGCGGTGATCGGCGCCCTGGCCACGGCGGCCCCGGCCGCGGCGGCCGCCCAGACCGTCACCAACGGCACACAGTTCACCGACACCTCGGGGAACATCGTCCACGCCCACGGCGGCGGGGTCATCAAGGTCGGCTCGTACTACTACTGGTTCGGCGAGGACCGCAACGCCGACAACACCTTCGAGTACGTGGACGCCTACCGCTCCACCGACCTGAAGACCTGGGAGTTCCGCAACCACGTCCTCACCCGGTCCTCCGCCTCCGAACTCGGCACCGCCTACATCGAGCGCCCGAAGGTCATCTACAACGCCGCCACCGGCAAGTTCGTCATGTGGATGCACAAGGAGAACGGCGTCGACTACAGCGAGGCCAGGGCCGCCGTCGCCGTCTCCGACACCGTCGACGGGTCCTACACCTACCAGGGCAGCTTCCGGCCGCTCGGACAGTACATGTCCCGGGACATCACGACGTTCGTCGACACCGACGGCACCGCCTACGTGGTCTCGGCCGCCAACGAGAACTACGACCTGCAGATCTACAAGCTCACCGCCGACTACACCGCCATCGCGAGCCTGGTCGCCAACCCCTGGGCGGGCGGCCACCGCGAGGCGCCGGCGCTCTTCAAGCGCAACGGCGTGTACTTCATGCTGACGTCCGGTGCGACCGGCTGGAGCGCCAACCAGCAGCAGTACGCCACCGCGACCTCGCTCTCCGGCCCCTGGACGGCGTTCACCAACGTCGGCGACTCCACCGCCTACAACTCCCAGACCGCGTACGTCCTCCCGGTCACCGGCACGGCCGGCACCTCGTACCTCTACCTGGGCGACCGCTGGGGGAACTCCTTCGGCGGCACCGTCGACGACTCCCGTTACGTCTGGCTGCCGTTGACCTTCCCGACCACCACCACGATGTCGATGTCCTGGTACCCGGAGGTGTCCGTCGACACGGCCGCCGGGACGGTCTCCGGCACCGGCGCCACCTACAACACGCTGATCGCCCGGCACAGCGCCAAGTGTGCCGACGTCCCGAACCAGTCCCTCTGGGAGGGCGTCGCGATCAGCCAGTACACCTGCAACAGCGGTACCAACCAGAAGTGGTGGTTCAAGGACCTGGGCACCGGCTACTACGAGCTGATGGGCCGGGGCAGTTCGCTCTGCCTCCAGGAGAACTCCACCGATGTCACGCAGGAGGACTGCGCGGGTGCCACGGCCCAGCAGTGGTCGGTCGTCACCTCCGGCTCCTACGTCACCATCAAGGCCCGGACCAGCGGTGAGTGCCTGGACGTGAACGGCGCGTCCACCGCCGACTCGGCCGCCCTCATCACGTACACGTGCAACGGCGGCACGAACCAGCAGTGGACACGCGGTACCTGATGCCGGATCGGATCAGGCCAGCAGGTCGATCGCGTCGATCGAGGTGCCGGCGCTGAGAAAGGACGTCGTTCCCGAGCCGCTCGCCACATAGATCTTCAGCGTGTTGTAGGCGCTGGTGTCCGTCAGCCAGGCGGACGCCGGGACGCTGTAGGTGAAGGTGTAGTTGTTGCCCCGGTAGGAGCCCACGGTCAGCGACCGGGTGCTCGCCTGGGCGGGCGGCGAGGGGACGGCGGAGGTCCAGGTGTCGTTGACGACGACCTGGGGCCTGCCGTTCGCGTAGGCCGTCGTCACACCGATCCGCAGGGTGTGCGCGGCGGCGGCCTGCGCGGCCGTCAGCCTGAAGTACACGATGATCCCGCTGTTGACGTCCTTCCACAGATAGCAGGGGAAGGCCGAGGTCTCCGTGCCGCTGCCGACGACCACGTTCCCGGTCCAGGACGCGGCCCGCACGTCCGACGGATGCGCGTACGTCATCAGGTCGGCGTTCTTGAACCCGCCCGGCGTGCCGTCCCAGTTGTTGATCCGCCAGATCGCGGAGGCGTTGCCGGGGTCGTTGGAGGACGGGATCGTGAGGGTGTTGAGGGTGGTCGTGGCACCCGCGGTCACCGTCACCGACGTGGTGTACACCGCCAGTTCGCCCTTGAAGACGGTCAGCGTGTACGTCCCCGGGAGCACGCTCCCGATGGAGAAGTAGCCGTCCGAAGAGCGTGCCGAACCCCAGTACTGGGCCGCGGAGTTGGCGAGCCCCACCGTGTACGCGTACGCCGTGTCCCGGCCGCTGATCCCGACGCCCGCGACCTTGCCCCGGCCGCTCGCCGCGACGTATCCGGAGATGCCGAGCGAGTCCGCCCAGGACGTGGTGAGGGTGCCCGGGTAGAGGGCGGAGGAGGGCGCGCCGCCGTCCGTGAGGGCGATGACGTACGGGCCCTGGAGGCCGTAGCGCTCCGGCTCGGTCTGGTTCTCGCCGTAGTACAGGATCTCGTACAGTCCGCCGCCGTCCGCGCTCTGGTGGCGCAGCAGCGAGCGGTAGAACGGGCCGCCGGAGGCCTTCTCGTGGTTGCTGCGCACGATCCACAGGCCGACGCTGCCGGTGGTCCAGCCGATGTAGTTGTAGTCCATCACCCGCAGCCTCGAGTAGTGCTTCGCGCGGGTCTGGCCGTCGGACTTCTCGAAGACGTCCGCGGACTCGATGACGGTGGGCGCGTAGGTGTAGGAATCCGGCTCGTCGTTGAGGAACAGGCCGGCCTTGACGCGCACGATGTAACGGGTCGCGGTGACGGACGCGTCGGCCTTGTTGGTCCACAGATAGACGTTGTTCTCGCCGCTGCGGGCCGCGTAGTAGTGCTTCAGCGTGCCGTACGTGACCGAGACCAGGATCGTGGTGCCGGACTGCGCGATGGTCACCGTGGAGGTGCCGAGGCCCGACTCGACGTGCGAGTTCCTGCCGCCGTAGCCCTGGTACTCGGTGTCCTTGTAGACCAGCGAGGTCAGGTCGCCGTTGGTCTTGCCGACCTTGAAGACCAGGCCGGCGCCGGTGTCGACGACGTAGTCGGAGCCGTCGTCGGACCAGCCGAAGCTCGCGGCCGAGGCGGTGGTGGCGAGTGGGCCGGTGAGAGCTGCGGTGCCGGCGGCGGCCGCGCCGCCGAGGACGAGGGTACGGCGTCCGAGGGGTCTCCCGTTGACTCCGGACATGGGGGTGCCTCCTTCGGAGGGGGGGGTTGCGGGTGTCTGTGAGAGTGGCAGTTGAATCGATTTCGCGAAAGGCCTTTCGTTCTCTTGGGGTTGGCAGTGTTGTGAAAACGGTCCAAGGTCTAGAAAGCGCTTGTGAGTGGCGGTACGGTCCCCGCCAGGCCCTGTCGCCGTGACGGAGGAGTCCCGAGTGAGACGTTTCAACGGTGTCCGTACCGCCGTGGCCGCGGTCGTCCTGGGCGCGGCCACCTGCCTGGCGGGCACTCCCGCCCAGGCGCACGACCGGCACCCGCCGGTCTCCCTCGCGCACTGCACCGCCGACGCCTGCCACTTCGACGTCCCGCCGGGCGACTACGACGTGACGGTCCGGCTCGGCGGCGCGGCCGCGTCCAGCACGAGCATCAGCGGGGAGACCCGGCGCTCGCTGCTCCCCGAGACGGCCGCCGCGGCGGGGCGGCACGTCACCCGCGGCTTCACCGTGAACGTCCGGACGCCCGAGGGCGAGCCGACCGGACCCGACGGAACGCCCGGCCTCGACCTGGCGGTCGGCGGCTCGGCGCCCGCGCTCGCCGGCATCCGGGTGACCCCGGCCCGGCACGCCCGGCAGCTCTTCCTGGTCGGCGACTCCACCGTCTGCGACCAGCCCGCCGCCCCGTACTCCGGCTGGGGCCAGCAGCTCCCGCGGTTCCTGCGCCGCGGCGTCTCCGTCGCCGACTACGCGGACTCCGGCGAAAGTACGGTGACCTATCTCCAGAACCCCCGACTCTGGGGTACCGTCCAGCCGTTGATCGGCCGGGGCGACCTGGTCCTGATCCAGCTGGCGCACAACGACAAGACGACGGACGAGACGACCTACCGCGCGAATCTGGAGGCGCTGGTGGCGGGCGTCCGGGAGAAGGGCGGGCGGCCGGTGCTGGTGACACCGATCGTGCGCCGCTGGTTCAATTCCGACGGCACGCTGAACAACGACATCGCGCTTCTGGTCAACGGGCTCGGCGTCAATCATCCTGAGGTGATCCGCTCGGTCGCCGCCGCCGAGGACGTTCCGCTGATCGACCTCACGGCGAAGACCAAGGCGCTGGTGGAGTCCCTCGGCGTCGAGGGCTCCAAGGCGCTGTACCTGTACAACGAGGAGAGGGACAACACGCACACCTCCGCGTACGGAGCCACCGTCTACGCGGGCCTGGTGCGTGACGAACTGCTCGCCCGGCACCTGGTGCCCCGGGGCACCGTGCGGGTGGGCTGAGCCCCTGGGGCGTCCCGACCGGAACCGGGGCGCCCCAGGTTCCAACGGCACGAGTTCGGTACGAAATCCGGCACGCGGTCGGGCACGGGGTCCGGTACGAGGTCCGGTACGAGCGAGAAAGAGCACCGATGCAGCTGCCCGCCGAGGACCGCGGCCCCAGCCCGCGCACCGGCTACACCCGCGCCCACTGGGAGGCCGCGGCCGACGCCCTGCTCGCCGCCGTGGAGCCCTACGCCACCCCGGACCGTGCCCTCTACCAC
The DNA here is from genome assembly GCF_053597895.1 of Streptomyces sp. NPDC001220. Lineage (NCBI taxonomy): Bacteria > Bacillati > Actinomycetota > Actinomycetes > Kitasatosporales > Streptomycetaceae > Streptomyces > Streptomyces sp. NPDC001220. Next base: position 185,178 of record NZ_JBSFJE010000015.1, read on the forward strand.
CTCCCCGGCGACCACCAGAGCTGGTCGGGGCGCCTCTCCGACGGCCTGGAGGGCTACGCCCGCACCCTGCTCCTCGCGGCCTTCCGCCGGGACGAGACGGTGCTCCAGCGGTACGCGGACGGGCTCGCGGCCGGTGTGTCGGGCGGCTGGCCGCGCGTCGAGGACCGCAGCCAGCCGCTCGTCGAGGCGGCCTCCGTCGCCCTCGCCCTGCGCCTGACCCGCCCCCTGCTGTGGGACCGCCTCGACGACGGGGTGCGGCAGCGCGCCGCGGCCTGGCTCGCCGACGCGCTCACCGCCGAACCCTGGCCCTGCAACTGGGAGTTGTTCCCGGTGACGGTCGGCGGTTTCCTCGCCGAGGTCGGCCACGAGCCGGAGGCCGCGCGCAAGGCTGTCGACCACGGCCTGGCCCGCATCGAGGAGTGGTATCTCGGCGACGGCTGGTACACCGACGGCGACGGCCGCAAGTTCGACTACTACAACGGCTGGGCGATGCACCTCTACCCGGTGCTGCACGCCTGGCTGGCCGGCGACGAGAAACTGCTCGACCTGTACGGCGGCCGTCTGGAACGCCACCTCGCCCACTACGCCCGGCTGTTCGGCGGCGACGGCGCCCCGATGCACCAGGGCCGCTCCCTGACGTACCGCTTCGCGACCACGGCCCCGCTCTGGCTGGGCGCGCTCACCGGACGCACGCCCCTGTCCCCCGGGGAGACCCGGCGGCTGGCCTCCGGAGCGCTGAAGTACTTCCTGGACCGGGGCGCGGTGGACGCCCACGGACTCCTGACCCTCGGCTGGCACGGGCCCGACGCGGCGGTGCTGCAAGGCTATTCGGGGCCGGCGTCCCCGTACTGGGCGAGCAAGGGCTTCCTCGGCCTGCTGCTCCCCGCGGAGCACGACGTGTGGACGGCGACGGAGGAACCGGGCCCGGTGGAGCGCGCCGACGCGGTCACGCCGATCGCCCCCGCCAACTGGCTCCTCCAGTCGACGAGTTCGGACGGGATCGTCCGCCTCCACAACCACGGCAGCGAGGACGTCCGCTACGACCCGTACTACACCCGGCTCGGCTACTCGACCGTCACACGGCCTTCGGCGTCGTACGACAACAGCGTGCTCGTCGGCGGCGATCCGAGCCGGACGGACATCGAGCCGCTGGGCGTCGGGCAGGGCTGGGCGGCCTCCCGGCACACGGCCGCGTCGGGGGCTCGCGTGACGAGTGCCGTGCTGGCGCGCGGGGCCGTGGAGGTGCGGGCCTTCCTGGTGGCCGGGGCGGAACCGGGCACGCCGGTGCGGGTGACCGGCTGGGCCGCACCGGAGGGGCTACGGGCCGAACTGCTGCCCGTCGTGGGCCTCGACGCCGAGCTGGCCGGGGTCACGGGGGAGGACGAGACCCTGTTCGTCGCGCTCGGCCGGCTCACCGGCGCGACGGACGCCGAGCCGCTGGCGGGGACGGTGACCGTGCGCGCCGCGGGGACCCGGGAGCTGGCCGTTCTGTGGAGCGACGGTCCCGGACTGCGGGTCCGGTGGCATGACTCCGGAGTGGATGTGGAGCACATCGCGCGGGGCTGAGCCGCGTCGGGCATGATGCGGATCATGGGGTGGAAGGACGAACTGACCGGACTGCTGGGGCGGGCCGGGCTGGAGCTGGTGGCGGACCCGTGTGTCGAGGAGGTGGTGCCGCCGCCGGTGGCGTGGCGCCATGTCATCAAGGGGGACGCGGAGCCGACCGCGGAGGTCGCGCTGGATCATCCCGATCTCGTCGCCGAACTCAATGCGCGTTGGCACCGGTTGGCGTCCGAGGCGGGACTGCTCGACGGGGACGGGGTGTTCCTCGTCGACTTCCACGGCAACCGCAGAGGCTGGATACGGGTCCGGCTCACCGACGCCTGGGACCTCGCGGGAGTCTTCGGCGAGCGGCCCGGACAGCCCGAGTTCGTGACGCTCTCCCTGGACGGGGAGGCCCTGGTCGGAGCCACGACGGAGGAGTACGCGGTCTGGCTTGTAGCCGTCGACCGGATCCGGGAGCGGCAGGAGGCGATCGCGCAGGCCGCCGCCGCGGAGACCGAGGAGGACCGGGCGGCCGCCTGGGAGGCGCTGTTCCGGGCGCCCGGGCCCACGCGGAAGGTGCTGGACTCCTGGGCGAGCGGCCTCTCGCTCAACCCGTCCCTCCCGGAGGACCTACGGCCTCTGCTGCTGAAGAAGACCTCCTTCGCCATGTACCGCGCCATGCCGGCGGCTGTCGTGGACGCGTTGCTGGCCGACCCGGACTGGAAGGTCCGGATGAGCGCGGCCGAGCATCAGCCGAACATCACGCCCGGACAGTGGGCGCGCCTGATCGCGGCCGAGCGGGAGGAACGGCACCGGTGGCTCCTCGCCACGGTGGCTGCCGAGCGCGGGGCCGAGCTGTCCGAGGAAACCCGCCGCGAGCTGGCCGCAGATCCGTCCGCACGCGTGCGCTGCGAGGCAGCACGTCTCAAGGGCCTGCCCGCCGACCTGGCGGTCGCCCTGGCCTCCACCGACCCGGACGGCGGGGTACGGGCGGTGGCCTGCGCGACCGCCTGGCCGCACCTCGACGCCACGGCCCGGGCGGCGCTCCTGGCCGACCCGTCCGGTACGGTGCGCGAGCGGACGCTGCCGTTGCACCACCGGGACCACCCGATGCCCCGGTCGGTGTACGCGTCCGGGGACGTCAAGCGCGAGGCGCTGGAGAGCTGCCTGCTGGAGCGCGAACTCGCCGAGCACCTGGCCCGCCACGGCGACTCGGACGAGCGTCGCTCCCTCGCGCACAACCCCTGGCTGGACCCCGACCTGGTCGCCCTGCTCGCAGGGGATCCCGACGCCCGCGTCCGCTGGTCGGTGTCCATCCGGGCGGACCTCACCGAGGAACAACGCGCGGACATCCCCGTCGACTTCGATCCGAGCGGCCACTACTTCCCGCTCGACTGGGTCACGGAGCTGCACGACGACCCCGAGGCCATGCGCCGCCTGGCCGCCTCCGCCCACCCCCTCGTCCGCAGAAGCGTCGCCCGCGCCCGGCAGCTGCCGCCGGACGCGGTCGCCGGCCTGGCCGACGACGAGGACCGGGTCGTCCAGCTCTTCCTCGCGGAATCCTGCGACGACGCGCCCGCCGAGATGCTGCTGCGGGTGTGGAAGTGGTGGACCGGCAGCCTCTCCAGCCCCGACCGTCCGCGCGGCCACCCGAACTTCCCGCGCCACGGCCTGCTGCGCTACGCGGACGACCCGAGCCCGCGGATGCGCCGACTGGCAATGGACGACCCCGAGTCCACGCCCGGCCTGGTGGAACGGCTCAGCCGCGACCCCAGCGACGAGGTGCGCTATCGCGCCGCGACCGACCCCCGGCTGTCCCCCGTCGCCGCCGCCCGGTTGCTGGCCGACCCCCACGAGCACGTACGGCACGCGGCCGCCCTTCATCCCCGCCTGCCGGTAGTGCTCCTGACGCAGCTGCTGCGGGGCGGCGGCGTCGAGACGGCCGCCCGCAACCCGGCGCTGCCCGTCGAGGTCATGCGCCGGATGGTCGAGGCGCTCGGTGGGGCGGCACCCGTCACGGCGTGAGACGGGCGATCCGCAGCGTCGTCGTGGTCGGGGACGCCCCGGTGAGCGGAGTGCCGTAGGTGGGGGTGACCGGCGCGTGGGCCCAGGTGAGTGCGGAGTCCTTGAGGACCGCGACGTCACCGGTGATCCGCGCGCTCACCACCTTGTCGGCGCTGACGCACCTGCCGCTCCGGTCGACCAGCCGCAGACGCGTGCCGGTGCAGGTGCCGGCCGAGCACTTGGCGTTCTTCAGGGACTCCCAGGAGAGCAGGAACCGGTCCTTGCCGTAGGGGGCGAGGTGCACGTCGACGTTCTGTGACCTGTGGTGCGTGGTGCGGAAGTCATGCCTCCTGGTCGTCGCCGGCGCGGGGAAGCCTGCCGTGTTCCGGCGCGGCCGCCGCGGGCACCGGCGCCGCCCTTCTGATCGGGGTGCCGAGGGCGGCGAGGCCGGTCAGCGTGCAGCAGACACCGGCTACGGCGGCCACGGCGGCGGTGCCGTACCGCTCGGCCGCCCAGGTGAGGACGGCGGCGCCGGCCGGGGCCAGCGCGTACTGGAGGGTCCAGTGCGCGGAGGTGACCCGGCCCAGCAGGGGTTCCGGGGTGATCTCCTGGCGCAGGGACATGGAACAGGTGCCCGCCACCCCCACGCAGGCCAGGTAGACCGCGCACAGGACCGCCACCACGGGCACCGAGCCCACCCGGCCGAGCCCGGCGAAGGCCAGTCCGCACACCGTCATCGACGCGATCCAGGTCGGCCCGAAGCCCAGCCGCCGCCGCAGCCGGGCGACCAGCAGCGCCCCGGTGATCGTGCCGACCGCGCCGACCGCCAGCACCGTGCCCACCGTGCCGTCGTCGTGGCCGAGGTCGTGCTTGAGGTGGTAGATGACCAGGTCGTTGATGCCGAGGCTGAGGAAGCTGAAGACGGCGAGCAGTCCGGTGACCGACCGCAGGACGGGGTGCCGGACCAGATAGCCGATCCCGGTGCGCAGGTCACGCCACACCCCCCGCTTCCCGGCCGGCTGGTCGTCCCCGGCGCGCTCCCGGACCCGGACCAGCAACAGCAGGGCGGCCGACACGGCATAGCTCGCCGCGTCCACGGCCACCGCGTCGGCCGGCCCCGTCCAGGCGGCCAGCAGACCCGCGCCCAGGGGACCGAGGACACCGGCCGCCGCCGCGGTGGCGTTGACCCTCCCGTTGGCCTCGGTGAGCCGCGTGACGTCGACAAGTCCCCGTACGACGGTGACGTACCCGACGGCGAAGAGCATGCCGACGGCCTCGCACAGCGGCAGGACCACGTACAGCAGCCAGAGCCGCGGCCCGGCGAGCCAGACGACCGGGACCAGGCCGTAGAGGACCATACGGACCAGGTCGCAGGCGATGAGCAGCTTCCGCCGGTCGACCCGGTCCACGACCACCCCGGCGAAGACCGCCGCCAGCACCATCGCGACCCCACCGACGGCGGTGAGCAGGCCCATCCGCGCCACCGAGCCGGTCGCCTGGAGGACCAGCAGGGGCAGCGCGACCAGACTGAAGGAGTCGCCGAGCACGGACAGCGTCTGGGCGAGCCAGAAGAAGCCGAAGTCCCGTTGCCTCCACAGCGGTTGCCCGACCGCTGTCCGCTGCGTGCGCTCCGCCCGCCGCGCCTCGTACGTCACGGCTCCCCTTCCGTGTCCCGCGAACCCTACGCCGACCGCCCACCGGCGAACCGACGCCCTCCGGGGTCTTCCTCGGCCGGTCAGCCGTTCACCCCCGTGTAGTGGCCCAGCGCCCACCGCCACAGCCGGCGCGACGCCAGGTAGGCGAGCAGGCCGAGGAGCGGGGATCCGGCCGCCAGCCAGTAGGGGGCGCCCGTCGAGTGACCGTGGCCGGTGAGGACCGCGGCCGGGAAGTAGGCGACGAAGGCGAGGGGCAGGCCGTAGGTGAGGAGGCCGCCGACCGCGCGGGGGAGGACGTTCAGCGGGTAGCTCCCGAAGGTGCCGAGAAGTTCCTCCAGCCAGCGGCCCCAGTAGTCGGCGGCCGGGTAACGCAGCGAGGCGCAGGCCACCACCGTGAAGAGGGCCGCCTCCAGGAGCATCCCGCCGAGGACGGCCGCGACCAGGTAGCCGATGCGGCCCGCCGTCCAGTCCAGCTCGCTGCGGCCCAGCGCGCCCGCCATCAGACCGGCCGCCACCGTCAGGTCGCCGATCGCGTTGGTGGGGAAGAACTCCAGCTGGACCTGGCGGTAGACGGGCAGCGGGCGCAGGAGGTAGGCGTCGATCCTGCCCTCCTGGATGCTCCGGCCCAGACCGTGCACCCGGCCCAGGAGGAGCACGAACAGGCCGTGCGCCAGCATGCGGGTCGCCGGGATCAGCAGGACGTCGCCGCTGTCCCAGCCGCCCATCCCGGCGAACCGGGTGAGCAGCACCGTCGCGAACACGATCACCGACACCTGCCAGACCGCGCCGATCGCGATCATCATCAGGAACTCGGTGCGGTACTCCAGCTGGGCGCGGAAGTTGAGGCGCGTGATGCGCCACATGATCCGTACGGCGTTCATCGGTCTCAGCCTCCTTGCGAGATCACGCGGCGGGCGGCCCGCCGCCACACGAACCGGGTGAACAGGTAGAGGGCCACGACCCACGCGGCCTGGACGCCGAGCTGGAAGGGGGCGTCCGACAGCGGGACGCGGCCCACGTACAGCGAGAGCGGCACACTCAGGGTCGCCTGGAAGGGCAGGAAGGAACTCAGCGTGATGAACCAGTGCGGGAAGTACCACAGCGGCGCGTACACCCCGGACAGCAGGTTCTGCGCGAAGACCAGGATCAGCATCGCGGCCGTGTTCCGCAGCGTCCAGAAACACAGCTGGTCGATGAGGAGCATGACGTGGTACAGGACCAACTGGCCCAGCGCGAGGCTGAGGACGAACACGCCCGCCACCGCCGCCGAACCCGGCGGCTGCACGACCCCGACCGCCAGACAGACCGCGTATCCGGCCAACGCCCAGGTCAGACCGTACAGTTGCTCGCCGATCGCGCGCAGGGCGTGGTAGCGCCTGGGTGGCATCGGTCGCAGGTACCAGTAGACGATCGTGCCGAAGTGCACATGCTGCATGACCGTGTCCCGGCCCGCGTACTGGTCCAGCTCCCGCAGCCGGGATGCCAGTACGGCCATCACCGCGTAGGTCACCGCCTGGCCGCGGTCCAGACCCGCGGTCGTACCGGACTGGGCGTACAGGCCGCGCCAGAGCGAGGCCACCAGCACCACCTGCACGGTCAGCCGCAGCAGCACCCCGGTGATCCGGGGCGGGGTGTACAGCTCGCCGAGCGGGGTGACCCGGGCGGCGCGCCAGCCGTGGGACAGGGCCATCTCAGACCGCCTCGGCCTGCACGTAGGCCGCCCGCATGACGTCCTCCAGGTCCGCCTCGTCCACCGCCACGCCCGTCACCTCGTACCGCTCGATGACCAGCTTCAGCGCCTGGTGGACCGTGGGCGCGGCCGGGCCGTCCGGGCCGAACACCACCTGGGGGCCGTCCCGGCTCACCAGTGTGACGCCCGGCAGGGGGCCGACCGGGGTGTGCGGGTCGGCGAGGGTGGCCCGCACCTGCCAGGTCGAGCCGAAGGTACGGCGGATCTCCTCCAGGGAGCCGTCGAGCACCAGCCGCCCGTGGTTGACCAGCACCACCCGCTCGGCGAGCCGCTCGACCTCGGTCATGTCGTGCGTGGTCAGCAGCACGGTACGGCCGCGCTCGGCCACCTGGTACCGCAGGAACTCGCGGACCTGCTCCTTCACCACCACGTCCATGCCGATCGTCGGCTCGTCCAGGAACACCACCGGCGGGTCGTGCAGCAGGGCGGCCGCCAGGTCGCAGCGGACCCGCTGGCCGAGCGAGAGGTGCCGGACCCGGGTGTCCCAGAAGGCGGACAGGTCGAGGAGCTGGTCGAACTCCCGCAGCCGCGCCGCGTGTTCGGCCCTCGGCACCTCGTAGATGTCCCGCAGGATGGCGAACGACTCCCGCACCGGCAGGTCCCACCACAGCTGGGTGCGCTGCCCGAACACCGCCCCGATGTTACGGGCGTTGCGCTCCCGCTCCTGGTACGGCACCACGCCGGCGACCCGGGCGTGGCCGGAGCTCGGGGTGAGGATGCCGGTGAGCATCTTGATGGTGGTCGACTTGCCCGCGCCGTTCGGGCCGAGCAGGGCGAGGAGTTCGCCGGGGGCGACGTCGAAGGTGATGTCGGAGACCGCGTGCTTCTCGACGCGCTCGGGGTTGACCAGGGATCGCAGGGCGCCGGAGAGACCCGGGCGCCGGACGGTGGTGTGGAAGGTGCGGGACAGACCGCGGACCTCGATGCTTCCGGCCACGCTGGGGGACTCCCTCGTTCCGTACACGACGTACGGCCGGCCGGTTTGGGAGGCCGACCGGCCGCGGATACGCAACGACCGTCGCAGAGCGCCGAGGGGCCCGGCAATGGACTAAAGGACTCGAGAGTTGGACTGATCGATCACCGCGAGGCGGACGCGGTACGGCCCGGGCGCACCCCGTTGCGCTGCCCCACGGACCGCAGCGCCCCCTCCAGCGCGAAGGTGGCCGCGCCGAGGCAGACCGGGTCGGTGGGGATGGGGGAGAGCATGATCTCGGTGGCGGCGAACGGCCGCCCGAGCGCGTGCCGACGGACGGCCTCGCGGACCTCGTGGAGCAGCGGTTCACCGAGCCTGCGGGCGACCCAGCTGCTGAGCACCACCAGTTCGGGGTTGAGCAGGTTGACCAGGTTGGCGACCCCGGCGCCGATGTACCGGGCCGTGTCCCGCACCACCTTGACCGCCACCGGGTCACCGTCCGCCACCCCGCGGGCCAGCGCCTCGATCGTGGCCGTCTGGTCCTCCGGGTGCAGCAGCGGGCTGTCCGGGCTCGACTCGCGCAGGTTGAGCATGATGCCGGGAGCGCCGACGTAGGTCTCGACACAGCCGTGGTTGCCGCAGTGGCACGGCCGCCCGTCCAGGACGAGCGTGGTGTGCCCCCACTCCCCGGCGCTGTTGCTGACGCCCCGGTGCAGTCCGCCGCCGAGGGCGAGCCCGGCGCCGACCCCGGTGCCGAGGTTCACCACCACCGTGTCACCGCGCCCGCGCGCCGCCCCGAACCACTGCTCGGCCACCGCGCAGGCACGCAGCGGGTTGTCCAGGTGGAGGGGGTAGGCGACGTGTTCGGACAGCAGGTCGAGCAACGGCACGTCGTGCCAGTCCCAGTTGGGCGCGTACTCGGCGATACCGGTGTCCCGGTCCACCTGCCCGGGCGCGCTCACCCCGACGCCCAGCACCCGCGCGCCCTCCACCCCGGCCTGCGCCACCACCGAGCCGACGGCGGCGGCGACATGGCTCACCACCTGCTCGGGCCGGTGCTCGCCGGGGCGCATGTCCTCCTCGGCGCGGGCCAGCACGTTCAGCGCCAGGTCGAACAGCTCGACATGGACGTACGTCTCCGCGATGTCCACGCCGATCAGCGCGCCCCCCGAGGCGTTGACCGCCACGAGCCCCCGGGGCCGGCCGCCCGCCGAGTCCTCGAAGCCGACCTCCGTGATCATCCGCAGTTCGAGCAGTTCGCCGACGAGCGTGGCGACCGTGGCCAGACTCAGCCCGGTGACGGACGCCAGCTCCTGCCGTGAGGTGGGAGACTCGGCGATGATGTGCCGCAGCACCTCGTAGCGGTTCGCGGTGCGGATGTCACGTGATGTGTGCTTCACACGGCGCAAGGCTATGGGCTGCGGCGGGCTTTCGACAAGGGATTAGGAAAAGGGCTTTATTAAGCCGCTCGAAGGGCTCCGCGAGCTCGTCATCCGCCCAGTACGTCCTGGACGAAGGGATTGGCGAACTTCCCCTCGGGGTCCAGGGTCCGGGCCAGCGCACGGAAGTCGGCCAGCCGGGGGTAGCGGCCGCGGAGCACCTCGCCGGGGACACTGTGCACCTTGCCCCAGTGCGGACGCGGCTCGAACGGCGCCAGCACCTCCTCCAGCCGGCCCACCGCGGGCAGTACGGCCGCCAGGTCGTCGACCCAGGTGAAGTGCAGGGCCACGGAGTCCCGGCCGTGGGCGGGGCTGAGCCACTGCGGATCGGCGGCGATGGTCCGCACCTCGCAGGTCAGCAGCGCGGGCGAGACCGCCTGCCGGACGGCGTCGACCGCGTGCAGCGCCTCGACGGCCGTCGACCTCGGCAGCAGGTACTCCGACTGGAGCTCGTCCCCGCTGCTCGGCGTGAACTCCGCCCGGAAGTGCGGCAGCCGTTCGTGCCAGGGCCCCGGCACCCCGAACTGCTCGGTGCAGTTGCGCGCCGGCATGCCCGGCACCGGGTGCATCGCCTCGGTCGCGGGCGCGGCCCAGCCGAAGTCCACGGCGGGGCGGTCGGTGCGCCGCTTCACCCACACCTGCCGGAAGCCCGGCTCCCGCCAGTCGGTGAACAGGCTCACGCTGTACCCGGCGCCGGACACGGCCGCGAAGTCCAGCCCCGTCAGCGGCAGTTCGACGTACACCGTCTGCGCGACCTCGTAGGCCGGTTCCAGGTCGAGGGTGAGCGCGGTGACGACCCCGAGCGCGCCCAGCGAGGTCACGGCACCCTCGAACCGGGCGTCGCCGCGCGCGATCGTCTCCGTCGAACCGTCGGCGAGGACCAGCTCCACCTCCCGGACGGGCGCCGCCAGCGACCCGTTGGCCACGCCCGAGCCATGCGTTCCGGTGGCCACCGAACCGGCCACCGAGATGTGCGGCAGCGAGGCCATGTTGGGCAGCGCCAGGCCGTACGCATGGACCGCGCGGGCCAGTTCGGCGTACCGCACCCCGCCCGCGACCCGGACCGTGCGGGCCGCCGTGTCCACCTCGATCACCGGCGGCAGCCCGGCGACCGAGACCAGCAGGCCCTGCGGACCCGGGTCGGCGATGCGGTTGAAGGAGTGCCCGCTGCCCAGTACCCGGACCCGCGCGGCGCCCGCCACCAGCGACCGGAGCGCGTCGAGCGAGTCCGGGCGGCGGAACTCCTTGGCCGTGTACGTGATGTTGCGCGCCCAGTTGGTGACCGTCTGCGCCGGATCCGTCATCGTGTCGTCCCATCCCTGTCGTGCCGTGCCGGTTGTGCCGTGCGAGTTGTGCCGTGCGTGTTGTGCCGCGCCGTGCCGGTCGTGCCCTGTCGTGCCTGTCGTGCCGTGCCGTGCCTGTCGTGCCTGTCGTGCCGTGCCGTGCCGGTCGTGCCCCGCCGTGCCGTGCCGTGCCTGTCGTGCCGTGCCGGTCGTGCCGGTCGTGCCGTGCCGGTCGTGCCGTGCTGTGCCCTGCCGTGCCTGTCGTACTCCGCGCTCTCGTCCGCCGGAGAGTGCGTGTGCATTGACCCTCTCATTCGCCGAGACCTACGGTAGAGACCGGTTGCTATCCGCGCGTCACCGAGCCGGAAGGTCACTTCCTTGCCCGAGCGTCCCCAGGCAGTGTTCGCCATGACAGCCCAGAACGTGCCGCACATCTTCCCGCCGGAGGTGCTCGCACGGCTGCGCGCGTGCGTAGAAATCGATCCCACTGTGGTGGTGGACGACTTCACCGATCCCCGGGTCCGGGAGACGCTCGCCCGCGCCGAGGTCCTCGTCACCGGCTGGGGCTGCCCGACCCTGGACGCGGCCGCGCTGGACGCGGTGCCCGCACTGCGCGCGGTGCTGCACGCGGCCGGCTCGGTCAAGGGCTTCACCACGTCCGAGGTCTGGAAGCGCGGCATCCTCGTCTCCTCGGCGGCCGCCGCCAACGCGCTGCCCGTCGCCGAGTACACCCTCGCGATGGTCCTCCTCGCCGGAAAGGACGTCTTCGCCTTCCGTGACCTGCTGCGCACCCGGCGCACCTACCCCTACGGCGGCATCGTCCCCGGCATCGGCAACTTCCACCGCCGGGTCGGCGTCGTCGGCGCCTCCCGCATCGGCCGCCGCCTCATCGAGCTCCTGCGCCCCCACGACCTGGTGGTGAGCCTGGCCGACCCGTACGTCGACGAGGCGGAGGCCGCGCGGCTCGGTGTGCCGCTGCTGCCGCTGGACGAGCTGCTGCGCACCTCGGACATCGTCACCGTGCACGCCCCGCAGACCCCCGAGACCCGCCGTCTCGTCGGCGCCCGCGAACTCGCCCTGATGCCGGACGGATCGGTACTGATCAACACCGCGCGCGGCTCGCTGGTCGACCACGACGCCCTGGCCGAGGAGCTGCGCACCGGCCGCCTGACCGCGATCCTCGATGTCACCGACCCCGAGCCGCTGCCCGCCGACTCCCCGCTGTTCGACCTCCCCAACGCCTTCGTCACCCCGCACCTCGCCGGCTCGCAGGGCAACGAGCTGGCCAGGCTCGGGCTCACCGTCGTCACGGAGGCCGAACGGCTGCTGGCCGGCGACGGCCTGCGGTACGCGGTCGACCACTCGGTCCTCGAACGGGCCGCGTGACGGCGTCTCGTAGGGTGACCTGAACACATGACGAAGGGGAGCCGAGCGGTGGCGAAGCGGACACAGCCGGCGCCGAACGGGGACGCCTCGACCGTACGGGACGTGGCCGCACGGGCCGGGGTCTCCGCGTCGACCGTCTCCCGGGTGCTGGGCGGCACCTACCCGGTGGCCGCCACCACCCGCGCCAAGGTCCTGAAGGCGATGCGCGAGCTGGACTACGTGGTCAACGCGCACGCCCGCGCGCTCGGCGGCGCCACCAACAAGACGGTCGCCTTCGTCGTCGACGACGTCACCGGCCCCTTCTACGCGCACATCGCCCGCGGGGTCGAGGAGCAGGCCTCGGCGGAGGGCCGGCTGTGCATGCTCTGCACCACGCACGGCGACCCGCGGCGCATCCTCGCCGTGGTGGAGACGATGCGCGAGCAGCGGGCGGACGCGGTGATCGTGGTGGGCGGGGCCCTGGCGGACAAGGCCTACCACGACCGGATGACCCACTTCGCCCACGCCCTGGACCGGGCCGGCTCCCGGCTCGTCCTGGTCGGCCGGCCGCCGCTCGGCCCCGGCGTCCCGGCCACGGTCGTGGACTACGACAACGAGGGCGGCGCCTTCGCCCTCACCAGCCACCTGCTCTCCGGCGGCCACCGGCGCATCGCCTACCTGGGCCGTGTGCCCGGCCTCTCCACCAGCGCCCAGCGCATCGCCGGCTTCACCCGCGCCCATGAACTCCTCGGCCTCACCCCGGACCCCGGCCTGATCGCCGACGGCGTCTTCTCCCGCTCCTACGGCTACCAGGCGACCCGCGAACTCCTCAGCTCAGGAAAGGAGTTCACGGCGGTCTTCGCCGCCACCGACATGATCGCCGCGGGCGTCATCCAGGCGCTGCGCGAATCCGGCCGCCGTATCCCCGACGACATCGCGGTGGCCGGGTACGACGACATCCCGGTCGCCCGGGACGTCCACCCGACGCTCACCACGGTCCACGTGCCCCAGGAGGAGCTGGGGCGCGCGGCCGTCCGCCTCGCCCTGCACCGCGACGACCTGCCGGACGGCCAGCACCTGGTCCTGGGCACGCATGTGGTGCTGCGCGAGTCGACCCGACGGGCCGGCGGCAGCTGAACAGAGGGGTGAAACATCCCGAACATGGACGAATCGCACGGCGTGAGGGGACCCGGCACGGCCGGCGAACGAGCGGGGGCATACCGTGAGGAGTCGAACGCCTGAGTCGGAAGGAGACACGGGATGGGCAGCCGTACCGCGCTGGTCGAGGATCTGATGGAGAGGTTCCCGCACGTACCGAGGGAAGCCGTCTTCAAGGAGGACCTGCTCCGGGGCGGTGTCGCCTTCGATCCCTCCGCCCTGAGCGACAACGAGAGCGGCGAGGTCAAGCCGAAGTCGTACTTCATCTTCTCCTTCGACCACGGAACCCTGCCGGAGCTGGGCGAGGCCGCGCTGCGCCGGCCGCCGGAGGAGATCATCCTCACGGGCGGTCCGTACGACCTGCGCCGGACCGTCGTCTCCGTACGCGTGAACCCCGCCTCGCCGTACCGGGTGGCCGCCGACGAGGAGGGGCTGCTCGGGCTCTACCTGGACGGCAAGCGGATCGCCGACGTCGGGGTGCCGCCGATGCCGGAGTACTACCGGCACAAGCTCGCCAACGGGAAGTCCGTGATGGAGGTCGCCCCGACCATCCAGTGGGGCTACCTGATCTACCTCACGGTCTTCCGGGTCTGCCAGTACTTCGGCGCCAAGGAAGAGTGCCAGTACTGCGACATCAACCACAACTGGCGCCAGCACAAGGCCGCCGGCCGGCCCTACACGGGAGTGAAGGACGTCGACGAGGTCCTGGAGGCCCTGGAGATCATCGACCGGTACGACACGGCGAAGACCTCCACCGCCTACACCCTCACCGGCGGTGCCATCACCTCCAGGCTCCAGGGCCGTGACGAGGCCGACTTCTACGGCATGTACGCCAAGGCCATCGAGGAGCACTTCCCGAACCGCTGGATCGGCAAGGTCGTCGCCCAGGCGCTGCCCAAGGACGACGTCCAGCGGTTCAAGGACTACGGCGTGCAGATCTACCACCCCAACTACGAGGTGTGGGACGAGTACCTGTTCAAGATGTACTGCCCGGGCAAGGAGCGGTACGTCGGCCGGGACGAGTGGCACAAGCGGATCCTGGACTCGGCCGAGATCTTCGGCGCGCGCAATGTGATCCCCAACTTCGTGGCCGGTGTGGAGATGGCCGAGCCCTTCGGCTTCACCACGGTCGACGAGGCGATCAAGTCCACCACCGAGGGCCTGCGCTTCTTCATGTCGCACGGCATCACGCCCCGCTTCACCACCTGGTGCCCGGAGCCGACGACCCCGCTCGGCAAGGCCAACCCGCAGGGCGCCCCGCTGGAGTACCACATCCGCCTGCTCCAGGCCTACCGTCAGACGATGGAGGACTTCGGCCTGTCGTCGCCCCCCGGCTACGGCCCGCCCGGCCCCGGCAACGCCGTCTTCTCCGTCAGCTCCTTCATGGACAGCCTCCCCGCGGAGGAACCGACGAAGGTGTGACTCCCGGGTCACGGGACACAGGAGGGCGTCAGGCGGTCTGCCTGGCGCCCTCCTGGGCATTCCGGAGGGCGCGGGCCGGGCTCCCGGCTCCTCCCGCGGTGACCGCGCTCACCTCCCGGGCCTCGATGTCCGAGGGATCGGGGAGGACGGTGAGTCGGAATGCGGTTGCGGTGCGTATAGGAGGGCGGAGTTGTGGGCCACGGCGGACACGAACGCGTTCTCCGGCCGGACCGCGATCCACGGCCATGTTCCGCCATCGGCCGTCGGCGTACCTTTCGCCCGGTACGGTGACCGCGAGGATTCCACGCGGTCGGCGTACCCGGCGTGGGCGCGCGGCGGGCGGCGGCGGGTGGTGACCGGGGCGCGGTCAGGGCGGCTGAGCACGGCGGTTGGCGTGACGCCGGGGACCGGTGGTACGGGTGACGGGGAGGATCCGTGACACGACCACCGGTAACCGGTTTTGAATATGCCGCTTGTCAGTTGTGCAGGAGACGTGAAAAGCTCGGGTCCTGCCGCGAGGTTCCCCCCAACTCCATTGCCGATGTGGTGAGTTGACCTCGCTTTCGATGCAGGAGACCCATGCCCGACCTGCCGATCCCCCAGGACGCCGCCGAGGCAGCGCTGTTCTCCGAATGCTGGGACGCGGTGCTCTCCTACGCCGACCTGTGCACGTCCGGCGCTCTGACGGCCAATCAACTGGCCACCGAGGCCTTCGCCCTCGGTATGCGCGAGGCCCGTGACACGGACTCCACCCCGGTCCGCAGTGTCGGACGACGTGCCGCCCGGCTGCCGACGATCCCGCTGTTGCTCACGGCCGTCCGCAACACGGCCGCCGGCTGGGAGGCCGAGGGACTGGGCCACAAACTCGACCCGGACCTCAGACTGTGGCTCAACTCCGAGAAGGCCACACGATATACGGGCCCGCCCTTGCAGCGGCCCGTCGCCCTGCGCGGCCTGCGTGACATGCAGGAGGCGGACGCCGCACTGCTGTGGCTGGCCGAAGTGGAGGCGCTGCCGCTGCCCTCGGTGGCACGCCGGCTCGGCCTCGACCCGGTCGTCGCCGCCCAGGAACTGGAGCAGGTGCGCGGCCTGTTCCGGGACCGCTGCCATCGCGCGCACCTCGACACGCCGATGGCCGCCGAATGCCGCAGCTACGCCCGGCTCCTGGACGCGGTCACCCGGTCCGCCGCGGCCGACACGCCCGACGACCTCTCCCGGCACCTCGCCACCTGCGTGCAGTGCGCCGAGGCCGCCGCATGTCTGCGGCTGCACGGCGGCGGACTGCCCGCGGCGCTCGCCGGCGGGGTCATCGGCTGGGGTGGCCTCGCCTACCTGGAACGCCGCCGCCGCGCCGCCGAGGTACGGCTCGGCGCGGGCCGCCCGGGCGCCGGCGACCACGACGGCGGCGACCCCAAGGAGGGCACCGGCCGGGGGCGGGTGCTGCGTCACGGGCTGCTCGGCGCGGCGGTCATGATCTCGCTGGTGGCGCTCGGCGTGTCGATGATGCCGATGGGCAGCGGGTCCGGCGACGACACCGCCACCGCCTCCCACGACGACCGCCAGCCGGTCGCCGACCCCACCTCCGTGCCCCCGTCGAGCGAGCCGCCCGCCACCCACACGGCCACCGCGGGCCCGTCCTCGTCGGCCACCGCCGGCAAGCCGGCCGACCGGAACCCCGACCCGGAGCCCCAGGGCACCTCCACCGCCACGGCGGGTACCGGCGGCAAGGCCACCGGCTCCGCAGCCCCCGCTCCCGCTCACTCGCCCACGGAATCCGCGGCGGCCACCTGCCGGGTCTCCTACGACCTGGTCAACCAGTGGACCGACGGCTTCCAGGCCACCGTCACCGTCACCACCACCCAGGCGCTGTCCGGCTGGCGGGTCCAGTGGTCCTTCCGGGACGGCCAGAAGGTCACCCAGATGTGGGACGCGAGCGTCAGCCAGAGCGGCGGCCGGGTCACCGCGGACTCGGCCGACTACAACCAGTCGGTCTCCCCGAACGGCACCCTGTCCTTCGGCTTCCTCGGCACCTGGAGCGGCAAGAACTCCTCGCCGTACGGCTTCACATTGAACGGCGGCTCCTGCTCGTCGAGTTGAGCCGGACCGGCAGTACGACCGGCGGCCGGGCGGACCCAAGAGGGCGGGTCCACCCGGCCGCTGACCGTCTGTCAGGAGTGCCTGTCGGGCGGTCCGGTCAGCACTGCGACTTGTAGAAGTACTTGCTGACCGACGGGTCGTTCATGTTGTCCTTCGTGATCGCCACCATGTTGGTGCCGATCGTCTTGCTCACCGACTTGCCCTCGAAGGAGTCGGCGAGCTGGTCCACCGCCTGCCGGCCGATCGCAGCCGGGTCCTGGGCGACCAGCACCTGGAGGGTGCCCGCCTTCAGCGCCGCGACCTCGTCGGGCTCGGCGTCGAACGCGGCCACCTTCACCGTGCCCTGCTTGCCGGCCTGCTTCAGTCCGGTGGCGATGCCCGTACCGGTGTTGGTGTTGCCGGCGAACGCCCCGCCCAGGTCCGGGTGGGCGGCGAGCGTCGACTGGATCTGGGAGGCCGCGGTGGCCGGCAGGTCGTTGTCGTAGAGCGTCGGCAGCACCTTGATGTCCGGGTACTTGCCCATCTCCTCGGTGAAGCCCTTGATCCGGGCGTCCGTCGTCGACACACCGGGCTTGACGCTGATGACGATGACCGAGCCCTTCTCGTTCATCAGCTTGGCCAGCGCGTCGGCGGCGACCCGGCCGCCCTTCTCGTTGTCCGACGAGATCCGGGTGATCCCGACGGAGTCGTCGCTCACCGTCGTGTCCACCAGCGCCACCTTGGTGCCCGACGACTGGATCTGCTTGAGCGAGGGCGTCAGCGCGCTGGTGTCCACCGGCGAGATCAGCAGCCCGTCGGGCCGGGCCGCCGCCACCGAGTCCAGGAGCGGGCGCTGCACCGACACGTCCCACTGCGCGGAACCGTCGGCCGTGAAGTCCATCCCCTTGGCCTTGGCCTCCTGCTGCGCGGCGCAGGTCATGGTGATGTAGAACGGGTCGCTCTTCACCCCCGTGATCAGCCGGACCTTCTTGCCCTTGGCGCCGCCCGAACTCCCCGAGCCGCCACCGCCGTCCGACGAACCGCACGCCGAGGCCGCGCCGAGGGCCAGCACCGTGCCCACCGCGACCAGCAACCCGCGCCTGCTGCGAATGCTCCCCATCACAGAGTTCTCCTTGTCCTGCGCGATCGAGTAGTCCCGTGCCCTTGCGTCCCGCGTGGTCGAACCACGGGTGTGCGCGTCATGCGCGCTCCCGGGTCTTCCTGCGCATCTGGTCGATGTAGACGGCCACGACCAGTACCACGCCCACCGCCACGTCCTGCCAGTACTGCTGGACGCCGATCACGATCAGCCCGGTGGTCAGCACCGCCGGAATGAACACACCGATCACCGTGCCCAGCACCGAACCCCGCCCGCCGAACAGGCTGGTACCGCCCAGCACCACCGCGGTGATCACCTTGAGGTTGTCGGTGGAGTGCCCGGCGATCGACGTCGTGCCGTACGAGGCCAGCCACATCACCGCGCCCAGCCCGGCCAGCAGCCCCATCAGGCCGTACACCTTCACCAGGTGCCGGCCCACCGGAATGCCCGCCCGCCGTACCGCGGTCGGGTTCGACCCGATCGCGAGGGTGTGGTCGCCGAACCGGGTGGCGGCCAGCACCGCGCCGAAGATCGCGGTCACCACGGCGGCCAGGATCACCATCCAGGGGATCCCGAGCAGCTTGCCGAAGCCGAGGCTGTTCTGCAGATGGGTGGAGGCCGCGCCGGCCGGGTCCTGGCCGCCGGTGGCGAGTTCGGCGATCCCCAGCGCCGCGCCGAGCCCGCCCAGCGTCACGATCAGCGGCGGCACCTTGCCGCTGGCCACCACCACACCCTGCAGCGCGCCCCAGGCCGTGCCCACGGCCAGCGCGATGACGACGCAGATCGCGACCGTGCCCCAGCCCGACGCCGGGCCGCCGTGATGGAGGTTGTACTCGCCCGCCGCCACCGCGGCCAGCACCAGCACCGACCCGATCGACAGGTCGATGCCCGCCGTGATGATCACGAACGTCATGCCGACGCCGAGCACCAGGTAGATGGCCGCGTTCACGGCGATCTGGGTGATGTCGTACGTGGTGAAGAACTTGCCCGGGGCCGCGATGGTGAAGAACACCACCAGCGCCAGGAGGATCACAAAGGTCCACAGTTCGTTGAGCGTTGCCGCGCGCCGGAGCCAGTCCGGCACCCCGGCACGGCTGCCGACGGCCACGGGGGCCTTCTCGCTCTCGGCCGTCATCGTGCGCCCTCCGCTTCCTTGCCCCCGCCCGGCCCGTCCAGGGATCCGGTCATCGCCCCGACGAGCTCCTCGATCGTGGTGTCCGCCGCGGTGTACGACGCGACGCGCCGGCCCAGCCGCAGCACCTCCACCCGGTCCGCGACCGACAGCACCTCGGGCATGTTGTGACTGATCAGCACCACACAGATGCCTCGGTCGGCGACCCGGCGGACGGTCTCCAGGACCCGGGCGCGCTGGACCACCCCCAGGGCGGCGGTCGGCTCGTCCATGAAGATGACCTTGTTGGCGAAGGCGACGGCCCGGGCCACCGCGACGGACTGCCGCTGGCCGCCGGACAACGTTGTCACAGCAGCTGTCACATCCTTCAGTTCCACGCCGAGTTCGGCGAAGGCCTTGACCGCCTCCCGGCGCATCGCGGGCCGGTCGAGGACGCCGACCCGTCCGAGCAGGCCTCCGCGCACGATCTCCCGGCCGAGATAGAGATTGGCCGCCGCGTCGAGATCCGGCGCGAGCGACAGGTCCTGGTAGACCGTCTCGACGCCGTGCCGCTGTGCGTCCATCGGCCCGGAGAACCGCACCGGTGCGCCGTCCAGGCGGACTTCGCCGGCGTCGGGGGCGAGGACGCCCGACAGGACGTTCACCAGAGTGGACTTGCCGGCGCCGTTGTCGCCGATGAGGGCGACGACCTCGCCGGGGTATGCCGTGAAATCGGCGCCCTGGAGCGCCTGGACGTGACCGAAACGCTTGACCACGCCATGTGCGGTGAGCAGTGGTTCCCTTGCAGAGGCCATGTTGTGCCTTCTGGTTGGTATCGTTAACAGCTTGGCTGATTCTTGGGGCGCTCACAGCGGGGTGTCAAGGGTGGTGCAGCCGATCCCGGACCGGGTCGTCCGGCTCCTCAACTCTTGCTATTTGCACGTCTGTTGATATGCCATCGAGTTGGTAACGTTAACGAGTCGACGCTCAAACGTGACGCAGGTGGAGGACGTGGCGTGGCAGCCACCCGGCCGACCATGAAGGACGTTGCCGCGGAAGCGGGCGTCAGCGCGATGACGGTGTCCCGGGTCGTCAACGGCGATGCGGCCGTCGCCCCGCGCACCGCCGCGCGGGTGGAGGCCGCGGTCCGCAAACTGGGCTACCAACGCGACGACGTGGCCCGCCAGTTACGTCGCACCCACGAACTGAGCCAGACCATAGGGCTGTTGGTCGACGATGTGGCCGACCCCTTCATGGCCGCCGTGGCCTCCGCGGCCGAGGACGTCGCCCGGCAGCGCGGCAGCGTCATGCTCATCGGCTCCAGCCGCGCCGACCTGCGCCGGGAGCGCGAGGTGATCGCCGCGTTCACCGCCCGCCGCGTCGACGGCCTGATCCTCACCCCGGCCGCCGGCAGCCACCGCTTCCTGCGCCCGGCCCAGGCGCAGGGCACGAAGATCGTCTGCGTGGACCGGGCGGCACCCGGGCTGAACGTGGACGCCGTGGTGGTCGACAACTTCGGCGCGGTGCGGGAGGCGGTGGGGCGGCTGGCGGCACACGGCCACCGCAGGATCGGGTACATCGGTGACACCCCCCGGATCTGGACGTTCGGCGAACGCCGGCGGGGCTATCTGGCGGCGCTGGCGGCGGCCGGCCTCGCCGCCGACCCGGCACTGGTCAGGGACGGTCTGCGGCCGGGCCCGGAGGCGGCCGGGGCCGTCACCGAGATGCTGGCCCTGCCCGACCCGCCGACCGCCCTGCTGGCCGGCAACGAGATCCTCGCCTTCAGCGCCCTGACCGTCCTCCCCGCCGGCCTGGCGTTCGTCGCCTTCGACGACTTCGCGCTCGCCGACCGGCTGACCCCGCCCGTCACGGTGATCGCCCAGGACCCGGTGGCCCTCGCGACCAGCGCGGCACACCTGCTGTTCGCCCGCATCCACGGCGACGTCTCACCACCGCGCACGGTGGTCATGCCGACCCGCCTGATCGAGCGGGGGTCGGGGGAACTGCCGGGGCCCTTCGCGGCGTAGGAGGGGCCGTGGGGCGGGCGGGGAAGGGCGGGGGCGACCGGCGAAGGTCGGTCGGCCGCTGCTCTCACACCCGCCCCGGAACCCGGGCCACCGTGGGCCGGTCGAGCCGGCGTGCCGTCGTCCAGCGCGTCAGCATCACCAGCGCGGTGCCCAGCGCCAGGCCCATGGTGGGCAGTACGGGGAGCCGGCCGTCGGGCGCGAAGCCCCGCACGGCGAAGCGGGCCAGGGCGGCGATGTCCATGGCCAGGCCGAGCCACAGCGGCCAGGCATGCCGCAGGCCGACGTCCGGAGTGGTCCGTTCGTACAGCACGGCCAGCCCGCGTTCCAGGGGCCGGTGCGCGGACACGACGCCGGCCAGGACGAGGCCGAGCACCAGCAGCCACGGGATCCGCAGCCCCCACCAGGCGGTGGACCCGAGGGCCGGCTGGGGCGCGAGGCCGGTCAGGTAGAACGCGGCGGCGACGACCAGGACCGGCAGCATGTGCCACAGATACAGGGTCATGCTGGTCGCCCCCACGGGGCGCACCAGGCGCCACACCCGCTCTCGGTCCAGCAGCCGCCGCACCGCCGGTGCGGCGAGGAGGCACAGCCCGACCTGGGTCACCACCCACGCCAGCATCGCGGCCGACGGCGGATCGGTATTGCTGGGGTGCTGGCCGGTCACCAGGATCAGGCTGACCGGGAACGGCCCGAGGGCCACGAGCGCGGCGAAGGCCACCGCGCCGCCCGCCGCCATCATGACCGGCACGAGCCGGCGCCCGGTCAGCAGGCCGTCCCGCCAGCAGAAGCCCAGCTGATAGGCGACCCCCCACACGAGCACGTAGTTCAGCAGACCCGCGTACGGCGCGTGCACCGTCATCACGAGCACGTCGGCCGCCAGCGCAACCGCCGCCATCGCCGACGGGACCAGGAGTCCCCAGCGCCGGTGTGCCGCGTACATCGGTGGCGTCAGGGCGCTGAGCAGCAGATACACCGGAAGGAACCAGAACTGCATCGCCATCGCCCATCCCACCAGCGAGAGCGTGCCCGGGTCCACGCCGACCGCCGAGCAGACACCGACGGCGAGCAGCACCAGACCGCTGTAGAGGCCCGCCGGCAGCAGCAGCCGCAGCGCCCGTCGCCCCAGCCACCCGGCGGCCGTCCCCCCGGCCGCCTGGGTACGCGGCCAGGAACCGCCCGCGGCGTGGCCCCCGGCCAGGAAGAACAGCGGCATGATCTGGAACCCGAGCGTCAGCCACTGGGTCCAGGGAACGGTCGCCAACAGCTCCGGGGCGGTGATCCGTCCACCGGGCTCCCGGACCAGGGCTGTGATCAGCCAGTGGCCGAGCACCACCAGCACGATGGCCCACGCGCGCAGGAAGTCGACGTAGCGGTCTCTGCTCATGGGCGGTCATGCTGCCGCAGCCCCGGCGCGGTCGTGCCGGGAAGCCCATGCCGCAACCATTCCGTGCCCGGTACGACACCGTCCCCCGGTCCGCTACGGGCGCGGGGTCACCGACCGCCGGGACGACCGTCGGCGCCCGGGTGCGTGCGCCTGCTGGGGGAGAGCGCAGCGGTGGGGTCGGACGGCCTCTGAACGCGGCTCGGCCGCGGGGCTCAGGAGCTCGTCAGAGCTTCCCGCCGATCTCACAGGCCTGGCACGGCGGCCGGCCGCAGGTGCACTGCATGAGGGCCTCGAGGACCTCGCGGTCGTGGTAAAGGCACTCGTCCTTGCAGGTGTGGCGCGGGATGAATCCTGCGGGGATCTCGCCGGGCCACGGCTCGTGGCCGTCCCGGCAGCGGATGAACCGCTCGGGGTCGGCGGAGTGCAGTTCGTGCATGCTCGACCGCGCCTCGTCCTCCAGTTCACGCACTCGCTCCACCAGAGCCCTGAGCTCGGCGGCGATGCCGGAGTACCGGTCGGCGCCGGTCCTCACGTGCGCGGCCCGCAGTGCCATCGCTGCGTTGCCCAAAAACCTGCCGGCATCCTGAAGGTCGGTCACGTGATGCATCTGAATTCCGGTCACGCCCCGAACCCACACTGCGTCCGTGCTCACAGATCCACCTTCCCGGCGTTCGCCTGGTTTTCTTACGAGAGATTACCCGCGGCGCCGGTATCCCTACATAATGAAAAACAATCTATTTATGGACGCTAAAGGGTTCACCCGGGCCCGTCCAGTAAATCGGTGGTGAAGCGGCTCACAGCCGGGTCGGTGGATCTTCTATTGAATCCGCAGCTGATTTCTCGGACCTCGGACATCACTCCGGCCGTGCGGTCATCCGGCGACCGTGTAGGAACTCGCTCCCGTCCCGGCGAGCCCACCGCCTTCGACGATCAGGTACTCCGCGCGAATGGGGCGGCCGTCGAGCCAGCATTCCAGGATCTCCCGCGCACCGGCCGCGTAGCGTGCCTGCGCCGAGAGGGTCGACCCGGACACGTGCGGCGTCATCGCCTCGTAGGGCATGGTGCGCCAGGGGTGGTCGGGCGGTGGCGGCTGCGGGTACCAGACGTCACCGGCGTAACCGGCCAGTTGTCCGCTGTCGAGGGCCCGCACCACGGAATCCCGGTCGACGATGAGCGCCCGTGCGGTGTTGACGATGTACGAACCGCGCTTCATGGCCCCGATCAGCTCGTCGTCGAAGAGGTTCTGTGTCTGTGGATGCAGCGGAGTGTGGATCGAGAGCACATCGACGGCGGGGGCCAGCGAACGGGCGTCGGGATGCCAGGTCAGCTCCAGCTCCTCCTCGACGTCCTTGTCCAGCCGGTGCACGTCGCAGTAGTGCAGCGTGACGTCGAACGGCTTGAGGCGGCGCAGTACCGCCTGGCCGATCCGCCCGGAGCCGAGGACGCCGACGGCCATGCCTTCGAGGTCGTAGGCGCGCGAGACGCTGTCGGCGATGTTCCAGCCCTTCTTGGTGGTCACCCACTCGTGCGCCGGCATGTAGTTGTGCACCAGGGTGAGAATCTGCATCACGGCGTGCTCCGACACACTGATGCTGTTGCTGAAGGTCACCTCGGCCACGGTCATGTCGTGGGCGATGGCGCTCGGCAGGTCGACGTGGTCCGACCCGATCCCCGCGGTGATCGCGAGTCTGAGCCGGGAGGCCGCGGCGATGCGTTCCGGGGTCAGATAGGCGGGCCAGAACGGCTGCGAGATCACCACGTCGGTGTCGGGAAGCTCGCGGTCCAGGGTGGAGTCCGCCCCTTCCTTGTCGCTCGTGACGACGAGGGTGTGACCCCGGTCCTCCAGGAACCGGCGCAGCCCCAGTTCTCCTGAGACGCAGCCGAGGAGGTGCCCCGGGGTGAAATCGATGGCCTGGGGGGTCGGCGCGGTCTGACCGCCCGGATAGCCGCTGATGGTGGGAATCTCGTCGCGGGCGTAGTCGGGGGGATAACCGCCCACGGGATCCGGATAGAGCACCGCAAGAATTTTTGCCATGGCCGTCCTCCATCGGTGGAGCCACTGCTCCTGGGAACAGGTAGGGCGTCGGCAAGCCGGTCGAACACCGATGATCTTGAATTTTAGTCGCGTGCGTGTCGGCACTGCAATCCCCTGGGACAGCCGGGAGGTTTTCCGGTGGCCAGGGACGCGGCAGGGACGTTTTCCCGCACGGCACCTGGCTGATCAACATGATCGGCTCGTTCGTGCCGCGCGGCTGACGGGTCTCGGTGTACGGCACGCGCTGCCGGAACAGGTCGGTACTTGACACCGGGATTTACGAGACGTCTCCTTGAAGGTAGGAAATGTCCTGTGGCGTGCGCCAGTCGGGGTGTTCACAGCACGCACTCGGGTCTGGCAGCGTCCACCGGCATCCGGAGGCTGCTGATGGCAACCTATGAATATCTGTGCGGCCGATGCGGGCCCTTCGACGTGAAGTTGGCGATCGGGACGGCGCCCCAGGCATATGGCTGCCCCGTCTGCGCACGCGCTGCGAGGCGTGTGTACTCCTCGCCCGGCCTTGCGCTGACCTCGCACCCGGTCGCCGCCCTCCATGTCCTGGAGGAGCAGGCGCGTGAGGCTCCGGCAGTGGTCTCCTCATTGCCGCCACGCAGAAGGGTGCCCCCGCACCCCGCGCTCTCGCGGCTGCCGCGTTCCTGAAGGCGGTGGTCGGCAAGGCGAACGTCTCATGCGGGTCTCGGCATCGGAACACGACGTCGTCCCCGCAGCGGTGTGCGGAATGCGGAATCACGCAACGCGGGCCGGGAGCAAAGCCGTTTCATCGGCGTCCCATTCGGCCTCTGGCGGCACGCGATTCCACTCCCCACGCGGACTTAGGAGGTGCGTCCCCGTGGGAAACGTGGGACTGCTCTTCGTCGGTGCGGTGCTCTTCATGAACGGATTGCTGCTGCTCGGGAAGGTCGATGCCCGAGCGGGAGCGGTGTTCAACCTCTTCGTGGGCGCACTGCAGGTACTGACGCCGACTTACCTCATCTTCACCGCCAACAACGACCCCATGAAGATCCTGGCGGCATCCGGCATCTACCTCTTCGGCTTCACCTACCTCTATGTGGGTATCGGCCTGCTCGTCGGTCTCGACAGCACCGGCGTCGGCTACTACTCGCTGTTCGTGGCAATTGTCGCCCTGGGGTACTCGTACGCCAACTTCCGGCTGCTCAAGGACTACCCCTTCGGGGTCATCTGGCTCTACTGGGCCTACCTGTGGTTCCTGTTCTTCCTGCTGCTCGGTCTCAAGAGGGACGACCTCACGATCTATACCGGCTGGGTCACGGCGATCGAAGGCTGGGTCACCGGTGTGATTCCCGCCGGGCTGCTGCTCTCCGGCTACTGGAAACACCCCACCGAGATCGCCATCGCACTGGCGGCCTTCGGCGTCGTGGTGTTCGCGGGTCTGTGGCCGCGCACCCATAGAAAGCCCCGGCCGACCTCGGCTGCCCCGCGGGCCGGAGGCGTGGGCGCACCGACGTGACCGGATCAGAAACGAGGAGTTCTCATGCCTGAGATTGTCTTCAGTGTGGACCACAGCAAGTCGATGCGTGACCAGACCGTGCCCGGTCACAACAGGTGGCACCCGGACATCCCCACCGTCGCCATGGTGAAGCCGGGAGCGGAGTTCCGCATGGAGTGCCGCGACTGGACCGACTGCCAGGTCGGCAACAACGACACCGCCAACGACGTACGGGACATCGACCTGACCATCCCTCACATGCTCAGCGGCCCGATAGGCGTGGAGGGCGCCGAACCCGGCGACCTGCTCGTCGTCGACATCCTCGACCTCGGCCCCGTGCCGCAGCAGACCGGGGACGCGGCAGGGCAGGGCTGGGGCTACACCGGCATCTTCGCCAAGGCCAACGGCGGAGGCTTCCTGACCGACTACTTCCCGGACGCCTACAAAGCGGTCTGGGATTTCCACGGACAGCAGGCCGTCTCCCGTCACCTTCCCGGGATCCGCTTCACCGGGATCACCCACCCCGGGCTGTTCGGAACCGCCCCGTCCACCGAGATGCTCGCCCGTTGGAACGCCCGCGAGCAGGCGCTGATCGACACGGACCCCAACCGGGTCCCGCCGCTCGCCGTACCTCCGGACAGCACCAACGCACTCGCCGGTACGGCCACCGGAGACCTGGCACGCCACATCGGTGAGGAAGGCGCACGCACGGTGCCGGCCCGCGAGAACGGTGGCAACCACGACATCAAGAACTTCACCCGAGGATCGAGAGTCTTCTACCCCGTACACGTCAAGGACGCGAAGCTGTCCGGAGGTGACCTGCACTTCAGTCAGGGCGACGGAGAGATCACCTTCTGCGGCGCCATCGAGATGGGCGGGTTCATCGACTTCCACGTCGACCTGATCAAGGGCGGCATGGAGACGTACGGCATCTCCACCAACCCCGTGTTCATTCCGGGCAACGTCGAGCCCAGGTACACGGAGTTCCTCACCTTCATCGGGATCTCCGTCGACCACGACACGGACACGAACTACTACCTCGACGCGACGCTGGCCTACCGCCGGGCCTGCCTCAACGCCGTCGAGTACTTCAAGAAGTTCGGCTACAGCGGAGAGCAGGCCTACCTGCTGCTCGGCTCCTCGCCCATAGAGGGACGTATCAGCGGCATCGTCGACATCCCCAACGCCTGCTGCTCGTTGTACGTACCCACCGCCATGTTCGACTTCGAGGTCCGTCCGAGCGCCGCCGGACCGACGAAGGCCGACCGAGGCCAATGCGCGTTGGCCACCGCGTGACGGGTCCCCGGCTGCGGCTCCGCGGTCCCGGCTGCGACTCGGCGCCGCAGGTCAGCGCCGTGTGGCGGATCCGGGACGGCGGGCCGCGGCCGGGCCTACGTCCGCGCGTCGAACCGCCCGTCCGCGCTCGCCGTGACCGCGCCGAAATTCGGTGGCGTCACGGCTCGCGCATCTTCTAGGGTCGGTGGTGTTCGAGCGGCAACCCCTGAGGTGCCGTGGGTGACTTGGCTTGCACAGGAGGTGTGACCGATGGCTGTCGTTGCGATGGGCGCTGCCCGCGACCAGAAGTTCGTCCATTCCACCTCCGCGGCCACCGGCTGACCTACCAGCTTTCCCGGGGCCGCCCTGTGAAGGGTCACCCTTGACTTCCAGCTCTGCTGCTGTTTTCTCCGCGCTCGCTCCCTACGGCTGGGACGAGACCTGGGCGAAGGAGTTCGCCCCCTACGCCGCCGAAGGCCTGCTGGCCGGGCGTGTCGTCCGTGTCGACCGCGGGCAGTGCGACATCGTCAGCGCCGGCGGCCCGCTGCGCGCCGACACCGCGTTCGTCACCCCGCACGATCCGATGCGCGTCGTGTGCACCGGCGACTGGGTCGCCGTGGAACCCGGCGGCCATCCCCGTTACGTACGCGCGTACCTGCCGCGCCGTACCGCCTTCGTGCGCTCCACCTCCTCCAAGCGGTCCGAGGGCCAGATCCTCGCGGCCAACGTCGACCACGCGATCGTCGCCGTGTCCCTCGCCGTCGAGCTCGACCTCGGCCGCGTCGAACGGTTCCTGGCGCTGGCCTGGGAGTCCGGGGCCCAGCCGGTCGTGGTCCTCACCAAGGCGGACCTGGTCCCGGACCCGGTGACCCTCGCGCATCTGGTCCAGGACGTCGAGACCAGCGCCCCCGGCGTGCCGGTCCTCACCGTCAGCGCGATGGCGGGGGACGGCCTCGACGTCCTCGTCTCGCTCGTCCACTCCGGTACGTCCGTCCTGCTCGGCCAGTCCGGCGCGGGCAAGTCCACCCTCGCCAACGCGCTGGTCGGCGAGGACGTGATGGACGTCCGGGCCGCCCGGGACGTCGACGGCAAGGGCCGGCACACCACGACCACCCGCAACCTGCTGGCGTTGCCGGGCGGGGGAGTGCTGATCGACACCCCCGGGCTGCGCGGCGTGGGCCTGTTCGACGCCGGGACCGGGGTCGGGCAGGTGTTCTCCGAGATCGAGGAACTGGCCGAGGGGTGCCGGTTCTCCGACTGCGGGCATGAGAGCGAGCCGGGCTGTGCGGTGCGCTTCGCGGTGGAGACCGGGGAACTGCCCGTGCGCCGGCTGGAGAGCTACCGCAAGCTGATGCGGGAGAACCAGTGGATCGTCGCGAAGACGGACGCACGCCTGCGGTCCGAGATGAAGAAGGACTGGAAGAAGAGGGGTGCGGAGGGGAAGGCGGCGATGGAGGCGAAGCAGGGGCGGTGGCGCTAGCACCACGTCCGATTCCCGCCAGACCCACCCTCGCCCATCGCCCACACTTGAAGGGTGATGGACGAAGAGACCAGGTATGAGGCGGTGCGCAGCCGGGACGGGCGGTTCGACGGCGCGTTCTTCTTCGCCGTGCGGACCACCGGCATCTACTGCCGTCCCAGCTGCCCCGCCGTCACCCCGAAGCGGCACAACGTCCGCTTCTTCCGCACCGCCGCCGCGGCGCAGGGCTCCGGCTTCCGGGCCTGCCGCCGGTGCCGCCCGGACGCCGTGCCCGGGTCCGCCGAGTGGAACGCCCGTGCCGACGTCGTCGGCCGGGCCATGCGGCTGATCGGCGACGGCGTCGTGGACCGGGAGGGCGTCGGCGGCCTCGCCGACCGGCTCGGCTACAGCGCCCGGCAGGTGCAGCGGCAGCTCACCGCCGAAGTCGGCGCCGGCCCGGTCGCTCTCGCCCGGGCCCAGCGCGCCCACACCGCACGCGTGCTGCTCCAGACCACCGAGCTGCCGGTCACGGAGATCGCCTTCGCGAGCGGATTCGCCAGCGTGCGGCAGTTCAACGACACCGTCCGCGCCGTGTACGCCACGACCCCGAGCCGGCTGCGCGAGGCGGCGCCCGGCGGCCGGGGCGCCCGGCGCGGCTCGCCGGCGGCCGGGATCCCGCTGCGGCTCGCCCACCGCGGCCCGTACCAGGCCGGTCCCGTCTTCGACCTGCTGGAACGCGAGGCCGTACCCGGTGTGGAGGAGGTCACCGGCGTCCCCGGCGCCCGCACCTACCGCCGCACCCTGCGACTGCCGTACGGCCATGGCGTCGTCGCCGTCGAGGAGCGGACCGGTGCCGTGGCCGGCGGTGCCCGTCCCGGCGGCTGGCTCGACGCCGGGCTGCGGCTCACCGACCCGCGCGACCTGACCACCGCCGTACAGCGGCTGCGGCGGCTGTTCGACCTCGACGCCGACCCGTACGCCGTCGACGAGCGGCTCGCCGAGGACCCACGGCTCGCTCCGCTGGTCGCCGCGCGGCCGGGGCTGCGCTCACCCGGGACCGCGGATCCGGCCGAGGCCGCGGTACGGGCCCTGGTCGGCACCGACGGCGCCGAGCGACTGGTCCAGCGGTACGGCAAGGCGCTGGACGCGCCCGCCGGCAGCCTCACCCACCTCTTCCCGGAGGCCGCCGTGCTCGCCGGGGCCGAGCCGGACGGCACCCTCGGCGCGCTCGCCGCCGCGCTCGCGGACGGCACCGTACGGCTGGGCCCGGGCGCCGACCGGGACGACGCGGAGGCGGCCCTGCGGGCCGTGCCCGGGCTGGAGCCGTCGGTCGTCGCCGCGATCCGGGTCCGTGCGCTCGGCGACCCCGACGTGGCCGCGCCCGAACTGGACATACCGGACGACTGGCGGCCCTGGCGGTCGTACGCCGTCCGGCACCTGCTGGTGGAAGGAGAGCTGAGGAACTGATGGATGTCACGTACTGGACGCGGATCGTCTCGCCGGTCGGGGAGTTGCTCCTGACCGCGGATGCGGACGGGGCGCTGACCTCCCTGTCCGTCCCCGGGCAGAAGGGCGGTCGGAGCGTCGAGACGGGGTGGCTCGCGGACGCGGGCCCCTTCCGGGCGGCCGAGGAGCAGCTCGCCGCGTACTTCGCCGGTGAACTGAAGGAGTTCCGGCTGGAGTTGAGCGCACACGGGACCGAGTTCCGGGAGCGGGTGTGGGGTGCGCTGGACGGCGTGCCGTACGGGGGGACGACGACGTACGGGGAGATCGCCGCGCGGATCGGGGCGTCCAGGATGGCGGTGCGCGCGGTCGGCGGGGCGATCGGGGCCAACCCGCTGCTGATCGTGCGGCCTTGTCACCGGGTGATCGGCGCGGACGGTTCGATGACCGGCTACGCGGGGGGACTTGAGCGAAAGGTACGGCTGCTGACGCTGGAGGGAGCGGTGGTGGCGGGTTAGCGGCGGCTGCGCGCAGCCGTGCAGCAGGCGTGGCCACAGCGCCCCGTAAGGGGCGCGGGGAACTGCGCGACCAGCCCCCACCCACCCGCTGCCGCACCACTACGGTCACCGCCCCCCACTCCGCCGACCGGGTGGTCCCCCGGTCGAGTTGCCGCCCCGCTCGGCATCCGTATGCCACCTTCCCCTCGAGTGGGCCTCAGGAAGGGCGGGTGTGGATGGGCAAGGTCGGGCGGGTCCTCGGCGCGGCGCTGCTGATCGCGGTGGGTACGACGGGGCGGGCCGGTGCCGAATCCGGCCCCTCGCTCTGGGCGGGGAGCTGGGAGACCGCGCCTTCCGGTACCGTCCGCGCGGTGCCCGGCGCCGCCTACCGCAACGTCGTTCATCTCAGCGTCGGAGGCAGTGCGGTACGGGTCCGGATCAGCAACCGGCTCGGCAGCGCACCCCTCCGGCTCGGCGCGGTCACCGTCGCGCTGCGCCGGGGCTCCGGCGCGGACGCCGTACCCGGGTCCATGCGCGGCGCCACCTTCGACGGCGCCGGCACCGCGGTCGTACCGGCAGGACAGGACCTGGTCAGTGACCCGGTGCCGCTCGCCGTCCCGGCCGCCGCCGATCTGCTGGTCACCGTCGAGACCCCGGGCGACTCCGGTCCCGCCACCTATCACCGCGTCGCGCTCCAGACCAGCTACCTCGCCAGGCACGGCGCCGGCCGGGCCGCCGACGAACACGGGACCGCGTACACCGGGACCACCGGGAACTGGTACTACGTAGCCGGTGTCGACGTACGCAGCGTGACCCTCGGCACCGTGGTCGCCTTCGGCGACTCCCTCACCGACGGCAACGGCTCCAGCTTCGGCACCAACCACCGCTGGCCCGACCGTCTCGCGGAACGGCTGCGCCCCTTCCGGATCGGCGTCCTCAACGCCGGGATCTCCGGCAACCGGCTGCTGCTCGACAGCACCGGAGGACCGGGCGCCCTGAACCGGCTGGACGCCGACGGGCTGACCCGGGCGGGTGTCCGGACCCTGGTCCTCCTCGAAGGCATCAACGACATCAAGGGCGACCCGGAGGCCACGGACCCCGCCGACTTCGTACGGGCGTACCGGGCGATCGTGGCCCGCGCCCACGCGCGCGGAATCCGGGTCGTGGGCGCGACACTCACGCCCTACGAGGGGTTCAGCGGCTACACCGACGCCCGGGAGGCCGTACGGCAGCGGGTCAACGAGCTGATCCGCACCCGGCACGTCTTCGACGCGTACGTGGACTTCGACGCCGTCGTCCGCGATCCGGAGCAGCCGACGCGCATCCGGCCCGGCTACGATCCCGGCGACCATCTGCACTTCAACGACGCCGGCATGCGCGCCCTGGCCGCCGCCGTCCGGCTCGTCGACCTGCTCTGAGCCCCCATGACACCGGGCGCGCGTCGTACAGCGTCTCCGCCCGGCGTGCCGCGCGGGTCAGTCCCGGGCCACCCAGCCCCGCTCGTAGGAGTGCCAGCCCAGCTGCAGCCGGGTCGTCACCCCGGCCAGTTCCATCAGCCGTCTCACCCGGCGCTGCACGGTCCTGAGGCCCAGGTCGAGCTGTTTGGCCACGCTCACGTCGGTCAGCCCGGCCAGCAGCAGCGACAGCACCTCCAGATCGGTGGCGTCGGGGGCGTCCGGCCGTTCCTCGGTCACCCCCGAGGCGCCGAGGCGGAGCGGCAGCGCGGACCGCCACACCGACTCGAACAGTTCGGACAGCAGCTCCAGCAGGCCGCTGGCGTGCACCACCACCGCGGCGGGCTCCGAGGTGTGCGAGGTGAGCGGGACCATCGCGAGGGAGCGGTCCGCCACGACCAGCTTGGTCGGGACCCGGTCCACCACCCGCACCTGCTCGTCGCGGCCCAGTGCCGCCGTCAACTCCGTGATCCCGTGTGGCAGATCGAGCACCGCGCGCTCCACCACCACCCGGTAGCGCACCCCCCGGCCGGCCGCCTGTTCCTCCGCCTCGTTCTCCGTCCCGGAGACCACCATCGGGTTGCCGGTGACCAGCGCGCACACCTCGTCGGCGGCCCCCAGCTGGAGCTGGAGGAACCGCTGGGCGACGGCCGGGGCGCCGGTCACCACCTCGACCAGGTCGTGCACCGCCGGCTCGGCGGCCGCCGCCCGGTACTCCTCGGCCAGCAGTGCCGCCGCCAGCTCCGCCTTCTCCAGCTCGTGCCGCTGCTGGGTGAGCAGCGCCCCCAGTGCCACCCCGGGCGGCGCCGCCACCCAGCGGCCCGGCCGGCCCGAGGACTGGGCCGCCAGGCCGTGCCGCTCCAGCCGGCGCAGCGCGCGCTCGGTGTCCGGCTCGGCCAGCGTCAGGCGCCGCGCCAGGTCGGGCACCTCGGCGGCGCCCACGGAGACCAGCGTCCGGTACGCCGACTCGTCCCTCTCGTCCAGACCGAGCGCTGCCAGCATCGACCCGCGTCCCTCCCTCGAAGTCGGGCGCCATGGCGGGAACCGGCCACGGCGCAAACCCGCCGCAGCACATCATCGCCGTACCGGCGGTCACTCTGCCAAGATCACGTCAGCGCAGCACCTTCACCGGGGATCCGGATCCGCAATGCACAGCTGGTCGCAAGGATTGCCCGTCACAATCTGGCCTCCGGCCGACGCGGCCGCGTCCGGCCGTGCGAACGGTGGCCCGGGCCCATGACGCGCGCACGCGTAGGGGATCTGGGGCCGGGTCACTCAGGTGTCGCCGGGTGGTTCTCCCGTGGGGGGTGGGACCACCCGGCGACTCACACGTGTCACGGGCACCATGCCCCTCACGCGTGTCGTCGACTCTCTTTGCTCGCACGGGTGTTCAGCGCGTCACTCGCCACGCCGTTCGACACCGGTTCGGGTGCGGGATTTTCCCGATGCCCCGTTTTCATCCGGCCCGTGCGGTGGACAATTAGGGGCATGAGTCAGCCAGGGGGTAGGCCCACCCGTCATGAGGACGACTGGTGGGGGCAGTTGTACGACGACTCCACCGAGGACACCGGCCCCACGGCCGCACCCGATTCCCTGGACGACCGCTTCGCCTCGGCGAAGAACACGGTGGCGGGACGGGGACGGGGACGGGGACGGCGGGGCGCCGCGGAGGAACCGGGCACCGAGCAGCCCGTCCCACCGGCCGCATCGGTTCCACCGACCGCATCGGTTCCACCGACCGCGCCGGTTCCACCGACCGCGCCGGTTCCATCGACCGCGCCGGTTCCATCGACCGCGCCGGTTCCACCGACCGCGCCGGTTCCGCCGGCACCGCCCGTCCCATCGGCACCGCCGGTTCCCTCGGCACCGCCCGTCCCACCGGCCGTGCCGGTGCAGCCGGGACCGTCCGGGCTCCCGGCCGCGCAGGTCCCGTCGGCTGCTCGGGTGCCGCCGCGCGGCCCGACGGCCCCGCCGGCCCCGCCGGCCGTGCCGGTGCAGCCAGCCGCGCCGGGCCCGCCTTCCCCGCCGGTCCCGCAGGGCCCGCCTTCCCCGCCGGTCCCGCCGGTCCCGCCGACCGTGCCCGCGCAACGCGCGCCGGCCGGCCCCACCGACGCACCGGGCGAGAAGGCCGCCACCGTCCGCAAGCCCTGGCCGTGGGACGAGGAGGACCCGGAGTTCCCGGAGGCGGACGACGACGCCTGGGCGGACTCCCACCCCGCCACCCGCCGCGACCTGGCCACGCTCCCGCCGCACTCGGCCCCGGCAGCCGCCCCGGTCTCCTCCGTGGACTACGTCGGCTCCGGCCCGCCCACCTACGACGCCGAACCCACCGCCCTGCCCGCCGCCGACCCCGACGAACTCGACGACCTGGTCGCCGACACCGTGCTGGACGGCGCCCGTTACGGCACCTGCACCCTGCGCGCCGTCTCCCAGCGCGGCGACTCCGCCCGGTACCGGGGCGAACCGCGCCGCGACGCCCTGCTCACCGCCCGGTTCGGCTCCGGCGACCAGGCTCTGCTCCTGGTCGCGATGGCCACCGGCGCCCGGGCCACCCCCGGTGCCCACCGGGCCGCCGCCGAGGTCTGCGAGTGGATCGCCCGGGCGGTGGGCCGCAGTCACCAGCGGCTCACCGAGGACATCCAGGCCGCCCGCCGCGGCGACCTCAAGTCCGGGCTGCACCGGCTCACCGACCGCAGCCTCGGCAAACTCCGCGCCAGCGCCGCCGAACAGGGCGTCGCCGCTGAGGAGTACGCGGCCAGCCTGCGCTGCCTGCTCATCCCCGCCCACCCCCAGTGCCGTACCCGGGTCTTCTTCGGGGTCGGGGAGGGCGGGCTGTTCCGGCTCCGGGACGGCGAGTGGCAGGACATCGAACCGCACGTCGACACCGACACCGTCGGCGAGGCCGTGGTCGGCTACGGTTCGCCGCCCGCCGAGACCCCGCAGGGCGACCGGCTCACCATGGACCTCGGCATCCCGACCCCGCCGAGCCCCTACGAACCGGCCCCCGAACCGCCCCGCGACCCCTTCCTCTTCCGGGCCTCGGTAGCCCGCCCGGGTGACGCTCTGGTGATGTGCAGCGGCGGGCTCGCCGACCCGCTGCGCGGCGAGCCCGCCCTCTGCGCGTACCTGGCCCGACGCTGGTCCGGCCGTACCCCGCCGGGCCTCGCCGCGTTCCTCGCGGACACCCAGGTACGGGTGAAGGGCTACGCCGACGACCGTACGGCGGCGGTCGTCTGGGAGGCGTGACGCCGGTCCCTGTGCGTGGATGGGAGGTATCCGCCCACAGGGAAGGGGCACCCGTCCGCCATGGCCAAGCAGAACGTCGCCGAGCAGTTCGTCGACATCCTCGTCCGCGCCGGAGTGCGCCGCCTCTACGGCGTCGTCGGCGACAGCCTCAACCCGGTGGTCGACGCTGTCCGCCGCAACTCCGCCATCGACTGGATCCACGTCCGCCACGAGGAGACCGCCGCCTTCGCGGCCGGCGCGGAGGCCCAGGTCACCGGGAAGCTGGCGGCCTGCGCCGGCTCCTGCGGGCCGGGCAACCTGCACCTCATCAACGGCCTGTACGACGCCCACCGTTCGATGGCCCCGGTGCTCGCCCTCGCCTCGCAGATCCCCTCCAGCGAGATCGGCCTGGGCTACTTCCAGGAGACCCACCCCGACCGGCTCTTCCAGGAGTGCAGCCACTACAGCGAGCTGATCTCCAGCCCCAAGCAGATGCCCCGGCTGCTTCAGACCGCCATCCAGCACGCGGTCGGCCGCAGCGGGGTGAGCGTGGTGAGCCTGCCGGGCGACATCGCCGACGAACCCGCCCCGGACGAGCCCGTCGAGAGCGCGATCGTCACCTCCCGGCCCACCGTCCGCCCCGGGGACGAGGAACTCGACAAGCTGGTCGCGATGATCGACGCGGCGGACAAGGTGACGCTGTTCTGCGGCAGCGGCACGGCCGGCGCGCACACGGAGGTCATGGAACTCGCCGGGAAGATCAAGTCCCCGGTGGGGCACGCCCTGCGCGGCAAGGAGCACATCCAGTACGACAACCCGTACGACGTCGGCATGAGCGGACTGCTCGGCTACGGCGCCGCCTACGAGGCCACCCACGAGTGCGACCTGCTGATCCTGCTCGGCACCGACTTCCCGTACAGCGCCTTCCTCCCCGACGACGTACAGATCGTCCAGGTCGACGTGCGCCCCGAGGTGCTGGGCCGCCGGTCCCGTCTCGACCTCGCCGTGTGGGGCGATGTGCGCGAGACGCTGCGCTGTCTGGTGCCGAGGCTGCGGACCAAGGAGAACCGGCGGTTCCTGGACCGGATGCTCAAGAAGCACGCGGACGCGCTGGAGGGGGTGGTGAAGGCGTACACCCGGAAGGTGGAGAAGCACGTCCCGATCCACCCCGAGTACGTGGCCTCGGTACTGGACGAACTCGCCGACGAGGACGCGGTGTTCACGGTCGACACCGGCATGTGCAACGTCTGGGCGGCCCGGTACATCTCGCCCAACGGCCGCCGCCGGGTGATCGGTTCCTTCTCGCACGGCTCGATGGCCAACGCGCTGCCGATGGCGATCGGCGCGCAGTTCACCGACCGGCGACGGCAGGTCGTGTCGATGTCCGGGGACGGCGGCTTCGCCATGCTGATGGGCGACTTCCTGACCCTCGTGCAGTACGACCTGCCGGTGAAGGTCGTGCTGTTCAACAACTCGGCGCTCAGCATGGTCGAGTTGGAGATGCTGGTGGCGGGCCTGCCCTCGTACGGCACCACCAACGTCAACCCCGACTTCGCCGCCGTCGCCCAGGCCTGCGGTGCCTACGGAGTGCGGGTCGAGAAGCCCCGGCAGCTCGCCGGTGCGCTGAAGGACGCCTTCAAGCACAAGGGCCCGGCCCTGGTCGACGTCGTCACCGACCCCAACGCGCTGTCCATCCCGCCGAAGATCAAGGCCGACATGGTCACCGGCTTCGCGCTCTCCGCGTCCAAGATGGTCCTCGACGGCGGCGTGGGCCGGATGGTCCAGATGGCCCGCTCCAACCTGCGCAACATGCCGAGGCCGTAGCTCACCCCTCGACCGGCACCCACTGGCGGACGCCGTTCACGAAGCCGTACCAGTACTCCGGCAGGCCCTTGATGGAGCTGGTGCGGAACGGCCGGCCGTGGTCGTCGATCCGGACCGTGCCGGAGCGGCCCTGTGAGGACCAGTCCAGTTCGAGGTACCAGCGGCAGTCGCAGCCCTCGGTACGTGCGTTGACGCGGAGCACCTCCGGGTCCGTGGACGAGACCCGGTAGGGCAGCCGCATGGTCGAGACGGTCTGCCCGTCCGGGCCCTCACCGGCCACCGGGCGGGCGAGGGGGCGGTCCTTGTCCAGGTCGACGTCGAAGTAGCGCGGGGTGAGCCCGCCGCCGCAGCCGTCGGCCATGGAGTAGGCGATACCGGGTGCGGGCGCGCTACGGCCGACGACCCGCACCCGCAGGTCCTCCAGGACTACGGCCGTGGGCGAGCGGCCCTGCACCGAGATCTGGACGATCGTGTCGCGGCCGTGCACCGCGTTCTGGGTGGCCGCCCAGGTGCCGGCGTCCTGCGGGACGGGCGGCGGCGGAACCTGAGCCGGCTGCTTGTCGATGACGTAGTCGTGGTCGCAGCCCAGCTCCCACACCTGGGAGCTGGCGGTCCAGGCGAGCGGGACGCCGGTCGGGGCGGGACCGGTGGGCGTGCCCGGGGCGGAGGACGAGGCGGTCTTGGTGCCGTCCGGCGCCGCGGACGGCGAGCGGTGGACGGGCGAGCCGGAGTCGTCCGGTGTCGGGCCGGTGGGTGCGGGGTCGTGGCGCCGGGCGTCGCCGGCGGCGGTCGTGGGGGAGGAACCGGGGCCCCGGGCGGAGGTGCCGGCGGGCGGCCGGTCGTTCGAGGGGGCGATCAGACTGCCCAGCGTCACCAGGAGAACGACGGCCACGGCCGAGCCGGCCAGGGTGCGGCGCCGGCGGTACCAGGGGCGGGGCGTGGGACCGGGCCGCGGTACCGGGTCCTCCCCGTTCTCGGCCGCGGCCTCCGAGGCTGCCGGGGCCTCCGGTTCCGCCGGGGTCTGCTGCGA
The DNA here is from genome assembly GCF_053597895.1 of Streptomyces sp. NPDC001220. Classification (NCBI taxonomy): domain Bacteria; kingdom Bacillati; phylum Actinomycetota; class Actinomycetes; order Kitasatosporales; family Streptomycetaceae; genus Streptomyces; species Streptomyces sp. NPDC001220. The sequence goes on from NZ_JBSFJE010000015.1 coordinate 223,119, forward strand.
GGCCTCCGCGGTCGTGGGTTCGGGGACCTGGCGGGTGTCCTCCGCCGTCCGGGGCCGCTGCCGTGCCGCCACCGCCCGTAACCAGCGCTCGTGGAGTTCGAGCCGTTCCGCCGGGCTCGCCCCGCAGAACGCGGCCAGGCGCTCGACCGGAGCGAAGTCCAGCGGCACCGCCTCGCCCGCGCAGTAGCGATGCAGGGTGGAGGTGTTCATGTTCAGGCGGCGGGCCAGCGAGCCGTAGCTCCGGTCCGTACGGTCCTTCAACTGCCGCAGCAGCGCCGCGAACTCCTCGACGTCCTCGCGCACGGGCACCTTCCCCCGGTCGTCCGTATCCCAGGCACTCATATACCTGCACGTCAACAGGGCTGGGATGGTTCCAGGCCGGCGGAACGGGCGGTGGCCGTTGCGGTTGCCGCAGCCGGCAGCCGATGCTTCTGGTGTCGCACCGACCAGGGCCGGACCGACCAGCCGGCGCCGTCCGCGGCATCCCACACCCATGCACCGATCCAACGGGGGACCATCCATGCCCAAGCGCACCCGAGCAGGCGCGCTCACCGTACTCGCCGGCGCCGCACTGGCCGTAGGCACCACGCTCGCCGTCCCGGCGGCGGCCGCCCCGAAGCCGCCCGGCTTCCTCGCGGCGGCCGACCTGCCGCCGCACCCGAGTTCGTCCTGGACGGCCGGCAAGGTCACCGCGGGTGTGCCGGAGGCGGTCAGGCAGGACACCTGCCTGGGCATCGCCCTCGGCGGCGGCCAGAACACCTGGTACCGGGAGTTCCGGACCGATCTCGACACCGGCGCCCGCCAGGTCAGCGTCGAACTGGCCGACGTCCGCGCGGCGAAGGGCCGGGTCGCGAAGCTGGACGAGGACATCGTGTCCTGCGCGGACCGGATCGAGATGGAGGACCCGGAGACCCGGGCGGACTTCCAGGACCACGGAGACCTGTCCGTCGGCGACGGCGCCCACGTCTACGCCCTGCACACCGAGACCTCCTGGGGCGCCAGTGACATCCGGCTGCTGTCGCTCGGCCGGGAGGGGAGCACCGTGACGGTCGTGGACTGGGGGCAGCTGGGCGGCTTCCAGGACGCGCCGGTGAAGGCGTTCAAGAAGACGACCACCACGGCCGTGAAGAAGCTCCACTGAAGGACGGGGCCGTCCTCCCGCTCGGGGGAGGGGAGGACGGCCCCGACAGTCATCAGCCGCATCAGCCATCAGCCGCATCAGCCGCATCAGCCATCAGCCATCACTGCAGAAAACGGGGAATCAGACATGAGCACCAAGACCCGCACCGTCCTCACCACCGGCGTGCTCGCCGTGGCCCTCGGGCTCGGCTTCACCGCCCAGGCCTCGGCCGGCGCGCCGCGCAGCGTCAGCGGCGACCCGTCGGTCAACCTCACCCGGGTCGCCGACTTCTACGGCGCCTACATCGACGCCGAGAGCGACCTGGACGGAAGCGGCGGCCTGCCCACCGCGCTGCGTGCCTACTACATCGACCCGACCTACCTGAAGAAGGTGAAGGCGTGGGAGAACCGGGAGCACGCCGACGGGGTGCTGCAGGCCCAGAACACCCCGCTCAAGTGGAAGGTCACCGACAACGGCACGGCGAAGAACCACACCGAGGCCGTCGTCACCCTGACCTGGAGCCGCAACACGACCACGAAGCTGTTCGTCGACGTGAGCCGCGGCTCCCACAAGATCATTCACATCGGCACCAAGGGCCTCGGGGTTAAGTAGGCGGAAGGGTAGGTTTCGGCCAGGTTCGCCGGTGCCGTGGACCGCGTGAAACAGCTCCGGGGGTTGTACGAGGGGCTGTTTCACGCCGGGTCCCCGGCACCGTTGGCGCGTACGGGACGATCCGGGAGGCGACGTACGGGCCGGGGCCGGTTCAGGACATGGCCGAACACCCGGCCGTCATCGGCGTGACATGACTGGCCCGTGCCCGAGCGGGCATGGATCCCCGTGAACGTGTTCGATCAGGAGGGGAACCGGCAACAGCGTGCGGGCGGGGGTCATGAACAGTCAGGCACGAGGGGGCGGTCCCGTGGCCATCGGGGCCTCCTCGGCGCAGGCGGCGGGGGAAGAGACCGACACGACGGAACGGGGACACCCGGCACAGCTCAGGTGCCGGCTGGGGCGGTCGGATCTGCGGGCGGTGCCCGAGGCGCGCCGGGAGCTGCGGCAACTGCTGCGCCACTGGGGGAAACCGGGCCGTTCGGAGATCGCGGAACTGCTCACCAGCGAACTCGTCACCAACGCTCTCGTCCACACCGACCACGAGGCCGTGCTGACGGCCGTCGTGGGGCCCAGCCAACTACGGGTGGAGGTCCGGGACTTCGTGGGCCGCCGGCCCCGCGTGTGCGCCCCGGACACCGGGGACGGCACCCACGGCCGGGGCATGGTGCTGGTCGACTCCCTCGCGGACGCCTGGGGCGTCCAGCCGCACGAGGTGGGCAAGTCGGTGTGGTTCGAACTGGACGCGGAGGCCGCCTGAGGCCGCCTTCCCACAACGGGACGGGGGCGTGACCCTGAAGGTCACGCCCCCGTCCCGAGGTGCCGTCCGGCAGCAGACGATCAACCGAACTGCTGCTCAAGGTCCTTGAGCTTGCGCTCGAGGGAGTCGAGGCGCGGCAACGCCATTGTGTCGTCCTCCGCGGTCAGGTCGACCGTGATCGGGTCAGACCCTTTGCGGACTGGCTGGAGGGAGGGCCGCTGGCGTACGGGCAGCTGCTCCGGCGCCGATATGGCAGGCTCCGCGGTGGGCTGGGAGGGACCGCGCTCGACCTGGTGCACCTCGTCCTGCCGGCCGCGTCCGACGAAGCCCCGGTGGCCCCGGCTGATGGCCTTGAGCTGGGCCCGCTCCAGACGGTCCTGCTCGCGGCGGCGCATGCGGTTCGTCTCCTTCTGCCGCTTGTCCTCGCGCACCTCGTCGACCGCCTCGTCCAGGCTGCGCACGCCCTCCAGGAGCATCAGCGACCAGGCCTTGTAGGTCTCACGGGGAGCCCGCAGCCAGCGCACGATCCGGATCTGCGGCAGCGGACGCGGCACCAGGCCCTGCTCCCGCAGGGCGGCCTTGCGGGTCTGCTTCAGCGCGCGGTCGAAGAGGACGGCCGCGGACAGCGACATGCCGGCGAAGAACTGGGGAGCGCCCGCGTGGTCGACGCCCCGGGGCGCGTGTACCCAGTTGAACCAGGCCGCGGCGCCCGCGAACGTCCACACGAGTATCCGGGAACCGAGGGCCGCGTCACCGTGGCTCGCCTCGCGCACCGCGAGGACGGAGGAGAACATCGCCGCGCCGTCCAGACCGAACGGCACCAGGTACTCCCAGCCGTCGGAGAGGCCGAGGTTCTGCTGGCCGAAGCCGACCAGACCGCGGAACGAGAGCGCCGCGGCGACCGCCGCGGAGCAGAACAGGAGCGCGTAGGAGACGGTGCCGTATATGGCCTCCTTGCGCCTGCGGCGCTCCTCGCTACGCTCCCACGAGTCGTCCTTCGCGTGCTCCCCGCCGGACCGCTTGGAGCGCGCGAGCACCGCCACCGCGACCAGCATGCCCAGGAGCAGTACGGCGCCGGGAAGCAGCCAGTTCAGCGATATGTCGGTCAGTCTCATCTAGGGGTCCCTTGCATTGGGATAGGGCGTATCGCCCGCCATAGTGGCCCAATCCCGCCGGCCCTCAGGGGGTTTCGGGGCAAGAGGCCGCCAAGGAAGTGCAAGGGGTTGCCCCAGGGCGGCATTCTGCTCGAACTGCCGCGTGAGGGGCGGGAGTTGAGTTCGAGTAAGAGTACCCATACGGGTGGTTCCTCGGAAAGTTCCTGCGGCAAGTGAGGAAGTTGTGAATTCCCTGTCGGCGCAAGGGTGATCCCGCCCTGGGTGATCTTAGTGGATCCCGTGGGGTGCTCCGTCCCCCGGCAGGTCTGAGGGCGCCTCAGGCCGCCGCGGCCGCCGCGAGTTTGGCGATCCGCTCGTCGTCGCAGGTGCGCGGGCAGGTGGCGCAGGTGTCCTCGGGGCGCAGCGTGTAGTACATGCAGCAGCTCGCCCGGTCCCGGGTCGGCAGCGGCTCGCCCGCCGGCCCGGCCAGTACCCGGAAGGCGGCCGAGCCGACGTACGGCTTGGTGGCGCCCGGCAGCAGCCGTTCGAGTTCGGGTACGGCCCGTTCCGCGTCGCCGAGCAGTCCGGCGACGTACCAGAGCCCCTCGACGATCTCGTCGGTGGCCATGCCCCACAGCGCGCGCCCGCGCCGCCGCATCCGCGGCCCGAAGGCGCCGAGGACCGGTTCCAGGTGCTCGGCGACGGCCGCCCGCACCTCGGCCCGCAGCGCCTCCTCGTCCGCGACGACCACCGCGCCTGGCAGTGCCGCCGCCGGGTCGCCCGGCAGGCAGGCGAAGGAGGCGACGCGCACCGCCATGCGGCCGGCCACCCGGTCGTACGAGACATGCGTCACGGGCAGCCGCGGGACCCGGCGGTCCAGGAACCAGGGGAGGGTGATCAGGAGGCAGGCGGCCCAGCCGTAGCGGTGCAGGCCGAAGGTGGCCACCACGTCCGGGCGGCCCGGCTGTCCGTAGTCCCGCAGAATCTGGTCCTCGTCCCAGGCCAGGAAGGCGTCCAGACCGGCCTCGCCCGCCGCGAGCTCGGCGGCGCCGACCCAGTCGCCGCCCCGGGGTGCCGGCTCGCCCGAGCCCAGCTCCGTGACCACCAGGTCCGGGCAGACCCCGGCCAGGCGGGCGTAGGCGGCGGAGACGGGGGAGGGCATGGGCTACCACCGATCGGGTGCGGGCCGAATGCTGGATAAGTAAGCCTTACCTTACCCATTCATTCGGAAATTTGAACTATCGCCCGGGGCGCCTAAGGTGCTTGACGGACAAGTGACAACCCACCGTTAATGGCCCAAGTCCCGACGAGTCGGAGGAGGACCCGTGAACCATCGCGCGCACCCGGCTCCGGCCGAGACGGCCAGGGTGCCGGCGCAGACGCGGTCCGGGGAGTCGGCCCGGGAGACGGGCGGACACCCGGCCGGCGCGCCGGCCGCGCGCGGCGAGCACACGCACTGCGAACCGCCGATCCCGCAGCCCAGGCCCGCCGTGCAGCGGGCGTCCGTGCGCGGGCAGATCCTGGACGCGTTGCGCACCGCGCTGGCGAGCGGGGAGCTGGCGCCCGGTGAGGTGTACTCGGCGCCGGCGCTGGGGGAGCGGTTCGGGGTCTCCGCGACGCCCGTGCGCGAGGCGATGCAGCAGCTGGCCCTGGAAGGCGCGGTCGAGGTCGTGCCCAACCGCGGGTTCCGGGTCGTGCAGCGGGGCGCCCGGGAACTCGCCGAACTGGCCGAGGTGCGGGCGCTGATCGAGGTGCCGGTGATGATGCGGCTGGCGCGCAGCGTGCCGGCCGAGCGGTGGGCCGCGTTGCGGCCGCTGGCCGAGGAGTCGGTGCGGGCGGCGGCGAAGGGGTGCAGGGCGACCTACGCGGAGGCCGACCGGGCGTTCCACCGGGCGGTGCTGGCCCTTGCGGGCAACCAGCAGCTGGTGCAGATCGCGGAGGACCTGCACCGGCGGGCGGTTCCGCTCAGCGGGGGCCGGGCCGACCTGATGGCGGACGCGGGTGAGCACGCGGCGTTGCTGGAGGCGTTGATCGCGGGGGAGCTGAATGCGGTGCGCCGGTTGGTGACCGGGCATTTCGCCACCGCGGGCTGAGCGGCGGAGGGTGTTCGCGCGGCGGCCCGCCGCAGGGGTGGCGGCCGTCGCCCGGGTGCGGGTACGTCGTGGCCGGTCGCGCCCGCGCGGCGGTAGCCGCATATCGATACAGCCCCGCGCCCCTGAAAGACAGCCCCGCGCCCCTGAAAGACGCTGCGGTCAGCGGCCCTTCAGGGGCGCCGCAGCTGAGGGTGACACCGGTGGATGAAACCCCCAGCACTCGGCGTAGGCGGCTCAGTTGCCCTGTGCCGTCTTGTCGTACGCGTCGTGCCACGCGGCCTTCGCGCCGGAGTCGCCTATGCGGTAGACGTCGACGACCGCGCCGGCCGCCACGACCACCGACAGCACGCCCACCGCGACCCGCACCGGAAGGGCCGACAGGCGTGCGTCCCCGCTGCGGTCCGACTCCTGCCCGCCGCGCCGGGTCGCCCACCACACGACCGTGGCCAGGACGAACAGCCCCAGCGCCCACGGCAGCAGTCCGTCGCCCAGCTCGGTGTGCCGGCGGACCAGGGCATCGTCGGTCACATGCCGCTCCAGCCACTCGCCGGCCTGCGTCGCCAGCGGCACGCTGACCAGGGCGACCAGGGCGAGCGCGGGCAGCAGCACGCCCAGCCGCCGCGCGGCACGGGGCCACAGGGCGGCCGCCACCAGGGCCAGGGCGGTCAGCGGAACCAGTATGACGACGATGTGGACCAGCAGGACATGGGCCGGCAGGCCGTTGACGGTGCTCATGGCAAAGCGCTCCTGAGGGGGTCGGGGCGCGCCAGCCTGGCACAGCAAACTCTCAGTTTTCTCTGAGGCGCGTCTCAGGCGGTCGCCGCTCCCGGGGTCGGCGGGGTCAGCTGGGCCGCCAGCCAGGTCGGGACGCCGCCCAGGAGGCGGAACAGGCGGCCCGCCTCCTCGCGCAGCCGCGACGCCTCCGGCTCCGGCTCCGTGTCGGCCAGGGACGCGAGCGCCGGTGCCGTGCCCACCAGGTAGCCCAGCTCCTCCCTGATCCGCAGCGACTCCGCGAAACCGTGCCGGGCCTCCGCCAACTCCCCTTCACGCAGGGCAAGTCCGGCCAGATGGCGCCAGGTTGAGGACAGCAGCAGCGGGTCGGCGTGGGCCGTGGCGGCCGCGTGGGCCCGGCGGTAGGCCGCCCGCGCCGCCTGCGGGGAGCGGGTCAGGTTCTCCGCCAGCAGGCCCCGGCGGAAGTCGAGAAGGGCCCGCCCCGGCGCCCCCGGAGGGATCAGTGCCGCCGCCCTGCCGAGCGCGGCCCGTGCCTCGTCGGCCCGGTCCCGCACCCCGTGCAGCGTGGCCGCGTAGGCGAGTTGGCCGCGCTCGCAGGCGGCGGCGCCCCGTTCCTCGTCGGTGCGGGCCACCGCCTCCGCCGTCCGCAGCGCGTCCTCCGCCTCTCCCCAGCCGCCCTCGGTGTAGAGACACCGTTCGACCATCAGTCCCGCCCGCTGCAGGGAGGCCGGCGGCGTGTCCGTCGGCAGCAGTGCCGCCGCGTCGGCCCAGCAGGCCCGCGAGCGCAACCGCCATACCGCGGTCTGGAGCGGATCGTCACCGGCGTTCGTTCCGTTCCCAGACATGGCGGGATACGCCACGTTGCCCTCCCCAGGGTCCTGCCCTTCGGCTCAGCCCGGGGTCGCGGGGCGTGGCACGTGCAGCTGCGGCGTCGTCGTCGGTCACCGACGCTCCGCGTCGGTTCCCTCCTCCGCCTTGCAGCTGCACGCACCACGCCCCGCTCATCGGTGTCGCGAGGCGGGGTGCCTCGACACCGACCTGATCCGAAGGGCAGGCCCAGCGCGCCGTCGAGCTGTGAAGTGGTGGCCGCATTCCAGCACCGATCGCCACGCGGGGCCAAGAGGGTGGGTGAATAATTTCACAAAGTCGTGGGACAGCGAGGGCACTTGGCGCGAGCCGGTCGCACGCCCGCGTGACCTCAGCTCATCCGCAATGCCAAGAAGAAATCGAGCTTGTCCTCCAGCCGGGAGAGGTCCCGGCCCGTCAACTGCTCGATCCTGCCCACGCGATAGCGCAGCGTGTTGACGTGCAGGTGGAGCCGGGTGGCGCAGCGGGTCCAGGAGCCGTCGCAGTCGAGGAACGCCTCGAGGGTCGGGATCAGCTCGGCACGGTGCCGGCGGTCGTAGTCGGTGAGCGGGTCCAGCAGGCGGGCGGTGAAGGCGCGACGGACGTCGTCGGGGACGAAGGGCAGCAGCAGGACGTGCGAGGCCAGCTCCTGGTGGCCGGCCGCGCAGACCCGGCCGGGGCGGGCCGCGGCCACCCGGCGGGCGTGCCGGGCCTCCTCCAGGGCCCCGCGCAGCCCCTCCGCCGAGTGCACGGCCGCACTGACGCCGAGGGTGACCCGGCCGTCGTCGTCCAGGCCCGCGGACAGGGGGCCGCGCACCGTCTTCAGGAGGGCGTCGGCGTGCACACCGGACTCCGAGCCGTCGTGCTCGGTGGAGACCGCGGGGAGCGGGACCAGGGCGACCGCCTCGTCGCCGGTGTGGGCGACCGCTATCCGGTCGGACGGCTCCGGGCCGGTGGCCAGTGGGTCGACCAGGATCTCCTCCAGGAGCGACTGCGCGACCGGACCGCCCTCGACCTCCCCGCCGTCCCATTCGGCGCGGGCCACGACCACCTGCCAGTGGGGGGCCGCGCCGAGGCCCGGCAGCAGGACGGGCGCGGCCACCCGCAGACGCGCGGCGATCTCGGCCGGGGCCGCGCCCGTCTGGACCAGCTCCAGCACCTCCTGGGCGAGCCGGCGCCGTACCGTACGGGCCGCGTCGCGGCGGTCGCGCTCGACGGCGATCAGCTGGGTGACGCCCTGGAGCAGGTCGAGGCGCTCGTCCTGCCAGTCGCTCGCGTCCGCCTCGACGGCCAGCAGCCAGTCCGAGAGCACGGTCTCGCGCACGTCCCGGGAGCCCTGCGGGGAGCGCCCTCCCCCGGCCACCGCCGGGCGGTGGCCCCAGGAGCGGATCGGGAAGAGCGAGTACGTGGCGCCGTCCAGGAGGACCCGGTGCGGGCCCCGGCGGCCGGTGCGGGTCGCGGCCAGGTGCTCGGCGGCCAGCCGGGCGCAGGCGTCGGCCGGCAGCGCGGGCCCGGACACCTTGGAGCCCGCGATCAGACGGCCGGTCGGGGAGAGCACCCAGGCCCGCAGGTCGAGGTCCGAGCCGAGCAGGTCCAGGACCACGTCCGGGCCGCCGCCCGCCGGGCCCGAGGTCATCATCCGGCGGTGCCGGTCCACGACGGCCGCCAGGTCCCCGGCCCGCTCGCCGCTGACCTGCCGTACGACATGCTCGGTGATCGTCGCGAACGCCACCGACTCGTGCACCGCGAAGAGCGGGAGGCGGTGCTGGGCGCAGGCCACCACCAGGTCGTCCGGGATGTCCCCGAGCTCGGCCTCACCGGCGGCCAGGGCGGCCACTCCGGCCTGCGCCAGGAGTCGTACGAACGGCTCGGAGTCCGCGGCGTTCCGGCGCCAGGCCAGGCCCGTCAGCACCAGCTCACCGCCCGAGAGGTAGCGGCTGGGGTCCCGCAGGTCCGTGGTCATCACCCCGCGCACGGTGCGGTCCAGCTCGTCCTCGCCGCCGAGCAGCCGCAGGCCCAGCGCATCGGTGTCCAGCAGTGCGCGCAGCCGCATCTCGTCGCCGCCGTTCTGTGTCTCGAAATCTACGATGGATCTTGCAGTGTCATGGATGGGGCGCCCGGCGTGCGAGGTCACGGGCCGCGATCACGAGGTGCCTGGGCGTTTCCCGCGTTTCCTCAGGAAAACCAGGAGGTTACTGATGACCTCCGTTCATACGAATCTACAAGATGCCCGTGCTGGCCAGCCAACTCCTTCATGGTTTCGGTGACTGACCCCACTGGAGTACGGGGCGGTGTACTGACCTCATTCCGCGTTAACAGGACATGAACGAGCCGGGCCCGCCGCACACGGATTGGCTCAATCCGCACGACTCACGAGACTCACGAGACGGAGAAGAGAGCCGGTCATGGACTTCCTTCGCCCCGCCAGCTGGGAGGAGGCGCTCGCCGCGAAGGCCGAGCACCCCACCGCAGTGCCGATCGCGGGTGGCACCGATGTGATGGTCGAGATCAACTTCGACCACCGCCGGCCCGAACACCTCCTCGATCTCAACCGCATCGGCGATCTCTACGAATGGGAGGTCGGCGAGGAGAGCGTACGGCTCGGCGCCTCCGTGCCGTACACCCGGATCATGGAGAACCTGCGCGCCGAGCTGCCGGGCCTGGCCCTCGCCTCGCACACCGTCGCCTCCCCGCAGATCCGCAACCGCGGCGGCGTCGGCGGCAACCTCGGCACCGCCTCCCCGGCCGGTGACGCCCACCCCGCGCTGCTCGCGGCCGGCGCCGAGGTCGAGGCCGAGTCGGTGCGCGGCACCCGGCTCATCCCCATCGACGACTTCTACACCGGAGTCAAGCGCAACGCCCTGGCGCCGGACGAGCTGATCCGCGCGGTGCACGTGAAGAAGGCCGACGGACCCCAGCAGTACTCCAAGGTCGGCACCCGCAACGCCATGGTCATCGCCGTGTGCGCCTTCGGGCTCGCCCTGCACCCGCGGACGCGGACCGTGCGCACCGGGATCGGTTCGGCCGCTCCCACGCCGGTGCGCGCGAAGACCGCCGAGGACTTCCTGAACGCGGCGCTCGACGAGGGCGGCTTCTGGGACAACGGAAAGATCATCACACCGTCGGTCGCCAAGCAGTTCGCGGACCTGTGCGCCGCCGCCTGCAACCCGATCGACGACGTCCGGGGCACCGCGAGCTACCGCCGTCACGCGGTCGGTGTGATGGCCCGCCGGACCCTCACCTGGACCTGGGAGTCGTACCGCGGCACCACCTATCAGAAGGGGAGTGTCGCCTGATGCGCGTCAACTTCACCGTCAACGGACGTCCCCAGGAAGCCGACGACGTCTGGGAGGGCGAGAGCCTGCTCTACGTGCTGCGCGAGCGGCTCGGTCTCCCCGGTTCCAAGAACGCCTGCGAGCAGGGCGAGTGCGGATCCTGCACCGTCCGGCTGGACGGCGTGCCCGTGTGTTCCTGCCTGGTCGCGGCCGGTCAGGCCGAGGGCCGCGAGGTCGTCACCGTCGAGGGGCTCGCGGACCACGCCCGGCAGCGCTCCTGCGGCGACGCCCACGGGACCTCGCTGGACGCGGCCCGGGGCTGGCAGGCCAAGGGCACCGACTCCCACACCGGCGAAGGCACCCCGCTCTCCCCGATCCAGCAGGCGTTCATCGACGCCGGCGCGGTGCAGTGCGGCTTCTGCACCCCGGGTCTGCTGGTCGCCGCCGACGAGATGCTGGAGCACAACCCGAACCCGACCGACGCGGACATCCGCGAGGCGCTCTCGGGCAACCTGTGCCGCTGCACCGGCTACGAGAAGATCATGGACGCGGTCCGCCTGGCGGCCGCCCGGCAGGGAGAGGCGGTCTGAGCGACATGCCCACCATCGGCACTCCCACCAAGATCACCCAGGGCTCCCAGACCAAGGGCGGCATCGGCGAGTCCACGCTCCGCCCGGACGGCACCCTCAAGGTCACCGGAGAGTTCGCGTACTCGTCCGACCTGTGGCACGAGGACATGCTCTGGGGCCAGATCCTGCGCTCCACGGTCGCGCACGCCGAGATCGTGTCGATCGACACCAGCGAGGCCCTCGCCCAGCCCGGCGTCTACGCGGTCATGACCTACGACGACCTGCCGACCGAGGTGAAGAACTACGGCCTGGAGATCCAGGACACCCCGGTCCTCGCGCACGGCAAGGTACGCCACCACGGCGAGCCGGTCGCGATCGTCGCCGCCGACCACCCGGAGACCGCCCGCCGCGCCGCCGCCAAGATCAAGGTCGAGTACCGCGAGCTGCCCGTCATCACCGACGAGGCCTCCGCGACCGCCCCGGGCGCCGTCCACATCCACGAGAACCGCGACGACCACCACAGCGGCCACGTCCCGCACCCGAACATCGTGCACCGCCAGCCGATCGTCCGCGGCGACGCCGACGAGGCCGCCCGGCGGGCCGATGTCATCGTCAAGGGCGAGTACTACTTCGGCATGCAGGACCAGGCCTTCCTCGGCCCCGAGTCCGGTCTCGCGGTGCCCGAGGAGGACGGCGGCGTCCACCTCTACATCGCCACCCAGTGGCTCCACTCCGACCTGCGCCAGATCGCCCCGGTCCTCGGCCTGCCCGAGGACAAGGTGCGGATGACACTGGCCGGCGTCGGCGGCGCGTTCGGCGGCCGCGAGGACCTGTCGATGCAGATCCACGCCTGTCTGCTGGCCCTGCGCACCGGCAAGCCGGTCAAGATCGTCTACAACCGCTTCGAGTCCTTCTTCGGCCATGTCCACCGCCACCCGGCCCGCCTCTACTACGAGCACGGCGCCACCCGTGAGGGCAGGCTGACGCACGTCAAGTGCCGGATCGTGCTCGACGGCGGCGCCTACGCCTCCGCCTCCCCGGCCGTCGTCGGCAACGCCTCCTCGCTCGGCATCGGCCCCTACGTCGTCGACGACGTCGAGGTCGAGGCCATCGCCCTCTACACCAACAACCCGCCCTGCGGTGCGATGCGCGGCTTCGGCGCGGTCCAGGCGTGCTTCGCCTACGAGGCGCAGATGGACAAGGTCGCGGCGCAACTCGGCATGGACCCGGTGGAGTTCAGGAAGCTGAACGCCATGGAGCAGGGCTCCCTGCTGCCCACCGGCCAGCCGGTCGACTCCCCGGCCCCGGTCGCCGAACTCCTGCGCCGGGTCAAGGCGATGCCCATGCCGCCCGAGCAGCAGTGGCTCTCGGCCGGCGAGCAGGCCGACGTACGGCAGCTGCCCGGCGGCCTGTCCAACACCACGCACGGCGAAGGCGTCGTCCGCGGTGTCGGCTACGCGGTCGGCATCAAGAACGTCGGCTTCTCCGAGGGCTTCGACGACTACTCGACCGCCAAGGTCCGTATGGAGGTGGTCGGCGGGCAGCCGGTCGCCACCGTGCACACCGCGATGGCGGAGGTCGGCCAGGGCGGGGTCACCGTCCACGCGCAGATCGCCCGTACCGAACTCGGCGTCACCCAGGTCACCATCCATCCCGCCAACACCCAGGTGGGCAGCGCCGGTTCGACCTCGGCCTCGCGCCAGACGTACGTCACCGGCGGCGCCGTCAAGAACGCCTGCGAGCTCGTCCGCGAGAAGGTGCTGGAGCTCGGGCGCCGCAGGTTCGGTACGTACCACCCGGCCTGGGCCACGGCCGAACTGCTCCTCGAGGGCGGCAAGGTCGTCACCGACGGCGGCGAGGTGCTCAGCGACCTGGCCGACGTGCTCGGGGACGACGCGGTCGAGATCGAGGCGGAGTGGCGGCACCGGCCGACCGAGCCCTTCGACCTGCACAGCGGCCAGGGCAACGGCCATGTCCAGTACAGCTTCGCCGCCCACCGCGCGGTCGTCGAGGTCGACACCGAACTGGGCCTGGTCAAGGTGATCGAACTGGCCTGCGCCCAGGACGTCGGCAAGGCGCTCAACCCGCTCTCCGTCGTCGGCCAGATCCAGGGCGGTACGACCCAGGGCCTGGGCGTCGCGGTGATGGAGGAGATCATCGTCGACCCGAAGACCGCGAAGGTCAGGAACCCGTCCTTCACCGACTACCTGATCCCGACCATCCTCGACACGCCGACCATCCCGGTCGACGTCCTCGAACTCGCCGACGACCACGCCCCGTACGGGCTCCGTGGCATCGGCGAAGCCCCGACCCTGTCGTCGACCCCGGCCGTCCTCGCGGCGATCCGGAACGCGACGGGCCTGGAGCTGAACCGCACGCCGGTCCGCCCGGAACACCTCACCGGCACCGGACCCTCCGGGGTCTGATCCGGTGAGTTCTCCTGGGGGACTCCGTCCCCCAGGACCCCTGAATGTTCGCCTCGGGCCGTCCCCCGGGTCGGGCACCTCCCCAAATCCCGCAATCGCCGAAGGCACGTCGCGGGTGCCCCTTTGAACCTTGGGAGTAGGCCCATATGACCCAGCAGTCACTTGAGCCGGAGACCGTCGCCGACGACGCGGGTGAGGGAACCCGCGTCCCGGCCGGACGATCCTGGCTCGACCGGTACTTTCACATCTCCCGGAGAGGCTCCACCGTCGCGCGTGAGGTCCGCGGCGGCGTCACCACCTTCATGGCGATGGCGTACATCCTCCTGCTCAACCCCCTGATCCTGTCCGGCAAGGACGTGGCCGGGGACGCCCTCGGCCAGAAGGCCCTGATCACCGCGACCGCGTTCGCCGCGGCCTTCACCACGCTGCTGATGGGCTCCGTCGGCAAGGTGCCGCTCGCGCTCGCCGCCGGCCTGTCCGTCTCGGGCGTGCTGTCGTCGCAGGTCGCCCCACAGATGACCTGGCCGCAGGCGATGGGCATGTGCGTGCTGTACGGCGTGGTCATCATGCTCCTGGTCGTCACCGGCCTCCGCGAGATGATCATGAACGCGATCCCGCTCGCGCTCAAGCACGGCATCACCATGGGCATCGGCCTGTTCATCGCCCTCATCGGTCTCTACAAGTCCGGCTTCGTGCACCAGGGCAAGGCCACCCCGCTCAGCCTCGGCCCGGCGGGCGAACTCACCGGCTGGCCGGTGCTGCTCTTCGCCGGCACCCTGCTGCTGATCTTCATGCTCCAGGCCCGGAACGTCCCCGGTGCCATCCTGATCGGCATCGTCAGCGGCACCGTCGTGGCCGCGGTACTCAACGGCCTGGGTGTCATCGACCCCAGGCAGTGGGCCAACGGCGCGCCCGAACTGCACGGCTCCGCCGTCTCCATGCCGGACTTCTCGCTCTTCGGGCACGTCGAGTTCGGCGGCTGGGGCAAGGTCGGCGCGATGACGGTCGCGATGATCGTCTTCACGCTGGTGCTCGCCGGTTTCTTCGACGCGATGGCCACCATCATCGGCGTCGGCACCGAGGCCGGGCTCGCCGACGACAAGGGCCGGATGCCGGGCCTGTCCAAGGCGCTGTTCATCGACGGAGCGGGCGGCGCGATCGGAGGGGTGGCCGGCGGCTCCGGGCAGACCGTGTTCATCGAGTCGGCGACCGGCGTCGGCGAGGGCGCCCGCACCGGACTCGCCTCGGTGGTCACCGGCCTGTTCTTCGCGGCCTGTCTCTTCTTCACCCCGCTCACCGCGATCGTCCCGCAGGAGGTCGCCTCGGCCGCCCTGGTGGTCATCGGCGCGATGATGCTGATGAACGCCCGGCACGTGGACTGGGCCGACCGGGCCACCGCGATCCCGGTGTTCCTGACGGTCGTGCTGATGCCCTTCACCTACACCATCACCACCGGTGTGGCCGCCGGCGTCATCTCCTACACCGCCATCAAGGCAGCTCAGGGGAAGGCCCGCGAAATCGGAGCATTCATGTGGGGCCTGACAGTGATCTTCCTGGTCTATTTCGCCCTCCATCCCATAGAGAGCTGGCTCGGCGTCCATTAGCCCGGCTGCTCACCCAGACCCTCTGCACCATCGCCGTCGTGTAAGGAGACCGAGAGATGCTGGACATCGCCGAGGAGCTGAACCGGTGGGTCGCGGACGGCCGTGACTTCGCCGTGGCCACGGTGGTGGCGGTCGGCGGCAGCGCCCCGCGCCAGCCCGGCGCCGCCCTCGCGGTGGACGCCGACGGCACCGCCGTGGGCTCGGTCTCCGGCGGGTGTGTGGAGGGTGCCGTGTACGAGCTGTGCCGGCAGGCGCTGGAGGACGGCGACACCGTCCTGGAGCGCTTCGGCTACAGCGACGAGGACGCCTTCGCCGTCGGCCTGACCTGTGGCGGCGTCATCGACATCCTCGTCACCCCGGTACGGGCGGACGACCCCGCCCGGCCGGTGGTCGAGGCCGCGCTGGCCGCCGCCGTGCGGGGGGAGGCGGCGGCCGTCGCCCGGATCGTCACCGGGCCGGCCGAACTCCTCGGCCGCGCCCTGCTCGTGGACGCCGACGGCGGCTGCCGGGGCGGCTTCGGCGCCCACCCCGAACTGGACCGCACGGTGGCCGCCGAGGCCGGAGCCTTCCTGGACGCGGGCCGCACCGGCACCCTGGAGATCGGAGAGCAGGGCTCCCGCTGCGGAGCGCCGCTCACCGTGCTGGTCGAGTCCTCGGTCCCGGCTCCCCGGATGATCGTCTTCGGGGCGATCGACTTCGCGTCGGCGCTGGTCCGCGTCGGCAAGTTCCTCGGCTACCACGTGACGGTGTGCGACGCGCGGCCCGTCTTCGCCACCAAGGCCCGCTTCCCGGAGGCCGACGAGATCGTCGTCGAGTGGCCGCACACGTACCTGGAGCGCACGCGGGTGGACGGCCGTACCGTTCTGTGCGTCCTCACCCACGACGCCAAGTTCGACATCCCGCTGCTCCGGCTCGCCCTGCGCCTGCCGGTGGCGTACGTCGGCGCGATGGGCTCGCGCCGCACCCACCTGGACCGCAACCAGCGGCTGCGCGAGGTCGGCGTCACCGAGCTGGAGCTGGCCCGCCTCAGGTCCCCGATCGGCCTGGACCTCGGCGCCCGTACGCCCGAGGAGACCGCCCTGTCGATCGCGGCCGAGATCGTCGCCAACCGCCGCGGCGGCAGCGGCATCTCCCTGACCGGCGCCCACACCCCGATCCACCACGACACGGCGTCGACACCGACGCGGCGGATCGGGTCGGTGGCCTGACTCCCCCCGGGCCAGGCCACCCCGCAGGGAGCGGAGCGCCCGGTCCGTTCCCCCGATCGCCGTACCGGTCCGGGCGCCAGGGGTCGATGGAAGCGCCTTCGGGGGCGTCGGACAGCGTCAAATGACGCGTTCGGCGGGGGGAGTTCCGTTCCGATGCGTTCGCGGTGCACGTCTTCCGGCTTCGTGGCGCGAGCCGAGCGGGTCATTCCTCGGCCCAGCGCCGGAACCCCGCCAGATCGAGTACGACGGTGCGGGCCCGCCGGGTGGCCACCAGGCCCTCCTGCTGCATGGCCCGCAGACAGCGCACCACCGACTCCCTGGACGCCCCGGTGGCGGCGGCCAGTTCACGCTGGGTGACCTGGACGGAGACGGCACCCGGCAGGGTCTCCGGCGCGGCCGAGCCGTACTGCACGGCGAGCTTCACCAGCAGCCCGGCGACCCGGGCCCGGGTGGTGCGGGCGCCCTGTTCGGCGCGCAGCCCGTCGGAGTCCCGTAACCGGCCCACGCCACTGCGCAGGACGGACAGACACAGTCCCGGGTCCCGTTCCAGAAGCCGCACGAAGGCGTCCGCGGCGATCACCACGCCGTCACGGTGACCGTTCGGCACCGGAGAGCCGCTGTCCATCGTGCGGCCGGGAACTGCCAAGGGGCGGCGCCTACGCCTTCCTGAGCAGCGCGTTGACCGCCCGCCCGAACACCGCCCGGGAGGCCCCGCGCACCAGTGGGTCGAAGGCCGACGGCAGCCCCCGCACCCGTAGCTCCTCGTGCCAGACCACCCGGGTACGGCCGCCCGGCCCCGGGTGCACTTCCAGTTCGGCCCAGCCGCGCACCACCCGGCCGTGCTTGACCAGGCGGCAGCGGCCGGAGCCGCCGTCCTCGGGGGGCTCCCAGACGGTCACCTCCATGGGGTCCTCGAAGGACAGCGGTCCGAGCCCGGACCGCGCCACGAAGACCGTGCCCTCGTGCGTCGGCGGATCGGTGAGCACGGTGATGCGGGTCAGAGGGACCGCATCGGCGTGCGCGGACCACTCCGTGAGCCGGCGCCACGCCTCGTCGATCGGCAGCGGAGCCGTGCGGTGGAGAAGGAAGGTGACCACGGAACGATCGTAGGGAATCGGCCAGGCTCCGCGGGGTGCACACCGTCTGTTCACAGGACCGACAGAAACAGGATGCGCGTCCTGCCGGCCGACCGCTGCGGTCGCGACGAAGGCCTCCAGGGCCGGTACACCTCTCCGGGTGAGGCCTCGCCGGGTGCCGGCGGCTGGGGGGGGGACGGTCGCGAAGGCGTGCCCGCGCTCCTCGAGGGCGGGACTGTACGCACGGTGAATAGAGGGCCTGTGCGCATTCTCCGGGCGGACTCGGTCTTCGGCGCCTTCGGGTGTGACCATGGAAGGAGGGGGCCGAGCCCGACCGGAGAGGACGAGCCGTGCGCTACCGGGACCGCGCCCAGGCCGGTCGTGAACTCGCCGCCGTGCTGCGGAAGTTGAGCGACGAGGGCGATCTGCCGGACCCGATCGTGCTGGCGCTGCCGCGGGGCGGCGCGGCTGTCGCCGCGGAGGTCGCGCGCGAGCTGTCGGCCCCGCTCGACGTGCTCGTCGTACGCAAGATCGGAGCCCCGCACCACGAGGAGTTCGGCGTCGGCGCGATCACCGGGTACGACCCGCCGCTCCTCGACCGGGCGACCCTGGCACACCTGGGCATGAGCGAGGACACCCTGGCCCCCGTGGTGGAACGGGAGCGGCGGGAACTGCGCCGCCGCGAGCGCCGCTACCGGCAGGGTCGGCCGGCGCCCGAGCTGCGCGGCCGCACCGTGATCGTCGTCGACGACGGCCTGGCCACCGGCTCGACCGCCCGTGCCGCGCTGCGCCACGTACGGGGCCGGGGTCCCGCCCGGACCGTGCTCGCCGTCCCGGTCGGCGCGCCCGACTCCCTGGACGCGCTCGCCGCCGAGGCCGACCTCGTCGTCTGCCCGTACCGGCCGGAGCTGTTCAACGCGGTCGGCCAGTGGTACGACGACTTCGCGCAACTGACCGACGCCGACGTGCTGGACGCGCTGAGCGGTGCCTGACGGGGAGGGACGCCGTGCCGGAACTGGCCGAGGGCGAGGCGCGGCGGCGGTTCGCCGGGGCGCGCGTGGCACGGCTCGCCACCGTCGACGAGAGCGGCCGCCCGCATCTGGTGCCGGTCGTCTTCGCGCGGTACGGGGCCGAGGGGATCGTCACCGCCGTGGACCACAAACCCAAGACCACGCCCCGCCTCAAGCGGCTGCGCAACATCGCCGCACGGCCGGCCGTGAGCCTGCTCGTGGACGAGTACGACGAGAACTGGGACCACCTGTGGTGGGTCAGGGCAGACGGTACGGCGCGGGTGATTCCCGCCGGCGCGGGGGTCATCGAGCCGCTTCGGGAGAAATACCCGCAGTACCGGGAACGCCCGCCGGGCGGTCCGGTCGTTCTCGTGACCGTGTCGCACTGGACCGGCTGGCAGGCGGCCGCTCCCTAGGGACCGGAGGGACCGGGGTCTCCCCACGTCAAGTCCCGAACCGTCGGAACGTGCCCCTGCCGCGCACCACGGCTCCACTGGAAGTGGCGGGCGGAGGTCTTCTCGGTCATCGCCCACCGTCCCTGTGTGCGAGCACCGCCGCCCAGGCGGGACGCCGCACCGCTGGTTTACGATGTGGACAGGTTTGACACGCTACGGGGTGGACATGCCATGGCGACGCGCATCGCGGGATACGAGGTCGAGGGCGAGATCGGGCGGGGCGGGATGGCCGTCGTCTACCGTGCCACGGACCTGCGCCTGGACCGCACCGTCGCCCTGAAGCTGCTCGCCCCGGAGATGGCCCGCAACGACACCTTCCGCCGCCGCTTCACCTACGAGTCGCGGGTGGCGGCCGCCCTGGACCACCCCCACATCGTGCCGATCTTCGAGGCCGGCGAGACGGACGGCGTGCTGTACATCGCGATGCGCTACGTGTCGGGCCCGGATCTGCGCGCGCTGCTGGACAGGGAGGGCGTGCTGCCGGTGGCCGCGGCCCTGCGGATCGCCGCGCAGGTCGCCTCGGCGCTCGACGCGGCCCACGAGCACGATCTGGTGCACCGGGATGTGAAGCCCGGCAACGTGCTGGTGGCGCGGGGCACCGACAGCGACCACCCGGAGCACGTCTACCTCACGGATTTCGGGCTCACCAAGAAGTCGCTTTCGCTGACGGGGTTCACGACGGTCGGCGAGTTCGTCGGGACGCTGGACTACGTGGCGCCGGAGCAGATCTCGGGCCGCCCGGTGGACGGCCGGTGCGATCTCTACAGCCTGGCCTGCGTGGTCTTCGAGATGCTCGCCGGCGGTCCGCCGTTCGTCCGGGACGAGGACATCGCCCTGCTCTGGGCGCACCAGTACGACCGGCCGCCCGCGCTGAGCGAGGTGCGGACCGGGCTGCCGCCGGGGCTGGACGAGGTGTTCGCCAAGGCGCTGGCCAAGGTCCCCGAGGACCGTTACGGCTCCTGCCTGGAGTTCGTGGGCGCGCTGCGGCTCGCCGCGTACGGCGTCGTACCGGCGGAGCCGGCCTCGCCGGAGCGCCCCGTCGACCGGACCCCCACGGTCCGCCGGGGCACCGCCCCCACCCCCCGCCCGCCCGCCTGGGCCCGCCCGGTGTTCGGCCCCTGGCCCCGCCCCTCCGAGTCCGCCGGAACGTTCAGTCCTCCGTGAGGAACTGTTCCGCCCAGACGGTCTTGCCGGTGGTGGCGTGGCGGGTGCCCCAGCGCTGGGTGAGCTGGCCGACGAGGAGCAGGCCGCGGCCACCCTCGTCGTAGGTGTGGGCCCGCCGCATGTGCGGGGCCGTGTTGCTGGAGTCGAAGACCTCGCAGGTGAGGGTGTGGTCGTCGTGGATGAGCCGGAGCCGGACGGGCGGCCGGCCGTACCGGAACGCGTTGGTGACCATCTCGCTGACGATCAGCTCGGTGATGAACGCGGCCTCCTCCAGGTGCCAGGTGACCAGCTGGTCGGTGGCGTGTTTGCGGGCGTCGGCGACGGCGGCCAGGTCGAAGGGCAGCTCCCAGGTGGCGACCCGGTCGGCGTGCAGGGCCCGGGTGCGGGCGACCAGCAGGGCGATGTCGTCGTCGGGGCGGTGGGTGAGCATGGTCGTCAGGACCCGGTCGCAGACGGTGTCCAGGTTCTGCGCGGGGCGGCCGAGCGCGCCGAACATCTTGTCGAGGGCCTCGTCGATGTCGTGGTCGCGGGGTTCCAGCAGGCCGTTGGTGTAGAGGGCGATCAGGCTGCCCTCGGGCAGTTCCGTCTCGAAGGACTCGAAGGGCAGCCCGCCCAGGCCCAGCGGGGGTCCGGCCGGCACGTCGAGGAAGTGGACCGCGCCCGAGGTGACCACGGCGGGCGGCGGGTGTCCGGCCCGGGCCACGGTGAACCGGCGGGTGACCGGGTCGTACACGCCGTACAGGCAGGTGGTGCCGACGCCGCCGGCGGTCTCCTCGGCGTTGTCGGCGCCGGCCTCCTCGGCGGAGAGGTGGACGACCAGGTCGTCGAGGTGACTGAGGAGTTCGTCGGGCGGCAGGTCCACGTCGGCCAGGGTGCGGACGGCGGTGCGGACCCGGCCCATGGTGGCGGCGGCCCGCATGCCGTGGCCGACCACGTCGCCCACGACGAGCGCGACCCGGGTCCCGGACAGCGGGATCACGTCGAACCAGTCGCCGCCCACCCCGGCCTGGCTGACCGAGGGCAGATAGCGGGTGGCGATGTCCAGCGCCGCCTGTTCGGGGAGCGTCTGCGGGAGCAGGCTGCGCTGCAGGGTCATCGTGGTGGTGTGCTGGCGCTGGGCGCGTTCGGCGCCGTGGATGCTGGTGGCGGTGCGGACCGCCAGCTGCTCGGCCACCCACAGATCCTCCGGGTCGAACGGCTCGCTGCGCAGGCTCCGCCCGAACAGGGCCACCCCGAACGTGGTGCCGGACGCCCGGAGCGGCACCGCCATCAGCGAGTGCGCCCCGCTCTCCCGTATCCACGCGGCCGCCAGCGGATCCTCCCGCGCCCAGCGGGTCACGATCTCGTCGTCGCTCGCGTACACCGTGCCCCGTCCCTCCGCCAGGCACCGGCCCGACGGCGACCAGGGCGGGCAGCGCAGCACCTCGCCGGAGGGATGCGGGAGCGGTGGGCTCTGGGGCGCCGCCCGTACGGCCGCCCGTCGCAGCGCACGGCCGTCGGCGCCCGGCGCACCGGGCCTGGCCGCGTCCAGCAGGTCCACGGCGCAGGCGTCGGCGAAGGTGGGGACGACCACGTCGGCCAGCTCCCGTGCGGTGCGCTGCACGTCGGAGCTGGTGCCGATCCGCACCCCGGCGTCGCTGAGCAGCAGCATCCGCCGCCACACCAGCTGCTCGGACGGGTCGGCGTGGGCCGTCAGGGTCACCGCCCGCACCTGCCCCTCCGTGTCCGTCAGCGGGGCGAGCCGTCCGTGCCAGTCGTGGTCGGGGTCGGCCGGGTCCGGACGCAGGTGCACGTCCTCGGGGCCGCCGCCGGCCAGGATCCGCCGCATACCGGACTCGGCCTCGGCGCCGCCCTCGTACGGGGCGATGTCGGTCAGCCGCAGCCCGCGCATCGTGCCCTCGGCGAGGGACAGGCCGCGCTGCATCCCGACACTGGCCAGCACCAGACGCAGGCCCTCGTCGAAGA
Source organism: Streptomyces sp. NPDC001220 (assembly GCF_053597895.1). Taxonomy (NCBI): domain Bacteria; kingdom Bacillati; phylum Actinomycetota; class Actinomycetes; order Kitasatosporales; family Streptomycetaceae; genus Streptomyces; species Streptomyces sp. NPDC001220. Next base: position 245,125 of record NZ_JBSFJE010000015.1, read on the forward strand.
CGGCGGCGACGCACGGGGACTGGCCGAAGGCCCATTCGCCGAGCGTCTGGTCGGCGGCGGCCACCGGCGGTCCGGTGACGGCGGACACCACCCGCCACTCCGTGCCGCCCGGCCGGTCGCCGGAGGGCCGGCGGTGCACGAGTACGTCCCGGTCCAGCCGGTGCCCGTCCCGGTGGCGCAGGGCCGCGGTCCCGCTCCACCGCGCGCCGGCGGCCGCCTCGCGCCAGGTGGCCCCGTCCGGCTCGGCCAGCAGCCGGGCGGCCTCCTGTCCCAGGATCTCGGCGGGCGGGTAGCCCAGCAGCAGCCTGGCCCCGTCGCTCCAGCCGGTCACGGCACCCCGTTCGTCGACCGTGACCGCGGCGGTGTAGGTCCCCTGCGGTACGGCGTGGGTCTGCGCCCGGTTGCTGGGAGGGGTGGGACGTCGTTCCATCGCCGCTCATCCTTCGCGGAACCTGCACGGCCGGCTCTTCTCCCAGGATGATCCCGGCCGACACGGAGCACCAGTCCGCGCCCCTACCACCCGGCCGCCGCCGGCATGCGCACCGGAGGTTCCTGTGACACGCCTGTGACGGACGGCGGACAGCGTCATGACGTCGGCTTGTCAGGATTTTATAAACGGACAAATCGCCACTATCGGTCAATCCGGCAAGGGAATCCTCATGAGCTTCGCCGTTGTCACCCAGCGCACCGAGACCACCGCCGTCGCGCTGGCCCCGCGTGAGCGCGAGACGCTGAAGCACATCGCGGCGGGCTGCACCTACCTGCAGGCCGCGCGCCTGATGGGGCTCTCCCGGCACACCGTCGACGCCTACCTCCGCCGGATCCGCGCCAAGCTCGACATCAACACCACCGCCGAGCTCACCCGGCTGGCCATCTCTCTTGGCCTGTGAGATCCGCCGGACCGTGACAGCGTGGGGACAACGGCTGGGCACGGTGTCCTGGAGGCGGAGATGACGGTGAACAGGCTCGGACTGGTGGTGCACGGGGGCCGGGCGGAGGCGGTGGACGCCGCCCGGACCGTACGGGCGTGGGCGGCGGAGCACGACGTGCGGTGCACGGACATCGACGTCTGGCACGACGGCGGACGGCACAGCTCCGGGGAGGAGGTCGCGGCCGCGGGCGATCCCGACCTGATCGTCACCCTCGGCGGCGACGGCACCTTCCTGCGCGGTGCCCGGCTCGCCGCCCACCACGACGCCCTGGTCCTCGGCGTCGACCTGGGCCGGGTCGGCTTCCTGACCGAGGTGGCGGCCTGCTCGGTGCGGGAGGCGCTGGACGCGATCTGCGAGGACCGGTTCGCCGTCGACAGCCGGATGCTGCTCACCATGCGCGCCTCCCGCCGGCTGGAGGTGCCCTCCGACATGGAGGAGCTGATGCGCTACGGCCGCGGGCCGCTGCTGCCGGCGCCCGAGGTGCGCACCGACTGCCAGGAGGACGTCGACTGGGGTGTGCCCCTGCACGTCACCGCGGTCAACGACGTCGTACTGGAGAAGCTGTCCCGGGACCGCCAGGTGTCCGTCGGCGTGTACGTCTCCGGGCGGCTGCTCGCCTCCTACTCCGCCGACGCGCTGCTGGTGGCGACCCCGACCGGCTCGACCGCCTACAGCTTCGCGGCCGGCGGTCCCGTCGTCTCACCCAACGCGGACGCGCTCGTCTTCACGCCGGTCGCTCCGCACATGACGTTCAACCGGTCGGTCGTCACCGCCCCGGACGAGGCCGTCGGCCTGCGTGTCCTGGAACGCTCGGGGCAGGCCGCGGTCAGCGTCGACGGACAGGTGCGGGGCGTCCTGGGGCCGGGGGACTGGATCGGTGTGTACGCCGCCCCGGCCCGGCTGCGGGTGGTCCGGCTCGCGCCGATGGACTTCTACGGCCGGCTGCGCGAGCGCATGAACCTCACCGACGCCCCGGCCGCGGTCGCCGACGGCACCCCCGCGCCCCTGTGGTCGACGCGGACGCCCCCGCCCGGCGACATGGCCCACCTCTCCCTGCTGCCCGCCAGTCTGTCGGGCGCCGAGCCGGAAGAGCCGTGCGTGGAGGTGGAGGAGAAGGACGCCGCCCAGGCCTCCGGGCGCGGCTGACCGCCTCCTCCTTCGCGCCGCCGTGGCTGTGACCGGGGGACGGTCCGCGTCGACCGCCGGGCCGTCCGGCGTGCCGCCGCCGGGGCGGCGGCACGCATCGTCTAGAGGGATCGGGTCTCCTGGCGGGCGCCCGTCACGAAGCCCGTCACCGCCCGGGCGAAGACCTCCGGCTCCTCGATGTGGCCGAAGTGCCCGCTGTTCTCCAGGATCAGCAGGTCCGAGCCGGGGATCAGCCCGTGCAGTTCCTCCGCCCACCGCACTCCGCAGATGAAGTCGTGGCGGCCGGCCAGCACGAGGGCGGGCACGGAGAGCCGGCCGAGGTCGGCGCGGTCGTCGACGACGACCGGGGAGAGGTCCTCGTCCAGACCGGAGAGGTAGGTGGACGTCACGGCCGCCCTGAGGGGGGCGAACTCCGCCTCCCGGCCCCAGTAGTCCGCGAAGTACGCGGGGAACAGCCCCCGGGCGACCGCGGTGTGCGCGGTGTCGCTGTCGACGGACGCGATGCCCTGGAACGCCGCCAGCACCTCGGGGAGCCCGGGGTGGCCGGCGTTCCGGGCGGCGAAGGCCTCCAACCGGCTCACGGTCTCGGCGATGTGCTCGGGGCCGGTCACCGGCAGACTGTCGTAGAGGATCACCCCGGCGATGCGCTCGGGGTGGTGCAGGGCGTGATACTGGACGACGAAGCCGCCGTGCGAGTGGCCCAGCAGATGCACCCCGGTGACGCCGAGGTGCTCGATCAGCGCGCCGAGGAACCGGCTGTAGCGGGCCCGGCTGTAGCCGTGCGGGTGGGAGGGCAGGCGGTCGGAGCCGCCGCTGCCGACCGGCTCCGGGTAGACGACCGTGAGATGCCGCTCCAGTTCGGGCATCCGCAGGTACTCCCAGGCGATCCCCGGCCCGCCGGAGTGGGCGACACACACCGGCCCGGTGCCGTGGACGTGGTAGCGCTGCACGAGACCGTCGATCTCGACGGTGTGCGTTCCGGTGGTGAGGGGACCGGGCAGGGGCTTGGTCATGGCTTCTCCTCCGTGTCCGGCGGTTCGTGGTGACAACGGCAGGACGCCGGGGACCAGAAGAAGTTCGAACCGGGCGGCATGACGGCGGTCACAGGCCGCCTCGGGGGGCGAGGGTGTGCGGGGGTGCGGGTGTGCGGGTGCGCCGCCCGTGCCGCCTCGGCCGGCTGTGCACCCCGCCCGGCCCTGACCGGCGCCCGCGCACCGGTCGGGGTGATTCCGCGCCGGTCGGGGTGATTCCGCGCCGGTCGGGGGTGGCTTCGTGCCGGTCGGGGGTGGCGTCGTGCCGGTCGGGGGAGTTCGCGCCGGTCGGAGGTGGCGTCGCGCCGGTCAGGGGAGTTCGTGCCGGTCGGAAGTGGCCTCGCACCGGCTGGGGGCGACTTCGCGCCGGTCGGGGGTGGCTTCGTGCCGGTCGGGGGAGTTCGCGCCGGTCAGGGGAGTTCGTGCCGGTCAGGGGAGTTCGTGCCGGTCGGGGGTGGCTTCGTGCCGGTCGGGGGTGGCTTCGCGCCGGTCGGGGGAGTCCGCGTAGGGGCTCAGTAGCGGCCGCCCACCGTCTGTGCGGCCAGCCCGTCCAGCGTGGCGACCTCCTCGGCGGTCAGCTCGATCTCCGCGGCGGCCACGTTCTGCTCCAGCCACTTCACGCGCTTCGTCCCCGGGATCGGCACCACGGGCACGCCGAGCCGCGCACCGCGCGCGTGCACCCAGGCCAGCGCCAGCTGCGCCGGGGTGACGTCCCGCGCCCGGGCCAGCGCGCGGATGGCGTCCGCGATCGCCTGGTTGGCCACTGTCTGGAAGCGCGGCAGCCGCCGGCGCGCGTCACCCGCCGGCAGGGCGGTGACGTCGACCGTGCCGGTCAGAAAGCCCCGGCCGAGCGGCGAGTACGCCACCAGCGCCACGCCCAGCTCCCGCAGGGCGTCCCCGACGGTGGTCTCCAGGTCGCGGGACCAGATCGAGTACTCGCTCTGCACGGCCGCGACGGGGTGGACGGCACTCGCGCGCCGCAGCAGTTCGCCGTTCACCTCGGAGAGGCCGATGTGCCCGATCTTGCCCTCCTTCACCAGCTCCGCCATGGCGCCGACGGACTCCTCGATCTCGGCGGTCTGCGGTGGCCGGTGCAGGTAGTAGAGGTCGATGTGGTCGACGCCCAGCCGCAGCAGGGACGCCTCGCAGGCGCGCTTGATGTAGTTCGCCTCGCCGCGCAGCACCCAGGTGTCGCCGCCCATGCGGTCGATGCCGGTCTTCGTGGCGAGCTGGACCTGGTCGCGCCGGCCGGCGATGGCCCGGCCCACCAGCACCTCGTTGTGTCCGAAGGCGTAGGCGTCGGCGGTGTCGATGAGGGTGACGCCCAGGTCGAGGGCCCGGTGGAGGGTGGCGGTCGCGTCGTCCCAGCTGGTCGGGCCGTATCCCTCGCTCATGCCCATGCAGCCGAGCCCTTGGGCGGAGGTGGTGAGGCCACCGAGAGAAACCGTGTCCACGGCATGTCTCCGTTCGATGTTCGCGGTACGTACGAGGAGAGAAACCGGAGGATCCTCCGGTAGTAGGGGACGCTAACGGAGGATCCTCCGGTAAGCAAGTGGGAAGAATGCCGGGTACGGTGACCGGCCTGGAGGGGAGAACCGCATGAACGGACAGGGACCCGCACGCCCCGTGCGCGCCCACGCCCGCCGCAACCGGGAGAAGCTCGTGGCGGCGGCCCTGGAGGAGTTCACGCGCACCGGCAAGGACGCGCCGCTCGACAGCATCGCCCGGGCGGCCGGGGTCGGCATCGGCACCCTCTACCGGCACTTCCCGACCCGGGAGTCCCTCGTCCTCGCCGCCTACGAGCACGAGGTGGACCAGCTGTGCGCCGGGGGGGACGAGCTGCTCGCGGCGCTGCCGCCGGACCGGGCGCTGCGCGAGTTCATGGTCCGGCTGGCGAGCCTGCTGGTGACGAAGCAGCACATGTCCGAGGCGCTGCGCAGCGCCGGACCCGGCGGCGGGGAGTCGTACGCGAAGGTCTACGACACGATCGGCACCCTGTTCACGGCGGGCGTGGCCGCGGGGACGCTCCGGTCCGACATGGACACCGGTGACGTGGTGCGGGCCATGGGCGGCCTGCTGCGCCTGGACGTGGACGGGGACTGGAAGGGGCAGGCCGAGCGCCAGATCCGGCTCCTCATGGACGGCCTGCACACCGGCGCCCCGGCCCGCGCCGAAGGGCACGGGCCGGAGCGGTGAGGAGTGGTGGGGCCGGTCAGTCCGCGGAGCGTACCGACGGCATGGCGAGCGCGACCGGCCCGCTCTTGCAGGAGTCGTGGCAGTCCTTCTCCAGGCTGCAGCACAGCGAGCAGATCGCCCCGGCGTGGAACGGGCAGTTGGCCACGTCCGGCCGCTCGAACTCGGTCGTGCACACCGTGCAGGTCAGCACGGCCGCCGACGGCAACCCGTCCGCGTCCAGCAGCGGCTGTGCCAGGTCGTCGACGCGGGCGATGTAGTACTTCCCCTTGGTCAGCACCGCGAACAGCGGCGAGAGCACCATCGCCACGAACAGCGCGATGAACGGCGAGTACGCCTTGCCGTACTCCCCGAAGGCGTTGAAGTAGGCGGCGATCGAGACCGCCGACGCGATCAGCATCGAACCGAAGCCGACCGGGTTGAAGTTGTGCAGATGGGCGCGCTTGAACTCGATGTACGACGGGCTCAGCTTCAGCGGCTTGTTGATGACCAGGTCGGCGACGACCGCGCCGATCCAGGCGATCGCCACGTTGGAGTAGAAGCCGAGCACGGTGTTCAGGAAGCCGAACACCCCGCCCTCCATCAGGGCCAGTGCGATGCCGACGTTGAGGAAGATGTAGACGACCCGGCCCGGGTGACGGTGGGTCAGCCGGGAGAAGAAGTTCGACCAGGACAGCGAACCGGAGTACGCGTTCGTCGAGTTGATCTTTATCTGGGAGAGGATCACGAAGAACGTGGCCAGGCCGAGCGCGACGGGCGCGGCGAAGGTCTTGAAGCCGGACACGTACTGCTGGATCGGCTCGTTGGCCTTGGCCAGGCCCACGCTGCCGGCGATGTAGAAGGCGAGGAAGGCGCCGCCGATCTGCTTCGCCGCGCCGAGCACCACCCAGCCCGGACCGGCGGAGAGCACGGCGGCCCACCACTTCCTGCCGTTCTCCGGCGTCTTGTCCGGCATGAACCGGAGATAGTCCACCTGCTCACCGATCTGCGCGATCAGTGACAGCGCGACGCCCGCACCCGCGCCGACCCCGAGCATGCTGATGCCTGACCCCGTCGGCGAGTTGCCCGCGAAGTGCGTGAACTCCGAGAACTTGCCCGGCTCCTGGATCGCGATCGACACGAACGGCGCGACCATCAGCACCAGCCACACCGGCTGCGTCCACACCTGCATCTTCGACAGCGCGGTCATGCCGTAGACGACCAGCGGCAGGATGATGACCGAGCAGATCAGATAGCCGACGGCGAGCGGGATGTGCAGGCCCAACTCCAGGGCCTGCGCCATGATCGAGCCTTCGAGGGCGAAGAAGATGAAGGTGAAGCTGGCGTAGATGACCGAGGTGAGCGTCGAGCCGAGGTAGCCGAAGCCGGCGCCCCGGGTCAACAGGTCCATGTCGATGGAGTACTTGGCCGAGTAGTACGAGATCGGGATGCCGGTGAGGAAGATGACCACCGCCGCGGTCAGGATCGCCACCATCGCGCTGGAGAAGCCGTTGGAGACGGCGATCGAGCCGCCGATGGCGAAGTCCGCGAGATAGGCGATACCGCCGAGCGCCGTGGTGGCCACCACATAGGGGGTCCAGCGGCGGAAGGACTTCGGCGCGTAGCGCAGGGAGTAGTCCTCCAGGGTGTCGTTCTTCGCCCAGTCGTTGTAGGTCCGTTTGCCGTCCGTGCCGCCGTCCACCACGGCTGGTGGCGCCTCTTTGCCGACGATTTCCGTCACGACTCTGCCCTCTCTCGTCCCCGGTCGTTTGCACGGAAGAGTCGCGGCGCGCTGTTTCCCGAACGTTTCACCTGCTTTAAAAGACAAGGCTTGATACTTCCCGTGGGAAGTATCGGACGTGATGGGGGAGTTGGGCTCAGAGCTGGGCGACGATGTGGAAGTCGAAGGCGTCCGCCCGCGCCAGATACAGCCGTTGCGCGAGATGGTTGCCGTGCAGCCGTACGACACCGCGCGGGCCCTCGTACGACACCGAGTCCCGTACCGCGCACATCGTCCGCACGTCCAGCGACCGGGCCCGCTCGGCCAGCGCCGCCAGCAGCCGTACCCCTTCGAAGCACGACTCGCCCGGGCTGCCCACCACGGGTGCGTGGGCACCGAACCTGGCCGCGTGGCGGGCGCTGAAGTCGAGGCTCTCGGCGGTGGCGAGGGTCTCGAAGAATCCGGCCGTCGCCCACAGCCCGTCGGTGGCCTCCGCACCCGTGGCCAGCAGGATGTTCTCGTCCATGTGGGTGCTCAGCCTGAGACACCGCTGGTGCAGCCCGTAGCCGGCGAACGCCCGGTTGAAGCGGGCCGCGTCCGCCCCGACCAGCAGCATCAGCACCGCGTCCGCCTCGCACCGCTCCACCCGGCGCAGCACCGGCCCGAACCCGTCCGTTCCGAGCGGCACGAACACCTCGTCCCGCACCCGGCCCCCGCACTCCCGCGCATACGCCCGTACCGTACGGGCGGTCACCCGGGGCCAGACGTAGTCGTTGCCCACCGTGCACCAGCGCCGCACCCCGACCGCCCCCGCCAGCAGCCGCATCGCGGGCAGCAGTTGGGCGGCATCGGTCTCACCGGTCAGGAAGACGCCCGGAGTCCGCTCGCCGCCCTCGTACTGGGCGGTGTAGACGTACGGCACCCGGCCCGCGATCCGGGGCAGCAGCGCCTGCCGTACCGCCGAGGTGTGCCAGCCCACCACCCCGTCCACGGCGCCCGGCGCGACCAGGGACCCGACCTCGGCCGCCACCCGCCGCGGCGGCGCCCCGCCGTCCACTGTGACCAGCCGGACCTCCCGGCCCAACACGCCGCCCGTGGCGTTGAGTTCCTCCACGGCGAGGCGCGCGGCCGACTCGCACGACGGCCCGAAGACCCCCGCCGGTCCCTGTAACGGCACCACCAGGGCGACGACCAGGGGTGTACCCGAGGGGTCGCTCGGGGGCGCCCTGTGCATCAGGCCACCTCCGTGCCGGCATGGGGAGCGGGGATTTTGGTCCCGGGCCCCGGCGCCCTCGCGGAGGCTCGTATTCTGCGCGCAGAGTAGACCTACCGGAAGGACACCGGCAATGTCGTCCGTACCCTCCTCGCCGGACCTGGCCCACCTCCTCAGCCACGCCGAGCGACGCATCGTGCAACGGCTGGCCGCGGTGCTGGCCGAGGAGGACTGCACGGTCGAGGAATGGCGTGTCCTGTCGATCGTCGGGGACGGCCAGGGGCATCCGATGTCCGAGATCGCCGAGTACGCGCTGATGCCGGCGCCCAGCCTGACCAAGCTCGTGGACCGCATGGTCGCCGGCACCCTGGTGTACCGCCGTCCCGATCCGCACGACCGCCGCCGCGTCCTGCTCCACCTCACCCCGCGCGGCGACGACCTGTACCGGCGCGCCGCCCGCCGGGTCCGCGCCGACCAGGCCCGGCTGCTCGCCGAGACGGCCGACGGGGGAGCGCTCGCCCGACTGCTGCCCCGGCTCACGGCAGCGGCCGACGCCCTGACGGCCGACGCGCGGACGGCCGATGCCCTGAGGGTCGACGCGCGGACGGCAGGCGCCCCGGCGGCCGACGCCCCGAGAGCCGACGCGCGGACGGCAGGCGCCGCGGCGCCCGACGCCCCGAGAGCCGACGCGCGGACGGCAGGCGCCGCGGCGCCCGACGCCCCGACAGCCGACGCGCGGACGGCCGACGTCCTGATGGTCGACGTCCGGACGGCAGGCGACCCGGCGCCCGACGCGCGGACGGCAAACGCCCCGACAGCCGACGTGCGGACGACCGAAGCCCTGTTGGTCGACGCGCGGACGGCCGACGCCCTGACGGCAGGCGTACCGAGCGTGGCCCGGCCCGTCTGACGCCCGCGTGCGGGCGGTCAGTCCTCGCGGACGGGTCTCGCCCCGGCGGGGCGGATCGCCGCCGTCTCCCGGACGGCCGTGCGCGGAACGGCGGCATCCGGACGACGGCGTTCGCGGGGGACCGCCGGATTCACCGGCGGCCAGTCACCACCCGGTGTACAGCAGATGGTTGATCAGGAGCGCGAGCAGCGCCTGTGCGGCCAGCCAGGCGCGCGGCCGGGGCAGAAACGCACACGCCGGGAGCAGCCACATCGCGAACGGCAGCCAGATACGCTCCGTCTCCGCCTTGCTCATCCCGGACACGTCGGCGACCAGCAGCGCGAGCAGCGCGACCGCCACCAGGAAGGCGAGGCGGACCGGTGCGGAGCCCGTCGTACGGCGGCGGACCAGGACGGCACCCGCCCGCCGCAGCCCCGCCACCGTCGCCAGGCCGGTGATGACCACCGTGCAGGCCAGGTTGGCCCACACCCAGTAGCCGTACGGGCGGGTGCCGCCGACGCCCTGGTAGTAGCGGGTGACCAGCAGCCGGTACCCCTCCCACCAGTCGAACCCGGCGAGCGTGAACACCACCGGGACGACCGCGGCCCCGGCCACCAGCAGGGCGAGGACCACCGGCCGCGCCCGGACCCGGCGCCGGCCGAGCACCAGCACCGCCGCCCCGACCAGTGCGAAGAGCGTCAGGCCGTACGACAGGTAGACGGTCAGCCCGTAGAGCAGGCCCGCGCCCACCGCCCACGCCACGGACCGTCCGGTCACCGCCAGCGCCAGCAGGGCCACCGCCCAGGCGGCGACCGCCGCGAAGTACCCGTCGGCCGACGCGCCCACCCACACCGCGGCCGGGGCCATGACCAGGAAGGGCGCGGCCCGCCGGGCGAGCCGCTCGTCGGCCAGTGCCCGCACCGCGACCAGCACGGCGACACACGCCGTGGAGCCGACGGTGATGCACCAGGCGCCCGCCCAGCCGCCGCCGTGCAGGCCGACCCGGTCGAGGAGGACGAAGGTGAGGGTGGCCGCCGGCGGGTGCCCGGCGATATGGGCGGGCCAGGGGGACGGGACGCCGCTCACGATGTGGTGGGTGAAGTCGCGCAGGGTCGCCGGGATGTCGTGGAAACGGCCGATGACCGTGAGGTACTCGTTCGGGCTGGTGAGCCGGCCGGCCACGCCCCGCTGCCAGCCGTCGACCAGCGCCAGCGACCACGTCCAGGCCAGGCAGGTCCCCCAGGCCGTGGCGAGCAGCCCGCGCCAGGGCAGCCGCACGGCCAGGCCCGGCCCGTACGCCACCACGGCGGCCGCGACCAGTACGGCGGCCGGGGTGCCCGGACCCACGTGCGGGTCCCAGTCGGCGAACAGCGGCGGCCAGTGCACGAACAGGACGCGGTAGGCGTCCTGGAGGTGCCGGCCGACCAGGACGGCGACGAGCACCAGCAGGGCGGCGGCGAGGACGGCGTACAGATCGGCGGGGCGATCACGGCGGGGAGCGCGGGTCACACCGGAACGCTAGGTCGGCGACCGGGCGAAAGAGTGGATCAGGCGGCTGACGTCAGACTTTCGTCATGGGTCGCGCACCCGTTCCGGGGGTTTCCCCGGCCTACGGTCGGACCATGCGACCCGACGACCCACGGCTTCCCACCTCACCCGGCTTCTGGCGCAGCCCGCTGCGCGGCACCTGGTTCACCTCCGTGCTCGGCCTGGTGCTGCTGGTCGGGATCACCTTGCTGTTCGTGACCGGTCTGGTGTCGTACGCCGCCTACAACCCGGACCTGGCCCGGGTGAACGACCAGACCCCGGACAAGGGCATCCTCGGCTTCTACCTCTTCCCGTGGCCGACGAACCCCTCCTGGCTCTACCGGTTCACCCAGGGCCTGCACGTCACCCTCGGCGTCACCCTGATCCCGGTGCTGCTCGCCAAGCTGTGGTCGGTGGTGCCGAAGCTGTTCACACTGCCCCCGGCCCGCTCGCTCACGCACGCCCTGGAGCGGATCTCACTGGTGCTGCTGGTCGGCGGCGGTCTCTTCGAGTTCACCACCGGCGTCCTCAACGTCCAGCTCGACTACGTTTTCCCCGGCTCCTTCTACCCCCTGCACTTCTACGGCGCCTGGGTGTTCTTCGCCGCCTTCCTGGCCCACGCGGCGCTCAAGATGCCGACCGCGCTCCGGGCGGTCCGGCAACGGCGCCGGGACGAAGGCGAGTTGGCGGCCGTCCGGCCGGACGCGCCGACCGTGTCCCGGCGCGGGGCGCTCTGGTTCGTCGGGGGCGCGTCCCTGCTGCTGCTCGTCACGACGGCCGGACAGAGCATCGGGGGCGCGCTGCGGCGCACCGCCCTGCTCGCGCCGCACGGCGGAGCCGACCCCGGCAGCGGGCCGAACGGCTTCCAGATCAACAAGACGGCCGCGTACGCCGGGATCGACGCCAAGGCGACCGGCGGCGAGGCCTGGCGGCTGGTCGTCACCGGACGCGAGGGCCGGACGGCCCGTCTCAGCCGCACCGAACTGCTCCGGCTGCCCCAGCACAGCGCCGCGTTGCCCATCGCCTGTGTCGAGGGCTGGTCCACCGCCGACCAGTGGTGGCGCGGGGTGCGACTGCGCGACCTCGCGGCACTCGTCGGCTACGACGGCGACCCGCCGGACGTGCTCGTGGAGTCGATCCAGTTGCACGGCGCCTTCCGCCGTGCGGCCCTGCGCGCCAACCAGGTCGCCGACCCGCGCTCCCTGCTCGCCCTCCAGGTGAACGGCGAGGACCTGTCCCCCGACCACGGCTACCCGGCGCGCGTGATCGTGCCCGCCGCGCCCGGTGTGCTCAACACCAAGTGGGTGGCCCGGATGACCTTCGGAGACCTGTGATGCGCTCGCCCCTGCCCGTCCGCGCCCGGCTGCGGCGGCTGCGCCTCCCGCTCGGCAGCCCTCTGCAACTCCTGCTGCTGGCCTGCTCGTTCGCACTCGCCGCCTATGCCGGTGTACGGCTGCTGTCCGGCGACTGGCTCGGTGTGGTGCTGTGGGTGGTGGGCGCGGCCCTGCTGCACGACCTCGTGCTGCTGCCGCTGTACTCGCTGGCGGACCGGGCGGCGGTCCGCGGGCTGGGCGGCGCCGGGCGCCGGGAGTGGGCGATGTACGTCCGGGTCCCGGCCGCGCTCTCCGCGCTGCTCCTGCTGGTGTGGTTCCCGCTGATCAGCGGGACGGTGGCCGGGCACTACCGGTCGGCCACCGGCCGGTCCTCGGACGGCTACCCGACCCGCTGGCTGCTGATCACCGCCGTGCTCTTCGGCTGCTCGGCGCTGCTGCTGGCGCGCCGGCTGCGCAGGGCGACGAAGCAGCGCCCGCCGGCCGCCCACTGACCGGAGCGCTCCCAGCCCCACGCGTACCGCAGCAGGGCCGCGGTGCCGAGCCGCGCCCAGAGGAAGGGGGCGCCGACCGCCTCCTGGGCGTCGGTGAGGTGGACGCGGGCGCGTTCGTCGACGTCCACCGGGGCGGTCTCGGCGATCAACAGACCGCCGGGGGCGAGGAGTCGGGCCGCCCGGTCGAGCAGCTCGCGCGGGTCGCCGCCGATCCCGACGTTGCCGTCCATGAGCAGGACGGTGCCCCAGCGGCCCTCGCCGGGCAGCGGCTCGAAGACCGAGCGGCGCAGCGCCTGGCCGCCGAGGCGCACGGTGTGCTCGACGGCGGCGGTACTGACGTCGATACCGAGGACGGTACGGCCCCGGGCGGCGAGCTCGGCGACGAGCCGTCCGGGCCCGCAGCCGACATCGAGGACGGCGCCTTCACAGCGGTCCAGGACCTCCCGGTCGACCGGGTCGGCCCGCGCGCACCAGCGCTCGACGTCCAGGGGCAGCAGCCAGCCGTCGGTGCGGCGCAGGAACAGCGGGCCGCGGCCGGTGCGCAGGGCGGTGGCGTAGGGGTCGGCGCCGGTCCAGGCGAGGGGCGGCGAGGTGGTCATCGGCGGCCCGTCCCGCTGTGCGCCGCGTACCGGGCCAGCCGGGCGGCGAAGCGGCCGTGCGGGGCCAGCGCGGCGACGGCGACGGCGTCCGCGGCGGTGTCCACGTCCCGCAGTCGTGGCAGGTCCTGGACCCGCAGCCCGGCCGCGACGAGCCGCCGCCGCTGTACCGCGCCGGTCTCCGCCGTGGACATCGGCACCCCGCGCAGCAGCGCGGGGTCCGGGTCGGCCAGCCCCAGCGCCCAGAACCCGCCGTCCTCGGCAGGGCCGAAGTACGCGTCGCAGTCCGCGAAGTCCACGGTGAGCAGGGCCGGGGTGACCTGCGGGGTGTCCATGCCGACGAGGAGGGCCGGGCCGGAGCAGCGGGCGAACGCGTCGGCGAGCCGCGCGTCGAGGCCGCCCGCGCACTGCGGTACGACGTCGAAGCCGGGCGGCAGCCAGGGTCCGGGGTTTCCGTCGAGTACCAGGACGCGGCGGGTGGCGGGGGTCCGGGCCACGGCGTGCAGGGTGTCGGTGAGGGAGGCCTCGGCGAGCGCGGCGGCCTGTTCGGGCGTGAACGGCGGGGTGAGCCGCGTCTTGACCCTGCCGGGGCGGGGTTCTTTCGCGATCACGAGGAGGGTGGTCATGTGGGGGTTCCTTGGCTGGTGCGGGTGGGTGGGGGCGGGGGTGTCACTTACCGGCGCCGGCCGGGTGCCGCCGACTACGCCCCGTGAGGGGCGCGAGGAACTGCGCGCTCAGCCCCCACCGGCCCGCACTCGCGGCGGCTCCTTCAGCACCCGGCTCATGTCCCGCACCGCCTGCGCCGTGCCGCGCCAGGTTCCGGTGACCTTCGAGACGCCGGTACGCGGCAGGTACGCCACATCGCGTTCGGTGATCCGCCAGCCGGCGTCGGCCGCCCGCACCACCATCTGCAGCGGATAGCCACTGCGCCGGTCGTCGAGCGACAGCGCCAGCAGCGGTTCGCGCCGCGCCGCCCGCAGCGGACCGAGGTCGTGCAGCCGCAGCCCGGTACGGCGCCGCAGCATCCGCGCCAGCGCCAGGTTCCCGGCCCGGGCATGCGCCGGCCAGGCCCCCCGGCCCTGCGGCCGCCGTCGGCCGAGCACCAAGTCCGCCTCGCCGTCGCGGACTTCCCGTACGAACGGCACGAGGAGCCCCGGATCCAGCGAGGCGTCACAGTCGCAAAAACAGACGATGCCGGCGGTCGCGGCGGTCAGCCCCGCATGGCACGCCGCGCCGAAGCCGCGCCGCGCCTCGTGGACGACGGTCGCACCGAGCGCCCGGGCGATGTCCGCCGAGCCGTCCGTGGAGCCGTTGTCCACGACGAGGGCCCGCCAGCCCGCCGGGATCCGGCCGAGCACCCAGGGCAGGGCCTCGGCCTCGTTCAGGCAGGGGAGGACGACGTCCACGTCCGTCGTCGAGGAGGTTGGTGAGGTGGTCACGGTGTCACCCTACGAACGCGAACCAGACATAACGGGCGTCGCCTCCTTACGAAACGCGGACGTCGGAACCGGCGGCCCAGCTCCCCGGTTTCTTACGAAACACGGACGTCGAGCCCCGTCCCCGCCCTCGGGTGCGACAGCCGCGACGGCCCGGTGCGAGGGTGGAGGCATGCAGCAGCCGTACGAGATCACCGAGGGCCGGGCCGCCCCCGCCGCCACCCGGGTCCTGGTCGTCGACGACGATCCGACCGTCGCCGAGGTCGTCACCGGGTATCTCGACCGTGCCGGGTACCTGGTCGACCACGCCGAGGACGGCCCCACCGCCCTGACCCGGGCCACCGCCCACTGGCCGGACCTGGTGGTGCTCGACCTGATGCTGCCCGGCATGGACGGCCTGGAGGTCTGCCGGCGGTTGCGCGGCCACGCCCCCGTCCCGGTCATCATGCTCACCGCGCGCGGCGACGAGGACGACCGGATCCTGGGCCTGGAGGTCGGTGCCGACGACTACGTCACCAAGCCCTTCAGCCCCCGCGAACTGGTCCTGCGGGTCGAGTCGGTGCTGCGCCGCGCCCGCCCCCCGGCCGCCGCGCAGTCCTTCTCCACCGCCGGAGTCACCCTCGATCCGGGCGCCCGCCGCGCCACCCGGAACGGCGTCGAACTCGCCCTCACACTGCGCGAGTTCGACCTCCTCGCGTTCTTCCTGCGGCACCCGGGACGGGCGTTCGGCAGGGAGGACCTGATGCGCGAGGTGTGGGGCTGGGACTTCGGCGACCTGTCCACCGTGACCGTCCATGTCCGCAGGCTGCGCGCCAAGGTCGAGGACGACCCGGCCCGCCCGCGCCTGATCCAGACGGTGTGGGGCGTCGGCTACCGCTTCGACCCCGAGGCCGCCGAGCAGGAGGTGGGCTGACATGCGCGACACCCTGCTGATCGCCCTGTACGCCCTGGCCGGCGCCGCCCTCACCGGGCTCGCCGGAGCGGCCGCGCTGCGCCTGCTCCGGCGCCGTTCGCTCACCGCGTCCATCGCCGTGGTCGCCGCCGTCGGCGTGGTCGCGATGCTCGCCGGCACCCTGGCCGTCGCCTGGGCGATGTTCCTCTCCTCGCACGACCTGTCGGTGGTGACGACGGTGGTCGCGATGGCGGCCGTGGTCTCGCTCGTCAGCGCACTGATACTGGGCCGCTGGGTCGGCGCCCGCAGCCGTGAACTCGCCCTCGCCGCCCGCTCGTTCGGCGAGGACGGCGACTTCGCCGCGCCCGCGGTCCCGGCCACCGCGGAACTGGCCGAGGTGAGCCGCGAATTGGCGGCCACCAGCGCCAGGCTCGCCGAGTCCCGGGAGCGGGAACGCGCGTTGGAGACCTCGCGCCGGGAGCTGGTCGCCTGGATCTCGCACGACCTGCGCACCCCGCTGGCCGGGCTGCGCGCCATGTCGGAGGCGCTGGAGGACGGGGTCGCCACCGACCCGGACCGCTATCTGAAGCAGATCCGCACCGAGGTGGAGCGCCTCAACGACATGGTCGGCGACCTCTTCGAACTCTCCCGCATCCACGCCGGGACACTCGCGCTGAGCCCGAGCCGGATGTCGCTGTACGACCTCGTCGGCGACGCCCTCGCGGGCGCCGACCCGCTGGCGCGCGAGCAGGGCGTACGGCTGGTCGGCGACCGGGTGGAGCCGGTGCCCGTCGAGGTGGACGGCAGGGAGATGAGCCGGGTGCTGGGCAATCTGCTGGTGAACGCCATCCGCCGGACGCCGCCCGACGGCACGGTCGCGGTCGCCGCCGAGCGCGGTCCCGAGGGAGTCGTGCTGTCCGTCACGGACGGCTGCGGCGGCATCCCCGAGGAGGACCTGCCGCGCGTCTTCGACACCGGCTGGCGCGGCAGCCACGCTCGCACGCCCCCTGCCGGAGCGGGACTCGGTCTCGCCATCGTGCGCGGGATCGTCGAGGCCCACCAGGGGCGGGCCACCGTGCGCAACATCCCCGGCGGCTGCTGCTTCGAGGTGGTGCTGCCCACCGCCGCTTCCTGATCGTGGGCAGCACCACCGGTCCATCGGGGGCTATGCGCCCCTCGCGAACTCCCGCATCCCCTCCGCGAACCCGACCTCGGCCTTCCAGCCCAGGTCGGCCCGCAGCCGCGAGGAGTCGGCGGTGATGTGCCGTACGTCCCCGAGCCGGAACTCCCCGGTGACCACCGGCATGGGCCCGCCGTGGGCCTCGGCCAGCGCGCGGGCCATCTCGCCGACGGTGTGCGGCTCGCCGCTGCCGGTGTTGTACGCGGTCAGCGCACCCGGCTCCGGCCGCGCCTCCAGAGCCACCGCGTTGGCGGCGGCCACGTCCCGGACGTGCACGAAGTCCCGGCGCTGCCGCCCGTCCTCGAACACCCGCGGTGCCTCCCCCCGGGCGAGCGCGGAACGGAAGAAGGAGGCCACACCGGCGTAGGGGGTGTCCCGGGGCATCCGGGGCCCGTACACGTTGTGGTAGCGCAGCGACACCGCCGTCCCGCCCGTCGACCGGGCCCAGGCGGCGGCCAGGTGCTCCTGGGCCAGCTTGGTCGTGGCGTACACGTTGCGCGGATCGGCCGGCGCGTCCTCGGCGACCAGCCCCGGAGCCAGGTCGGCCCCGCACACCGGGCACGTCGGCTCGAACCGCCCGGCCTCCAGGTCGGCGACCGCGCGCGGTCCGGGCCGTACCACGCCGTGGCGCGGACACTCGTACCGGCCTTCCCCGTACACGACCATCGACCCGGCCAGTACGAGGTGCCGTACCCCCGCCTCGGCCATCGCGGCCAGCAGCACGGCCGTACCGAGATCATTGCGGGAGACGTACTCCGCCGCGTCCCCGAACCCCACGCCCAGCCCGACCATGGCGGCCTGGTGGCAGACCGCGTCCACGCCCGTGAGCGCCCGCCCGACCGCCGCCGGGTTACGTACGTCGGCGCCCGGATCGTCGCGCACGTCGAACACGACCGCCTCGTGCCCGTGCGCCGTCAGCGCCTCGACGACATGGGACCCGATGAACCCGGCACCGCCGGTGACCAGTACACGCATGCGGCCACGCTAGGCCCGCGCGGGCACCGGACCACGCGTCCGCGCCCGCACGTCACGACTCCGTAAGAACGGCCGTGGTCACCCTGCTCCGCTCACCCGGGGTCCGGCGCCGTGCGCGGGCCCGCGTTCCCCGACCGGATGCCGCCGCTACGCCTTGGGGGGCTTGACGGCGATGTCGAGGTAGAAGGCGTCGATGCTGCGCACCGCCGTCTCGAACTCCGCCAGGTTGACGGGCTTGGTGACATAGGCGTTCGCGTGGTGCTGGTACGCGCCGTTGACGTCGTCCGGTGCGACGGACGTGGTCAGTACGACGACCGGGATGGTCCGCAGATCCGGGTCCTCCTTCACCACGGCGAGGAACTCGCGCCCGTTCATCCGGGGCATGTTGAGGTCGAGCACGATGAGGTCGGGGCGCTCGTTGTCCGGGTCGCGCAGGTAGTCGAGGGCCTCGATGCCGTCGGAGACCTTGGTGAGATTGCGCGTACCGCGCTCGGTGAGGGCGTCCTGGATGAGCATCGCGTCGGCGACGTCGTCCTCGACCAGCAGCACGTCGTACGGGCGGATTGCGGCGGCAGCCATGATTCAGGAGCTCCGGGGTGTGGGGCGGGTCGAGTGGTCGGTGTTGTTGGTGATCAGCCCGGGCCAGCGGCGCCGAGCTCCTTGGCGGCTCATGCTCACGGCCCGGCCGATCTCCGGGTAGCCGGCGCCGCTCTCGGCGGCGGAGTGGGCGGCCTGGTCCTCCAGGTGTCTGACGGTCTGCTTGACACGGGCGAGTACCCGCAACCGCAGCAGAGCATGCCAGCGGGCCTCGCCCGCGGTGTCGACGGGGTCCGCCGGGGGGCCGGCGGTCGCCTGCGTGAGCAGCCGGGTGAGTTCGTCCACCACCTGGGTCACCAGCACGTCCGTATCCCCACTCGGGAGACCGGGAGGGGGAGAGGGAGCGGGCATGGCATCACCCTAGGGCGTTGATCCAGGTAGGGACAACATGCGTTGTCGGGCCCCGGGTACAGTGTGCTTGCCGCGCGCCCAGGCGCGGCCAGGACGGCCGGCCGAGGGAGCAGCCCACCGCTATGACAAGCAAGCCGTCAGGCGCCGTGGGCGCGTTCGCGGGCTGGACGACCCGGCGCTGGCTGCGGGTGGGCGTGGCCGGCACCCTGGTCGTCCTGGCGGTACTGGGGTCGCTGGGTGGCTGGGCCATGTGGCGGACCTCGCAGATCACGGCCGGGCTGGTGGACCGTCGGTCCCCCGCCCTGATCGAGTCGATACGGGTCGAGGAGGCGCTGGTCAACCAGGAGACCGGCATCCGCGGCTACGGTCTGTCCGGCCGACGGGACTTCCTGCAGCCCTATGCGCAGGGCGTGGCCGCCGAGCAGGCCGCGTTCAGGCGGCTGCGGCCGCTGCTCAGCGACGACGGCCGGGCGCGCGCCGACCTGGCCGAGGTCGAGCAGCTCGCCGGGACCTGGCAGGAGCGCATCGCCCGGCCCGTCTCGGCGGCCTCCCCCGCACAGGCCGCGAAGATCAGCACGGCACGGGCCGACGAGGGCAAGACGGCGTTCGACTCCCTGCGGCGCGCGATGACACGGCAGCAGGCCCACCTGGAACAGGAACGGGCGGCGGCCACCCGTCAGCTGCGGCAGGCCGAATCCCTGCGGAACTGGATGTTCGCCGTCATCGCGGGTGTCATCGCCCTGGTGGCCGGACTCGTCTTCGAAGGCCTGCGACGCGGTGTCACCGGCCCGCTCAGCAGGCTCGGCTCCGCCGCCCGTGACGTGGCGCAGGGCCGGTTCGACCGCTCTCTCGACGGCACCGGCCCCGCGGACCTGCGACGGCTCGCCTCCGACGTGGAGTCGATGCGCCTGCGCCTGGTGGCGGAGCTGCGGTTCAGCGAGGAGGCCCGCGGGCTGCTGGACGACCAGGCGGAGGACCTGAAGCGGTCCAACACGGAACTGGAGCAGTTCGCCTACGTCGCCTCGCACGACCTCCAGGAACCGCTGCGCAAGGTGTCCAGCTTCACCCAGCTCCTGCAACGGCGCTACGGCGGGCAGCTGGACGAGAAGGCCGACCAGTACATCGCCTTCGCCGTCGACGGCGCCAACCGCATGCAGAACCTCATCAGCGACCTGCTGGTCTTCTCCCGGGTCGGCCGCGTCCACAACGAGCAGCGGACCGTGGACCTGGAGGAGGTGCTGAGCACGACGATGGACGATCTCAGCGTGCGCATCGAGGAGACCGGCGCCGAGATCACCCACGACCCGCTGCCCACCGTGCTCGGGGACGCGACCCAGCTGGGCATGCTGCTGCAGAACCTGCTGTCCAACGCGATCAAGTTCCGCCACCCCGACCGGACGCCGCGGATCCACATCGGCGCGACGGCGGCCGAGGGGAGCTGGGAGTTCGAGGTCCTGGACAACGGCATAGGGATCGCGCCGGAGTTCCAGGAGAAGGTCTTCGTCATCTTCCAGCGGCTGCACACCCGGGAGGCCTACCCGGGCACCGGCATCGGCCTGGCGATGTGCAAGAAGGTCGTGGAGTTCCACGGCGGCACCATCTCGATCGACCCCGACAACCGGCCCGGCACCCGCGTCCTGTTCACCCTCCCCGCCCTACCCGCCCCCACGGCCGCGGCGGCCGTCCCGGACAGAGAGACACAGTCGTGACCGGTCCATCCGCAGGCCGCGGCGAGCAGTACGCCGAGCAGTACGACGTCCTGCTGGTGGAGGACGACGACGGGGACGCCCTCCTGGTCGAGGAGCTGCTCCACGACACCGGCCTGCCGCACACCCTGACGCGGTGCCACACCGCAGCCGAGGCGCACCGGGCACTCGCGGCCGGCCCCGTCGACTGCGTCCTGCTCGACCTGCACCTGCCCGACGCCTCCGGGGTGGAGACGATCCAGACCATCCAGGCCGACACCCACGCCGCGATCATCGTCCTGACCGGCCTGGACGAACCCCGCGCCGGAGTCGACTCCCTCGCCGTCGGCGCCCAGGACTATCTCGTCAAGGGCAAGGTCGAACCCGACCTGATGCAGCGCGCCGTCCGCTACGCCGTCCAGCGCAAGCAGGCCGAACTCGCCAACGCCGCCCTCCAGATCGGGCGGCTGCGCGCCGAGGAGAACGCCCGCCTGGAACGCGGGCTGCTGCCCGAGCCCCTGCTCTCCTCGACGGCCGTCACCGCCTCCAGCCGCTACTACCCCGGGCGGACCCAGGCCCTGCTGGGCGGTGACTTCCTCGACGTCGTCCAGACCGACGACGGCCAGGTCCACGCGATCATCGGAGACGTCAGCGGGCACGGCCCGGACGCCGCCGCGCTCGGGGTCTGCCTGCGCATCGCCTGGCGCGCGCTCACCCTCGGCGGACACCGCGCCCAGCACCTGCTGCACCTGCTGGAACAGATACACATCGCCGAACGCGCGGGCAGCGACCTGTTCACGACCTGCTCCCTCATCACCCTGGACCCGCGGGCCGCCACCCTCACCCTGCACCTGGCCGGCCACCACGAACCCCTGATCGTCACTTCCGACGGCACCCGGCAGGTCACCGCCGCCCACGGAATCGCGCTGGGCATCGCCCCCGGAGTGGGCGACTGGCCGGCCACCACGCTGGCGCTGCCCGCCGACGGAGCGCTCATCGCCTACACCGACGGACTCATCGAGGGCTTCGCGGACGGGTCCGGCGCCCGGCTCGGAGTCGACGGCCTGCTGCGCATCATCGACACGCTGCGCACGCCCGACCCCGGCACCCACCTGGACCGGCTCATCGCCCGCACCCGCGCCCTCAACGCGGACCGCCACACCGACGACCTCGCCGTGCTGCGCCTGGACTGGAACACCAGCGGGTCCGCGGGCCCGGCTCACTCCTCCTGAGCGCTCTTCGCCAGCTCCGCGTTGAACTGGGCGCCGATCAGCAGGGCCAGGTTGGACAGCCACAGCCAGATCAGGAAGATCACGACGCCGCCCAGCGAACCGTACAGCCGGTGGTAGCTGCCGACATGGGAGGTGTAGACGGTGCAGCCCAGCGAGACCACCAGCAGGAGAACCACGGCCAGCACACCGCCCGGCGCCATCTTCCCGACGGGGCGCGAGGACTCGGGGCCCGAGTGGTACAGGACGAGCACCGTGACGACGGCGACCGCGACCACCAGCGGCCAGCGGAGCGCGTGCCAGGCGGCCAGTGGTCCGGTGCCGAGATCCAGCGCCCGGCTCAGGAAGCCGATCAGGCTGCCGCTGAGGAACAACGCCAGCACGGAGGTGAGAAGCAGCAGGATCAGGACCAGGGCCGTGGTGACGATGCGCGGCGCGGTCCGCCACAGCGGCCGCTGCGAGCTGATCCGGTTCATGGCGTGCAACGCCCGTCGGAAGACGCCCAGATAGCTGGATCCCGACCACAGCGCTCCCGCCCCGCCCAGGAAGATCAGCGTCCAGGCCGCCGACGACTGTCCGGCCATCTGCCGCAGGGTGCTCCGCAGGAGGGCACGGGACGCGAGCGGGGCGGCCTGCGCGATCCGGTCGATGACCTCCGGTCTGGCCGTGGGGATGGTCAGCCCCAGGACCGAGAGGATCACCAGCAGTACCGGGAACAGGGCCAGGACCGCGTAGTAGGTCAGCGCGGCGGCCCAGTCCGTGACGTCGTCGTTCCAGACGGACACCGGGGTCCGGCGCAGCGCCGCCCACCACCGAGCCGTACGGCCGCCCGCATCATCCATGAGACGGATGCTCTCACTCCCTCGTGCCCGGGTCGGGCAGCAGTCGGCTCAGTGTCGTCGGGCGGCCCGGACATGGAGATGGTTCAGGGCGTCCACCACCACGGTGCTCTGGTGCCAGAGCAGCCAGCGGCCCACCTCGCCGCCGAGCTGCTCCAGAGCGGCCAGCTGGGCCGGCGCGAGTTCGTGCAGCGGGTGCTCGTGGTGCGCGGAGATCATGCCGATCACGGCGCCCTTCGGGCTGACCAGGGGGACACTGTGGCAGGCGCGGCTGCCGGCCTGCAGGATCGTCCGCCGGGAGTCCTCGTCGAAGGTGTCGCAGGAGCGGACGTCCTTCACGGTGACCTGCCGGGCCTCCTCGGCCGCCTGCGCGCACGACGTGGTCCCGCTGTCGACGAAGGTGAAGTAGTCGGTGAAGCGCCGGTTCAGCCCGGTGTGCCGCACCATGCGCAGCAGCCGGTTCTCCACCAGCTGCACGTTGCCCATCCGGGTACCCGTGATGCGCAGGGTGCGCCGCAGCGCGGCATCGAGGACCGCCCCCTGGCTCTCCGGGCGGGTTCCGTCCGGGCACAGGGCGGGCAGCGGGGGCGGGCCCGCCTGCGGCCGGCCCGTCACCCATCGGGGGGCCGTCGCCTCGGGGACCGGGAGCCGGACGACGGCGGCGGCGAGGGTGTGCAACTTGAGGTTGAACCGCTGGGAGGTGTCGCGCAGCAGCTCGAACGTCTCCTCGCGCGACGAGAGTCGGTAGTACGTCAGCAACAGCTCCTCGGCGCGGGCCACACCGGCACGCGCCAGCCGCCTGTTGCGCTCGTCCATGATCCGCTGCTCCTCGGCTTCGGCCGCGTCGGTCGGCGGCGGAGCAGGGGTGTTCGGGTACTCGGCCACAGGCAGACCTCCTCGTCCGGCAACGGGATCACGGCGCCGTGCGGCCGCTCGCGCCGGAACACCGTGCCAGGATGTCCGCAGCCCGAAGCGCCCGATCGGCCCTCACCGTACGCATGCCCGCTGAACGCTCCGGCAGGCCACCCGCTCCCGCCGTTCCCCTCCACGGTGTGCCGGAGTCTCCCGCGGCGATGAGTTCCGGCCGGGGCGGGAGTCTGTTCCGGTGACCGTCGCAGGCCGTCGGCCGTACGACGGTGCCGCCCGGTACCCGACACCACGGAGGACACCATGACCGCCACGCCCGACGAACCGACCACCGCGCCGCCCGGGCGCCCGCCCGTGGTCGACCTGGCCGCCTGGCAGGCCGCCCGGGACGAGCTGCTGGTCCGCGAGAAGGCCCACACCCGTGAGGGCGACGCGATCGCCGCGGCCCGCCGCCGGCTGCCGATGGTGGAGTTCGACGGCACGGTCGAGGTCGTCGGAGCCGACGGCCCGGTCCCCTTCCTCGACCTGTTCCAGGGCCGCGACGAGCTCGTGGTCTACAAGCACATGTGGCACGACGGCGCGCCGCACCAGGGGCAGTGCGAGGGCTGCACCACCACGGCCTGGCACCTGAAGGACGCCGACTACCTCCATGCCCGCGGTGTCTCGTACGCCGTCCTGACCACGGGCCGGTGGGACGAGGTGGCCCCCTACGTCGAGTTCATGGGCTACACCCAGCCCTGGTACTCGGTGCGCGACGTGGACGGCCCGGCCGGCGGCGACATGGGTCACCTCACCAGCTACCTGCGGGACGGCGACCGCGTCTTCCTCACCTACTCCACCACGGGCCGTGGCAACGAGCGGGTCAACGGCTCCCTCGGCCTGCTCGACATGACGCCCTACGGCCGCGGCGAGACATGGGAGGACAACCCCGAGGGCTGGCCGAAGGGGGACAGCCCGTGCTGGTCCTGGCGTTCGGACGCGGACGGCAACGCCACCTGGGGCCCGACCAGCCGCCCGGTGCCGCAGTGGTCCCGCCCCGGCGCGACCCCCGTGCAGACCCTGGGCCGGCACGGCCACCATCACTGACATTGGCCGGGTCCGCGTCACGGGGCCGGCACGGTCAGGCGGGCTGCCACAGTTCGATGCGGTTGCCCTCGGGGTCGGTGACCCAGCCGAACCGGCCGATCCCGTCCATGTCCTGCGTCTCCCCGGCCACGTCCGCGCCCGCGGCACGGAGCTGGGCGAGCATGGCGTCCAGGTCGCGGACCCGGAAGTTCAGCATGGTCTGCTGGGTGAGGGAGCCGAAGTAGTCGGTCCCGGACTCGAAGGCCGCGAAGACCGTGGGGCCGGCCTGCTGCTGCCACAGCCCGTGGTCGTCGATGTCCAGACCCAGACAGTCGCGGTACCACGCGGTCAGGGCCGCCGGGTCCGCCGCCCGCAGGAAATGTCCGCCGATTCCAAGCACTCGTTCCATGCCGTCATCCTGCCAGCACGGCGATGCGCGGGCATCGGCAGCGGTCCGTCGTGCGCGCCGCCGTTCCGTACGGCCGGGACGAGGAGGTCCGCCGGCTCCGGTCCGCGACATGCCCCAACGGGCATGATCATCGTGCTCCGGAGCAGGTCGGCGGCCAAAATCTGACCAGCGGCCGGGATCCGGGGCAGGAGTAGCCTGCCACGCCGTCCCCAAGGAGAGCCGCCACGTGCGTTCCATCCTCCCTCTCGCGCTCGACTGTGTCGTCGGAGCACTGGAGAAGACCCCCGGACCGGCCGGGATCACCCTGCACCGGGCCCCCGGCCCCGGACGCGCCCAACTGGCGGGCACCGGCTACGAGATCGTCAGCACCATGCCCTCCGGGGTACGGCTGGAGATGCTCACGGACGCCACCGAGATCGAAGTGGACGCCCGCCTCACGCAGGTCGTGATGGCGGGATCCGAGCCCTCCGACGCCGTCTTCGACCTGGTCGTCGACGGCGAGCTGCGGGCCCCGGTCACCACCTCCGACCAGACCCTCGTCCACGTCGACCCGGCCACCATGGCCCTGGACGACGAGCCGGCCCCACCGGCCACCGTACGGTTCACGGCCGGCGCCGAACCCCGGGAGCGCCGGGTCGAGATCTGGCTGTCCAACGCCCGGGCGACCCAGCTCGTCGACGTACGGGTCCCGGAGGGCGCGTCGGTGCGCCCGGCCCCGGCGAGCGGCCCGGTGTGGGTGCACCACGGCAGCTCGATCAGCCAGTGCTCGGAGGCGGACCGCCCGACCGGCACCTGGCCGGCGATCGTCGCCCGGCGCGCGGGCCGCTCCCTCGTCAACCTCGGCCTCGGCGGCGAGTGCCACCTCGACCCCTTCATGGCCCGGGCCATCCGCGACCTGCCCGCCGACGCGATCAGCCTCGAACTGGGCATCAACATCGTGAACGGCGACACCCTGCGGGAGCGCACCTTCGTGCCGGCCTTCCACGGCTTCCTCGACACCGTCCGCGACGGCCACCCGGACACGCCGGTCCTCGTCGTCAGCCCCATCGTCTGCCCGGCCGTCGAGACCACGCCCGGCCCCACGGTGCCGGGCGCCGACGGCAAGGTCCACACCCGCGACCGCCCCGCCGAACTGGCTGTGGGCGCACTGACGTTGACGCGCGTCCGCGAGCTGCTGACCGAGCACGTGGAGCGCCGCCGGAAGGCCGGTGACCACCGCCTCCACGTCATCGACGGCACCACCCTCTTCGGCCGCGAGGACATCGCCGACCTCCCCGACGGCCTGCACCCGAACCCGGCCGGCTACGCCCGGATGGCCGAACGCTTCCTGCCCCGGGCGTTCGGCGAGGCGGGGCTGCTGCGGTAGGACGGGGGCCGCACGGCCCGGTCCCGTGACCGGCGTTCACGGCCCGAGTGGACCCGCAGATTTAACCGCATACCCCTTGATGCCTCTTTTCTACGCGCGTAACCTCAGCCGGTCGCATGGATCCCACCGGTCGACAGCACGTCATGTGCCCTCTCCCCGGCGGACGTTGAAGGAGTCATCCTCGTGCAGATTCACAGACCCAGCGCATCGCGGGTAGCCGGCGCCGCGTTCGTGGCCGCGGCGGCCACGGCGGCCGTCATCGTGGCACCGCTGCCCGCCGCGTTCGCCACCCCGTCGGCGAGCGCGGTCGTCTCGGAGGCGTACGGCGGCGGAGGGAACTCCGGGGCGACCCTCACCAACGACTTCGTGGAGCTGGCCAACCGCTCCACGGCGGCCTACCCGCTGGACGGCTACAGCGTCCAGTACCTCCCGGCCTCCGCCTCCGCGAGCTCGCCGTGGCAGGTCACCCCGCTCACCGGCGCGCTCCCCGCCGGCGGCACCTACCTGGTCGGCGAGGGCGCGGGCGCCGGCGGCACGACCGCGCTGCCGACCGCCGACGCGACCGGCGGCATCGCGATGTCCGCCACCGCCGGCACCGTGGCTTTGGTCAAGGGCACCACCGCGCTGACCTGCAAGACGGCCGCCGACTGCACCGGCGACGCCCGGGTCGTGGACCTCCTCGGCTACGGCACCGCAGTCGTCCGCGAGGGCGGCGACGCACCGGCGACCAGCAACACCACCTCGCTGTCCCGGGCCGCCTCGCTCGCCGACACCGACGACAACTCGGCCGACTTCACGGCCGGTACGCCCACCCCGACCAACAGCGCGGGCGACACCGCGAGCGGCGGCAGCGGCGGCGGCCCCGGCGGCCCGACCGCGCCCGGCGCCTTCCGCATCCACGACATCCAGGGCACCACCCGGATCTCGCCCCTCAAGGGCCAGAGCGTGGTGGGCGTCCCCGGCATCGTCACCGCCGTCCGCACCACCGGCAGCAAGGGCTACTGGATCCAGGACCCCACCCCGGACGCCGACCCCGCCACCAGCGAGGGCCTGTTCGTCTACACCGGCTCCGCCACGCCCACCGTCTCGGTCGGCGACTCGGTCCTGGTCAGCGGCAAGGTCTCGGAGTACTACCCGGCCTCCGCCGCCCAGTCGGTCACCGAGCTGGGCAGCCCGGTCTCCACCACCCTCTCCACCGGCAACGCCCTCCCGGACGCGGTCGTGCTCGACGCCGCCACCATCCCGGGCGCGTACACGCCGACCGCCGACGGCGGCAGCATCGAGGGCCTGACCCTCCAGCCGACCGTCTACTCCCAGGACTTCTACGAGTCCTTGGAGGGCATGCGCGCCTCGGTCTCGGACGCCCGCGTGGTCGGCGCGACGAACACCTACGGCGAGATGTTCGTGACGGCCAAGCCGCACGAGAACCCCACCCGGCGCGGCGGCACCCTCTACGGCGGCTACGACCAGCAGAACACCGGCCGTATCGAGATCGTCTCGGCGGACGGTACGACTCCCGTCCTCAACGTCGGCGACAAGCTGGCCGGCACCACCACAGGACCGGTCGACTACTCCGACTTCGGCGGCTACCTGCTCGCCCCCTCCGCCGCGACCACCGGCACGGCCGTCGACAACGGTCTCCAGCAGGAGGTGACGCGCAAGCAGAAGCACGACGAGCTGGCGCTCGCCACCTACAACGTGGAGAACCTCGACCCGACCGACAGCGACGACAAGTTCGCCCGGCTCGCCAAGGGCGTCGTCAAGAACCTCTCCTCGCCCGACATCGTCACCCTGGAGGAGATCCAGGACGACAACGGCGCCACCGACGACGGCACCGTCTCCGCCGAGGCGACCCTGAAGAAGTTCACCACCGCGATCGTGGCGGCCGGCGGCCCGAAGTACGCCTGGCGGTACGTCAACCCGGTCAACGACAAGGACGGCGGCGAGCCCGGCGGCAACATCCGCCAGGTCTTCCTCTTCAACACCAAGCGGGTCTCCTTCGTGGACCGCGCGGGCTCCGGCGACGCCTCCACGACCGCCGTGTCCGTGGTCGAGGACCGCAGGGGCCAGGCCCACCTGTCCGCCTCCCCGGGCCGGATCGACCCGGCCAGTGCCGCCTGGACGGACAGCCGCAAGCCGTTGGCCGGCGAGTTCGTGTTCCAGGGCCGGACGGTCTTCGTCATCGCCAACCACTTCATCTCCAAGGGCGGCGACGACCCGGTCCACGGCCGCTACCAGGAGCCCACCCGTTCCTCGGAGACGCAGCGGCGGCTCCAGGCCGAGGAGGAGAACGCCTTCGTCGAGTCGCTGCTCGCCGCCGACCCGAGGGCCGAGATCGTGGCCGCCGGTGACCTGAACGACTTCGAGTTCTCCGACGCCGTCAAGACCCTCACCGACGACGGCAACGACCTCACCGACCTCATCAACACCCTGCCGGTGTCCCAGCGTTACAGCTACGTCTACGACGGCAACAGCCAGACCCTGGACCACATCCTGACCAGCCCCGCCATCACCCGCTACGACTACGACGTGGTCCACATCAACTCCGAGTTCGCCGACCAGGCGAGCGACCACGACCCCCAGGTCGTCCGGATCGACGTGAAGCACTGCGGGTGGAAGGCCCACCGGCCGAAGCCGCACAAGGGGTAACGGCAACGGGTGCCACCCGCGCATCCCGCGGTCGCCGTTGCAGAATCCGCCGGGTCGGGAGCCGTTTGCGGGGTCCCGACCCGGCGGGTTCTCTGCCGTCAGGAGGCGGGCAGTTCCGCACGGACCGTGCGGGCCGCGCTGACCAGGTTCTCCAGGGCGGCCCGGGTCTCGGGCCAGGCGCGGGTCTTCAGGCCGCAGTCTGGGTTGACCCACAGCCGTTCGGCGGGGATCGCCTCCAGGCCGGTGCGGAGCAGCCCGGCGGCCTCCTCCGCGCTCGGCACGCGCGGCGAGTGGATGTCGTAGACACCGGGTCCGGCCTCGCGCGGGTAGCCGTGCGCGGCGAGTTCGCGGGCGACCTGCATGTGCGAGCGGGCCGCCTCCAGGCTGATGACGTCCGCGTCGAGGTCGTCGATGGCCTGGACGACGTCGCCGAACTCGGCGTAGCACATGTGCGTGTGGATCTGGGTCCGAGGACGCGCCCCCGCGGTGCTCAGCCGGAACGACTCGGTCGCCCACGCCAGGTAGTCCGGGCGGCCGGCGGCGCGCAGCGGCAGGGTCTCGCGCAGCGCCGGCTCGTCCACCTGGATCACCGAGGTCCCGGCCGCCTCCAGGTCGTCGACCTCGTCGCGCAGGGCGAGGGCGACCTGCCGGGCGGTGTCGCCGAGCGGCTGGTCGTCCCGGACGAACGACCAGGCGAGCATGGTGACCGGACCGGTCAGCATGCCCTTGACCGGGCGGCCCGTGAGCGACTGGGCGTACGTCGTCCAGCGCACGGTCATCGGCTCGGGACGGGAGATGTCACCGGCCAGGATCGGCGGCCGCACGTACCGGGTGCCGTACGACTGGACCCAGCCGTGCTGGGTGGCCAGGTACCCCGTCAGCCGCTCGGCGAAGTACTGGACCATGTCGTTGCGCTCGGGCTCGCCGTGCACCAGGACGTCGATCCCGGACTTCTCCTGGAAGGCGATGACCTCCCGGATCTCGGCCCGGATCCGCTCCTCGTACCCGGCCGTGTCGATCCGGCCCGTGCGCAGGTCGGCGCGGGCGGTGCGCAGTTCGCCGGTCTGCGGGAAGGAGCCGATGGTCGTGGTCGGCAGCAGCGGCAGCCCGAGGTGGGCGCGCTGGGCGACGGCCCGCTCGGGGTACGGCCGGGAACGGCGGCCGTCGGCGTCGGTGATGGCGGCGGTACGAGCGCGCACCGCCGGGTCCCGGGTGATGGGCGAGTTCTCGCGGGAGGCGAGGTCGGCCCGGTTCGCCGAGAGTTCGGCGGCGATGGTGTCGGTGCCCTGGGCCAGGCCCTTGGCGAGGGTGACGATCTCGGCGGTCTTCTGCTTCGCGAAGGCGAGCCAGCGCAGGATCTGCGGCTCGATGTCCCGCTCGGCCGCCGCGTCGAGCGGCACATGGAGGAGAGAGCAGGAGGCGGCGACGTCGACCCGGTCGGCGAGCCCGAGGAGGGTGCCGAGGGTGGACAGGGACCTCGCCAGGTCGTTGACCCAGATGTTGCGGCCGTTGACGACACCCGCGACCAGCCGCTTGCCGGGCAGTCCGCCGACGGCGGCCAGCGCGTCCAGGTTGGCGGCGGCGGCCTCGGTGAAGTCCAGGGCCAGGCCCTCGACGGGGGCCTTGGCCAGCACCGGGAGTGCCTCGCCGAGGCGGTCGAAGTAGGAGGCGACCAGCAGCTTCGGGCGGTCGGGCAGGGCCCCCAGGTCGCGGTAGACCCGCGCGGCGGCGTTCAGCTCGGCCGGGGTGCGGTCCTGGACCAGGGCGGGCTCGTCCAGTTGCACCCACTCGGCGCCGGCCGCGCGCAGGTCGGCGAGGACCTCGGCGTACACGGGGAGCAGCCGGTCGAGCAGGGTGAGCGGGTCGAAGCCGGCGGCCACGCCCGGGGCCGGCTTGGCGAGCAGCAGATAGGTGACCGGGCCGACGAGCACGGGCCGGGCGGTGAGGCCGAGCGCGAGGGCCTCCTGCAGCTCGCCGACCTGCTTGCCGGAGTCGGCGGTGAAGACGGTGTCGGGGCCCAACTCCGGTACCAGGTAGTGGTAGTTGGTGTCGAACCACTTGGTCATCTCCAGCGGCGCCAGGTCCTGGGTGCCGCGGGCCATGGCGAAGTAGCCGTCCAGCGCGTCGGCGTCGACGGCGGCCCGGTGACGGGCGGGGATCGCGCCGACCATGACGGTGGTGTCCAGGACGTGGTCGTAGTACGAGAAGTCGCCGGTGGGCACCTCGTGGACGCCGGCGCCGGCGAGCTGCCGCCAGTTGCTCCGGCGCAGGCCGGCCGCGGTGGCGCGGAGGGCGTCGGCGTCGGTCCGGCCCTTCCAGTAGCCCTCGATCGCCTTCTTCAGTTCCCGGTTCGGCCCCTGGCGGGGGTAGCCGTACATGGTGGCCCGTGCCGCGGCCGCGGACTTCGCTGTCACGGAGATCTCCTTCGCGAGATGAATCCCTGAGATCCCGGAGACGGGACGAGGGCGCGAAGGGGTGACGAACCGGACGGAAACGACCCTGCACGGCACGGTCATCCGCCTGGTGTGTACGCCGACCCGCCCTCGAGGTCACCGGGATGTCCGCGCACGAGTGGTTCGCGCGCGGGCAGTTGGCAGGTCTTCGGACTCGCGGGCACGCCCTCCTGACGGAGGACACCTACCGGCCGTCGCTTCCCAGGTCCGTACGTCGGGCCCAGTGCGTATGACGGCGTTCGTTCCCACTCACCGCTGCGGGGCAGTCCCGGATTCCCACCGGGTTCCCTCTTGCGACACCCCGCCTGGCGGACGGGGCGAACCAGCTGCACGCGCCAGCCTACGGGGTACCACCGCGGACGGCGGCGACCCGTCCGGCATCCGGTGGTGTGAGCCGGCCCACCGGCTCCTCCGCGGTCTCACACCAGTGGATGCGCCGATGCGAAGGATCCGTTGTGGTGGACGAGGGCCGTGGCCTCCTCGACCACCGCGCCCGAGTCGACCTCGCCGACCACCAGCAGGTGGTCACCGATGGTCTGGCGCAGGGTGATGCGGGCCGACAGCCAGCCGGTGACGTCGTCGAGGACGGGCAGCCCGTCCGGCTGCGCCCGCCAGCGCACCCCCGCGAACCGGTCGACGCCGCTGCGCGCGAACTGCCTCGCCAGACCGGCGTTCGCGGTGCCGAGTACATGGACGGCGAACCGGTCCGCGAGGCGCGCGGCGGGGGTGCTGGACGCTTCGAGGCCGATGCAGAACGAGACCAGGGCCGGCCGCAGGGAGACGGAGGTGAAGGAAGTGGCGGTGAAGCCGACCGGGCCCGGGAAGGTGATCACCGTGACTCCGGCGGCGTGCCGGCGCAGGGTGTCGCGCAGGAGGTCCGCGCCGTCGGGGGCGGTGACCGTGGACGACGGGCTTCGATGGAGCGGGGCGCTCATGCCCTTTCCTTTCGGTACGCAGGGGGAGGGGTGGGAGAGGGACCTGCGACGGCGGCCGTCACCAGGCGCTGGACTCCACCGCGATCGCGGGCACCAGCCCGGTGCGCAGTGCCTCCAGGAAGGTCACGACCTCGGCCGCGACCGAGCGGTGCTGAAGGTCGTTGAGGACGTCGTGGTGGGCGTCGCGGACCACCGCCAGCCGGGAGCGGGACAGCGTCTTCGCGGTACGGGCCAGGGCGTCGCGGTCCGCGAGCGGGTCCGCGTCGCCGACGAGGAGCAGGGCGGGGACGGCGAGATCCGCGTGGTAGGCCGCGTCGAGCAGCGCGCCGGGCAACGGGGCGTCGAGCGTGCCCCGTTGCGCGCCCGGGTCGTTGCTGAGCACCCCTCGGTGGGTCGGGCAGGACGTGCGGACGTCGAGTTCGTCGTCCCAGCTGCCGCCGGTCGCGGCGGTACGGCCCGGGAGGCCTGCCAGCACGACGGCCCCCGGCCGCACGGCGGCCGGGGAGCCGCCGAGACCGAGCAGCGCCGCGACGGCCGCGGCACCTGAGTCGGCGGCCACCAGCACGACCGGCCCGGTCACTTCGCCTCCGGCGGCCGCCGTACCCGCCACGGCGGCGGCCAGCCCGTCGCCGAACCGGGCCAGCGAACCGTTCAGGTCGCCGGCGTCGATCTCGGGGCCGTCCACGACCCGGACGCGGTAGGCGTCGGCCGCGAGCCGCCTGCCGAGCCGGCCGTAGGTGGCACGGCTCTCCCCCCGGCCGGGCACCACGACGACGGTGCCGCGGGTGAGGAGGCCCTCGGGGGCGTGGTGGTCGCTGTACTCGGTCATCTCAGGCTCCTGCGGGTGCGGGTGCGGGTGCGGGTGCGGGTGCGGGTCGTGGTGTGGGCGCGGTCGGGCCCGGACCGCGTCTTCGGGTGAGTGCTGCGCACGGGGCCCGGTCAGCCGTTCACGAGCCGGCGCTCGTCGGTGTGCCGGTTGACCGGGATCGGCAGGCCGAGGTTGCCGCGCAGGGTGTCGGCCTCGTACTCGGTGCGGAACAGCCCGCGCTTCTGGAGGATCGGGACGACGCCGTCCACGAAGAGCTCCAGGTCGTCGTTGGTGCGGAAGGCGAGGTTGATGCCGTCGAAGGTGCCGGCGTCGAACCACTGCTCGATGGTGTCGGCCACGGTCTTCGGCGCCCCGACGAACGGCGACTGCCGGAACTCGCTGACCAGATCGGCGACTTGGCGAAGCGTCAGACTCTCCGTCCTGGCTCGTTCGATGAGCTTGGCCGCTCCGGTGCGGCCGCCCTTCTCGGCGAGGTGTGCGACGTCCGGGAACGGGCCGTCCAGGTCGTGCACGCTGAAGTCGTACGCGCCGAAGGAACGGCCGAGCAGCGCGAGGTTGCGCTCGAAGTCGTTGTCCTCCTCGAAGATCTCCCGCTCCCGGAGCCGGGCCGCCTCGTCGGTGAGGCCGACGACCGGGCCGCCGTGGATGAAGATCTTGATGTGCTCGGGGTCGCGGCCGTAGGACGCGGTGCGCTTCTTGATGTCGGCGTAGTACTCCTGCGCCTGCTGGAGCGAGCCGCCCGGCGCGTAGATGCCTTCGGCGACCCGCGCGGCGAGGTCACGGCCCTCCTCGGAGACGCCGGCCTGGAAGATCACCGGCTGGCCCTGCGGCGAGCGGGAGAGGTTGAGCGGACCCGCGATCCTGAAGTGCTCGCCCTCGTGGTTGAGTTCGTGCAGCTTCGCGGCGTCCAGGAAGACGCCCCGTGCCACGTCCGCCGGGAACGCGTCGTCCTCGTAGGAGTCCCACAGGCCGCGGGCGACCTGGACGAACTCCAGCGCGCGGCCGTAACGGGTGGTGTAGTCGAGGTGTTCGTCGAGCCCGAAGTTCCTGGAGGTGCCGGTGTCGAAGCTGGTCACCACGTTCCACCCGGCGCGGCCGCCGCTGATGTGGTCGAGGGAGGCGAACCGGCGGGCCAGGTTGAACGGCGAGTTGTAGGTCGAGCTCGCCGTGCCCACCAGGCCGATGTGCCGGGTGTGGGTGGCGACCGCCGACAACAGGGTGAGCGGTTCGAGACGGTTGAGATAGTGGGCCGGGTAGGTGGCGTTGATGAACTGGCTGTCGACGAT
Source organism: Streptomyces sp. NPDC001220 (assembly GCF_053597895.1). Taxonomy (NCBI): domain Bacteria; kingdom Bacillati; phylum Actinomycetota; class Actinomycetes; order Kitasatosporales; family Streptomycetaceae; genus Streptomyces; species Streptomyces sp. NPDC001220. The sequence goes on from NZ_JBSFJE010000015.1 coordinate 279,219, forward strand.
GAACAGGGCGTCGAACAGGGCGTGTTCGGCCGCCTGGGCCTGCGCTATGTAGTAGTTGATGTCGATGCTGGCGTTCTTCGCGACCCGCGGGTCCTTCCAGAGACCGTGCTGGCCGGGGCCGCCGACGCCGTAGGGGTGCAGGGCGAGGTGGATCTTGCGAGACATCGGTGAGTCCGTTCTGTAGGACGGGAGCGGAGAGGAGTCGAGGGGGTTCAGGCGTGCAGCAGGCTGCGCAGGGCCTCGCGTTCGGCCCGGTCGGCCGAGGCCGTCCGCAGGGTGGGCGCGGAGCTGACGAGCAGGCGGGTGTAGACGTGCCGGGGATCGGTGATCACGTCCCGGGCGGCGCCGGTCTCGACCAGCTCGCCCTGGTACAGGACCGCGATCCGGTCGGCGATCCCGGCGACCGAGCCGAGGTCGTGCGAGATGAAGACCAGGGCCGTGCCGGAGTCGCGGAGTTCCTTGAGGATCTGCAGGATCTGGACCCGGTTGGCGGAGTCCAGGGCGCTCACCGGCTCGTCGAGGATGACCAGCTTCGGCTCGGTGACCAGCGCCCGGGCCACCGCGACCCGCTGCCGCTGACCGCCCGACAGCTCCCCTGGCAGCCGGTCGAGCAGCTCCTCGGAGAGCCGGACGCGGGCGAGGAACGTACGGGCCCGGCCGGCCGCCTCCTTGCGCGGCACCCCCTGCACGAGCAGCGGCTCGATCAGCGACTCCTCGATGGTGAGGTCCGGGTCGAGGCTGCGCAGCGGGTCCTGGAAGACGTACTGGAGCACACCGCGCCGGCGCAGACTCCGCCACTGGCGCCCGCCGTACGAGCCGACGTCCTCGCCGCCGATGACGATCCGGCCCGCCGAGGCGTCCACCAGGCCGAGCACGGCGCGGGCGAAGGTGGACTTGCCCGAGCCGGTCTCGCCGATGATCCCCACGGTCTCGCCGGGCGCCACGCTCAGCGAGACGTCGTGCAGGGCGCGGCGGCGCCGCCGGCGCGCGCCGTAGTGCACCTCCAGGCCGGTGACTTCGAGTACGGCGGGCGGGGTGGTCACGATGCCTCCTGGGGTGCGCGGAACTTCTCCAGGCCGTACTCCTCGTGCTCGGCGACGAGGAGCCGCGTGTACGCGTGCCGCGGGTGGTGGAGCACCTCCGCGGTCGGACCGTGCTCCACCACCTCGCCCTCGTGCATCACGAGGACCTCGTCGCAGAGCTGGGCCACGACGGCCAGGTCGTGGGAGACGACCACCAGGGCCAGCCCGGTCCGCTCGCGCAACTCGGCGAGCAGGTCGAGGATCTCGGCCTGGACCGTGACGTCGAGGGCGGTCGTGGCCTCGTCGGCGATGAGGATCCTCGGGCCGGCGGCGATGGCGGCCGCGATCAGGACCCGCTGGAGCATGCCGCCGGACAACTCGTAGGGGTACTGGCCGTAGACCAGCTCCGGGTCGCGCAGCTGTACGGCGTGGAGCAGCTCGATCGCGCGCTGCCGGGCCCCGCGCCGCTTCAGGCGCTTCTTGACCCGGACGACCTCGGCGATCTGCGCGCCCACCCGGATCGACGGGTTGAGGTACGAAGCGGGGTCCTGGAACACCGCGCTGATCGTCGCGCCCCGCAGCTCCGTCCACTCCCGGGGCGTCAGCGTGGAGATGTCCGTGCCGGTGATCTCGATCGAGCCGGCCGTGACCTCGAAGTGCGGGGGCAGGATGCCCAGGGTGGCCCGGCAGGTGAGCGTCTTGCCGCTGCCGGACTCGCCGACGATGCCGACGGTTTTCCCGGGGGTGAGTTCGAAGCTCACCCCGTGCACGATCTCGCGGTCCCCGACCCGGTCGCCGATGTGTACGTCACGGACGGCGAGCACCGGGGCCGTACCGGCGGGCGCGCCGGTCTTCGCGGGGGCGGGGCTCTGGGACAGGGTGGTCATCACGCACCTCCGGCGGGAACGGCATCGGACGTGCCGCGCCTGCCCTGCCCGTCCGGGCGGTTGGCGCGGGCCGTGCGGTTGTTGACGTAGGCCCGGCCGGCCTCGCCGGAGACGTCGCGGATCGCGTCGGCGAGCTGGTTGCCGGCCCAGACCGTGACCATGATCAGCAGGGCGGGGACGACCGGTGCCCACGGCTGGTAGTCGAGATAGCCGAGGTCGGAGGCGAGCAGGCCGCCCCAGGTGGGCGCGGGCGGCTGGACGCCGATGCCGAGGAACGTCAGGCTCGACACGATGACGAAGCCGGTGCCGATGGTCTGGGCGAGCGCGACCGCGATCGGCGGCAGAACCTTGACCCAGACGTGCCGCCGGACGATCCAGCCGGTCGAGGCGCCGGAGACGATCGCCGCCTCCACGTACTGCGAGCGGGCGACGGACAGGGTGGCGGCCCGGCCCACCCGGTAGAAGAGCGGGGAGACCAGCACTCCCGTGACGAGCATCGCCTGGCCGATGCCGTTGCCGAGCAGCGCGATCACCGCGACCGCGAACAGCAGGAACGGCAGCGCGACCAGGGTGTCGGCCAGCCGCAGGGTCAGCCACTCGAAGACCCGCCCGAGATACACCGACAGGATGCCGGGGACCGCACCCACGACCATGGCGACCAGGGCGACTTCGAGGGAGCCGAGCACGCTGACGCGGGAGCCGTCGAGGAGCCGGCTGAACACGTCACGGCCGAGATAGTCCGTGCCGAGCCAGTGGGCGCCGGAGGCCGGCGCGAGCGTGTCGGTGCTGGTGGCCAGGGGGTTCTGCGGGGCGAGCAGCGGACCGAGGATCGCCAGGAGGGCGATCACGGCGAGGATGCCGAGGGCGATCCGGCCGGAGGTGAGGGAGAGCACGCGGCGCACCATGGTCAGACCCCCCGCTGGGATGCGGGCGTCACACGCGCCAGCACCAGGTTGACGATCAGGTTGAAGAGGACGACCAGGACGATCGACACCACCAGCACGCCCTGCACGGCCGGTACGTCACCGGCCTGCGCCGAGTCGTTGGCGAATCTGCCGAAGCCCTGCAGCCCGAAGATCCACTCGGTCACGACGGAGGCGCCGACCAGGGCCGGGAACTTCAAGCCGAGGGTGGCGAGCGCGGGACCGATGCCGTTGCGCAGCACATGGGTGAGGAAGATCCGCCGTGGACTCAGTCCCCGTACCACCGCGCCCGTCACGTAGTTCTCGCGACAGGCGGCGACGAGACTGCCGCGGAGCTGGCGGGCGACGTCGGCGACGACGTCGAAGCTCAGCGCGATCGCCGGGAGCGTGATGTGTGCGAGCCACGAGCCGAACCCCTCGGCCGCCGGGATGTATCCGGCGGAGGGGAACACATGGAGTCCGACCGCGAAGACCGCCACGAGCACGATCCCGACGACGAACGCCGGCATCACCGAGATCACCGTGACGAACCCGGTGATCGCCCGGTCCACCCAGGTGGTGCGCCGCAGCGCCGCCACCGTCCCGAGGACGAAGCCGAGGAGTACGCCGATGATCAGGGCGAACGTCGCGATGGAGAGGCTGACTCCCAGACCCAGGCCGATGAGGGTGGAGATGTCGGCGCCGTTGGTCCAGCTGGTGCCCAGCTGCCCGTGCAGGACGCCGGTGAACCAGTCCCAGTACTGGACCAGGAAGGGCCGGTCCAGCCCCCACTGGGACTCGACCCGGTGGACGGCCTCGGGAGTCGCCTCCTCGCCCAACTGGATCCGCGCCGGGCTGAGTCCGCTCAGCGACCGGAGCGCGAACGTCACGAACGTCGCGACCACGAAGACGGGCACGATGATCGCGATCGACCGGGCGAGGGTGACCAGGACACGGCCCAGCGTGTGCCGCGCCCTGGCCACGGCGACCCCGCGACGGCGGGCAGGCCCGGCCGGTACCGCGGTCGTCGTCGTCATCGTTGTCATAGGGGTGCCCCCTCTCTGCTAGTGGAGTTGATGGAGGGGTGTCAGTCGCTGCCGGAGATGGTCACGCCGGTCCAGTCGATGTGGGCCGGGTTCTTCGGCAGATCGGAGATCGACTTGCTCTTGGCGATGAGGTTCGGCGCGGAGTAGGTGAAGACCAGCGCCTTGCTCCGCAACCCGGCGCGGGTGGCCGCCTGGAGGACCTTGGCGTAGTCCGGCGAGTCCAGCGGGGTCGCACGCACCTTGGCGACGGCCGCCTCGAAGCCTGCCGGCTCGTAGGGGGTGCTCAGGTTCAGCGGGCCGTTGGGGCCGAAGTGGGCGGTGAGGGTCTGCAGGGCGGAGTCCCGGCCGGTGGTCCCGTACAGCGAGAACGTCAGGTCCTTGGCGAAGAACGGGGTGGCCCAGTTCTTGTCGATCTTGATGGTGACGGTGATCCCGACCTTGGCCAGCTGCGACTGGACCAGTTCGGCCTGGGGGTCCTCGGCCGGGATGACCAGGTTGAGCTTGATGTCACCGGCCTTGTATCCCGCCTCGGCGAGCAGCTTCTTCGACTTCGCCGGGTCGTAGGGGTAGTCGTCCGCCGACTTCGGGTCGTAGGCCACGTACCCCTTCGGGAACGGCTGGTCGGTCACCGAGCCGTAGCCGAACGTCAGCTTGTCCACGAACTCCTGACGGTTGATCGCGTAGCGGACGGCGTCCACGACCTTGTCGTTGTCGAACGGCGCCTTGTTGATGTTCAGGCTGAGGTTGTTGGCGTTGAAGCCCGGCTGGGAGAAGACGTCCAGACCGGCCTTCTTGGCGGCGGCCGCCTGGCTCGGGGCGAGGTCGGCGAAGTTGTAGACGCCGGTGCGCAGACCGGAGACGACCGTGGAGGCGTCGGGCGCCGAGGTCAGTTCGACGTTGTCGATGTGGATGTTCTTGGCGTCCCAGTAATCCGGGTTCTTCTTCAGGACCGCCTTGGTGCCCGGCACCAGCTGGGTGACGACGAACGGCCCGGCGCCGACCGGGTTCTGGTCCAGCTTCGTGGGGTTCGCGGCCGCCTTGGGACTGGCGATCTGCAGCACCCGCTCACCGAGCAACTGGGGTATCTGGTAGTCGACCTGGGTGAGGTGGAGCACCGCGTCCAGCCCCTTGGCGTCCACCGACTTGATGGAGGTCAGATCACCGAAGAGCGCCGAGTTCTTCTGCTTCTGCGCCCGCTCGATCGCCGCCTTGACCGCGGCGGCGTTCACCGGCTCGCCGTCGCTGAACTTCAGGCCGGGCCGCAGATGGAAGGTGATCTCGTCACCCTTCTTGTCGTACTCCCAGCTCTTGGCGAGATCCGGCACGGCCTTGCCGGTCTCGTCGGTGCGGGTCAACGACGCGTAGGTGAGCGCGAGTTCACGGAACTGGGCGCCACTGCCGCTGACCACCGGGTCCCAGTGGGCCGGGAAGTAGGAGGAGGTCCACTTCAGCGTGGCGCCGCTTCCGGCGGACGCGGTGCCGGAGCCGCAGGCGGTGAGTGCGGGGGCGAGCAGGGCGACGAGGGCGCCGGCGACGGCTGCGGTGCGCGGGCCGGACCGGACGGGGCCGAGTCTGGGGCGTTGGGCGGTGTGGTGTGCGGGCATCTCGTTCTTCCTGTGGTCGGCCCGGTCTGGGTCGGGGCGGAGGGAGCAGGGCGGAAGGCCGGCCGGACATCCGCGCGGACCGTCGAGCGGGACCGGACGGGCATGCCGGGGTGAGCGCCGGCCCGCGGTCGGAGCGTGCGGCACTCAGGGCAAGGGGAGTTGGCGGCCTCGCGGGGCGGACCCTCGGGCAGCGAAGGAGGCGACGGGGAAGGCGGGCGCGGAGAGCGGCGGGACGCGGTCGAGCCGGACGGCCGGCGGACGGCGCCGCACCATCACGGTGCGGAGCTCAGGCGGCTGCGGGCCGGAGGCGGCGGACGGCTGAGGGCCGGGGACGGCGGAAGGTCAGCGACAGAGTGCGCTGCAGGTGCGCCGCAGGTCCACGTAGCGGCACACCACACCGGGGTGCGTCGTGAGCATGCTGCACATCCTGGGGGCAGCCGCGACCGGCTGTCAATGGACACCAATTGGTGTCTCATTCGGCGGGACGGTCTCTGTCCGCAGATCAGAGGCCCGCCGACGGTCAGTCGGTGGCGGTCCGGCGTGCTGACGCCTCGTCAGGGTGCAGCCACAGCGGGCCGTTTCCGGTCTCCATCCGGACGGCGCCCGGCGGCGGCCACGCACCCTCGGTCAGCAGCAGCCGCTCCGGTTCCGTCATGCTCCCGTAACGTTGCAGGGCCTCCGCCGGGGAGAGGGCCGCCGGGACGTTCAGCAGCCCAGGACAGAGCTCCTCGGCAGCGGACGCGTACTCCTCGAAGCGCCGCCAGCCGGGCACCGCCCGGTGGCCGCCGGGCGCACGCACCAGCAGGGTCGGCAGCGCGTACCGGTATCCGCCGTCGGCGGTCTCCTTCGCCGCGCCCGGATGCGGCGAACCGCCCGGCACCGAGCGCACCTCGGGGACCGGCCGGCGCGCCTCGGCACGATCGGCGCGCACCCGCTCCAGGACCGCGTCGGACGCGGCGTCGCAGGCCAGCCGCTCCATGTCCAGCCCCGGCGTTCCCCGGACCGTGGCCAGTGCCGACGCGGCGGTGTCCGCCGGTTCGCCGAGCACGAAGACGGTCTCCCGCAGCCGCCGCAGCACTCTCCCGGCGACCTCGTCGCCCTGGAGCTCGGCGGCCTTGGCGACCAGCGAGGCGGGCCAGGAACTGGCCGGCATCCGGCTCAGCCGTACCGCCCGAGGGGCCCCGCTGTGCGAGCTGATCTCCTCGACGTAGCGCGCGTACCAGGCGGTCTCCGCCGCCGGATCCGGCGGCGGGTCGTCGTCGTGGTCGAAGAGGATCGAGTACACCCGCCGCCACCGGACCCGGCCGGTCAGCGCCGCCCGCAGCCTGCGGAAGGCCGGTTCCGAGCCCCAGGCCCAGGGACAGAGCGGGTCGGTGTACTCCACCACCTCGACGGGCGGCGGCGGTTCGGCGGCGCCCGTCACGCGGCGCCCGTCCGGGCCAGCCTCTCGGCCGCTTCCCCCGGCAGCAGCGACATCAGGGTCACCCCGCCCAGGACCGCCGCCGCACCCGCCTCGACCTCACGCCACACCCCGGGCAGCCCCGCGGCGGGACCCGGGTAGTCGAGTCCGGCCAGCGACTCGCCGCGCAGGGTGATCAACTCGCCGTCGACCGCCCGCGAGACGTCCAGCAGGCTGATCTCGTCGGCGGGTCTGCCGAGCCAGTAACCGCCCTCGCAGCCGCGCTGGCTGCGCACCAGGCCCGCTCTGCGCAGCTCGCCCACCACGGACTTCAGAAACCGGAACGGAATCTCCTGCGAGGAGGCGATCGCCTCACAGGTCAGCGGACGAGTGGGCTCACGGGCGAGCTCCAGCAGCGCCCGGATGCCGTAGTCCGCCTTCGCGGAAATATGCATGCGCACATCATGCCCGAGGAGTCGGCGCGGCGAGCCGCTCCAGGCGGCTCGCTCGTTCTGTTGCGGGAACATTGCCGCAGGTGAAAGGCAATGGACACCTCTTGACATCCTTTTCCGGACCGCCCTAGCGTCCACGCCATGAGCGAGCCGCTGACGACCCCCGGTGAAGGCTTCCACCCGCACCTCCACGAAACCCCGGACCACCCCGCGGCGCCGCTGAGCACCCGCCTGCACCACGTCCGCGCCGACTCCCTGGACGGCGACACCGCCCAGACCGGCGGCATGCGCAGGTTCGCGGCCGTCAGCGGGAAGACGGTCGGTTCCGAGAAGCTGTGGATGGGCCAGACCCATGTGGCGCCCGCCACCGCGTCGTCCGACCACCACCACGGCGAGTCCGAGACCGCGATCTATGTGGTCGGCGGGCACCCGGAGTTCGTCTTCCTGGACGACTCGGGCCCGGAGCCGGCGGAGGTACGGCTGCGGACCTCGCCCGGCGACTACATCTTCGTCCCGCCCTTCGTGCCGCACCGGGAGGAGAACCCGGATCCCGACGACGAGGCGGTGGTCGTCATCGCGCGCAGCACCCAGGAGGCGATCGTGGTCAACCTCCCCGGTCTGTACGCGCTGCCGGCCGACGGGGGATGACAGCCAGGGCCGCCCCGCCCCCGTGACTCAGGTGCGCGGACCGGCTTCCAGGAAGCCGTGGAGGGAGGCGGTCATGCGGGCGACGAAGGCGTCGCGGGCCCGGTCGGTGACCAGGTCGAGGGAGAGATAGGGGTTGAGGTCCTCCAGTTCGACCAGGAGCAGGGCACCCTCCTGGGTTCGGCAGGCGTCCACGCGCTGGATGCCGTGGTCGAGCGTGTTCCAGTCGATGAAACGCCGGGCGAAGACGAGATCGGCTTCGGTGGGCTCGTACGGTTCGAGGACCCAGCGGCGGCCGGGGTCGGGGGCGTACAGCGCGTACTGGAAGGCGTCGTCGACGTAGTAGAAGGACACCTCGTAGCGGAAGTCGACACGTGGCTGGACCAGGATGTCGCCGTAGGCCAGGCCGGCCAGCCGGTCCCGGGCCACGAAGGTCAGACCTATGGAGTCCGCTCCCGTCCTTGGCTTGACCGCGTACTCGTCGCTCCCGGGGAGGCGGTCCAGATGCTCGGGCCGGTCGACGGTGGGGATGACCGGGTATCCGGCCGCCGTCAGGTCCGGCAGGTATCCCTTGCCGGCCATGTCGCCGCGCCCGTGCAGCGGGTTGTAGACCCGGGTGCCGCGCGCCGTGGCCCGGTCGCGGAAGGCGTCGTACTGGCGCTGGTAGTGGAGCACCGGACCGCTGTTGCGGACCACGACCGCGTCGAAGCGGTCCATCAGGGCCGCGGCGTCCAGCGGATGGCACAGGGCGATGTCGAAGTCCGCGCGGAGCCGGGCGGTCAGGAACACGTCCTCGTCGCCGTACCGACGACCCCGCGCCGGGTAGGCGAGGTCGGTCACGTACAGGAGGCTCGGGCGGGCTGGCATGGCGCTTCTCCTCGGCCGGTGGTCACGTCTGCGGTCAGCCGATGGTGGCACGCTCCCGGCGGGGAGCCCCGCCGCCCCCCGATCCGGCCGGCGGGACACCGACGGGATGCCGGGCCGCTGAGGGCCACGCCCGGGGGCCGTCGGCCCGGAGCCGTGCGCCGCGGGCCGACGGCCTACGACCGGAGGCGGGCGCCCGGGCCCAGGTGGGCGGTGACCTCCCCGGGGGCGAGGGCGGAGTGGTCCGCGGAGCACTGGACGACGACGCGGACCGGCGCCTCGCAGCCGGTGTGGCGGATGTCCAGCGGGGGGCTCTCCCCGGGTTCGAGGGCGTATGTCTCGCCCCACTGGGTCAGCGCCATGAGGACGGGCCACAGGTCCCAGCCCTTGCGGGTCAGCCGGTACTCGTTGCGGGCGCGGCTGCCGGGTTCCCGGTAGGGGACGGTCGTCAGGACGCCGGCCGAGATCAGCTTCCGGAGGCGGTCGCTGAGGACCGCCTCCGACAGGCCGATGTGCCGGTGGAAGTCGTCGAAGCGCCGGACCCCGTTGACGGCGTCACGCAGGATCAGCAGCGTCCATTTCTCTCCGACCACGTCGAGCGTGCGCTGGACGGGGCAGTTCTCCGTGCTCGCCTCAAGCCACTCCATGACGCCATCGTAAGGGCCTGGCTTCGCCATTGACAGTCAGCTGGACGAGAAGCTAGCTTCGTTTGAAAAAGTCAGAGGGAAAAGCCGGACGGAAAGGCTCGGTGCTGTGGGACGGACGCGTACGTATGAGTGGGACGATCCCGCGGTCCTGGCGGACGCCGCCGGACGCATGGCCGGTATCGACTTCCTGCGCGAGCTGCAGGCGGGCCGGCTGCCGAGCTCGCCCATCAACCACACCGTCGACTTCGCCCTGGACGAGGTGGAGCCGGGGCGGGCGGTCTTCTCCCTGACGCCGGGCGAGGAGCACTACAACCCGATCGGCAGCGTGCACGGCGGCATCTTCGCCGTCCTGCTGGACTCGGCCGCGGGCTGTGCCGTGCAGTCCACCCTCCCGCAGGGGATGGCGTACACCTCGCTCGACCTGACCGTGAAGTTCCTGCGCCGCATCACCGTGGAGACCGGCACGGTGCGCGCCATCGGCACGGTGATCAACAAGGGCCGTCAAACCGCCCTCGCGCAGGCGCAGCTGGTCGACGGATCGGACCGGCTGCTGGCCCACGCCACCAGCAGCTGCATGCTCTTCCCGGTGCCGCCCACGCGCTGAGCGGCGAGCCGGAACGGCCCCGGCGCCGGTTCGCGGCGCCCGGGGCCGAGCGCGCCCCGAGGCGACCGCGGGGCGCGCGACACCGCTCCTTCGGCTCCATGGCCGACCTGCCTCAGCGGCCGGGCGGCCCTTCGGGCGCGCTGTACGCCGGCTTCCGCTCGGCCGCGCCGGTGTCCGAGTCGGTCCGGCCGCGGCCCGGTGTCCACAGGAGGGCGCCGGACGCCAGGCCGAGCGCGGCGAGGACCCATCAGACCCGGTGGAAGGAGTCGACGGCGTCGGCCGCGGTGGGAGTGCCGAGGACGGCGACGAAGAGGCTGATGCCGAGGACCGCGCCGAGCTGGCGCAGGCTCGCGTTGATCGCCGAGCCGAGCGCGAACCGTCCCGGCGGAAGCGCCTGGACGGCGGCTCCGGACTGGACGGGCAGGGTGGGCCCGACGCCGAGTCCGGTGAGCAGCGCCGCGGGCAGCCACTGGGTGGTCCAGTGCGGGGTGGCGCCGGATACGGCCATGGTGTCCCCCCAGGTGAGTTTGATTTTCCTACCAACTGGCGGGACGCTGTCCCGGGTGGGTCGTGAAACACAACCGACCAGGGGTAACGTGGGCGTATGGACGTACGACCGCAGCAGGCCGGGGAGTCGCAGACGGGCGGCACCGGGACCGTCGCCAAGCCGCTGACCTCGGTGATGGCAGGCATGCCCGTGGGTGTGCGGCCTTGCTCGATGGCCGCCGCACTGCAGATCGTGGGCGAGCGGTGGTCGCTGCTCGCGCTGCGGGAGATGTCCTACGGCGTGCACCGCTTCGCGAAGATCGCCGGCTACACGGGCGCACCGCGCGACATCCTCGCCGACCGGCTGCGCAAGCTCGAGGCGGCGGGCGTGATCGAGCGGCGGCAGTACAGCGAGCACCCGCCCCGCCACGAGTACCACCTGACGCAGGCGGGACAGGAGCTCTTCCCCGTCATGATCGGCCTGCTGCAATGGGGCGACAGATGGGCGGTGGACACCCCAGCCGTCGCCTTCCGGCACGAGTGCGGTCACCCCCTGCGAATGGAGTCCGGGTGCCCGCACTGCGAGGGGGAGATCACCCCTGAGTCGCTCTTCCCGCAGTCGCCCGACGCGCACTCCTGACCCCGGCGCGCACTCCTGACCCCGGCGGGCACTCCTGACCCCGGGCGCGCACTCCTGACCCCGGCGCGCACTCCTGACCCCGGCGCCCCGGCGCCCCGGCGCCCCGGCTCGTCCCTCGGACGAGGCGGCGGCCCGCCCGTGCGGCCCGCCGCTCCCCGTCCTCGCCCAGCGTCCCCGCGGCCGTCATGCCGTCACCTGTCACCGCCGGGTCAGCGGCGCAGCCCGAGTGCCTCTCGTCCCGCGTAGCGTGCCTGCGCGCCCAGTTCCTCCTCGATGCGGAAGAGCTGGTTGTACTTGGCGGTGCGGTCCGAGCGGGACAGCGAGCCGGTCTTGATCTGGCCGCAGCCCGTGGCGACGGCGAGGTCGGCGATCGTCGTGTCCTCGGTCTCCCCGGAGCGGTGGGACATGACGACCGTGTACCCGGCCCGGTGGGCGGTGGCGACCGTGCCGAGGGTCTCGGTGAGGGTGCCGATCTGGTTGACCTTCACCAGGACGGAGTTGGCGATGCCGTCACGGATACCGGCGCGCAGCAGCGTCTCGTTGGTGCAGAAGACGTCGTCGCCGGTGAGCTGGCAGCGGTCGCCGAGGCGGGCGGTCAGGTCACGCCAGCCGGCGTGGTCGTCCTCGGCCATCGGATCCTCGACGGAGGCCACGGGGTAGCGGTCGACGAGGGTGGCGAGGTAGTCGGCGTGTTCGGCGGGGGTACGGCGGACGCCCTCGCCCTTGTAGTCGTATACGCCGTTGTGGAAGAACTCCGAGCTGGCCGGGTCCATGACGAGCGTGATGTCGGTGCCGGCCTTGTAGCCGGTCTGCTCGATGGCGCGTACGACGAAGTCCAGGGCCTCGTCGGCGGTCCGCAGGTCGGGGGCGAAGCCGCCCTCGTCGCCGACGTTGACGCTGTGGCCGGCGGCGAGCAGGTTGCCGCGCAGGGTGTGGAAGACCTCCGAGCCCATACGGACCGCCTCGGCGAAGGTGGCCGCTCCGACGGGCGCGATCATGAACTCCTGGAAGTCCAGCGGATTGTCGGCGTGGGCGCCGCCGTTGACGATGTTCATCATCGGCACCGGCAGCAGCCGGGCGTCCACTCCGCCGACGTAGCGGTACAGCGGCTGCCGGTGCGAGGCCGCGGCGGCCTTGGCGGTGGCCAGGGAGACGCCGAGCAGGGCGTTGGCGCCGAGCCGCGACTTGGTCTCCGTGCCGTCCAGCTCGATCATCGTGCGGTCGACGGTCGCCTGGTCCTCGGCGTCGAGCCCGGTCACGGCGTCCGCGATGCTCTCGTTCACGGCGTCGACGGCACGCCGCACCCCCTTGCCGTGGAAGCGGCACGGGTCGCCGTCGCGCAGTTCGACCGCTTCGCGGGCGCCGGTGGAAGCGCCGGAAGGGACGGCGGCTCTGCCCAGTGAGCCGTCCCTGAGTTCCACGTCGACCTCGACGGTGGGGTTGCCCCGGCTGTCGATGATCTCGCGTGCGACGACCCGGCTGATGGCGGTCACGATGCACTCCTCACGCTGGGCCCGTGCGCTGACGGGCGGTAAGTTCCATCGAGAAACAAAGTGAGTCCCGAAAAGGAACTTACTATGGGCGCATGAGGATGCACAACGCTGACGAGACCTGCGGGACCGCCCAGGCCGCCATGGTCCTGGGGGACTGGTGGAACGTACTGGTCCTGCGCGAGGTCGCCCGCGGCCATGTCCGCTTCGACGCCCTGGCCGCCGAGATCGGCCTGTCCCGCAAGGTGCTCACCGAGCGGCTGGGCAGGCTCGTCGCCCACGGTGTCCTGCACCGCAGCCTCTACCAACGGCGGCCGGTGCGTTACGAGTACCTGCTCACCGACGCCGGTGCCGGGCTGCTGCCGCTGCTCGTCGCGATGCAGGACTGGGGCGACCGCTGGGTGCTGGGCGACGGCAGCCTCACCGCGACGGCGGCGGAGGACGGCGCGGAACACGCCCGTGTCCACGCGTTGGCCGGCACCCGCCTGCCCGACGGCCTCGAACTGCCCGCCGTCCGGGGCGCCGAGGTGCCCCTGGTCTCCCCGGACGCCCCGGCGACCGTGCTGTTCACCTACCCCGGCACCGGAGTCGAATGGGGCGAGCCGCCGATCCCGGGGGCCGTCGGCTGCACACTGGAGAACCGGCTCTTCCGGGACGCCTGGCCCGACTTCCGGAGGGCGGGCGTGGAGGTGCGCGGGATCAGCACCCAACTCGTGTACGAGCAGGAGGAGTTCGCGCGCGCCGAGGAGATCCCGTACCCCCTGCTCTCCGACGCCGCCCACCGACTGGCCGCGGCCCTGCGGCTGCCGACCTTCCGCGGCGCGGGCCGGCTGCGCCACAAGCGTCTGATCCTGGTCGTCGACGCCGAACGCACCGTGCGGCACGCGCTGTTCCCGGTCGACGACATCCCGCACGCGGTCACGGAGACCCTGCGGCTGACGGCGAACCGCGCCCGCGCCACATGAACCGGACTCCCTCCTCGCCGAAGCGGACGTCCGTCACCAGGAGCCGGAGTCGACCGGACGCGCGCGGGTGGGGCTAGGGAGCCGCGGGTGTCGGTCCGTCGGCCTCCGCCTCCTGGTAGGAGTAGCGCTGCTGCTTCCAGGCGTCGGCGATGTTGTGGTAGCCCCGCTCCTCCCAGAAACCACGCCGGTCGGCGGTCATGTACTCGATGCCGCGCAGCCACTTGGGGCTCTTGTAGCCGTACAGGTGCGGGACGACCAGGCGGAGCGGGAAGCCGTGTTCGGCGGTGAGGGGTTCGCCGTCGTGGTGGGTGGCCATGAGGGTGTGCGGCGAGGTGAAGTCGCTCAGGCGCAGGTTGGCGGAGAAGCCGTACTCCGCCCAGGCCATGACGTGGGTGACCCCGGGCGCGGGCGGGACCCGGTCCAGGACGGTGGCGGCGGGGATGCCGTACCACTCGTGGCCGGTGGAGGTGGGGCCGCTCGCGCAGTGCAGGTCGGCGACGACCGTGACATGGGGGAGCGCGGCCAGGTCGTCGAAGTGCCACTCGTGGGTCTCGCCCGAGACGGTGGCGCCGAAGACCCGCAGGTTCCAGCGTTCGGGGCGGAAGCGGGGGACCGGACCGTAGTGCGAGACCGGCCAGCCGTGCACCAGACGCTGGCCGGGCGGGATCCGGCCGGCGGTCCCGGCCGTGCCTGCTCGGTCGCTCGCCATGCGGGTCCCCTCTCCTCACCGGTGCCCTGGTCGCGGCTGCCCTCCCTGTGCAGGGTAGGCGCTCACGCGGGGTACGGCCGGACCGGGGCGCGGCGAGTGTCCACACGTGGGCCCTTGCCGGAAGGCCGCCACGGCGCCCCTGCCCGTCGGGCGGTCTCCCGGCCCCGACGCCAGGAACGGGGAGGGCCCCGATCATGCGCGCGCCGGCGGACACGGCGATGCGGCGGCCGGCCCGCGGCCGTACGGGTGTACGGGTGTACTCGCCTGTCCCGTCACCGGGCAGGGCTTCCCCGGCCCTGAACCGGACGTCGGCGCCCCGGCCCTGCACACCCGCCGCCCACCGGCTTCGCCTACGACGAGCCGAGGCCGGGGCGACGCGGACGGGCTTCGGCCGGGGTCAGGCGGTCGCGAGGGACACCTCGGTCGACTTGATCAGGGCCACGACCGGCGATCCGGCCGTCAGGCCGAGGTCGGCGACCGCGTCCTTGGTGATCGCCGAGGTGAGCTCGCCCCCCTCGACGGTGACCTTGACCGTGGCCATCGCCCCGCCCACGGCGACATCGCTGACCGTGCCGGGCAGCCGGTTGCGGATGGACAGCCCCGTCACCGGGCCGGTGGCGAGGGCGACCTCGGTGGACTTCATCATGGCCCGGACGGCCGACCCCTCGGCGAGTCCCAGGTCCTTGACCGCCTCCAGGGTGATCGCGGCGGTGAGGTCCTGGCCGCCGTCCAGGCGTACCTTCACGGTCGCCATCACCTCACCGGGGGTGACGGCGGTGACGGTACCGGGGATCTGGTTGCGGATGCTCAGGCTCATGACTTGGCGCCTCACAGAAACAGAGAAGGGGTGCGGGGGGTGAGGGATGGGGGGATGGGGGGATGGGGGTGAATTGCCGGGCTTTGCGTTGATCGTGCGTCCATAAACTAGCCCGCTTCGGCAACGCCCGTTGCGCCCCCTGTCTCATCCGCCACCCGCCTGCCCGCCCGGCCCTGGCAGATCCGAGAAGACGCTGAAACGGAACCCTCGGCCAAGCCGCCCGCGGACACGGCGGGCGAAGTCCAATCTGATTGACTCGCGAGTGCAGCCAAACTTACCTTCGCTGCTATGGCTCATGACGAACCCACACGGGCGGCCCGACTGCTGGACGCCCAGGCCAAGGCCGAGCGGCTCTTCGCCGAGATGGAGAAGCGGGGGCTGGTGGCGCCGGGCGAAGGAGAGCGGGCGGTCAGCGACCGCGTCCGTGACCTGGCGAACGACCTCTTCGGCACGACCCGGCACTGGCACAAGCGGATCGTGCGCTCGGGCCCGAACACCCTCAAGCCGTACCGGGAGAACCCGCCGGACCGCCTGATCGGGGCGGACGACATCGTGTTCGCCGACTTCGGGCCGATCTTCGAGGAGTACGAGGCCGACTTCGGGCGGACCTTCGTACTCGGCGACGATCCGGTCAAGCGACGGCTGCGCGACGACCTGCCGAAGGTCTTCGCCGCCGGCAAGCGGTTCTTCGAGGCCGATCCGGACATCACCGGGAAGCGGCTGTACGCCGAGGTGGAGCGGCTGGCCACCGAGGCCGGCTGGGAACTGGGCGGCTGGCACGCCGGCCACCTGGTCGGCGAGTTCCCGCACGAGAAGATCGACGGCGCGGACACCGAGTCGTACATCGCACCCGCCAACGACACGCCCCTGCGCCGCACCGACAAGGCGGGCCGTGCCTGCCACTGGATCCTGGAGATCCATCTCATCGACCGGCAGCGGGAGTTCGGCGGCTTCTACGAGGAACTGCTCACGCTCTGAGCCGACTCCGGCGGTGTCGCCGAGCCCCGGCACCGCCCTGCCGCGGAGCGTCGACGCCGAGCGGCCGCCGCCGCGGGGGCTGTTCGGCCCCGCGCCCATCGGGATCCTCGCGCCCCGGTACGCCGAGCGCCCGCAGACCTGGGGCGGCCGGCAGCACGTCCCCCGCACCGCGCAGGGCTGACCCGTTCCCGCGGCGGCGCGGGCCGCGCCGGACTACGACGACGGTTCGGCGGACCGGCCGGGCCACCGGGTGAAGCGGCTGAGTCCCCGCCGCGTGGGCTTGAGCGGCTTGTCCTCGGGAGCGACCGGCCCCTGCCCCGCGGTCACGGCCGGAACCGTGCCCGACGCCGGTACGGACCGGCCGCCCCGGCCGAGCCGGCTCCGGACGGCCTGGGCCATGGCCTGATGGGACGGCTCCAGCAACAGGCCCTCCGTCGACAGGTGCTCCCACATGTGCAGCAGCTCCTGTCCCCGGGTGGCCACCTGGCCCTCGTCGATCAGCCGCTGCCATGCCGCGGTGGCACGGGCCACCTCGGGCGCCGCCCGGTTCAGATCGGTGCGGCAGCGGATGCGCGCGACGGTCAGCGCGAGGACGGTGGAGAGCATGTAGTCGCCGCGCTGGTACGCGAGGTACGCCTCGATCGCCCTTGCCTCCAGCGAGAGTTCGTCCTCCGCGCCCCTGCGCAGCGTGAGGTGCTCGCGCAGCGCGCTGGCGAGGACGAACGCGGCGTGCAGCTCCTGGCGCTGCGCGTGCTGGATGATCCGCTCGACGCGGGCGAGCGGCGGGAACGACTCCTCCTCCGCGGCCGTACGCTCGCGCCCGGGCGGCAGGTCCTCCTCGTCGGCGATGGTCCGGCTGGAGCCGTCGGGGTACACCCGCAGCCGTGCCACCTGCTGCACGGTCCGGTCGATGACGGTGGCCGCCACCGGTGCCCGCAGGGTGCGGGCGAACATGGCGATGGCGTCGAGTATCGCCTCGTTGGGCGGCCGGGTGCCGCCCATCTCCAGCAGATGGCCGTTGACCACCGTCGACCCGTCCTCGGCCACATAGGCGTCGAGCCGGATCAGCGGCGGTGCGCTGAGCGCGGGCAGGTTTCCCCCGTCACGGGGGGTCAGCGAGTAGGTCATCCGTTCAGACTCCGGGTCGGACGACACCGACGATGGGCATGGAGGCGGCCGGCGCGATCGTGACCGTGCGTCCGGGCCGCGGGGCGTGCACGATCTGCCCGCCTCCTATGTACATGCCCACGTGCGTGGCGTCGTAGTAGATGATCAGGTCCCCGGGCCGCACGGAGGCCAGGCTGACCCGGGTCAGCCCCTGCCACTGCGCCTGCGAGGTACGGGGTATGGGGTGCCCGGCGGCGGCCCAGGCCGTGGAGGTGAGTCCCGAGCAGTCGTACGACGAGGGGCCCACGGCGCCCCACACGTACGGTTTGCCGATCTGCGCCATCGCGAAGTCGACGGCCTTCCCGGCCGCCCCGCTCGCCTTCGTCCCGCCGCCGGAGCCGGTACCGGTCGAGGTGCCGCCGGAATCGGGGCCCGTCCACCTGGACCTGGCCTCCTGCGCCTCCTTCTTCTCCAACTGGGCGAGCTTGCGGGTCTGTTCCTTCTTGAGTCCCGCCTCGATCAGCTCGGCCTCGGCGATCTTCTTCTCGATCTTCCCCTTGGCCTCGGCCTTGTCCGCGCGGCTGCTCCTCAGCTCCCGCAGTTTCCCGGCGGCGGCGTCGGTCTGCCGGTCCAGCTCCGCGCGGGCGCTCTGCTGCGTCTCGGAGACGTTGACCAGGTTCCGCATGGCCTGGCGGGCCTGGGAGGCCTCGTCGAGGGCCTGGTCGGGGTGGTCGCCGAGCAGCAACTGGATGCCCGTGGCGTCGAGATTGCCCCCGCGGTACTGCGTCCGGGCGGCCACACCCACGAGGGCGTGCAGCTCGTCCAGCCGGCTCTGGGTGCGGGCCAGGTCCTTGTGGAGCGACGCCAGCCGTTTCTCCTGCGCGGCCGCCTTCACGTTCGCGGTGTCGTACGCCTCGGTGGCCACCTCCGCCTGGCGGTAGAGGCCGTTCAGCTCGTTGTGGATGTCCTCGATCGACTGGTCGTCCCGTGGAACGGGTGTGCCCGGGGCCGCATAACTCGGGCCCGGTAACAGCGTGATCGCACAGACGAGGGCTGCTATGGCGGCACGGCCGCGCAGCCGTCTGCCGCCGGTCGACACGTTCATCGGCTCCATCTTCAGAGGTCGCGTGCAGGTGGCTCGGACGGGTGACCTGCCCATCGCGGTTGCCACCGCGGTTCTCACGGAGGACCGTTCGAGCCTCGAACACAGTACCTCCCCCTGAACGGCAGCCTCTTGTATCCCCACACGTGTCGCAAACAGCGCACAGTGCCTGATCGGGTGCCGGCCGCCCGGCAGTCACTCCCGGAGCCCCGGGATCTCAACGACTCAACCCGCAACTGGTTGCCGGGGCACGGGAGGAGGGAGACACGAAGATGAACACCGTCACCGGCCAGGAGGCCCCACGCCCTGGGCGGCGGCTTCACCCCGGCCCGGATCACGGCCACCGGCCCCCAGGACCCGGAGTCCCTGCGGCTGGCCGCCCGTCTGCGACCGGGCCGAGAGCCATCTGAGCTATGTACGGCAGCGCCGCGCCGAACTGCTGGGCGGACCGCACCGGGGACCCTCCGCCACCGCGCTGACCGAGGCCGAGGTCCGGGCCGAGGCGCGGGGCATGGACGTCGACGGGAGCGGCGCGTGGCCGCGCACGGCGGGGCCGGCGGCGACCGCGACCTGACGGCGGGCCGCCATACCGAACTCCTCCGGCAGGCGGGCTTTCGTCATGCCGCCCCCGTCTGGCAGTTCGGCGACGGTCACGTCCTCGTCGCCGTCAAGGACTGACCGCTTCGGAAGGATCCAGGGGATGCGGAGAAACCCGGGATCGAGCCGGCTGGATCCGGAGGGGGCGCAGACTCAGGCTGATCAGGATCCCGTCGCGGTCGTCGCCGGTGCCACTGGCCACGGCGTGCGCACTCCCGGCGTGGGCGCGCGGGCGGGCTCGATTCGTTCGGGGCGGGCCGCCCCGGCTGTCCGGGCTCAGCCCAACGCGTCCATCAGGACGGTGACGTAGGAGTCCAGCCGCTTCTCCACGGCCCCTGTCGTCAGTTCCGTCCTCCCCGCCTCCCGCCACGGCCGGGCCACCCACGGCACGGCCGCCGCGAACGCCAGAGCGTCCAGCAGCCGCCAGTACAACCGCTCGTGCGCGGTCGCGGCCAGCACCCCACCGGCCTCCTCGTACGCCTCCGCGAACCGAAGACCCCACGTCGGGCCGTGCAGCAGCGCCAGATTGGTGGAGCAGTGCGCCACATCGAGGTCCGCCGGACCCCAGGAGGTCTGCACCCAGTCGACGACCCCGGTGACCCGGGGACCTGCCGGGCTCACGTCGAACAGCACGTTGCCGGGGTGGAAGTCCCGGTGCAGGAACCGCCCCTCGTAGGGTGGCGCGGGCCTGCGGATCACGTCGGCCGCCGCGGCCCACGCCCCCGCGTCGGCGCCGTCGGGAGGGACGACGGCGTCGGCGGTCGTCCATGCCTCGTACGTCCGGGGACGCTCGGCAGGCCGCAGCGCGTGAATGGCCACGAGCTGACGGGCCAGCAGGGGGAGGCGCGTCTGCAGTCCCTGGTCGTCAAGGACCGTCCGGCCCGCCAGATGTGTCATCAGGAGCGACGGATACTCGCATTGCGCGGCGGTGGGATCGACCGCGACCGGTCCGGGAGCCGGCACGCGGGTCCCCGCGAGGAAGGTGAGGGCGCCGGTCTCCCGGTTCAGCAGGTCCTCGGCGTGCTCCACCAAGGACGGGTCGACGAAGGTCCGCAGTACCAGGTCGCGGGTGGCTCCGTGCCGCGTGCCGATGGTCAGCCGCCGCATCTCGGCGGTGATGCCGCCGTGCAGTGCCCGGGTCCTGACGATCCGTTCGCCGGCTTCCAGCTGCCGGCCCACCCATGCCAGGGTCAACGGCCGGACGGCCCCCGCCGTGTCGTGGTCGCTCACCCGCCCAGCCCATCATCCGGACGACCGCCCGCGCAAAGGCTTTCGCCGGAGGCGACGGGCGCGCCGCGGATTCTTCGGTGCCGGCGAGTCACCCGCACGGTCAGAGATCCCTGGACCTGATCCAGGCGACCGAGAGCACCAGAGCCGCGCCGATCACGGCGCCGCCGGCTTCCTGGGCCGCACGGACCAGCAGGTCGGAGCGGTCGGCCACGGCCCAATCCCGGCCCGCGTAGAGCGGTATGCCCGTCACGAGCTCTTCGTCGTCCTGGAAGGAGAGACCTTCGATCTCACCCCGCCCCCGCTGTCCGCCGGGCAGACGCCACGCGCCCCGGCACGGGCCGTCCCATGCGCAGTGAACAGTTCCTACCGTCGACGTCCGGTGACCTTCGACGAACCGGTAGGTGTTCTTCGCGGCGAACCACAACGGCAGCGTGAGCGCACCCAAGCACCCGATCAGCACCGCTCGTTGCCACCACTTGAGCCCCGCCGTCAGATCGGCGCTCCACGACGACGGGGCCATGCCCCCGCACCTCGCTCTCCGTGCTCCCCCGGCCCGTTCGCTCCTGTCCACAGGAGGCACGGTGAAGGCCGCGTCCTCCCGGGTGCGCCAGTGCCTGCCTCCGGGCGCCTGCCTCCAAGCTCCGGCCTCCATCGGAGCTCACATGCCGGCGTCCACCACTCCTGTCGGGGTCTGCTTCGGCCGGGTGGCCATGGCCCCCAGTGTCTCGAAGGCGGTCGCCGTCGGGCCGGCCGGTTCGGCCTGGTAGACCACCAGCTGCTGGTGCGGGGCACCGTTGACGGTGAAAGCCGCGAACCTGATGTGCAGATCCCCGACCTGAGGGTGCTTCAGGTGCTTGCCCTCCTGGGACTTGCTCTTGACGTCGTGCAGTTGCCAGAGCGCGGCGAACTCGGCGCTCCGGGCGGACAGTTCCGCCACGACCTCGGCGATGCGGGCGGAATCGGGGTCATGGCCGTAGGCGGCCCTGATCTCGGCGACGCAGGAGTGCGCGGCCCGCTCCCACTCCTGGTAGAAGTCGCGCCCCGCCGGGTCGACGAACACCATCCGGGCGAGGTTGTCGAACTCCTCGAAACCGCTGTGCAGAGCCGCGGCCAGGGAGTTGGCCGCCATGATGTCGAGGGCCGGCCCGACGACGAAGGCCGGGGTGTGCTCCCACCCGTCCATCAGCTGCAGCAACTGCGGGCTGACGTCGGCCAGACCCCAGTCGCGCGGACGCTGCGAGGCGGCGAGGCAGAGGCGGTTGAGATGGTCGGTGGACTCCGCGTCCAGTTTCAGCGCCTGCGCCACGGCGTCGAGGACCTGCGCGGACGGGCTGTTCTCGCGGCCCTGCTCCAGCCTGATGTAGTAGTCGGAGCTGACTCCGGCGAGCAGCGCGACTTCCTCTCTGCGCAGTCCCGGCACCCGCCGCCGCCCGTGTTCGGGCAGACCGACGTCGTGCGGCTTCAGGGCTTCTCTGCGGGCTCGGAGAAAATCACCCAAAGAGCTTGTAACACGATCTTGTTGAGGTGTCCTGGTCGGGCGTGACCGATGTGACGATTCAGCCGTTCGGGACGGTGTGAGTACTCGGCCGTGGA